>CAVWUS010000011.1:0-105655 GCA_963758235.1 uncultured Alicyclobacillaceae bacterium | reverse complement strand
GCCATTGTCTTACCGCTCAAGGCGAGTGAGGACGTCGGGCTCGATCTGCCCCGACCACTCGCGGGCGATCATCTGCGCCGCTCTCGCGTTCACCGTGGTCGAGGACAAGTGCGAGCGGTTGGTCGTCACCGCATTCCAAGTAGGGTCGCTCAAACGGTCGGGGTTTTGGTTAAACAGAAAGCCCCTGCCGCCATACTTGGCAGATTGCTCGAGCAGCACTGGAAGGTTCGGCCCGTCATACGTCTGAAGCTCATCGAGGAAGAGAAAGAACGGACGACGAGCCTCGGGCTTGAGGTGCGCGCGCTGCTTGAAGGCGTGCAGCATGTCGTAGACGAGGAGGTTCGCCACCAACCTGTCCCGCGTCGACCCCGAGCCTGGGCAGGCGAGCACGATCATCCCGTCGCGCATGGCGCGCTCGGCGCTGTAGGTAGACACCGGAGTGCCCATCAGCGCCGCGACCGAGCGGGCAGCCCGCAGCCGGTCGATGATGTTCGTCACCGCCGTCGCAGCGTCGGGGGCCAGCCGCGGGAACGCGACAAACACGACCACATATGTTGTCAAAGCTGGCGACTGTCTATCTGTCATCGCAAAAAAATATCATGTGACCGTTGCACAGTTGGCAGCATGGAATCATCTGAAAAGCACTTCGTTGATTAAAGTAGGTCAAAAACTGACGCTTCACGCAACTGCAAGCACTACATCTAAGAAGTCGACAGGCAACGCGAGCACTCTGCCGTCCACGTCGACGCCGACATCGCGCGATGTATCCCTCGCGACGGCGACGCAGACGGCCGAATCACAGGGACAAGCCATCGTCGACTACGCCAAGACTTTCATCGGAGATCCATATCAATATGGTGGCGAATCGGCGAGCGGATTTGACTGCTCCGGTCTGGTACAGGATGCATTCCAACACGAAGGCATCTCGCTGCCGCGTACTGCGGCACAGCAGGCGACTGTTGGTAAGGTAATTTCGAAATCAGATCTGGCTGTTGGCGATCTCGTCTTCTTCAACACAACAGGTGCAACATTTTCACATGTGGGCATTTATGTAGGCGGCAATGATTTTCTGTCAGCAACCGATCACGGTGTAATGATCTCATCCCTCAGCAATGTCTACTGGGGACCACGCATTACGCGCTATACGGATCCTTTTCAATAAGTAGACATTATAAGGTCAAGTCCGCTCCCGCCAGTGTGCTGGGGCGGACTTTTTACTGTCAGTGAGCAGCTCAAATCTGATACACTGTCATGCAGAGAGACAGATTTGGCGGTCAGGCCGTCGGGTTGGGCCGAGATACGACGAGAAAGGTGTGTTCCCAGTTGGGCCATATACCGACAAAGCGACCCGAAACCTGCGCCAAGGAACTCATCGGCGCAAAACCCGTTGAACGCCTCAAAGAACTTGGCTTTACCATTCAGTTTCAGCATACCGTGCAGAAGTTTCAGCATGTACAAGGATTTGCGGTTGTAGCTGCAACACAAACTGAGACGAACAGTGCGGTGTCAGCCGTCATTGGCGATCAAGGACTGGCGAAACTGCAGGCACAGTCTCTGTGTTGTATTCCTTTTGCACTCTACCAATCCTTAAAGGAAGAAGATTATATGCTGCGGTCTGCCGCACGGCAAACCGAGCAGCAATGAATTGAGGGTTTCATCATGGACTGGCGAACGCTCGTGCCAGCAAAGACACTGATTACGATGATGGAAGATTTGGATCATCCGCAACACAATATCGATTTGGACGCTGAACTCGGCGGGCAGGTCGCGCGCGGCGAACAGCCTCCACTGATTCGCATCTGGCGGTCTGCCTGGCAGCAGGGGATCGCCCTGAGTCGACGCGATGTTGCAGGTGCTCAGGCGGAAGCGGCGGTACAGGCGTTTGCCGACGAGGGCCTGCAGATTGTTGTTCGCAACACGGGTGGCACAGCCGTACCGCAAGCTGCCTGGAGTCTTGCATTTATCCTACATTCTGCCGCGAACGGCAGAGCCTGTGACGACAGATGACTATTATCGCCTGCTATGCATCCCGCTCATTGGGTGGCTGCGGTCACTTGGCATTGAAGCCAGTACAGGCGCACTGCCAGGCAGTTACTGTGACGGCAACTATAATGTGCTCTGCGGCGGAAAGAAGTTGGTCGGCACGGCGCAGGCCTGGCGTGGTGGTTTGGCGGGCATGGCTTCACGCCATCCGGGCTATGTGCTCGCGCATGCGAGCATCGTGATCGCCTACGACTTGAAGCTCGCGACGGAGCGGATCAACCGTTTTTACACGTTGGCTGGGAATCCGTATCGGGTAGAAGAAGAGACATCGACTTCACTGGTACAACTTTGTCCAAGCTGGTTCCCGGACAAGACGCCGGATGAACAGGCATACGAAGCCGGCCAATCGCTGGCGCGTTACCTCGGACTACACGTACTCGGGACAGCATGACAGAGGGAGCGTCGAGATGAAGAACGTAACACTCCGCTTGCAGGAACGGATGCGGGCTTATCCGGCAGATGTGTGGCTGCTCGGTCTTGGCAGCTTCATCAACATCGCCGGCTTATCTTTTTTGTGGCCAATCAACTCTATCTATATCCATCTGGATTTGGGACAGACGATGACCGTCGCCGGATTGGTCCTGATGGTCTATTCGGCTACAGGTTTTTTCGGCAGTTTTTTTGCAGGTTGGCTGTTCGATCGCGTTGGTTTTCTGCCCGTGATGGCTGCTAGCATAGGCGTTTCTGCCTGCATCATCTGCCTTCCCGGAGTTCATCAAAGTTTCCCTTTGTACGTCTTTGTCATGGCCATTTTCGGCATGACCTGTGCGATGCCGTTTCCCGTGATGAATGCGCTGAATGGACAAGTATGGCCAGAAGGCGGGCGCCGAGGATTTAACTTTCTCTACGTCGCCAACAACCTTGGTGTTGCAGTAGGTACGGCGGCGGGTGGACTAATTGCGGCCTGGTCCTATCAGGCGGTGTTTTTCGCGATCGCCCTGTTCTTCGTGGTGTTCCTTATACTTACGTTAACTGCCTATCGGAAACGATTTGGAGCGCTTCACGCCAATCGCAAACGTGCAGCCGCAGAGAGCACGGTGCCTTCACATGTCATGCCGAGCGTTCCATGGATTGCGGTAGGCATCCTGCTGTTCGGTTTTGTCTTCGCCTGGCTTGTCTATGTTCAGTGGCAGAGCACGATTTCTGTCTACATGCAACGGCTCGGTTTTCCTCTGCCTTGGTACAGTCTGTTGTGGACACTGAACGGCATTCTGATTTTCGCTTTGCAACCACTGGTTGGCTGGGTAACGAGACGTTTGCGACAGCTCGGGGTACAGATGCTGATTGGTGTTGCATTGTTCGCTGTAGCGTTTTTCATGCTGAGTCTCTCGGTTCGGTACGGGGCGTTTGTGGCAGCGATGGTGGTTACAACGGTCGGCGAAATGTTTATCTGGCCGGCAGTACCGGCGGCGATTGCGCAGATGGCGCCTGCTGGCAGGATGGGCTCCCTGCAGGGGCTGGGGAACGCAGCTGCGATTTGTGGACGCATGCTCGGTCCGGTGATCGGTGGATGGCTATACGATCATACAACGATTCACTTGGCGCTGATGCTGTTCTGTCTGCTGCTGGCCCTGCCGTTTATATGCTTTATTATCTACGGCCGACTGGATCGTATCGCAGACCATCCATTGGGCATGAAGTAGGCAAGGGTTGGGTGCGGCGAGTACAGGAGTTGGGCGTTAAGTAGCCGGGGTATTGGGGGCGCAGGCGTTGGGCATGCGGTAGCCGAAAGAACGGGAAATGGCAGACGCGGCCAACGTGTCCGCGCCTGCTGGGTCTTACGTGACCGTTTCCTTTTACTTCACTGCTTCCTTAAGGGACGATTCGGTGATTTTATAGTGTGAATCATGCCATGTGACTTTGCCGTCTTTGAGGAGCCAGAACTTGCGGCGACTGATGCTGCACGCCAAATCGCTCGGCAATCGCATTTGACAGGGGCCGCTCTTCGATGACGCGTACCAGTGCAATAGGCGCATCCGATTGCTGCTCGAATTTCTCTACTTCGCGGTATGCCGCTGCGCTGATTGGGCAGGTTGTGCTGTGCTTGAACAGGATCGCCTTTTTACTCCGGTTTTCCGCCAGCCATTGATTTAAATCCTCACGAGTCAACAAGGATTGCATCTCTGATCGCCTCCATTTTCTTCTATTGTATCAAAACCTGTGCGTTGACTTCACGGAATACATCCGGTACGGTTGAACTGAATCTTCACATATTGGACCTGCGTTTACTACAGTGGGTGCGGGGCTGAGGGGGCTGACGAAATAAAGCATTTTCAAGGCTCTATTTCGCAACCGAGTAGGTTTTTAACGTCGATACGGTCTTGACGCAACCTTATTTCGACCGAACTGCCTGGGCACCGGTGCGTTACTGGCCAAATAACGTATCGAGAAAGCTTTATTCGTCAAATCGAAGAACGTGTAGATTAAATAAGATCTTGAGACAGCTGTATTCGGACAGCCGATGCGGCCACGCACGTTCATCTGCTGCATCATCTGACGAAAAGTCAAGTCAGGTACATGCTTGGGGGCAGAGCGATGGATCAAGCAATGACTGAAACCAGGCTGCGCGCGCGCAAAAATCGCATTCTGCTGTTGATTGGCGCAGTGATTGTGGTTGTGTTTGCGCTCGCCTTTGCGCAGCTGACCATGACGGCCATTCACGTGCGCAAGCAGACCAGTGATGTGTTCATGCAGTGGGTGCTCGATCACCATGTGGGGACAGCTCAACTGGTGACCGACTCATCGGGGTTTGATGGGGCCTTCGTCGTACTGACGCTGTCCAAACCAATCGTGGGAGCGCAAATTCCGACACAGTCACTCGCGCTCATGAAAGAGTACTATTCATTGGACGGCGGTCAGAGCCTCACCATTCAATACCATGACAAGGCAAAGAATACAACCGAACAAGTTTCATCTGTACAGTACATTGAAGCGGAGCATACCGTGTACATCAATGTACATACCGGCCCTGATGCGGGGAAGGTGTTTCAGCGGAAAGTCCATTGGCCAAACGTGCCAGACAGCACAGATTGACAGGTGAAATCAGCTACTGAAAGGGATAGGTCACGCTTTGGTGTACAGCGCCAAGTCTTGCCTGTTACATCGCCCTTCCAATTCTCTTCAATTGGCCCATTCGGACAACCTTGTATACATTTTATTCCGGCGAGCCGGCATCAGCCGCGCTCGCCCATTTTGTCCAGGGCAGTAAGTTTTCGAGCAGGATGGAGAGCAGGATGCCGACAATCATGCCGTTGCTGAGCAGCGGACGAACAAGCGGATTGACTGTTTGAAACGCCTGACTGCTGGTCGCCTGAAGCGCAAGCCCTATCAAAACAGGCAGCGCGATCCGATAGATAGTTCGAAAGTTGAACGTCGTACCTGCCAGGTTCTGCAGCGCAGCGCCAAACAGTTGCAGGTACGCAATCAGAAGAACCGCGGCGCCGATGGATACGGGAGCGTGGCAAAGAAACCGGACAGCTGTGGAATGAACCCAAACGCCATAAAGATGGCTGCGCCAATGATGAACGGGGTTCGTTCGAGAATGCGGGATGTTCGCAGAAAGCCAATGGACGACGTATAAGGTGCATAGGGAACTTGCCCCAGAATGCCGGATGTGCTCATGAGCAAGCCCGAGATAACCAATGACCGACGGTACTGCGCGCCTGTTACGGAAACGTTGAATAAAGGCTCGGCGGCACGCAAGGTAGCCGTCGTGTTGGTCGTGTTCAAAATCGCTGTGAAGATGGCCGTGATAATAAGACCTGGATGCCACGCGACACCGAATCCTGGCAGTGGTTCAGTACACGAATGGCATGCCGATATCGTGCAGCGTCGGAATCGTGATATTGGGCAGTTGTGCGCTAAACAGCAGGGCGTACGCGATCCAGCCGAAAATCAATCCGAACAGAATCGCAAAATTACTCAATAAACCTTTTCCGAACAGGGTAAGCGCACCGACAAAGAGGCCACTGCAATTGCGAGCAGCGCAATGCCTGGCTCAATATGCGGGCTGTCGTTCAAACCGAGCATGCTATGAAAGAAGATATCGATTAACTGCGCCGCCAGCAAGATCAACAAAACGGCCATCACCATCGGCGAAAACAGCCGATTGAGTACGCTGTGCAGCCCAATCGCGCCGAGGATGGCGACAATCAGTCCTCCGACGATCATGCCGAACGCAAGGTTGCCCCCAACTTGAGCGAGTTCCTGCTTCGAACCGGCACCGAGCGCAGCCAGACTGAGGATGACGCCCCACCATAGACCGGATTGGCCTTCCATCAATGGCAGCCGATGACCGAGCAAACCCTGCAGCAGACATGCTGCGCCCGTCAGGATAAAGGCGCGAGCCATGATGCCGCTGATTGCATGAGCGCCTAGGTGGAATGCGCCGCCGACAGAGATTGGGATTACGACCGTATTTGTAAACATGAATACAAACCACTGCAATCCTGCAATGGCTTGTACTGTCGCAGTTTTGAAGTGCATCGGCGGTTTCCTCCCTGGATACTCTGTTGCAAGGCATGTCTAAAGCCCTCAGTTCCCTGGATTGCATTTCAACGTTACTTCTGCCACTCTGGGAGAGACATAAGAACAATGGGGCGAGAGTATGCAGTCGTATGATGTATTGTTTTTCGATCTTGACCACACGTTGATTGATACGCGCGGACAGTATGTATTGGCTGTCGATGCCACCGTCAAACAGATGGTGAGCGACGATGAAGTACCGCATGACTTCACAGAGCGGTTCATGCGGAACCACGACCGTTTATGGCCACACTACGATAAACGTGAAATTTCAATGGCTGAACTGCGACGCCGGCGTTATTTGCTGACATGGAAAGAATACGGCGTCGACAAATCCATCGATGAAGCGGATGCCTTCCAAACCGCCTATGATGAGACCTTCGAGTCAACTCTGCACGCATTCCCGGGGATCGCGGAGATGTTGACCGAGCTCGCAGCCAAATACAGGCTTGGCATCATTACCAACGGTGCGCCCGACTTGCAGTGGCGGAAGACCAAGATTGTCGGATTTGATTGCTTCTTTGCAGAACAGCATCTTATCATTTCTGAGCAAATTGGTCACGCCAAACCGCATCCGTCCGTTTATCAAGCGGCATGCGAACGCTTGCACGTGGAACCAGGGCAAGCGCTCATGATTGGCGACAACTATCGCGGCGATGTGCTTGGTGCCAGAGAGGCTGGTCTTGATGCCATCTGGTTTGGACCAGACGAATCCATCATCAAACCACAGCTGTCGCTTACGAGTGAGGCGCCGCTGCGGACGCCCGCAGAACTGTTAAACCGAATCGCAGAACTCGAGGCAAAGCGTTAACAGCGCCTTGGAATGGCCGAGTCATCAGGCCTGCCAACCCATTCCGATTTCTGTCGGATCCTGGTCTATATTGTCCCACATGGACATATGTACGAGTAGGGACGGATGGCACATGGTTGAAAAGATTGCCTGGTGGCTCGTGCCGATAGGCGCTCTGAACTGGCTGCTGATTGGCCTCACGGATGTGAACGTAGTCTCAATGATTACAGGCGGCAACGAACTCATCGCACGAATCATCTACACGGTCGTTGGCCTTGCCGGCGTTTACCTGCTGCCGCAGGCTTCGGCGTCAAAATGGTGCGCCGAGGGTCCTGACCACAAAGCCGAGCCGGCAGGTGTGCGAAACCGTACGGAGCGTCGTGCAAGTCGCCTGCGACTCGGCCCTTCCTTTCGTATCTCACTGTCCCAAACCACGAATGAAACCCTGCCATCGTACACAAGCTGACAAAGACCTTGTCAGTTTGGAGGCAGACTTCCCATGTATAATACGTTTTCGGTTCCTTCTGCCGTTTGCCGTTGTAATCCCGATCGCGATGATCAGCAGACAGGTGGTTCCTGCACTCTTCATCGGTCTGTTGACTGGAAGTTACATGCTTCATCCCAGCCTGCTCGCTGGCATTCAATCTGCGCTCTCCTATGTTGTCAAAGAGATGGGCGTTGCGGGCAACTTAAATCTGCTCATTTTCCTGTTCGGATTCGGATCGTTTGTCGGACTGGTACGAGTCACTGGCGGGGTAGCGGGCTTTTCTGATTGGCTGTCGAAGCGAATTCAGTCCACAAAGGGCGCCTTTGCCATCACCTGGATCTCTTCTCTCGCAACGTTCATGGCGCCTGATTTTCGCATCATTACGGTAGCCCCTGTGATGAAGAGTGTTTTTTCGAGACTGCATGTTCCAGCAGAGAAAGTGGCGTTTATTATCGATGCCACGTCCACGCCGGTATGTGCGATGATCCCGATTGGCACCGCCTTTATCGGCTACATGGTTGGCCTCATAGCAACATCTGGACGTCATATCGGACTGCACGTTGCCCCATATGGTCTGCTGCTGGCCAGTATACCGTTTAACTTCTTTTCAATCGCAGCCATCCTGTATTCACTCTGGATCACGTTTTTCCAGCGTCAAAAGGCAGAGATAACCGACACCGAGACAAATACCGAAACAGAGACACCGCATCCTGCCGCCATTCGCAAGCAGGTGCCGCCACCGCTCGCGCTGCAGCTCGCCCATATGGAAACTGCGACGGAACTGGCACCTGCTGTCCCTGCGCGATCGCGCACGAAAAAGGCGCCGGTCACTGCCAACTATCCCGACCCACTCGAAATCGTCGCCGACGACGTGTCGCCCCGCGCCCGGCATCTGATTGTACCGCTGGCTTTGCTGCTTGGGTTGACCTTGTTTCTGACGTGGTGGGACGGACATACAAAGTCGCCTACGTTCTTCGGCGCGTTGGCGCAAGCCAATGCTTCGCGTGCCATGCTCGAGGCGCTGCTCATCACGCTGACGGTGTCATTCATCTGGTATTTGGCGTACCGCCAGCCGCTGCACCGCATCATGTTCGGGTTTATGAGTGGCGGCAATGAGATGATGGCTGTCAACGTGCTGCTCATTCTGGTATGGGCCGTGTCTGCGGTTTCAACCGACCTTGGATTTTCCACCTACGTTGCACGGATGATTGGCGGAATCGTGCCCGCGATGTGGATTGCGCCGGCGCTGTTTGCATTTGGCTGCATCATTTCCTATGTCATCGGTTCGTCGTTTGGTACGTGGGGGATACTCGTGCCGCTCGGCTTCTCCTTGGCCGCGACGACACACGCGTCGTTGGCTTTGATTGCAGGGGCGGTGTTTGCAAGCGGTACGTTCGGAGGTTTTGTTTCACCGCTGTCAGACAACACGGTGGCGATGGCCACCGTGATGAAACTGCCGGTTATGGCGTACAGCCGTCTGAAGCTGAAGGTTGGATTATGGCTAGCCGGCGCCTGTACAGTTGGCTATGCAGCCGCCGGCTGGCTGATCCATGGTTAAGCAGCGGATCGACGAGAACGTCCGCTAAGCCAATAACAGACGCCTGCGACAATGAATCCGACATAAAAGCTGAGGTCGGCACCACCGAGGCGATTGGCGATTGGACCTGGGTAGAGGGTGCTGGACATAAACGGTACGGATGCGGCAATACCGATGATGAACGAGATGAGTCCCGCCCACTGAACCGGCTTCTGATTTCGCCGATCCTGCTCGACAATGCGGTACCGTTTGAAGACGTAGAAATCTACAAACAGAATGGCCAGCCACGGTGTAATCCAATAGCCGAGCAGCAGCAAAAAGTTATCAAACTTTTGTTCGAAGGCGCCCGCTCCCCACAGGCTGAGCGCCAACCCAATCAAGCTGGCTACGACCGCCATCGCGGGGCGTGGCAGGCGGATGTCCAGCGCGCCAGCGGAGAGGGAGTTCGAGTAAAGGTTGAGTGCATCTGCTGCAGTACCGCCGAGGATGATCGCGATCACGGCGATAAGCCCAAAACCACCCATTACTTGATGCAGTGCCACGATTGGATTCGCTGCAGCCTTGCCGGCGAGCACGCCGACTGCCATGCCGACCAGTTCCAGCCAAATCGCCGGGATGACCGAACCAAAGAAGGCGTAGCCGAACACGCTCGACCTGGAGACGCTTGGATTTAGATAGCGGCTGTAATCAGACGCATAGGTGCCCCAACTGCCAATATAGGAGAAAGCTGCCGCCACCATGATGGCGAACATTGCCCAAGGGGATTTTAAATGCGAATGATAGCTGGTCAAACCGGAAGCGTGCGTGATCGCAATGATCGTACAAACCAGGAAGACAATGCCCAAGACGACGGACATGATCCGTTCGTATGCGTGAATCAGATTATGGCCGTAGACCGCGATTAACCCCTGTACAATGACGAGCAGCACTGCACCTTGCCAGAACGCGAGGCCGGGAAACAGCACCTTTAGTCCAAATGTGCCGAGAATGTTGTTGACTGTAAACCACCCGATGGTCGAAATGTAATTCAGCAGTCCAGGCAAATAACCGCCGATGCGGCCGAACGAATAGCGGCCAATCATGAGCTGTGGCGATCCGTACGTTGGACCCATGGCCGCACACGCTGCAACCACTGCGGATCCGAGGATGTTGCCGATGATGATGGCTGCAATCGACCAGACCCACGACAGGCCAAGCGAGATCGGCAGAAAGCCAAGCGCAAAGTCCGCGATGGTCAAATTGGAACCAAGCCAGAGCGTGAATTGGGAACGAGGGCTTCCATGCCGTTCTCTGGTAGTAATAACCTGTACGCCAAACGGTTCCACCTTTGCGACCTGCCCGCCGTACTGGGGCTTCAGTGCCGCCTTTGATGTCACTGTGATTCCTCCTTAATTTATACTTGTAAACACTTCTGTATATACAGCATAAAAAATAGAAAAGCAAGATTACACCGCACGGCATCTTATAAGGCGAGACTTGGCGCTTTGCGCCAAAGCGAGACCGATCCTCTTGTGGGGTAAGGCGAGACTTGGCGCTTTGCGCCAAAGCGAGACCTATCCTCTTGTGGGGCATTAACCCTTTTCGGACACATCATTAATCAAGGCTGTTTTCGCAGAGATTGTTGCTGCGATGAATGGAGATGCAGTAATGATCATGTTGGTGTCTATTCGGCGATGAACGGGCGAATTTTGACAGAATAACCACCAGAATGGTTGCTATCTCCTGATTTTAAAGCAGTTGTAGGTACCAAAAGGCTGGATAGTAACTGTTATCTTTATAGCCCCCTAATTCATTTGGACACTCTCGTGAGTTCATCTTAAAATCATGAGAGAGGGGCATATTTAAATGTCTAGACGTAATGAGTACCTGGAGAAGATGAAGAAAAACCTTGTCCAGGAAGCGCTCAGTGGTGGGAATAGTGCGTTTGTAGCGCGCAAACATGGCGTTCATCCAGCAACCATGAAAAGATGGGTAAAAGAGTACAGGGATGAGGTGGAATCAGAGTTGGACAAGCAGTCGTCAACCACGCCCAATTCACCCCAAGATAATGACTCTAAGGATTATAAGAAAATGTATGAGAAAGCTCTTAAGCTCTTGGGCGAGAAGGATCTAGAATCGCTATCCTCAAAGACCTTGTAAAAAAACGACACCTCGGTCTCTGAGAGACTAATGGTCGCTGAGGAATGGATCCTCAAAGGTAAGCCTGTGCAAAAGGTACTCAAGATCTGTTTAGTTCCGCGGTTCACATACTACTACAGAAAGAGTACACCTCAGCGAAGTAAGACTGAAGAAATTAAGCGTGGCATGCAATTCTAAGACTGCGGGAGATAACCTGCGATTGTGTCCAACTTTAGGGGGTTAGACCGTTATGGTAGTTAATCATCACGCGAGTCAACCTGCAGCCTAGGGATAACAACCATTGTAGTGCTTATGTGGACCAGTAGGGATACACCGGATAGGGTTTGGGTGGAATCAGATGGAGCTGTTCCAAAGGCAATGCTGACTGCGATGAGGAACACCCCATAGTAATACGACCAGATTGGGTTCGACCAGGCATGGCTGCTCAGATAAGGCCGTTTCACAGTCTTATCAGATTTGAAACTTGTACGGTTTTACGAAATAAAGCTTTCACGGTGCTTATTTTGGCTAGTCACGTTCAGAAGACGAGGGCATCGGGGAAAACAAGACATCGCCAAGGCTCTATCCGCCGGAAAATAGACTTCGCGAGGCCAATAAGGCCGTGAGAGAACCTCATCGAACCATACGTATGAAAAAACAGCCTTAATCAAAGACCGTGATGCCAGCTGTGCGCAGTGCAACGATGGCTTCCGCCAATCGTTCTTCATTCGGGGCCTCTACGGTATGCAGATGATGCCCACCGGCAAGTGACGACAACAAGGCTGCATCACTATGTACCAATTTATCCATAAAGTCCTTGACATCCCGCCGCGAAGAAAGTTGCAAAGTTCCGCGGAGTTCACCATACACCGCATGCTCTACACAAACATCGACGACCGTAATGCCATGGTCGACCAATATGGTCAATTCCAGCTCAGTCTGTTCGGGCAAATGAAAAACAGACAGTACTGAACGGTGTTGAACCGGCTCTCCTTGCACGCGATAACCCTGCGGAGTGGAGAGTATGGCGATGCCAGAGGCACGCAGGAGTGCCACGTCGTGGACTACGACCTGTCTGGTGACACCGCAGCGTTCAGCCAGTTCTGTTCCGGTAAGTGGGCGATTGGCTTCAGCAAGCGCCTGCAGGAGCTGTTCCTGGCGGGCATTTCGCCGCTGCATGAAATTCACCATCCTCTACACACTGTGTTTATCTAACATGATACAAAAAACATCGGACGCTTGGGAACAGAACTTGCCGAGGCTTAGCCAAGGGAGTAGAGTGAAGAGATGGGAGTGTGAAGTAAGATGATTCGATTTGACACGCAATTTGTACAGCAGACTGTAAAGGACGAGGAATGGCAGAAGCTGCAGCCCTTTGTAAAGGATGCGCACCAGCGGCTTCACGCGGGCGATGTTCCGGGCAGCGATTACTTGGGGTGGCTGCATTTGCCGTCACAGACACTCGCAACGGGCATTAACGACATCACGGAAGTGGCCAGTGAGATTCAGTCGGAAGCCGACGCGCTGGTGGTCATTGGCATCGGCGGCAGCTATCTGGGGGCACGGGCCGCTTTTGAATGGGCCAAACCAGCCTACTATAATCAGCGGTCGCGCGCGAGCCGCGGCGGGCCGGAGCTGTATTTCGCCGGCAATCACATCAGCGCGAACGCGCTCAGTGATTTGCTGAGTGCACTCGAAGGCAAAAAAGTCTATTTGAACGTTATTTCCAAGTCAGGCACGACGACCGAACCAGCCGTTGCTTTTCGCGTGTTGCGTGAATACCTGCAGAAGTCGGCGGGCAAGGACGCGCTGAAAAGACAGATTGTCGTTACGACCGACGCGAACCGTGGTGCACTGCTGACGCTTGCCAAGGATGAAGGCTACAGACGATTTGTGATTCCAGATGACGTCGGTGGCCGGTATTCCGTGCTGACGCCAGTCGGACTGCTGCCGCTGGCTGCTGTTGGCATCGACATTGAACAACTGTTGCGCGGAGCAGCTGAGGCGGAACAGTATCTGCAGACGAGCGATTTGACAGATAATCCGGCGTACCGTTATGCCGCACTGCGTAATGTCCTGTATCGCCGTGGTAAAACGACCGAGATCCTCGCTGCCTACGAGCCGGCATTAACACTGTTTGCCGAGTGGTGGAAGCAGCTGTTTGGAGAAAGTGAAGGCAAAGAGCAGAAAGGCGTTTATCCAGCGTCGGTCATCTATACAACCGATCTGCATTCGATGGGCCAATTTATACAGGAAGGCATGCGTAACCTGTTTGAAACGGTGGTGCGAATTGGACAAACTGCCGGCCAGGTGAAGGTGCCATCGGATCCGACACTGGAGGACGGTCTTGAGTATTTGGCCAATCGGGAACTGCAGTGGGTAAACGATCAGGCGCGGCTCGCAACACAGCTTGCACACGCCGACGGCGGCGTACCGAACCTGCTTGTCGATGTACCTGACATGAGCGTGCATAGTCTCGGTGAGACATTCTATTTCTTTGAACTGGCGTGCGCCATGAGTTGCTTGCTGATGGGGGTAAATCCATTCAATCAGCCGGGCGTTGAGGCCTATAAGACAAACATGTTCGCGCTTTTGGGCAAACCGGGATTTGAAGACGAAGGGAAGGCATTGAAACAGCGGCTGAACGGCTAATCAGCTGATGTTGGCAGCGGCGTCGGGGAGGAGATTGTCAATCGAAGATCCCAAAAACTTATTGAGACAATTCCTGCTTAGCCATAAATGGCACTATGCATTGTCGATTTTATCGATTGTCGTTTCGGAATGGATCACCGTTCAATTTCCAAATGTACTTGGGGAGTTTACCGATGCGCTGCAGGCAGGCAAGCTGAATCCGGTGAAGGTGGAGCAGTACAGCCTGTGGCTGCTCCTCATCGGTGTCGGCTATGTGGCGTTTTATGGCTTCGGCCAGTTTCGAAATGGACAACTGGGACGGAAATTTGAATATCAGTTGCGCAAACGCCTCTTCGTTCATTGGGAACGGCTGTCTGCCAACTACTATCGTCAGCGCAGTATCGGGGACTTGCTGAACCATGCAATGACCGACGTACAGACCGTTCGAGAGGCCATTTCGGGTGGCATGAACATGTTCACCAACGCCGTCTTCCTGCTCATCGCCACGCTCTATATGACCTTTCGCACCATCAGCGTCAAGCTGACACTCGTGAGCATCATACCTATTTGTTTCGTGCCGCTGTTTGTCATCTATTGGGGACCACGAATCCGCAATGCGTCGAGGCGCGTTCAGGAAGGCCTGTCAGCGATGGCGGATCTGACGGAAGAGAGCTTTACCGCCATCCGACTGATCAAGGCGACTGCAAACGAGGAGATTGAAGCAAACCGATTCGTCGAACGGGTCGATGGCATCGTAGCGCGCCAAATGAAGATGTTTCGTCTGCAGGCGTTGTTCCAGTCCTTGATACCGCTGATGGGTTCACTCAGCTTCGTCATTGCGCTCCTCTATGGCGGCTATTTAACTGTGACCCACCAGATTGAGCTTGGTGCCTTTGTCGCGTTTACGCTCTATTTGGCGATGATTATCACGCCGCTGCAGCAGATGGGCTTTGTGTTTAACAACTTTCAGCGGGCATCCGCCTCGCTGGCCAGGCTGAGTGTGCTGCTCTGCGACGTGCCAGACATACGCGATCCCGAAGAACCAATCGTGCCCGAACGGATTGCTGGACGCATCGATGTACAGCTTGCTGCTTACCAATATCCGGATGGTGACAGGCCAGCACTGGAAGACATTGAATTTTCCATCCCGGCTGGTCAGACGCTTGGCATCGTTGGCCGGACGGCGGCCGGTAAGACGACGCTCGCCAATCTTCTGCCGCGAATCTTTGATCCGCCGCCGAACAGCGTACGCATCGACGGCTATGACGTTCGGCAGCTCTCGCTTGAACGACTGCGTGAAGCCATCGCCTACGTACCACAGGATGGATTTTTGTTTTCAACCACAATCCGTGAAAATATTGCCTTCGGCAATGACGAGGCGAGCCTTGAGGAGATCGCGGAAGCTGCGCGGGAAGCTGCCATTTACGACGACATCATGGACTTCCCCGACACGTTTGACACGCTTGTGGGAGAACGTGGCGTGACACTGTCTGGCGGCCAAAAACAGCGACCGCGATTGCCCGCGCATTTCTGAAACAGGCGCCGATTTTGATTATGGACGACTCGCTTTCGGCGGTCGATATGGGTACGGAAAAACGGATCATCGATGCCATTCGCCGTTTGCGGCGAGGGCAGACGACCGTTATCATCGCGCACCGATTGAGTGCCGTGCGACATGCGGACTCGATTCTGGTCATGGACGGTGGCCGCATTGTGGAGCGCGGAACGCATGAAGAACTGTTGGCCCAAGGTGGTGCATACGCAGATATTTATGCGTTGCAGGAAGAGGGGAAGGTGGCGTCCGTATGATGGCAAACAATGCAGATCTGCGAGATGCCAGAACCTCAGCAAGCATCCGCAGTCTGACGAAACTGCTGCCCTATGCAAGACCATATGTCTGGCACTTTATTCTGGTACTTGTACTGGTCATCATTTATAACGCATCCAACGTGCTGCAACCATATCTCGTGAAAGTGGCCATCGACCGCGACATTGCTTCCAAAGTGCCGAATTTCCACGGTGTTCTGATCATCGCACTGGTGTATATGGGCGTCGTGTTTCTCGGCGTGCTTGCGAACTATGCGCAGATTATGGTGCTTCAATATACCGGCCAGAGTGTCATCCGTCGCATTCGCATTGACCTGTTCCGGCACATCGAACGGCAGGCCATGCGTTTCTTTGACAATCGTGCGCTCGGCAGGCTTGTCACCAATGTCTCGAGTGATACGGAGACCGTCAACCAGTTTTTTACCCAGTTCTTTTTATCCATGATTCGCGACGGGCTCTCCATTATCATGATCATCTTTGCAATGTTCAAGCTGGACGTGCGGATCGCGTTTGAAGCAATGGTGATTCTACCGATTATCTTCCTCATATCACTGCTGTTTCGACGCCGTCTGCGGGCAAACTATCAACGGACTCGCACTCGTCTGTCCAACATCGTCGCATTTCTGGCTGAAAATCTGGCCGGCATGCGGATCACGCAAATTTTCCATCAGGAACGGCGACAGGCACTTAACTTTGACAAGTTGAACACCAGCTATACGGTCTCCAACGTGGCCGAGTATGGTTGGTCTGTGATGTTTAACCGTTCCTTTGAACTGTTCGGCAATGCGGCAGTCGCCGGAGTCGCGTGGGTTGGCGGTATCGCTGTTCTGCATCACGCCATTCTGTTTGGCACGTTGTATGCGTTCATCAGTTACATTCGGCAATTCTTCCAGCCAATCAATACCATCACACAGCAATGGAATACGCTGCAATCCTCCATGGTGGCGGGCGAGCGCATTGGCGGTGTGCTGGCAGAGACGCCGGAGATCCAGGATACTAAGCGGCCTACAGAACTTCCACCGGCATCCATACGCGGTGACGTACGGTTTGAACAAGTCAGTTTCGCCTATAAAGATGGGCAGCCCATGCTGCGCGATATCAATCTGTCGATTGAAGCAGGTCAGTTCATCGGTTTTGTCGGGCCGACTGGTGCTGGGAAAAGTTCCATCATGAGTTTGCTCGTACGGTTTTACGATGTACAGTCGGGTCGAATTCTGATTGATGGCCACGATATCCGTACATTTCCACAGCAAACTCTGCATCAAGTCATCGGCTTGGTACAGCAGGAAGCCAATCTGTTTACTGGATCTGTGATGGACAACATCCGCTTGTTCCGCCCGGATATCAGCGACGAGGCAGTCATTGAGGCAGCGACCACGGTCGGAGCGGACGAAATGATTCAGCGCTTGCCAAACGGCTATCAGACAAGGCTGGCGGCAAAAGGGGCAAACCTGTCGGCGGGCGAACGGCAGCTGATCTCGTTTGCACGTATCGTCGCGCTCAATCCACGCGTGCTGATTTTGGATGAAGCGACTGCAAACCTCGACTCGAAGACGGAAGCGCTCGTACAGCGCGGTTTGAAGGCCGTTGCCCAAAACAGAACCGCACTCGTCATCGCTCATCGGCTGTCTACGATTCGCGACGCGGACTGCATCTATGTCCTTAAGAAAGGCCGAGTGGTGGAAGCTGGTACACATACTGAATTGCTGGCTGCAGGCGGGCATTATGCTGATTTGCAGGCACACGCTGGCATCGAGTATGATGCTGCCGAAAATGCCAAATACTAACGCCCAAAGAATGCGGCAGTTTGCCGCTGATTTGGGGGGATCGGCATGTTTGAAAGCTTTCGGCAGGCGATTGGATGCATAGCAGCGCTCACGTGCGTATGGACGCTAACGCCTGAAGCTGCGCAAGCGGCCACAAAACCAGCCGTGAAGACGGATACGTATCAGATTGTAACAAATGAAATTGAAGCCAAATTGCCAAATGGGCAAATGCATGATCTCTATCAGTTCAACCCTGCCGTGTACGTCGCCAACCAGGGAGACGATGTAGTTCTAAAGATCCACGGTGTAAAAGGCAAGTCGCATCCGGTTGTACTTGAAGGCTACGGTGTCACAGGTGTCATTGAACGTAATCAGACGCTGACACTGCACATTCATGCCGACAAGCCTGGACTGTTTCGCCTTATCTGCACCACGCACGCGGATTTGGCACATGGCGGCCCGATGGAAGGTTACCTCTTTGTCGTACCGAATTCGCGATCGACCTGATCCGTATGACATGCACACAGGCGGTGCTGGATTCCGGCACCGCCTTTGTTATCTCAGTACCTGTACCAGTATGCTATCATGGTCAAGAAGGGGGCAATGGGATTGAAGCATGAAGCACCGCTTACACCACTGGACAAGCCAATCACTGTCGGCGGCTTGATGGGCAGGACGTTTAAACTTTATCGGCAGATGTTTACATATTGGTTTACTGTGACGGCATGTGTTTTGATTCCGTTTCTCATACTTGAAGCTGTCTTTGGCTATCGAGCTTCCGCCGTTCTGGGCCAGCTTCTATCGCTGGCGAACAGCACAAGCACAGCGAAACTGACGACTGCCATCAGTCAGAACGAGGAACCGTTGACTATGCTCTTGGTCATGTCCCTGATTTCTGTTTTTATCGTTTCACCGCTCATTTATGGCACCATCTTATATCGGATTCAGCAACATGATCAGCAGAATCGAACCGCACCGCTGGACGAAGCATTCAGTTTTGCGGCTCGACGTCTGCTACCAGTCGGGATCACAAATCTGGTCTGGTGGGTAACACTCGGCGTACTGTTTGGCGTCGTCTCGTCTCTGCTTTCTTTCGTTCTGCAGTTCATGGGACGCCCCGGCGTGTTCATTGGCGTTGTGCTCTATCTCGCTTTGTTTTGCGCGATGGTTTGGCTTGTCATCCGAACTTCACTGAGTTCCTCGTCCGCATTTGTCGAGGAACAAATCACCTATGCAGCTGTACGGCGCAGCCTGCAGTTGACCTCACATCGATTTTGGCGGACGTTTGGATTTTTCGTGCTGCTGTCACTGATTGTCTTTGGCGCCTTGATTGTCATCTCAGGCATCGTCGGTTTGGTCGGCAGCGTGATCCTCAGCTCAATCATAACGGGTCTGGTAAATCTGTTTGCAATTCCCCTGCAGTCGATTGGTCGCGCCGTTCTTTTCCTCGATTACGTTCGCGAGAAGGACGTTCGCCCTTGAAATCGCTGTGGCGCTGGCTCATGCACCCGATTTTGCCGTCTGAATGGCGGTTTGCTGCAATCTTTCGGCTCGATCGCGCAATCCTCATCAGCTGGATTGTGATCTTTGCCATCTATGCGATGCAGCCATTTTCCGATCCCGATACACCTTGGCACCTGGCGACCGGTCGCTTCATTTTGGCGCATCACTACGTACCGACTACCGATCCGTTTTCCTGGTCGATGAAAGGTAAGCCTTGGATCACGCAGGAGTGGCTGTTTGAGACTGTCTTTGCCTGGCTTGCTGCACATCTTCAATTTGTCGGCGCCTGGCTTCTCTATGCGGGTATTCATGCGCTGACGGTAATCCTGTTGTACCGGCTGGGCCTGCGGGCAAGCAACGAACATCGGTTGCTGTCCGCGCTGTTGGCCGTTGTCGGTACGCTGTGCGGCATGGAGTTTTGGACAATGCGTCCGCAAATTGCCTCCTACGCGCTGTTTGCGCTGTTCCTGTTGATTGTTCAACACGTACGGGAAGGACGGTACGGGTTGCTGTGGTTGAGCCCGTTCTTGATTTGGCTGTGGGCCAATACACACGGCAGTGCTACCATCGGCGTGGCCGTATTGATACTGGAAGCAGTCCTCAGTTTTATCCCGTCTATTGGAAGATTTCGCAGGGTACCGTTGCCGCGGGGCGCTGCCTGTCGACTAGTTGCCGCCGCCGCCGTCGGTACCGGCCTTGGTTTCGTCAATCCGAATGGCAGTAAAGCCTTTACCTATGCCCTCTTAGGAACCAATCCACTGATGGTCAACAATATCATGGAGTGGCAATCACCGAATTTCCATACAGCTTTTTTCAAGTATGGCATCCTATCGTTTCTACTGATTGTACTGATGTTGCTGATGGGGCGGCGCAATGTTAAGATTCCATGGCGTGAGTTGATTTTCTTTGGCGGCTCACTCGCCATGACACTCATTTATCAGCGCTTCATGCCTTACTTGGCTATTGCCGCGGTGCCTTTACTGGCGGGTGTTCTCGCTGACGTTCTGCGCAGCTGGCAGCGACCTGTCAGACTGTCCGTATGCGTGAGCGCAATTGCGATGGTCGCCGCCATTGGCGCGCTCATCACACAGCTGCCTCGGTTGAAGGGAAATATCAACACGCATTTCAGCCAGTCCGCCTAC
Source organism: uncultured Alicyclobacillaceae bacterium (assembly GCA_963758235.1). Lineage (GTDB taxonomy): Bacteria > Bacillota > Bacilli > Alicyclobacillales > Alicyclobacillaceae > CAVWUS01. The sequence continues at coordinate 85,287 of CAVWUS010000011.1, read as the reverse complement.
CCGGTCGCCGCCGTAACGTACATCAAAACACACCATCTGGGGTCGAGAATTCTGAACGCGTACAATTGGGGCGGCTATCTGATCTACCGTGGCGTACCGACATTTGTCGATGGCCGGACAGACATTTTTCTACATGACGACGTTTTCGCCAACTACCTGGCGCTGCAGAACGTGTGGTGGAACTGCCCCGATTTGTTGCAGCAGTATCACTTCAATGTCGCGTTGTTTCCCCCTGGGTACTCAATTGTTACTTATCTCGAATCGCAGCCAGATTGGCACATCGCCTATTCAGACAACGTCGCGGTCGTGCTGGTTCATTCCACTTCAGGAGCCTGAGCGTCCGCATCCCTACTTTTCCCCCTTTTCTGCATGTGCTTCTATGGGCGTTACTAGGCGCCGACGCACGCAGGCACCTCTAGTCATAGGATGGGGGGAAGGGGGTGAACGGTTTTGCAAACCAGGAATGCTCAGGATGCGTACGGCGTGGATGTCTCACACTGGCAGGGAGTCATCAACTGGTCGCGGGTCAAAAAAGCAGGCATTATATTTGCTTACATGAAGGCAACGGAAGCGGCCAACTATGTCGATCCACAGTACGCGTCCAATGCATCAGGTGCTTCCTCGGCAGGTATTCTTCGCGGCGCCTACCATTTTGCTCGTCCGGGTGATTCGGCAAGCGCCGATGCACAAGCGGATTACTTTGTTCAGCACGCGACGGTCAACGGCTCACTTGGTGAACTGCCCCCGGCGCTCGATCTCGAAGATGCAGGCGGACTGTCCAAATCAGCCTTATCGACATGGGTACGCATGTTTCTCAACCGCGTCCAGGCAATCGCCGGCCGAACCGGTGTACTCTATGTAAGCCCATCGTTCGCCGAGGCCTATCTCGATACATCCCTGCACGACATTCCCTTATGGGTAGCCGACTGGGGCGTCTCCGCGCCTTCCAATTTCAACGGCTGGACGGAGTGGCTGTTTTGGCAGTATAGCGATCAAGGCAGCGTTTCCGGCATCAGTGGCCCAGTCGATCGCGATGTTTATGCAGGAACACCTGCTGCCTTGCGCAGTTCCGAGGGTACGCCAGCAAAATCTACAGTCGTGTCACCGTCACCACCGCCGCGCAGCAGCACGCCTCCCGGAAGAGGTACGTCGAGCTCTGGCTCGGGCAGTGCAGGCGGCAATGAACCAACGCTGGGACTCGGTGCCACTGGCGCGACCGTGAGACGGCTGCAGGTACTGCTGTACCGTGTCGGCCAGAATCCAGGCCCAGTCGACGGCATTTTTGGCAACAACACGCAGGCAGCGTTAGAAGACTTTCAAAAATCGGTTGGCATCGCAGTCGACGGGATTGTTGGAACAGTGACGTGGTCCCATCTGAATAGAGCAAAGATGGCGCCTCGTCCCGAGTTAATGCAGGGTGCCGTTGGCTCACAGGTTCAAGCAGCGCAGTACCTGCTCCAGTATCACAATGCCAATCCGGGTGTGGCGGACAGCATCTTTGGCCCGAATACGGAAGCAGCCGTCAAACGCTTTCAGACAGCGGCCAAGCTGCAGGTAGACGGCATCATCGGGCCACAGACGTGGAACGCGCTGACTACGCCATAAAGTTCGCAGCGGTGTATTGTGTCGTTCGTAGCGGCGTTGCTGTTGACCGTAACAAGAAATCCGTCCCAGCACAGCGCGGGACGGACTTGTGTTACACGTTGCGTTATGTTAACGGCAAGGTTAGCGATCGAGTGGATCGCTGGGTATAGCACGAGGGATTGGGTGGTTATTCGGGATGAAACCGGCATCCTCCACTTGAATTCTTAATACGTTAAGGAGAATTTCGAATAACTATCAAAAGAGTTTCTATGCGCCTCCAATCCCTTCATTGTACCCCTTGAAACAAGGCAATAGGCACTATTTCGATACGTATTCCGTCAAATCAAGCCTCGAATCTGCTGAATAGTAACGGTTACTTATCTCAGCGGCACGTGTTTACAATCGAATCGATAGGTATGGTGACTACGCGCCTAAACCTGGTGCCGCCACCGATCCACATCCAGACCGATGGCGGACACCAGCGTATGACCTACGTCCCATCCCGTTACATCTTACCGTACTTGTCACCTTCACCGGGCTGGCGGCGTTTTGCCCATTCCCGCCAATCCTCCGGATTTTCCGGCGGAGCGACACCACCTTCGCCCATCATGCGGCTGACACCCTGATCGACTTCTACGTCATACGCGTCTGGCTCATCCATGGTCCCATCGCTGTATCCTACGTCATTGAGGGAAGCGCCAGTGGCACCCACTTCGTAACTCTCCTGAATTGCCTTGTGTGCTTGCTCAGTGCCATCCAGGTCGAACCCGCCGGTCATACGACTTCCTTTGCGCTCTGTCATTCGGCTGGCCTCCTGTTCTTAGGTTATTGTTTCCTGTTAGAATGTCCGTTCTTGTTGTGAGGCATGCAGTCGGATACATGCGCGCGGTCAATACGGTACAATAAACAGTATTAGACAAGCCGCAAACAGCGATGCGGAGGTGTGCCATGATTGGCAAACGTGTCCGCCATTTTCGACGTTACCGCGAAATTGCAACGATTTTAATGAAACATGGATTCGCGTGGTATCTGCAGCGAATGGGTCTCGCCGATTTGCTGCATTTGCCTGTGCGCAGCTTTGCCCCAGAACTGCCAGCGGATGAACAGCTGTTCAGCCGAATTCGTGCTGCCATTGAAGAACTAGGCCGACATTCGTCAAAGTCGGACAATTGGCTGGGCTGCGACCGGATATACTGCCCGCACAGCTGGTAGCGGAATTGGAGCGCCTACACGACCAGGTACCGCCATTTCCGTTTGAAGATGCAAAACATATGATTGAAGACAGTCTATCGGCACCGCTAGACGAGATTTTTGCGCAGTTTGACGAACAGCCCATCGCGGCTGCCTCTCTTGGTCAAGTGCACCGCGCGGTTCTGCATGACGGCCGAGTCGTGGCAGTCAAAGTACAACGTCCGCATGTTCAGGAGCGCGTTGAGACGGACCTCGAAATACTGGGCGATCTCGCAGCGCGTGCAGAACGACATTTTGACTTTGCGCGCCTCTACCGTTTCACCGATGTGGTCGCAGAGTTGACGCGAACGGTCATGCGCGAGCTGTCGTATCGGCAGGAGGGGCAGAATGCTGAGCGAATCGCCAAACTGCTCAGTAAAAACGAATTTGTTTACATTCCAAAGGTGTACTGGGAATTCACAACCGATCGCGTGCTGGTCATGGAATATGTGGAGGGCATCAAGTTGAACAGGCCGGAAAAATTGACGGCAGCAGGGTTCGATCGCAAACTGCTAGCCGAACGAGCAGCCAAGGCGGTGTTCGAACAGCTTCTGATTCATGGCGTGTTCCACGCTGACCCGCACCCGGGGAATATTGCCGCCTTGCCAGGCAACCGTATTCTGTTTCTCGACTTCGGCATGGTCGGCCACCTCAATGAACACTTGCGGGATGATCTCGCCAGTCTAATCATCGCCCTCATGCGCAAAAATACGGATCATCTGATACGCGCCCTGCTGCATATGGACGTCGTGCCGGACACAGTTGATTTGCGTCAACTGCATCGCGATCTCGATGACTTGCGCGAGCGCTACTATGAAGTTCCACTATCTGAGGTATCGCTCGGAGAATCGGTTCATGAGATGTTCAGCGTTGCCTACCGGCATGGCATCCAGATTCCATCGGCGCTCACGCTCGTCGGTAAAACGATGCTGACGATTGAAGGCGTGGTCGAGATGCTCGATCCTGCGTTTCGCATTATGGATGTGGCAGAACCGTTTGGACGCAGATTACTGATGGAAAAAGTCAATCCCAAACGACTGCTCAGAAATTTGGGTGAAAGCGCGCTCGATGTTTCCGATGTCATCAGCGACCTGCCGCGTGCTATGCGCCAATTGACGGGGCTATTACGGCGGGGGAAATTTGACCTGCGCGTTCAAGTTGCGGATTTGGACACCATCCTGCGCAAACTCGACCGGACGAGCAATCGGCTCTCGTTTAGCTTGATGTTGCTCGCTTTCAGCATCTTTGGCGCAGGTTTGCTGATTGCGCTCTCACTATCCAAAGCCGCCCCAACTGGCATTGAAGTACACTTGGTGGACATCGGCATTGCGCTCGCCGCTTTAATGGTGATTTGGCTCGTTTGGGCTATTTTCCGCTCTGGCCGGTTTTAGTGACAATCTTTTGATGTGAGGAGTGCAGGCGTTGCAGGTAATCGAAGATCCCGTACGGGTTCGCCGAACCATCGGCTATGCCTATCAGTCATACCAGCGGGTTAAGTCATTCATCAACGGCAAACTCGATCGCAATGTGCGGCACCCGGAGTGGACAAACCGGCTGCTTGAACAGTTTGGCCGCCCGGACGCAAAGACATTCAACGTAATGGTCGCCGGCAGCAAGGGAAAAGGATCACACGCCACTTTAACCGCAGCCATGCTGCAGCGTGCCGGCATTCGGACCGGCCTGTTTACGGGACCGCATCATGTTGATTTTATGGAACGTTTCCGCATAAACGGACGCGTAATTCCGGAGGACACGTTCTGTGATTACATGGAGCAGGTATTTGAAGCCTCCGAATCCTTGCCGCTGCCGCCGGGTCAGTATGTCTGGGCCGGTCGGCCTTCTCGCAGTGGTTGCAGCCAGATGGTTCCGGGACGAGGGCGTAGAGGTCGGCGTATACGAATGTGGCCGCGGCGCGAAACATGATGATGTTAACCAGATTGTGCATCAGGGTGCCATACTGACACCTGTGTTTCTTGAACACCGTGCACAGCTGGGATCGACGCTGCAGGAGATCGCGATGGAAAAGGCTGCAGTTGCTACCCACCAGACCAAGTGGCTGGTCAGTGCTAAGCAGCAGCCAGAGGTCGAGAACAGGCTTACCACGCTGGATTGTTCACGCTTGCCCTTGCTTACCAGGGATGCTGTCACCCGGAAGTCAGCAAACGGAGAAGAATGGATTGAACTCGAATTTACAAGCGGATCGCATCCCGGACGGACGCGCTTGCTGCTCCCTGATGTGTCACAAATGCTGATTGACAATGCCACAGCTGCGCTTACTGCAGCACAGGCGGTTTGGCGCGATGTGCGACCTGGATTGTCGTTTCCGGACGTATTGGATCTACGGGATGTTCGGTTGCCTGGACGGATGGATATCCTGTCAATAAGGCCCCTCGTATTGCTGGACGGAACGATTCATCGCAGCGGCGCCTCCGAGGTGGCGTGTTTCGCTGAAGCAAAGCTGCAGTCAGGCAGCGTGGAGCGGTGGGGTATCGTCGCATCCTTACCTGAAGATAAGGATACGCACGGAGTCCTGGCTGCAGTGACGCCAGTTGCAGCCTGGCTGATTTTGACGACGACGACCAATTCGAACCTCATGTACGACGAGAGGAGCTTACATGCAGCAAGAAAGTATATTCAGAACGTCAAATGGATCCCGGATGTTGAGTCCGCTTACCAGCAGGCTTATGAACTGCTTGGTGCGCGGGATGGCTTGCTGTTGCTCGGAACGCAGTCATTCGTCGGCGACATGCTTCGGTTGCACGGTGAAACAAGCTGCGGTATTTGGCGAGAGGGGTAATTCAGATGATCTGGCAGTTTATCGTACTTGGTGCCGCGATGGGACTGAACAATGCACTTGCCTCGGTGGCGCTCGGTACGATGCAAATTCCATGGCGACAACAGTGGACAACCGCCATTCTATTTGGCCTGTTCGAGGCAGGAATGCCAATTGTAGGCATGTGGCTGGGACAGGACTTGTCGCACTTGATTGGTGGCAAGGCAAAGTTTATCGGGATTGGCGTTCTTGCGCTTGTCGGGATTTACTCACTGGTAAAACACAGCGATGCGGATGAAACGGTACTACGTGGACTAGGCTGGAAGACACTCATGCTAGCGGCTGCCCTGAGTTTGGATAATTTAACGGTTGGCTTTGCGCTTGGTATGATTCGACTGCCAATCGCCGTAGCTGCCATGATTTTTGGCATCATCAGTCTGGTGATGACATTGATTGGGCTGGAGTTGGGCCGCTACATTGGCAGCAGGGTGCGCGTCGATGCGGACAAACTGTCTGGTGCTGTCCTGCTGTTGACGGCTGTCGCCATGGCTATTCACTAGACTTTACAACATCTAGGCACAATGACACCGGACAAGACATGCCTTCATATATTGTGATGATCACGATAAGGAGGCTGTCCGCGTGGACAAATGGATCGATTATCTGTCCGACGTGATTCCGGGACGCGTGGCGAAGCCGCGCATTTCCGGCCTGACAATGGTCATTGACACAGGTGTCCCAATCACGGCGATGCGAGACTTATTTGAATTAGCAGCTGCCCATATTGACTATTGGAAGATTGGCTTTGGCAGCGCCGCAGTGTGTACACCGGAACGTATTGCTGACAAAGTGAGTCTATGTCAGGAATATGATATTCGGCCATATCCGGGTGGAACTGCATTTGAGATTGCATATTATCACAAGCAATGGCGCCCCTATCTGGAGGCGCTGTATGCGAGCGGTGTGCATGTAGTGGAAATATCCGATGGCACGATTGAACTGTCAAGGAGAGCACGCAGAGAAGCGATTGATACGGCCCTCGCAATCGGTTTTCAAGTTCTGACTGAAGTTGGCAAGAAAGTACAGGGCATGCAAATGCCGATTGCCGCACAAATCGAACAAGTTCGAGAGGATCTTCATCATGGCGCATCGTACGTCATCGTAGAGGCACGTGAATCCGGTCATGGCATCGGCATCTACGATGAGATCGGCGAGGTGCTCGAACACGAAATGGACGCGCTGCTCAAAGGGGTCGAGCCATTGGCCAATCGTCTCATTTGGGAAGCACCGCTGAAAATGCAGCAGATCTATCACTTGCGAAAATTTGGGCACAAGGCGAATTTGGGCAACATCCAGCCACTTGACGTGATCTCGCTGGAAAGTTTAAGGCGGGGGCTGCGTAGTGACACGATGGCGGATATACTTCCACCGTCGACAGAAACCTCCGATGAACCGGCATCTACAATCGGTCGTCATCTATCCGAAAAGTCATCACCAACCCTCTGGATTGACGGCAAACCACCAACTGGCAAAGTAAACGACAAAAACCGCGGCTTCACCTAAAAGAAAAGAGCGTCCGGCGCAATTCTGCGTGGACGCTCTTTGGTTATAAGAAAGGGTTATTTCGCGGCGCGGGCGGCAGCGAGCGCTGCTTCGTAGTTTGGTTCCTGGCCGGCGGCCGGAACATATTCGACGTATGTTACGGTGCCTGTAGAATCGACCACAAACACGGCGCGGCTGAGCAGTCGCTCTTCTTTGATATACGTGCCGAACGCTGTGCCGAATGACATCTCACGGTGATCCGACAGTGTTTGAACGCGATCGATACCGGCGTTGCCGCACCAACTGGCTTGCGCAAACGGCAAATCCGCGCTGATGGTCAGAACCACTACATTATCGCCGAGCTTGCTTGCCTCTTCATTGAACTTGCGCGTCTGCTTGTCGCAAACGCCGGTGTTCAAAGATGGCACGGAACAAATCAGTCGAACTTTGCCGTCAAACTGGGTGGATGAGACGGTCGAGCGATCATTTGCGACCACGGTGAATTCAGGCGCTTTATCACCCGGTTTCAATTCAGGACCGATGAGTGTGACTTTTTTTCCTGCGAAATCGAAGGCGTTCGGGCGTTCTTGTGCCATGATCTGTCGTCCTCCAATGTCCATAATTTTCATTTTCCCCACCACTATAGCACAACGAAATCTGTGTTTCGAAATTGCCGTAACTCAGTCCTGCCGCGCTTTTTGGCTGTTTGGCAAGTTTTGCGGCTTTATCTCTCAACAAAGGCCATGTTAGCCTTGTGCATGTAAGCGACAGCGGTGGCAATCGATATTGGTATCACGTAAAAGATGCAAGTGGACGTAGTGGGTATCTGACAACGAATATGCGTTACACTGAGGAAGTAAATCAGACACCGAGTGCGTCAACGGGTACGTCGACAACAACGACGACGCCATCTGGAACGACGAGACCATCAACTGTGACAACGTCGCAAACGAGTACCTCGACTGGGACAAGCAGTACGTTGTTTACGCTGCCACCGGGCGTAACATTGGATAAAACCATTAAGCCGTTGGCTGGCATCAACGCGACGCCTGCGCAGAAATTTAACGCAATCCTGACCATCGCACAGGGTAAACTTGGAACGCCGTATATCTGGGGGCACAATGAAGATCGCGGTCAGTATGGCTTTGACTGCTCCAACTTCACGGAATATGTGTACCATCATGCACTTGGCTACAAGTTCTCGACTTCGTCCCTGGCCCAAGCGACATCGGTGGGCACGCCGGTGCCAAAGTCGGATATGCAGCCCGGCGACTTGCTCATCTTCAATAACGGATCGCATGTCGGCATCTATATCGGCAACAACGAAATGATTCAATGCGGCGGTGGGCTGAAAAAAGTCGGTTACTTGTCCATTGCCAGCAACACGTACTGGGGAGAACATCTGACCGCTATAAAACGCATGTATTAAAGAGGCAAGTCAACGACAAAGAGCAGGCTGTCCTTAGCAGTAATCTTCGGCTGCTGATGGACAGCCTTTTTGATACGTTCTCCGTCTAAAGTCTGAGTGCGAACAAGTCTGTGGCAGGTTGTTCACTGCTGTCCTGCACGGTACGCTGTATCCATGACGAGGAGTGGTTGGCATTCATGCAGAAATTTCATATGGCAGAGAAAGAAGCGTGATTGAAATGTGGAGATGGCGATCTTCCGGAATCGGCCTCGTACTGATTTGTGCGGGCATCCTGTATTTGCTTGTTCAGACCCACGTGCTGGATTTTGTCATCAGTGGCGCAGTCATCTGGTCCATCGTGTTAATCGTGGCGGGGATCTTGAGCGTAACGGGATCGCGGAGGAAATTCTCCATTTGGGGCCTTTATATGATTGTGCTTGGTGCGCTGTACCTGGCAAAGTACGCAGCCCATGTCAGCCTGCTGGCAAGCGTCAACGATTGGGCGTTGCTGTTCGGCTTGGCTGTGATTTTTGCGGGCATCGAGATGCTTACGCCAAAACGATGGCGAAAGCATATCCGTGTGGAATTGACATCTGACCCTATTACCGGCAAAGCGCGAAGAATCGAAAGACACCGTGCAGACAGGCGTCTGATTGGGGACATTTCGATTGGCCAACAACCATGGGTATTGAAAGATTTGAACCTGTGGAACGGGATTGGCGATGTACGCGTCAATTTGGGGACGGCCCGGTATGAAGAAGGTACGTACAAAATTGATGTCGGTGGATGGATTGGCGACATTCGCATCCTGGTTCCGGATACGCTCCCTGTCCGCGTGATTGCGGTGCTCGGCGTTGGCGATATTACGCTGTTTGATGATAATCACTCTGGTATGAAGCGGGAAGTCATGTATGAGGATCCGCAGTTCGCAGACGCGCCAACCAAAGTGATTCTTACCGTGGAATTGAAAATTGGCGATGTTGAAATTGTGCGGGTGTAGCCGATGAGTTTGCGTCGTGCCGCGATATTGCTGACCAGTTTGACTGCAGTCGTCAGTGCCTGTGTGATGATTGTCATCTATACATTTGTCCTCAACCTGCATGCTTCCGTGCGCAACATTCCAATTCTCGCAATAACCGTCATTGGTTTGACAGTGGTTGCGATTGTGATTGGATACCGATTCATGCAGCCGATTCGCAGACGCCTGTATGCGATTGAAGAAGCTGCTGCGCTCATGGCAGCCGGTCGGCTGCAGCACCGCGTTGCCGTGATGGGAAACGACGAGGATGAAATTGAACAGCTCGCTCGCCAGTTCAATCAGATGGGTGGTCAAATCGAACAGCAGGTACGAATGCTCCAGACGCTCGCTGAGGAAAACGAGCGACTGGCTGCAGACGGTCGGCGAGCAGCCGCACTGGAGGAACGCCAACATCTGTCCCGTGAGCTGCACGATTCCGTAAGCCAACAGTTGTTTGCGATGGGAATGCTGGCGGCTGCGAGTCGTCGGCAGGCACAAGCGGGATCGTCCGAAGTAAGTGCCACCCTGGAACGGCTCGAACGTTTAGCGGAGGCTGCACAGCGGGAAATGCGGGCATTGTTGCTCCACCTGCGACCAGTAGAACTGGATGGCCGGGCACTGGATGAGGCGGTACAGGCGTTGCTTGAAGGCATCACAGAGCGCCATCAGTTGCCCATCACGCTGCACTACGAAGTCGATGTGAAACTGAACGAAGCGATTGAGCAGCAACTGTTCCGAATTTTGCAAGAGGCCTTGGCAAATGTGCTCAAACATGCACAGGCGGGGCATGTTCAGGTTTCGATTGTGCGTGTTGGAACAGCTGTGCAGCTGACCGTGGCGGACGACGGTGTCGGCCTCGGTGAAACGGACGAGGGCCGTGACGCATATGGGCTGCGGTCCATGCGAGAACGGGCTGAAGCGCTTGGCGGTACGTTCGATCTATGGCAGCGCCAGCAGGGTACAGCGGTGCGTGTTCAAATTCCAGTCTTTGCTGGGGAGGATGTATCTGAATGATTCGGGTGCTGTTGGTGGATGATCACCCACTGGTAAGGCTCGGCCTGCGCAGCTATTTGGACACAGAGACCGATCTCGATGTCATTGCAGAAGCCGAAAATGGTCGCGTCGCAGTGGAACTTGCGCAGGAACATCAACCGGATGTCATTCTGATGGATTTGCTGATGCCGGAAATGAATGGACTGGAAGCAGTCGAAGCGATTGCAGCGCTTGGACTGTCGAGCAAAATTGTGATTTTGACCTCTTCGCTTGAGGACGAAAAGATTATTCAGGCCCTTCGGCTTGGAGCTGCCGGGTACATCCTGAAGACGACAGCCGCTGCTAAGGTCACAGCTGCCATTCGGGCGGCTGCAGACGGGGAATCCGTCCTGGATGCAGAGGTGCAAAAACGGGTCATTCAGGGCTTGCAGCAGTCGTCCGAACGGCCACTGTGGCACACACTTACGGATCGGGAATTAGCGGTCCTGCGCGGCATTGCTGCCGGCAAAAACAATCAGGAAATTGCAGACTGGCTGGGCATCGGAGTGAAGACGGTCAAAACACATGTCAGTAATGTGCTGGCCAAGCTCGATGTCCTCGATCGTACGCAGGCAGCCATATACGCGCTTAAACACGGCATCGAATAACTGGGAAATTGTGGTGTGTTTTGGCGCGTGCCTTCGCCCTGATGTATACTGAACAGTGGATTGAGCGTTAGACAGGGAGAAGGAGGAAATCAGAATGGCTAATGACAAGTTTGTTGCTGGCCTGGAGGACGTTGTAGCCAATACGTCCGAAATTTGTTTTGTGGATGGAAAAGAAGGTCGTCTGATTTACCGTGGCTACGATATCCACGATTTGGTGAACGGCGGTTGCTCTTTTGAAGAAGTCATCTATTTGCTGTGGCATGGCGATTTGCCAAAACAAAGTGAACTCGAGGCTTTCAAAGCTGAGATTGCGAAGAATCGCGCTTTGGACGCGAACGTAATGGCAGCGCTGAAAACAATGCCGCACGACAGCAACCCGATGGATGTACTGCGTAGTGCCGTCTCCATTGCGGGCCTGTACGATCCAGACACGGCTGATTCATCGCATGAAGCGAACGTCCGTAAAGCAACGCGTTTGGTAGCACAGGTTCCAACGATTGTGGCTACATATGAGCGACTGCGTCAAGGGCTCGAGCCGATTACACCGGATCCCAGCCTGGGCATGGCAGCAAGTTTCTTCTATTTGCTACGCGGCGAAAAGCCTGATGAATTTACAGAAAACGCGTTTAACATAGCGCTTATTTTACATGCCGATCACGAATTGAACGCTTCGACCTTCTCAGCCCGTGTAACAGCGGCGACCTTGTCCGACATGTATTCGGCCATTACCTCCGCAGTCGGCACGCTGAAAGGACCCCTGCACGGCGGTGCCAACACAGCGGTCATGAACATGCTGTTGAAGATTGGCGAAAAGGACAAGGCACAAGCCTTTATTGAAAACGCCATCGCGAACAAAGAGAAGATCATGGGCTTTGGCCATCGCGTCTACCGCACGGAAGATCCACGCGCAACGCATCTGCGTAAATTGAGCGAAGAGGCAGGCAAACGTGCGGGCGAAACGAAATGGTTCGAGATGTCGAAGGTAATCGAGAAGTTTGTGTTTGAGAGCAAAGGCCTCTATGCGAACGTTGACTTCTATTCAGCTTCCATGTACTACGCAATCGGCCTGCCGACGCATCTGTTCACGCCGATCTTCGCATGCAGCCGTATTTCCGGCTGGACGGCGCATACCCTCGAACAATACAGCAATAACCGGTTGATCCGCCCGCGTGCAGAGTACACAGGTCCGGTTGACCGCAAGTTTGTTCCGATTAGCGAGCGGTAATGTACGGTCCCAAGTGGGCATGCTAGAGCTCGAATGCGGCTTGGCTTTCAATGATTTTATACACCCCGCAGCATGCTGCGGGGTGTTTTCCGTTTTCACCAGAATGTAGCAGGGTAACGATACGCAACACGGGCACAATACTGCTTACAAGGGGGGTGAAACAAAATGGCACAAGGACAGAAGAGCAACGAATTGGTTGTGAAAAGTGCAGCGAAAGCGCTGGATCAGATGAAGTATGAAGTAGCGTCTGAGCTGGGCATCACGCCTCCGTCTGATGGCTACTGGGGTACAATGGCTACCCGCGACACAGGTGCTATCGGGGGTAACATCACCCGCAAACTGGTCGCGTTGGCTGAACAGCAGCTCTCCGGCCGTTCGTAACAATTGTTCATTAGAAACACCCCGTGCTGATGGCATGGGGTGTTTTCTGTGAAGTACCACAAAAAAGGCAGCCCTTAGGGCTGCCCTGGCGCGGATAGCGACCTTTACTGCAACGGCGTGCTTGGCTGAGAGATGCGGCTTAACGCGTCGCCGGCTTCATTGATGTGGATGTCCACGGTCGCCATGTCGCCAATGGCGCAGATGCCGACCAGATTTCCCTGCGCGTCACATACTGGCAGGCGGCGAATTTGGTGCTGGCTCATCATGTCTGCTGCGTCGTGCACATCCATATCTGGTGTTGCGGTGATTACCTGCCTGCTCATGCACTCCTGAACGGTGGCATTTTGCTTGCCTGCTGCAACACTTTTCAGGACGATGTCACGGTCGGTGATGACACCTTGCACTTTATTGTTTTCGCAGACTGGGACACAACCGCAGTTGACCGACTGCATTATTTGTGCAGCCTTTTGCACAGAATCGGACGGTGAGACGCATTCCACATCTTTCGTCATGATGTCTTTAACGAGCATTGTGTCACCCCTCATCTTAAAAGTGGCATTACGCCGCTTAGTATGTGTCAATTCGAGGGGAGTATGAGATCAGCTCAGCTATTCCTCCAAATGGTAAAATCCTGCAATGCCACATAGAGGCCCCAGGCGCCCAGAACGATACGAATTGCGTTTTCTAATGGTTCTGCTGAACCAATTACTACACCCGGCCAAAACATCCCCCAGATTCCCCAAAGGAAAACCAGGCAGCCGAGGAGCGTCGCAATCAGGAAGGCATACCGTTGCCGAACACGCGCACCCCAAACAGCCACAACACCTAAACATAGACAAATGACATTCTCAGGTCGCGACAGCGCCAGGTACTCACCGATGTGTCCAAACAGGAACCCGATTGCAGCCGTCAAGATGAGAATCCAGCCACAAAGCCGGTTGTACAAGGCACAAAACATTCCAGGTTCCTCCTTTGTCGGTCCCACTATACGGTACATGCTTATGCTGGCTGTCCAGCAACTATGTGATTTTATGTGGGATCGTATAAGCTATCCTGCGCAGGTGGCAGACTAAAACGACAATGAGATGAAGGAAGCGAGGCCTTCGCAGATGATGAACGAACTTCTGGAAGTACAGCAGAAGCTTGAAAGTGTGGCGAAACAAGTTGAACAGCTTCAGTCACTGATCACTCAGTTAATGGCAAAGGAGCAGCCAGCCTGGCAATCGCCAATCTCTGCAAGATTCAGTCCTGCTCGGCAGCATGTTGGTGGGTACGGAAGCCGCTACGTGCACGCGAATATGACGCAACAGCCCGCCGGGCCGCGCGATGACACGATGAACTGCACCGGGCGGAATCATGCGTTTGCCGAGTTCCGGCGTCCATTTTAATCGTCAGGGCCGACTTGCTTGTTCGTGGATGGGCCATGCCCTATTTTTATTTTAGAGGGTTTTTGCAGGAAGCGTGTTAAAGTGTAAGCTGATGGATAGAAACTGTCCTGATGATTGGGGAGGAGCACACTGGAACACGCACGTCGCCGTACTTGGTTCTGGCTGCTGCTCGGCCTGCTGGTGGTTCTCCTTGCCGCCGGCGGATGGACTTGGTGGTATCTGCAGAGCCGTCCACCACAGGTCCAGGCTGTCTCAGTCAAGCTGCGTACGATGAAAAATCAAGTCTTCGCATCCGGTACGGTCAAGCCAACAGAGCGCCAGATTGTGATGCAGGGTTCTATACCTGGTCCGGTGCAAAGCATTGCAGTGTCCGTCGGGCAATCTGTGCGTAAGGGCCAGCTTCTGTTAACTTGCGTCCATACGCAGGAGAGCGTAGCTTTGTCGCAGGCAGAGGCTCAGGCGGCAGATGCGGCGAAGTCCTATACCGATGCGCTGAACGCCTATAATTCAGCTCCGCAGGCAGCCCAGGCTTATTTAAAAACCGTACTCGACTCGGCGCAAAGTGCCTTGACCACGGCCAATCAGGCAGTTGCACAGGCACAGGCTGCCCTTGCAGCTCAGTATATCCACGCACAAATTTCAGGTAAGGTACTGATGGTCAATCCCGACGGGGTCGACGCGACTGGGGCCACGGCGCCGTACGTGGAAGTGGTATCCGACAACAAACAGATCATCACGGCTGTATCCGAGGTCGATGCCGTGCGGATGCACCCGGGCATGCCCGTGACAATTACCAGCGATGCGTATCCAAATACATCTTGGCACGGTACCATTACTTCAGTTGCAGGCTTCGCCACAACCTCGAGTTCGGGAACCGGGCAGGTTCAGGTTACAATTGGGCACCTGCCGGCCAATTTTCCGATACCGTTTGACTACCAAGTGAATGTGCAGATCACGAATGAGACACACCGGAACGTACCATCGATTCCATATAGCGCCCTTGTCCAATCGGGATCGTCATATGCCGTTTTTGTCATCCAAAACGGTCACGTCAGACGAACAATCGTGTCGCTTGGTGTGACGTCAAATACGGCTGTCGAAGTCACGAAAGGGCTGCATGCAGGACAACTGATTGTGAACAGTCCGCCTTCCAATCTGCAGGACGGGGAGGCTGTGAATGTTTCATGATCCACCTCGTCAATGTGAGCAAACAGTACAAAACAGGCCAGGAGCAATTGAAGGTGCTGCGGGAGGTCAGTCTCGATATCGAACGAGGTGAGTTCGTGTCCATCATGGGGCCTTCCGGCAGCGGCAAATCGACTTTAATGCATGTCATGGGCTGTCTCGATGTGCCAACATCGGGATCGTATCAATTGAATGGTATGGCTGTATCTGAGCTAACGCCGGATGAACTGGCAAAGGTGCGGAATCGGGAAATTGGTTTCGTGTTTCAGAACTTTTTTCTGCTGCCGCGGATGACTGCCATCCGCAATGTTGAACTCCCGATGGTCTACCGTGGCGTGCCCAAACGCGAACGGCAGGAGCGGGCTGCTGAGCTGCTCAATGCGGTTGGACTGGGCGATCGCCTTACGCATCTGCCGAACGAACTCTCCGGCGGACAAAAACAGCGCGTCGCAATTGCACGCGCGCTTGCCAATGGCCCTTCCCTGCTGCTTGCCGACGAGCCGACCGGTGCGCTTGATCAAGCGACAGGTGCAGAGATTATGCAGCTGTTTTCCCGGTTGCACGAGACCGGCGTGACCATTGTGGTGATCACGCACGATGCCGATGTTGCCAAATCGGCTAACCGCATCATTCAGCTGGTTGACGGCAGAATTGTGAGCGATCGGCAGCTGGAGGGATCGGCGTGAACGCAGGCGAAATGGTTGCTGCTTCCTTTGCGGCGCTGCGCGCAAATACGTTGCGGACGTTTCTGACAATGCTCGGCATCTTAATCGGTGTCGCCTCGATTATCGCGATTGTGTCGCTCGGACGGGGTGGTCAGAGCGCCATTGTCTCGACCTTGGAGAGCAGCCGCATGCAGCGGACGATACAAATTCTCCCAACGGAGTTGGTTGAACCCGGCTTGCCGCAGCCAGGGCAGATTCTCTCCTTTGATGCCAGCGACTTTGATATCGCCAGGCAATTCTCCGGCGTCGCTGACGTTTTTTATTCTCAATCGGGTACCGCAGTTTTGTCAGCAGGCAATCAGACAGTCACGGCATCCGTCGTGTCGGGCACCAATTACCTCGATGAATTGCAGCATTTCGAGGTAATACAGGGGCGCATGTTCACCCAGGGGGAAGTCATTGCACACCGTCCGGTTGCGCTCCTCAGCCAGTCACTTGCTGAACAATTGTTTAAGAAACAGTCGCCGATTGGCCAAACCGTATCGATCTCCGGCCAGCCGCTTGAGGTCATTGGCGTCACGCAATCGACCACATTCAACTTCATGTCGACTTTCTATGGGACAGAGAATATTTACCTTCCGTATACAACTTGCAGCGATCTGTTCCCGAACTGGTCCATTTCTGAAATGGATATTGAAGTTGCACCGAATGTAGATAAAAATGCGCTGGCACAGCGCATTGTAACCGCGTTAAACATCCACGCTGGCAACGCACAGGCGTTCGAAGACAGTTCCAAGTTCTATGCCGGACTGGAGCAGACCATCGGTAAAATCACGTCCATTCTGACGCTGGTGATTGGCGCGATTGCGGCCATTGCTTTGGTTGTCGGGGGAGTTGGCGTGATGAACATCATGTTGGTTTCCGTCACGGAGAGAACGCAGGAAATTGGGATCCGCATGTCCCTTGGAGCCAGCAGAACAGCGATTTTACTGCAGTTTTTGACAGAAGCGGTGATGATTACAGTGATCGGTGGTGCGCTCGGCGTAGTCGTCGGCATGGCAGCAGCCTTTACCGTACATTACGCAACTGGGCTGCCAGCATTGGTCTCGTGGTGGTCCATTGTTGTCAGTGTGGTGTTTTCCGCAGTCATTGGATTGCTCTGCGGCATCTATCCTGCAAACAAAGCAGCGCGCCAAAATCCGATTGACGCGCTGCGTTATGAGTAGCATTCATTGATTCATTGGGGCTAGCCGAGCACCCGCATGGCTCGTAGACGGCGTACACGCTCGGCTGTCGGCGGATGCGTCGAGAACAGCGTGGCAAGCGACTGGCCCCGAAATGGATTGACGATGAACAGATGGCTCGCAGCCGGGTTGAATTCGCCAGGTATGCGGTGGCTGTATGCCTCGAGCTGCTCGAGGGCGTCGGCGAGTGGATTCGGATCGCCCACAAGCCGTGCGCCAGTCGCATCCGCTTTAAACTCCCGCGATCTCGAAATCGCCATCTGAATCAATGCTGCAGCAATGGGACCGAAGATCATGATGGCAATTTCGGCCGCCGCGTTGCCGTCGCGATCATCATTCCGACCAAAGCCTCCGAACAGAAGCACCCATTGAAGCATGTTGGCAATGGATGTGATGACGCCAGCCATCGTAGCGGCGAGTGATCCGATGAGAATATCGTGATTCTTGATATGGCCAATTTCGTGCGCCAGAACGCCTTCCAGCTCACGCCATGACAACGCTTGCAGGATTCCTTCGGTTACGGCTACACGGGCATGTGCCGCGTCACGACCAGTGGCAAACGCGTTCGGCTGCGGTGATGGCGTGATATAGATCTGCGGCATCGGAAGCCCGGCTCGCTGAGTCAGATTGCGGATGATGCTGTACAGCTGAGGCTGTTCCGCTTCACTGACCGGGTACGATTGCGTCATTCGAATCGCCACCGAACCACTCGTCCAATAACCGATGGCATTCATCACAATCGAGATCACGAGAAACAGCAGCATGCCAGAAGGTCCGCCGATCAGTCGTCCGATCAAGACGAGAATGACGGTCATAAGCCCCATTAAAATCCAGGTTTTCAGGGTGTTCATGCCAGTTCCTCCTGTCCAATTTCAGTTCTATTCTAAAGACGGCACGCATTCGCTGCAACCTGAGCGAATTGTCTGCGGCATGGTGATTCGTTATACTATTAGTTACGAAAAATTGCCGCCATCACACACCGTGGATTTGTGCAGAAAGGTTGACCGACGATGCGGCTAGGAATGAATGTTGAGTTTGATGGCAAACTGTACGATGTCCTGGAACTGCCCAGTGAAGCGTTTGTTCACCTGATTCCTGGTTTGACCAGCCAGCAGTTCAAGCAGATTGATGCATACTTCGCCCGGTACTGGCCGGAAGCGACGATTCGGCGTCATCACGTTCTGGAGTTTGCTTCCTACATAACGGGTACATCAATTGATTCATTAATGCTGCAACATGGGCAATTGCGGTTTGACGAAGACGATCTTTCCGCATATGTTGAAACACAGACAAAACGGGGCCATCGCCCAAGTTAATCCAGTAAATGAAGCGATAAATTCCTGTTGCAAATTGGCGAAGATGGTCTTATACTAGCTTTCGTAATGTTTTCGGGACCGTGTCCACGGTCAGGTAGAACGCTCCCACTTAAAGGGTTAGGACCTCGAAGGACTAACTTTCCCCCGTGGTGGGAAGGCGTATGCCGCATGCCAGACAGGCATGATTTTTTCTGTGTCAGGGGGAGTTACACAATGGATACGATGGGCAGACATGTAATTGCAGAACTGTGGGGATGTAATGCGGATCGTCTAAACGATATGCAGAACATCGAAAAGATTATGGTCAATGCTGCGTTGGAAGCTGGCGCAGAGGTTCGGGAAGTCGCGTTTCATAAGTTTGCGCCACACGGAGTCAGTGGAGTTGTGATTATTTCTGAGTCGCATTTGACCATTCACAGCTTTCCTGAGCACGGTTACGCAAGCATTGATGTATATACTTGCGGCGACCGGATCGATCCGAACGTCGCATGCGACTATATCACCAAGTGGCTGGGTGCCACCCGCCTCGAAGCGATTGAAGTGCCACGCGGACTTGGGCCGATTGCACTGAACGAGGTTAAAGTTAAGGCGATGTAGCAGCACACGAAATAAGGAGCATGGGAACATCCCATGCTCCTTATTTTATAACGGCCTGCGGGATGGCCGTTCGCTGCTAATCACCTGCGAACACGCGGGTGTGGTGAGAAGGCAGATGTCGATCCATCAAAATTTTTCCATTTCCGGCGTCCACGACAACCAAATAGCGATCGGTGTCATCAACCGCCAGACCCATGTAAACGAGGTTTGTTCGAATGTTGCGGAGTTGAACATGCTCCACATTCATCTTGGGATGGGCTGCGGCGACCTGCTTCTTGGCTTGATCGGCTGAAATCTTCGCATATTTCTGGAGCTTTTTCGTATAGGCATCGCGACTTGCCATGTAGGCTTCTTTAAGTACGTCGTGGTTGACCTGGATGCTCGATTGAACATCAAACGGGTGCTGTCCAGGCGCTCGGTCGTTATAGCCTTCGTTGATACTGCGGACATCGGTACCGGAATGTGCAGGGGCTGAAGGGTGTTGAACCCCATCACTGGCCAGTGCGACCGGAGCACACAACCACACCATTCCGATGACACTGCCAGCTGCCAACCATTTCTTCATGTGAATGGACCTCCTTTAAACAGACGGCGTTACAAAAAGGAGACGCCCGTCCTGAATGTAGGCTGTCCAAAATCATCCAAGATATGCACATTTTCTTTCGCATAAAAAATGCTTGATTTTCGTGGTCGATACTCAGTATAATAGTCACTGTTCCCGTCACGCCAGCAACGCTGGCGAGCAGCGAATCACATGGGACCGTGGCTCAATGGGAGAGCACCGCGCTGGCAGCGCGGGGGTTGTGGGTTCGAGTCCCATCGGTTCCACCACGCTGAAAGGGCGAGGTAGATTCGGAAGAAACTGCCTCGCTTTTGTGCGCCATAGGGTCTGCTGTTTACCCTGTGGAAGCAAAGAATTTGGGCATAGTTCCAGTTGACATCAGCCCTTTTATCCTGTATATTCGTGACTGTTCCGCTTAACAAGGCTCGGTAGCTCAGTCGGTAGAGCAGAGGACTGAAAATCCTCGTGTCGGCGGTTCGATTCCGTCCCGAGCCACCATTTGGTTCAGTTGATTGCACAGCAGTTTATGGTGTTTGACGAAGTAGACTTGGACGATTGACGTCCATCCCATGCGGAAGTGGCTCAGGGGTAGAGCATCGCCTTGCCAAGGCGAGGGTCGCGGGTTCGAATCCCGTCTTCCGCTCCACAGGACGTCGCGTAAGACCGGATTCTCACCCAAGGGTTCCCCCCTTCGTGGACTAGGCGCTGCGGGGCAGCGCCGTCGGAATCCCGTCTTCCGCTCCAAAATAAAACAAATTGGCGGGATTTTCACCCAAAGGCGCCCCTTCGGGGACATCCTGCGGTCGGAATCCCGCCTGTTGTTTCAAACCATGGCGCCATAGCCAAGTGGTAAGGCAGAGGTCTGCAAAACCTTCACCGCCGGTTCGAATCCGGCTGGCGCCTCCAACAGAATTTCCTTGCGTAGCGCCGGTTTCTCGGATCGTCCGAGGAGCCGCGTTTTTTTAATCGATGGGCCAGATGCATTAGTAACAGAATGGTGACTATTCGGGGAGATTGAGCGAACGCTGTGCGGAATAGGCACCACAATCGGTCCAACCCCCTAAACGGCCTTCGGATCAATGGAGAAAACCTGGGCAGGCTCTTCACACAGAAAATTGAGCTGGATGGACAAGGCGTAGACTTCTATGATGGCACGACTGAGAGCGCGGCTGATTTGGAAGCGAGACAGTGGATACAGTGCATTCTGGACGACACCGAACCTGTGGTGAAACCAGAAGAGGCACTCGTAGTAACTGAAATTCTGGACGCAATCTATGAGTCAGCCAGGACTGGTAAAGCGGTCTCGATTTCGATGAGACTGGAAAGAAGGTTGAAACACGATGAGTACACCAATTCGCGTAACCGTTTGGAACGAATATCGCCATGAACAGGCGAGCGAGGAAGTGAGGGCGGTCTACCCTGACGGGATCCATCATGCGATTGCGGCTCCGCTGCGCGAGAGCGGGTTTACGGTCGGAACCGCTACACTGGACGATCCGGAACACGGTTTGACCGATGAGGTGTTGAATGCAACCGATGTACTCATCTGGTGGGGACATAAGGCACATCAGGAAGTAGATGACGCCATAGTTGCAAAAGTGGTTGATCGCGTCTGGAATGGCATGGGACTCATTGTGCTCCATTCGGGTCACTTCTCGAAAATATTCAAGCGCCTGATGGGAACCTCGTGCGACCTGAAGTGGCGTGAAGCTGGCGAAAACGAGCGACTGTGGGTTGTTAATCCGAAACATCCAATTGTCGACGGCATCGGTGAATTTATCGATTTGGAACATGAAGAAATGTATGGTGAACACTTCGATATCCCGACGCCTGATGAACTCGTCTTAGGAGCTCGGTCAGCAGAACGTTATTTTTCATGTCCATGCGAAAGATACCGCGATCGATCGCCAAAATACAGCACTTCAGGGTGTGCTGGACACGAAAAGTTATCGTGACGAGCTGCATCGCTCATGGATCTTCCGGACAGTCGGTTACGGCCACGACGAAGAGACGTGGCGCAACATCATCAGTGCGTTGCAACTGGTTGGTTACAACGGAACGCTTAGCATCGAACATGAAGACAGCTTAATGTCTGTTGAAGAAGGGTTCCAGAAGGCAGTATCGTTCCTGAAACAGCAGTTGATCCGCGAAAAACTGGACGAAGTATGGTGGACATAAGTATCAAAGGCACAGAGATAGAATAGTCACACGTTTCCTTTAGGGCTGTCCCAACAGGCATTTTCAGGCCTTTCAGGACATCTGGGGGACAGCCCCTTTTGTTGTTTGTAGTCTGTCAGACTGCTAGTTTATCGTCGTTATGGGAGCAAGCATGCCTATGGACATTGATTTTTGTCTGGCAAGTCGTGCAAATTCCTGTCTGGATGTTCTTTGATCCGTTGCGAACGAAGACCGTGTGAAACGTACGTACGAGATCCTGTTCTGGTTTGCTTGTCCAACATGAGATACAGATGCGCTGCACAAACAGCCACCTCCTGCACGAATCATTGCCTTATAATATATTGTTCGTAAGCGGATTTCAGTTTATGGGGATATGACCGAAAATTCTTTACAATTTGCGTGAGCACCGCGGCCGCGACCCACATTTTGAAGGTATGTGGTCTCGGCGCCGTCTATGTCAAGCCAGGGGATTCAACGCATTAAATCTCTTTTGCGTCTTCCTGAGTGGCGTGGTTGGAAATTGTTTACGTTGCCTGAGTGTGAAACGAAAAATCCTTTTCTGACACGAGCGATCTAAACAAATGAGGCAGGAGGTCGAGATTCAGATGCTGCAGACGCCCTTTACAGCGTTGACAGGGATTCAATATCCAATCATTCAGGCGGGGATGGCAGGCGGGCTGACGACGGCAGACATGGTAGTTGCCGTCTCCAATGCAGGTGGACTTGGCACGATTGGCGCTGGTTATTTGAGTCCTGATCAGCTGCAGGTGGAAATTCGTAAGGTAAGAGAGCGGACAGACAAGCCGTTTGCGGTGAATTTATTTGCTCCGCAGGAGATTGTGACCATCGAAGAAGATGTCAGGGCGATGATGGACTATCTGAATCTGATTCGCGCCGAGCTAGGTCTGGAACCTGACGTCAGCCTGGGCAAAATCGCAGAGTCGTTCGATGAACAAATCGCGGTTGTATTAGCTGAACGTGTCCCTGTTTTCAGCTTTACGTTTGGGATCCCGAACCAGGATGTCCTGACGCAGCTGCGACAACAAGGCACAATCATCATCGGCACAGCGACCACCGTCACCGAGGCCGCTTGGCTTTGAGGCCGCCAACGTGGATGCCATTGTCCTACAAGGAAGCGAAGCTGGCGGTCATCGAGGGACTTTCTCAATCGACTATAGTCAAGCGCTGATTGGTACCTTGGCGCTTGTTCCACAAGTGGTCGACCACGTATCCGTTCCGGTCATCGCTTCCGGCGGCATCATGGATGGACGCGGCCTTGCGGCTAGCCTGGCGCTTGGTGCATCCGCCGTACAGATGGGCACTGCGTTTATCGCATGTGCGGAGAGTGGCGCGCACCCAGACTATCAGCAGCGTATCCTGAACAGCCAGGCGGAGGATACGGGCATCACGGTAGCGTACTCAGGCAAAGCTGCGCGCGGTGTATGCACAAAGTTCATGCAGACCATGGAAGCCTATCAAGGCAGCATCCCACCCTATCCCATACAGAATGCACTCACGCGCGACATTCGGCAGGCAGCGGCAAAGCAGAATAACCCGGAGTATATGTCGCTCTGGGCTGGGCAAGGTGTGCAGTTGGCTACGGATCGACCAGCAGGAGACATCGTCCGCGACTGCGCCCGAGAGGCGCTGGCTGTCATTCACCGTCTGACGGCGCTCAGTGAATGACAGCCGTAAGCCGTTCGCAGGGGCAGAGCGGCGAGTGGTTCGGTGGGGTGCCAACGCCTAGGCGTACTCATGGAGCCAGTTTTAACAGCTCGAGTCGATGGTTGATTTGCTGAAGCTGCGAAATGGACGTATCGGTCATGCTGTTGAGTTGCCCGACTTGATTCGCCTCCGTATTTCCCTGTTGCGAAGAAGCTTGGCTTGCACCGAGAACTTTGCCATCGATTGTGCCGAGGCGAGAGATTGCGCCCTGCACGTTCTGTGTTGTCTGGTTTAATGTACCAAAATGTAATAGAATGGACGCTTCCACCACAGCGGTCGCCTGCAGCTTGTCATTCATCCCTTGCAGTGATGCCACCGTGGACTGTTCCTTTGTCTCGATGCCCGCGAGCGCGGTGGTTGTTCCAAGCAAAGGGGACAGGGCTCTTGACGTGCGACCGACGATGGTGCCGGTTTGCACGACAGATTGATTGACTGCGGTCAAGGTCTGTCCCATTTGCAGCTGGATGTTCGTTTGCTGCGTCAAGCTATAGCCGAACAGTCCCAGTCCAACCACACAGGCACTAATCCAACCCGTCAGCCACAATGGATGTTGAAGATTCACATGGACACCCCCCACGTTACTTCAGACCTGTGAGTCCGCCCAGGCTGTTCAGTGTATTGCCAAGGGCGTTCCCGGTTGACTGATTGACGCTGTTCGTTGCATTGCCAACGGCACCTAGGACTGTTTTGCCGGCTTTACCGACTGTTTGCGTTAGTGTGCTGGTAACGCCGTGTGCCAGTGCAGGCAAATGGCTGCCGACACTCAAGGGATTCGTAAGCAGCTGGTCAATCTGCCCAAACAGCTTGAATTCATCCAGCGACGTGTTGAGTGCACTCAGTAGTTCATCCATCTGGCCGTTCAATTGGACGGATTCCTGGTTCGTAACCTGGATGGAGTTGGCCAGGTTGGTTAGTACGGCTTCACTCTGCAGTACATTGCCGGAGAGTTGGTTGGTTTCGTCTGCAACGGATTTCGTGATCGATCGCGTCGTTTTCTCACGGTTGAGAATGTTTCGCATGAGAGACACACCATTGGTCGTTAATTGCTGCTGGCGACTGAGCGCCGCAGTCATCTGCTGACTTGTCTGCTGCTGCTGGCTCAGAATCTGTTCCTGTTGCGAGAGTTGACTCAGCTGTTGATTCACCGTCTGAACACGGCTCTGCAGCGCCTTTGTATTCGCCAGCATGCTGCCGGTTGTAGACTGCATGTGGGCAGCAATACCGAATAGATTCTGCTTCGGCAGCGCGCCGGACAACGATGGATGAGACAGTGCAATTTCAGCCACACCAGCGGCGGCGACAACCGCAGCCAGAACGATGCCGGTGGCAGCTTTGGGACTTCTTAAGTTTGGCACCATCAGCACATCACTCCTTCAGAAGGATTAAGGCAGTATGCTCGTCTTGCCATTCATGCTCTCCAAATGGCTGTTGATCTGGGACTGACTGGATTGCATCGCGCTGAGGTTGGCTATGATTTGGTCGTTTGTCTGGCTCAACTGATTCATCGTCCGCAGCAGATCGTTCAATGTTGAAGATGTACTCTTCACCGCTGCTTCAGATGAGCTTGTTGACTTTGAAATCGCAGAGACAGCTGAATCGATGCCTTGAACGGTTGAATAGAGCGTCCCAAGGCCGTTGTCCATATCGGATGTGGTTGACTGCAAAGCACTCAGTTTGTTCTGCATCGATTTGGTGGTGGTCTCGAGGTTCGACAACCCACTCACGCTCGTCTTCATTTTCGTGGACAGCTGCTGTGCTGTCTGAACCTGCATGCGAAGCTGTGCTGTTTTCCCCGCCATGTCATGTCCCAATCCAATTTCGATAACGCCATTGATGCCAAGTGCAAGCATGAGGCACGCAGTAATGATCTTTGGAATGGTCAGTTTCATCCGCTCACCCCCGGCGTTTTGGAATCCATTGTTTGGGTGTTCTGTTCCATCGCCGCCAGATTGCTTCTATCTGAAGCGGTTACCTGATTGAGTGTCGATAGATACGTATTGAGTGCGTTAATGTACGCTTGGAGCTGTTTTGCGTGTTCTGCAATTTTCGTCAGTATCTGTCCGCTGCTGTCCGTACCGGCTGCCATCTGCTTGTTCTTGGTGAGGGTTTCGTCGTTCAGTCGATTGATGCTGTGAATGTTCTTGTCGATCGCGCGGGTAGCGGCCAACGTTTCAGACAGACGCACATTCATCGCATTGGCTGTTTGAATGACACTGCCAAGTGCCTCGTTTTTTTGGATGATGGACTGTTCAATCCCAGCGAGCTCCGATGTCGTCGACAGGCTGCGATTGAGCCCAGTATCCACCCTCGCCAGGGCGATGGTTGAATGCACTGTGACAGCCAATACCGCCGTTAAAACACCCATGGCTGTATAGCCGAGGATTTTCCAAATCATGCCGAAACTCCTCCCGTTTGCTGGCCGTCAGGGCATTTCATTTGCCAGCGTATCGGTCTTTGCATTCGCTTGTGCCAACTTGTCACCAATCTGTTGATTGACAAGCGCCAGTTGTTTCGTCTGCTGATCGATTGAAGCAGCAGTCGAACTCATATTGGACAAAGCGGTATTTTGGGCCTTGGAAGCGTTTGCAATCTGGTCAATGCTTTGCGTCAAACTGTCCGCAACGGACAGGAACTGTGCTGACAGCGTGTTCTCATTTTGGCTGAGCAGATTCAAATTGGACAGGCGTTGTTGATCGCCTGCGATCCCTTGATTGAGTCCAATTAAGCGGTCGTGGATGCTGCCCGTCTTGGCTGCTTTGCCGTATACGGACTTCATAGTGTCGACGATATGGCCATTTACTTGATTGATTTTGTTCGTGTTGCCGTCAATGTGCTGAATGGTTCCGACGAGGTCTAACTGTCCCGGCAGATGCGTGGAAAGTGCAGCGAGTCCTACTGCCGCCAGACCGATGAGGAGCAGTCCATTTTTACCGATCTGCTTGGCGGCCCGCTGTGCAAACGACTGTTTTTTCGCGGCCTTGGCTGCTGCAGCGGCGTTTGCCGCATCTGCTTCGGTGGTCGTGGTTGGTTTCGGAGCTGATTCGAGATCGTCGAAAATGGGGACGTAGTTTTCGCCAGCGTATATACCTTCGATGAGTGCATGATATTTTTTTAGAATGACACGATTGCGAACTTTGAGTGACGGTGTCAGATCGCCTGACTCAATCGTAAACTCGTTCGCCAACAGGGCGATCCGTTTGGGACGTTCGAACATCGCGAATGGTTCCGTGGCAGTTGCGACTGCGTCACGCATTGTTCTGCGTACGAAGTCAGTCTGAATCAGTTCCTCGGGCGAGCCGCTGAGCCCATTCGACTCCAGCAGCGGCTTGAGCGCTGCGAAGTCGGGCACAACCAGGGCCGTGACATATTTGTATCCATCGCCGATCAGGACGGCAGAGGCAATGTGCGGATGCAGCGTCATGGCACTCTCAATCGGCCAAGGTGCAACGTTTTTTCCACTAGCGAGAACGAGGATGTTTTTCTTGCGCTCGACGATGCGAATGTAGCCATCTTCAATGACCGCAATGTCGCCAGTATGCAGCCAGCCATCCTCGGTGAGAACTTCTGCTGTCTCATCTGGCTGGCGATAGTAGCCAAGCATGACATTTGGGCCTTTAACCAGCAATTCTCCGTCCTCAGCGAGCTTTACCCGAACACCTGGAATCGGCTGCCCGACGGTGCCTGGACGCGCTTTTCCCATGGGATTCGCAGCAATGACCGGCGCTGATTCCGTCATGCCGTAACCTTCATAGACGGTCAGTCCGGCGAGTGTGTAGAAGCAGGCAATATTCTCCTCCAGAGCGGCGCCGCCCGAAACGATGGCACGAACGCGGCCGCCAAATCCTTTGCGTACTTTGCTGAAGATGAGCCGATCAATCAAATGATACGACCAGCCTGCGTCTCTACCATCGCGCAAAACGCGCTCATAGCGTTTTTTCAGCAGATTTGGCAGGTGGGAGACGCGCTCGTTCAGTCCGGAATAGACCTTTTCCAGCAACCGCGGAACAGTTATTAGAACGGTCGGACGTACTTCGGTCAAGTTCTGCGGAATGGTCTCAATGGATTCAGCGTAGCCAATCGTGGCACCGCGGGAGAGCGGGGCATATTGACCGACTGTTCGTTCGAAAATGTGCGACAAAGGCAGATAGGAGAGTGTTATGTCATTGGGGTCAATCGGCAGCAGCGTCAGACTGCCCTCGATGTTGGAGACGAGATTGCGATGCGTGAGCATAACACCTTTTGGCTGGCCGGAAGTACCTGACGTGTGCACGATGGTTGTGATGTTGGTATCCGGAATTGCGTCGATGTCGATATCTGCGACGGAGGCTGCATCTGTTGCCTGAATCGAACTGAACATGTAGATGCCGCTGCCGGCCTCGGATTCATCCAGGTCCATGCAGATGATGGACTCCAGTTTGTCAGGCCACGGCTTCTCTACTTTTTGCAACTGCTCGGTGTTCTCGACGACGAGGCTGCGAACGTCTGCGTTTTCAAGGATGTAGCGGACTTGTGCGGGTGGCAATGTTGGGTAAACAGGTACAACGACTGCCTGCAAGTACATGGCAGCATAGTCTACAATCGGCCACTCCGGCCGATTCGTTGACAACAGGCCAACTTTATCGCCTGGTCCAATGCCAAGTTCCTTCAGACCGGCTGCAAAAGACTGAATGCGCTGCCACAGTTCTGCATACGTGATGGGGTGGTAAGAGCCATCGCGCTTGGTCAGCAGGCACGGTTCACTGCCATGAATCCTCACGCTCGACTCCAACTGCTGCAACAGATTCACGCGTATCCCCTCCGCGCTGGCTGTGAGTTCCGGAGACCGGAATCCGAATGCCTTATGTTGTTCCTACAGAGGTTCGATTCACGAGCGCGCAATCTGTCGGTCGATTCAGACTTTTTGACGGCGCAGGCGTAAAAGTTCGACGGCCGCGTCGAGGAGGAAATGGATGAACAGGAGCATCCCGCCGTAGCGAATGGCCTGGTCAGCGAGGTTAAATACAAACGGATCGCCCTGGAATTGCAACATATCGGTCACGTATCCGTGCAAAATCCGGTCCAGCGTGTTGTCGGCTGCCCCGCCGAGCAGCAAGCCCCACCCTATCCAACCAAAAGAGCAGGCTGTTGGTGCGGACAGTAAATCCATATCGAACAATGATACCAATGGCAATCAGGCCGAGTGGAATCAGGAGCCACTGCTGATGCTGCAGGATGCCGCCGCCGGCGCCGTAGTTATGCAGCCAGGAGAAGTAAATGCGGCCAATCAAATGGCCATGGAGTCGATGTCGGTTTGCGAGGTACTTGAGAACGCGATCGCCAGCAAATACAACAACTGCACATAAGATGCCGATGATCCGAACCAGACCGGCAACGCGCACGAAGAATCCCCCTCAGACGAAAGTGACAAGCCTGCAAGCAAAGCGGGCTGCCCCCGGGACAGCCCACAACGGCTCATGCCAAAATACTGTGCTGCTGCGGTACCAAGTCTGCAATCTGCCGTGGCAGGACGAATGCTGCACGATGCAGTTCAGGCGTGTACCAGCGTGTTGGAAACGAAATGTTGTGCAGAGGGGCCAGTCCAACTGGGCACCTTTTGCACCGGCCGTAAAGGTGAAGCAACCGCCCGGGTAGGTCGGAATCGACGTCCAGTATACGTGACAATCAGGGAAGATGGACGACACATCCCGATAGACGGAGGATACGACCTCGGGGTTGTAGAACGGCGTACCTGAATGCTGCGCGTAGATGCCGGAAGGTTTCAGGATACGGTGGACATTGCGGTGGAATGCAGGCGTGTAAAGTGTCTGGCCGCCGCTGGTATCGGGATCGGTCGAGTCGACAAGTACGATATCATACGCCTCATCTTCGCAATTCTGAACAAAGACGGCTCCATCATCATAGTAGATGGACATGCGGCTGTCATCGAGTGTGCGCGTGTGCTGCGGCAGATAGAGATTGGAGAGGCGAACGACTTCTTCATCCAGTTCTACCATCGTGACTTCACGTACGCGATTGTCCTGTAAGACGGTCGAGGCCAAGCCACCGTCGCCACCGCCGATAATCAGGATTCGCTCCGGGTTCGGATGCGCAGCAAGGGGGACGCAGGCGAGCATTTCGTGATAAATGAACTCATCGCCAGTCGTCGTCTGCATGATGCCATCGAGGAGCAGCGCAGTACCGAAGTCCTCCGTCTCTACAAACTCTATCGTTTGGAATTTTGACTTGCCAGAATAGAGTGTCCGCTTTATCTTCCACTCCAAGCGGTGGCCCGGTGACGCCGACTCACGAAACCACAGCGGCAATGGACAACACATCCTCTCTCGCGGCTCAGGCGATTTTCCATATATTATACCGGAGATTGACGACCGGATAAACGTGGTGGGAATTGACGAAGCCAGTACTACAGTGATACACTTTTTCGTGCCATGCCGGGATGGCGGAATTGGCAGACGCAGCAGACTTAAAATCTGCCGGGCGTAAGCCCGTACCGGTTCGAGTCCGGTTCTCGGCACCAAGTGAAAAGCTTTGTCTGACAAGGGATCTCAGGTTATTCAACCATATGAGGCCCTTTGTTGTTTTGTGCTCCAATTTAGACCTTGACATCAGAAAATTCGGCGAATAAAATGAGGTAAACGTTTACGTAAACGTTTACGCGGGTTAGATCGAAACGACGAGGAGCAGCAGATATCAACCTGGAGACGCAGCACACAACCACCGATACATAAGGCAGAATGCCAACCAGTCTTGATGAAAGTAGAGTTGCGGAGGGAGGGACATTCACATGTCCTGTATTTCCGAAGGAATGTCTATTTTCGTTTTGCGGTCCGTTCATGATGCCAATCTGGGTGATCGCAGGTCCGCCCGAATATTGCATCAAGTGATGTGTCTTGACTGGGGGCAGGGGAAGTCAAGATGAATGGTGGGAGAGGAATGCGAAAACGTTTACGTATGAAACCGGTAGGCAGTGCACTTGCCGTTGCGAGCCTGATGCTGTTCTTATTGCCTTCGACGGCACTCGCGGATGCGCAAAACAGTCAGACCGTAAATGATCCAGCCAGTTATGTCGATCCCTTTATCGGAACAGGCAGCGGTGGGACCGTTGTCGGTCAAGTCGACACATTCCCAGGCGCGGATATGCCGTTCGGGATGATGCAGTGGAGCCCTGATACACCGTCTCGACCCGATGGCGGCGGCTATAATTATGACGATAATTCTACCCTGGGATTCAGTCTCACACACATCAGCGGCCCAGGCTGCCCGGCATACGGCGATGTGCCGATTTTGCCGACTGTGGGTTCTGTTGGCACTTCTCCGGGATCGACAACGGAGTCATTTTCTCATTCAACCGAATCGGCGTCACCAGGCTATTACGGTGTTACGCTAGGCAGTGGCAGTTCAGCGGTTAAAAGTGAACTCACTGTCACAGATCGTACGGGTATTGGCAGGTTTACCTTCCCGGCTACTAAACAAGCCAACATGCTGTTTAAAGTGGCGGACAGTGCAAACGGACAATCGGCGGCGAATATCACGATCACCGGACCGAATGAAGTATCCGGATCGGTCACCAGTGGTCATTTCTGTGGTGCACCTGGCGACTACACTGTGTACTTCACCGCCGAGTTCAGTCAACCGTTTACTTCGTATGGGACGTGGAACGGATCGACCGTCTCACCCAGTACAGCCACTACTTCTTCTACCGCTACGATAGAAAGCCCCAAGATGCAAAAGGCCAAATCTTCACTTGGTGCCAAGAAGGTTCCAGGCATTGGCGGAATGAAGGGTCAACCCCGCGTCGAAGCAAAAGGTCCGCAACCTAAATCGCAGTTGGCGAGCGATTCGGGCGCCAATACGGGTGGCTGGGTCACGTTTGATACAACGAAGAACCAGGTCATTACAATGAAGGTTGCGATCTCGTACGTCAGTTTGGCCAATGCACAACTGAACCTGCAGACGGAAGACCCGGGCTGGAGCTTCAACGCTGTCAAAGCGAAGGCGACTGCCGCGTGGAATCAAATGCTCGGTAAAATCCAGGTGTCCGGCGGCACCGATACGGACAGAATACAATTTTATACTGCCTTGTATCATTCGCTGCTGCATCCGAATCTCTTCAGCGACGTGAACGGACAGTATATGGGCTTTGACAACAAGGTTCACACGGTACCAAAGGGACATGCGCAGTATGCCAACTATTCCGGTTGGGACATTTACCGTTCTCAGGTTCCTTTGATCTCGATGCTGGCCCCGCAACAAACGAGTGACATCATACAATCGCTGGTGAACGACCAACAGCAGGGCGGGTGGCTGCCCAAGTGGGGATTTGCCAACGACTATACGGGCGTAATGAACGGTGACGCAGCGGATGCAATCATCGCGGAAGCCTATGCGTTCGGTGTCAGAGGGTTTGACACCCAAGGTGCGCTGCAGGCGATGATCAAAGGAGCAACGAACACCACTTCAGCACCAGGGCAAGGCTGGTACGTAGAGCGGCCGGATTTAACGGACTATATGAAGGATGGTTATGTCCCAGGCAATGGGGCCGAAACACTGGAGTATGCCGTCGACGACTTCTCGATCGCGCAGTTTGCCAAGGAACTAGGGGATACATCCACTTACTCAACATTCATGCAGCGTGCCCAAAACTGGGAAAACCTCGTGAATCCTGCGGTAGGTTGGATGGAAGCGCGAGACGGTCTGTTCTTCCCAACTGGTCCGGCATTCTATGTCAACGGAAACAGTTTTGGACAAAGCGGATGGGAAGAAGGCAATGCCATTCAGTATACCTGGATGGTGCCGCAGAACCTCAACGGCCTGTTTAACGCTATTGGTGGAGACGCGGCAGCGATTTCCAAGCTGGATAATTTCTTTACCCAGCTGAACGTGGGCCGAACGAGCCATATGAGTGGGCAGGTAATGAGCCAAGTCTTGGCACGCCGTGGGAATACAACTATGCGGGCGCGCCGTATAAGACGCAGGCAGTTGTGCGCGAGCTGATGAACGATGTTTATTCTGCCACACCAGGCGGTGAACCGGGCAATGATGACCTGGGCGCGATGAGTTCCTGGTATGTATGGGCGGCACTCGGTATGTATCCAGAAACGCCTGGTACATCCGTATTGACCTTGGCAGCACCATTGTTCCCGAAAACCGTGATTCATCTGAACCACGGCCGACAGATTGTCATCCGTGCACCGCAGGCCTCCGACAACAACGCGTACATCCAAAACTTGAAAGTCGATGGCAAGACGACAGAGCAGACGTGGATCTCGTTTGATTCGAATCAGAAGGGAACCACGTGGCTGGACTACACACTCGGCAGTACGCCTAACAAGTCGTGGGGTACGGCAGCAGCCGATGCTTCTCCATCGTTTTCACAGGGTGAGGCACCGGTACTGGGTTACAGTTCCATGGCGGCCATTCCCGCAGGTCAAAGCGGTTCCTTCCAGTTCTCAGTTCGGAACGTGACGTCTGACAAACAGTCTGTGCATTGGAGTACAACTGCACCTTCACAGTTGAATCTGTCCCAAACATCCGGGGACATTTCGCTCGACGGGTCAACCACCCAGACAGCAACCGTCGACGTTTCTGTACCGAAAAACACACCGACCGGTATTTACGTTGTGCCCATTTCACTCCAGGCCACGTCGGCTGGCGGGACAGCGCAAACTGCCCCAACGGTGTACGTCGAGGTCGCCGTAGCAGAGCCGGGGAGCCTCATCACTTACTTCAATAATGACGGGATCAGCAGCGATGGTGATCCTGGTCAGAACACATTTGACGGCGAAGGCTGGAGCTACTCGTTGCAGGCACTGCAGGCGGCAGGGATTACTCCAGGCAGCCCAGTTACATTTAACGGGATCACGTTTGAGTGGCCAGACTCTTCACTGCAGCTGCCCAATAACGTGATTGCGTCAGGACAGGACGTCAACATCTCGGGCAGTGGCAATACGTTGGCGTTCATTGGTGCATCCACCAATGGTCCTGATTACGGTACCGGCACGATTCATTACACCGATGGAACGACACAGGACTTTACGCTCGGCTTCAGTGACTGGACATTGAACGGCGGCGGGGCATCCGCATCCTACAACAACGCTGTGGTCGCGAAGATGCCGTACCGTGACACGGCAAATTCGTCCAGTGGCAAAGACAACACAACGACGTACCTGTTCTACGCGGGTGTATCCCTCGATCCCGGCAAGACCGTGCAGTCTGTGACACTTCCGGGAGATGTGAATCAAGGCAATCTACACATCTTCTCGATGGCAATCGGGAATGCCACTGACCCGAACCTTGGTAACCTGAATCCGACAAGCGATTCCGTCTCAGCGGCGTTCAACAATGCCGGAATCAGTGACGACAGTAATCCGAAAGCCGCGAATTTTGACGGCGGCGGCTGGAGTTACTCGAATGAAGCCCTTGAAGCCGCAGGATTCACGGAAGGGCAACCAGTTTCGTTCAACGGGATCCAATTCCAGTGGTCAAATTCGACCCCAGGTTCGAATGACAACATCCTTGCAAGTGGTCAACGGATCGTTCTGAACGGTCAGGGCAACACGCTGGCGTTCTTGGGTGCCGCTTCTGGCGGACCAAGTGCCGGACAGGGACAGATTCAATATACGGATGGCACGGTACAGACATTTGACCTCGGCTTCAGCGACTGGACATTGAATGCTGGAAAATCGTCACCCGCGTATAACAATGCGGTCGCAGCCAAGCTGCCCTATCGGAATTCGTCTGGCGGCAAAGACAACACGACCACATATGTGTTCTACTCGGCAGTGACGCTTCTGCCAAACAAAACCGTCGAAAGTGTGACGCTTCCGCTTTCGACGAATCAAGGCAACTTGCATGTCTTCGCGATGGCGATTGGGAATCCAACCGATGCGAGTGTCGGAAACCTTACCTACGCTTCGCTGGCACAGGCGTATAATAATGTCGGCATCAGCGATGACAGTAACCCAGGGGAAGCGAACTTTGATGGAGGCGGTTGGAGTTATTCCGCAGAAGCGCTCAAGGCGGCTGGTTTGACCCCTGGTGGAACGGTCACGTCGAACGGTGTGACTTACCAGTGGCCAAATGTAGCTGTGGGGACTGCCGACAATGTTGCGGCTGCGGGTCAAACCATCGCGGTTTCGGGCAGTGGTAAAACGCTCGGGTTCCTAGGTGCCGCAGTTAACGGAACCACTCAAGGTACAGGTATCATTACCTATACCGATGGAACGCAGCAGTCCTTTACACTCGGCTTCACAGATTGGGCTTCGGGAACGCCGGAGGATGGAAACAGCGTTGTGGCATCCATGCCGTATCGAAACAATCCAAATGACGCAGGCGGTCATGACAGCACTGCGGTAAACGTGTACTCCGTTACTGTTCCGCTTGAGAGCGGTAAAACGGTTCAGAGCGTGACACTGCCAGCTGTCAATACGTCAGGGCCGCGACCATACACGTGTTTGACATCTCAATCGGACAATAGGGCATCAAAGAATGAGGCTGTCCCGTCAGGGACAGCCCATTCTTTTGATTAGTTTGCAGAGATTATTGCTCATGCACCATACTGCCGAAACGGTGGAGATTCTTCAATCGTATAGAAACATTATGTGGCGGACGCCCATTCAGGCATCCGCCACTGCTTCAAATCAGGCGATAGCAGCTGCATTCAACCGGATGAGCTTAGGGCCATAGCAAACCGCAAGCAGCGGCTTATTTCATAAAAAACGCCTAGCCTGATTCCGTTTAAGCTGCTCTAGACAGCTTATTGACAATTCGTCGGCTACTTATTGCCCCCAAGAATCGTCTTCAGCGGTTTCCAACAGCTTATTTGACTGGCTGGGCCAAGAAAAATGTGAAATAAGCGGTTATCTGCCGCTATCAGCAGACTGAGGAACTGCGCGAACAACCTTTATTACGGTCTATCGTGCTGTCTTAGGTCTGGTTAATCGCTTTCTCCCACATCGGGACTGTATGCTCTCCGGTGAGCATTTCCACGTTGTGATGGTAATCGAATACAAATGTCGGGAACGTAGCGACGAATTTTTGGAATTCCTGTGTGTTCAACAAATAATACACTTGGACGTTTTGAATGTGTAAGTCTTTCATTTCTGCATCGCTCAGGGCCTTTGCCTGTGACAAGGAGGTCCCCGGTGCGAATCCCGTACTGACCAGTATCGGCATCCGCTGCAGTTTACTTCGGTTTTTGTTGAGCATGACCAGAGTTCGTTGACAATGGGGGCACCAGTAAGCCTCAAAAAGGACAGGGGTGTTGGCCGCATCCAGCGTGACGGTCTTTCCATTGGCTGATGTGACAGCAATCTGGTTATAGGCGCTGCCAACTGGGGATGCATCAAACTTGGCATCCGGTGTCAAAATGTCGACCTTCAGTTTGTTGATATAGGGGGGATTCTGAGCTGACGACTGCTGTGTCCCTGTATTGGCAGCTGTCTGCAGGGAAATGGTACTGGCCGCAGGTGAATTCATGTTATTGGCTGTGCCGCAAGCCGCTAATACGGCTGCACAAATCAGTGACAGGCCAGTTACGCAGAGAGAACGTCGCACCTTCATGTTGGACACCTCAATCATTCATGATTTGACTTGCGCCAGCTTCGAAAAATCATGAGGGTTTGGTCAACTTGTTCTGATTATTGAGATATTTTGTTGTAGTGCTACCGACGAACCAACGATGCACTGAAGATTTCATCCTAGATAAAAATTATCATGATTTTTAAACGTTTACAAGTAAACGTTTAACTCTTTTGTTTTTAACTCAAGTTTCGCACCCTTAGGCAGCCAGTTTTGTCTTGATGGAATTGGGTAGATGGCTGATAAACTGCTCAATAATCATGTCGACCACGGTTCCATCTTGCACATCTGCTGCTTCCATGCTGGACCTCAACAAATCTAACAGCAGACGCATGGCGTCAATGAACCGGATGTCGTCCAACTCGTCACAGCAGTCGAAGAAGAGAGCCCCAATCGTTCTTGGATCCTGTTCGTCCCGTGCTGCTGTCGCCAACATGATGTACCGCGCGAACACAATGGTTGTATGCGCAAACATCTGGTCGTACGTTCGCCCCTGCAACTCCTTCGCCAGTCGGAGATGAGATTTGCTGACCTTGAAGAAGGTCTCAATATCCCACCGCTTTCCATAGATGCGAATCACTTCATCGTCTGTAAGGCTTGTATCCGTGGAAAGCAGAGCGAGCCACTGTCGGGAGCGATTCCTGTCTCGAACGAACACAATTTTCACGGAGACCGGGTTGCCCTTTCCATCCTGCCCAATGGAAACGATCACGGAAGCAAGAATCTTCGCCCGCCCACGGCGCTTTTTGATTGCCTTGTATAACTCGGACAGGGTCAAACGATGACCTTCGTGTCCGTAGCGAACCTGGGGCATGGGTTTAAGCATACAGACAACGTGCATCGAATGCTCTAGCGCTCTGAGGATAGTCGCCGGATACGCAAACCAACTGTCAAACAGCAGGTATTTGGCGGTGATGCCCATCCCCTTTGCTTGGGTCAGCAACTCGAACAGGGTGTCCGTTGCCTTCTTCATGCTCTCTAGCCGACGTTTGTACCCACAAGTGCGTTTGTCAATGGAATCTCCCACACCACACAAACGATTGCGCTCCGTCTCGGAGCTTAGCAACGAAAATGCTAGCGGCACGAAGGAATTCCCATCCGACCAGCCAAGCGTGAGCATTCGAAAGCCACGAACGAATTTGTGGGACACATGGTCATAGACTCTAGCGAGCAATTCGACTTTCTTGCTACGACTGCGACTAAACAGCGAATCGTCGATGATGAACACGTCTACCCTATCCTCTGAAGTAAGCCGAGATATCCGTTGTATGACAGAAGCACTCAGCAATAGCAGAAAGCGTCGCCAGTTGTGACGAGGGGAGTTTAAGAACCGATACACCGTATCCTTGCCGAATCCGTCCCCACCCGACTGCTTTAGCCAGCGATTCAAGCTTCGCTGGGTGAATACGAGACTAAAGATGACTCGGAACACGTCCAGAACAGCCACGCCCGCTTGTTTGGTGATATTCGACTGCTTCAAGAGCCGAGCAATGCTATATTCCTTGAAGAAGCCAAAAACCATGGATTGGAGTTGATCTTGGTGTTCAGGTTCACGTACCATAAGGGAAACATCCTCTTTTCTGTAGATTGTTGTCTCAGCAACTCCAGTCTACCAGAAAACGAGGGTGTTTTTGCCTTTTCAATACCCGAAATCCCAGTTATACCAAGAGTTCATTGATCTAAACCGGGTGCGAAACTTGAGTTTTTAACGTTAAAATAGGATTATCAAAATATGCGCAAGAATTAGAATAAAGCGCGCATAAACAGAGAACCAGAAAGCTGGGAGAAGGTATGGATAAAAAGGGTGTGTCTGTTACATTGCACGATGTAGCTGAGAGGGCTGGTGTTTCGACCGCCACCGTCTCACATGTCATTAATGGATCACGACACGTCAGCGCCCAAACGAGGGAAAAGGTCCTGCTGGCTATTGAGGAGCTGAACTACCAACGCAACTACGCTGCTCGGGAACTTCGGACTGGGTCTTCTGGTTTGATCGGTGTCCTGGTGATTGACCACAATCCATTTTACACGGATATATTACGAGGGATTGAAGAAGCAGTGGAACCGGAGGGTTGGAAAGTAATTGTCGCCAGCTCCGGTGAAGATTGGTCAAAACAGCAGGAAATCATCAATCTCCTGGCGTCCCGCCGTGTAGAAGGACTGCTGATGGCCCCGGCCGCAGGGGTGACGAAGGAAGCATGGGAACGGATGAATCCCAGACAACCCTTCACTGTATTCTTTGACCGCAGTGTTTCGGCTGTAAATGTGTCCACAGTAACTGTTGCTAATCATGAAGGATGCCGCATGGCGGTTGAACATTTAAAGCAGCATGGGCATCAGCGGATTGGTTTTGTCTGTCTGAAGGATGATATATCAACCGAGCGAGAACGCCACAGCGGTTATGTGCGCGCCTGTGAAGATTTTAATATCGAGCCAAATGTCGTTTTTGTAGAGGCGACTCGAGCAGGCGGGTATCAGGGGATGGAAACCTTATGGCAGTCAGAGACTCGGCCAACGGCGGTCATTGTTGGGAATAATCAGATGACGATGGGTGCTTTGGAGTACATTCGGAATGCTGGGCTTGCCATACCTGATGACATTGCGCTCATTGGGTTCGACCACCAGCCCTGGATGGATGTGATGAGCCCCACGATTACAGCAGTGACACAACCTACGAGCGAGATCGGGCGCGTCGCTGTTGACCTGTTGCTCAAACATAAAACAGGAACGATTGAAAATGAAGCAGAACATCGAGTATTACCGATGACCCTTCGACTTGCGGGGTCTTGCGGATGTGCTGTGGAGGTTTGAGAGGCTAGTTCAGGTGGGGTATCACTCGGATGTCAACTCGTCGAAATTATGAGGTATTCGGGCTGTAAAAGAACCAGGGTCAGTTGAGTTCATGGCTTCCAAGCCTAGCATGGGAGCATACGGACAAGAACTGTGTTTTCGCGGACGTTATTCCCTGAGGCCGGATGCAATAGTGATCAGAATGGTGACTATTCGACGATGATTTGGTGAAAATGTGCAGAATAGGAACTGCCATGGTTTCTATCGCCTGATTTTAGGGCAGTTGCAGATGCCGAAACCCTAGATAGTTAGTATGATGATACTTAGTCATCACGCGAGTCCACCGTGGTCTCGGTATAGGAACCATTGTGATCCTTATGTGATGTGCATCAATAGGTCTACCCTGTATGTATGAATTTGGCCTCCAATCGAGCCCTGGGGCCATAACAATAACAGCAACAAGCGGCTTATTGCCCGAAATTGAGACCACGTGTAGTCACTTAAGCTGCTCGCGACAGCCTATTGACTGTTCATGGGCTGAATATCGGCGCAATATAGCGTCTTAAGCGGTTTTCCGCAGTTTATTCAGTTGGCCTTACCGGAGAAAACCTGCGGTGTAAGCTGCTCTATGCCGTTATTATCACACTCCCGAATGCCCCACTCGTGTGGTTCTACGGATTATTGCTGTTAGGTAACCAAATCCTTGCGAAAACAACCTTTATTTCATGCCCCTTCTGTCTTTTTGTTTATGTTATTTGCCAGCCCGATGCAGTGTCAGCATTCAGTCGTTCAGTTGCGCATATGTATCTATTGTGGACGAAAGCAAAGACTAAGAGAATGAAGTGGCAGAAAATTTAGCTAGATTGTGGTCGGGTCTGTGAGCGGCCATATCGAGTTGACGCAATACGCAGGCTGCGTAATCACACTACAGGAAGAGGAACAGGAGGAGTCCGGATGGCAAATGAAAACAGCATTTCTTTGATTACGGCCAGTACCAAAATTCAGCCACCAGACGAATATTGGGGAAAGTCATACGTTCAATCCTATGAATCCTATCAGAGTCAGTATCGGCGGTCAATTGACGAGCCTGCGGGATTCTGGACGCAAATAGCGGACGAACTGAAGTGGCAGTCGCGACTGGATACCGTGATCGAAGGCCAAATGCCCGATTTCAGGTTCTTTCCGGGCAGCATGATAAATGTCAGTGAAAACTGTGTCGATCGCCATGCAAAAAACCCGTTGACGCGCAACAAGGTGGCGATTTTCTTCGAGGGGGAGAATGGTGATCGCAAATCGATCACCTATCAGCAGCTCTATGACGAGGTTCGGAAATTTGCCGGCGTGTTGCAGTCATTCGGCCTTCAGAAGGGCGATGTTGTAAGCGTATACATGCAGAACCTGATTGAAACCTACGTCGTACTGTTGGCATGCTTGCGGCTTGGTGTTGTCTACAACACAGTGTTTGCCGGATTTTCCCCCAGTGCACTGCGGGAACGGATCGTCAGCTCCAATGCCAGGATGGTCATTTGCGCGAACGCGAGCCTGCGTCGAGGCAATTTACTTCATCTCAAAGCGACGGTCGATGAGGCGCTGCAAGGTGTGGACAGCGTCAAGCACGTCATTGTCTTTAACCGCCTGCCTCAGGTCGAGACGCCGATGACGCCTGAACGTGACTTCGATTACGGTGCACTGATGGCGAATGCTATGGCGGACTGTCTACCAGTCAATTTGGAGGCAAATGAACCTGGGCTTCTGATCTTTACCAGCGGCACGAGCG
The DNA here is from genome assembly GCA_963758235.1 of uncultured Alicyclobacillaceae bacterium. Taxonomy (GTDB): domain Bacteria; phylum Bacillota; class Bacilli; order Alicyclobacillales; family Alicyclobacillaceae; genus CAVWUS01. The sequence goes on along the minus strand of CAVWUS010000011.1, from coordinate 44,483 downwards.
GGCGACCGAAGGGGATTGTCCATGCGGGCGGTGGGTTTTTGCTCGGCACCTATGCCTACACGAAGTACCAGCTTGATTTACGCGCGGAAGATGTGTACTGGAATACGGCCGATATCGGTTGGCTGACTTCACACATCTTTGTCCTCGTCGGTGGACTGGCGCTGGGTGTCACCACTGTTTTGTATGAAGGCGCGCTTGACTATCCGCAACCAGGGCGGCTCTACGAAGTCGTACAGCGTTACCGGGTCAACAAGCTGTTTTCGGCACCGACAGCCTATCGGATGATGATGAAACACGGAGAAGCGACAGCAGCGGCTTACGACTTGTCGTCGCTGGAACTGCTCGTCTCCGTTGGTGAACCGTTCAATCCGGAAGCCTGGCATTGGATAAGGCGTGTGGTTGGCGGGGGCAAGGCTGTCATCAACAACACGTGGGGGCAGACGGAGACTGGCGGGACGCCGCTGGCATCCCTGCCTGGGGCGACACCGATGAAACCGGGATCGTGCGGTGTTCCGTTCTTCGGCCATCAGCTCGACGTCACCGATCTGGACGGCAACCCTGTGTCGGACGGGACACCAGGTTACTTGGTGATTCGGAATGTATTTCCGAGTCTGGCGCGGGATGTGTTTGGCGATCGCGATCGATACATCAGCTCGTACTTCACCCAGATTCCAGGGGCTTACTTTACGGGAGACAGTGCGGTTCGGGATGCCGACGGACAGTTCTGGGTACTCGGCCGGGTTGACGACGTCATCAATGTTTCCGGCCATCGCATCAGCACGATGGAAATGGAGAGCTCCTTGATTCAGCATGAGGCGGTCATTGAATCTGCCGTGGTTGGCCAGCCGGACGACATCAAGGGTGCCGTACCAATCGCAATCGTCACGCTGGAAAATGGATTTACTCCATCCCCTGAGCTGGAGGCCTCCCTGAAGGAACAGATTGTCCGCGACATCGGGGCATTTGCACGACCTGAAAAAGTGTGCTTTGTAGATGCGATGCCGAAAACGCGATCGGGTAAAATCATCCGCCGGATGTTGCGGGAAATCCTCAAGGAAGGTCAAGTACGGGGAGACATCACGGGGCTGGAGGATATTGAAGTAGTAGAGCAGCTTGTGCAGAATATGAGAACCCGCTCCTGACAGCGCGATCTCAATACAATGACGTCGCATGGACAAAGTCCGCACAATCTGCTCAGCGTTAGGCCTGAACAGCCAAGTGATAAAGCACAGACCGGTGCAGACAGTACTCAAGTGGCGCGATGATTACAGCTGCGGTTAGTGCCTGCAGCCATGTCACGTGTGCGGTTGACGACACTTTCCCAATCACCATCAGTATCGCCATCATGCCTGGCAGGCCAGGCAGGAGTGACCAAAACGCACCCAGTAAGGGTACAATCACCAGGTCGGCAACAACCCCAACAACCATCAAACATAGTGCCGTGATGATGAGCGGCCACAGGGTCTGGTACACTGTACCAGACCAAATCATGTTTGTCAGATAGAGTGCGGCTGTGAAGCCGATGGCCTTACAAACTGCATTTGCGAGTGCAATCCGTTTTATTGGTACCACCCTGTTTCAACATCTCCATCAGGCAATTAGTTTGCGATGCTCTACGCAAACGGATACATGCTCCTGCACCAGGCGCTTCATTCTAATCTCGACAACTAGCTCGACAATGGCTTAAACCCATCCATGTGAAGGCTGGGAATGTCTTGAACGTGTTATACTTTTTAGAATGGAATGGAGAGGAGTAGATTCGAGTGGTACAAGCGGTGGTTTCGACTGAATTTGAAGTTCGCTGGGGCGAATGCGATCCCGCAGGAATTGTTTATCATCCAGCGTACATTGACTGGTTTGCAGTGGCCAGAATGCACTTTTTGCGTGACAATGGCATACCCTACATGCAGGAGTTCCACGCGAACGGCGTCATATTGGTTGTGCTTTCTGTAGACTGCAAATATATGAAAACGCTCGTTGCAGAAGAAAAAATCCGTGTTGATGCACGCTTGGAAGAGTTGGGACGTACCCGTGCCCGCTTCGCGTATGAAGTCTATAACGCGGATGGCGATCTCTGTGGCTATGGTCATACGGAACACGCATTTGTAGATAACGACAAGCGGCCGCTGAATTTGGCTAGACATGCACCAGCTCTGTGGGATCGCCTGCGGATTTTCCGCGACGGGGAATAGCCTGATTCTGCAGCCGCTCAGCTTACGCCTACAAGTCTGTTCACGTGCCGACATACGATTTGGAAACGGCGGGATCACTCGGTGGAAGGCGTGGCTGCATATAAAATTTGGATAGAAAAAGAGAATTGACTTTTTGGTACACATCGTGCTAACATAGGCTCTGTCGTTCTGAGCGGCTGTAGCTCAGAGGGAGAGCACCACCTTGACACGGTGGGGGCCACAGGTTCGATTCCTGTCAGCCGCACCAAGTGAACCGTCGACGCATGCGTCGGCGGTTTTGTCATTTTCAGGGCCGTATCACAAGCCCATTCAGCGACGCCAGCCTTCCCAATTTCCATGAGTATATTCAATCGACCAAACGCCGAATACTGTCAATGATTCGTTTTTCCGGAAGGATGGATTGGTCGTGAGCAGCATATTGTTGGTGAAATCAAGCTTGGCGCTGGAAGCGTTGATGCAGCGGGTACAGCAGGCGAAATTCCCTGTGCGGCCGCTGGACAATCATCGTGATCGCCTGATGATTCATCTACCGCATCCAAGACGCGACACATTTCTCGAAGTGGTCAGCCGCTTCCTGATGGATGACTGGATGGGTGCGTATATCCGGCATCGTCTCGATGACGATCACGCTTATCTGGACGCAGACCAGCGACAATACATTGTGCTTCTGTTAAAGCATGCTATTCGCCAAAGTGAACCGGAGGAATGGAGTTCAACAGACCCTCAGGCGGGGGCCGATACGTACGTTGAACCAGCGCCACTCGACAGCGACGCGCATGCTATCCGCTGGCTGCCCCGCATCCGGTATGCGGTGGCTGAAGTTCTCGATACATCAAGCAACCTCGATTTGGATGGCATCATTCAGTTCCGTCTGCGGGACTACGTCAGTATGCTCGATGCGTCCGTCGAAGGCATGGTCCATCAATTCCTGACCGATCAGGAGTACGAAGAATTCATCGCAATGCTGCGCTATGTCCTTGACGCACATGCCCCGTCCGCGGAAACGCTGCATGTATTCTGTTCGGATGAACGCGTGTGGCTGTGCAACGACAACGGTGAACTTGTCAACGACCCAGAGGTTGTACGAGCGGCCGAACAGGTGACGGATGAAGACAGCGTTCATCCGGAGGATTTGGCCATGAGCATATTGGTTACGCGATCGCCATGTAAAATTGTCATCCACGACATTACGCAGGCAGCGCCTTGGCCAAGTTTCGCTGAAACGTGTGAACGTGTATTTTTGGATCGTACCATTCGCTGTCACCATTGCAGTGTCTGCCAGCGGCTGACGGCGTCACATTCGTGGTGAAGTCCGGTTGACATCAGTCGAGCCATTGCGTACAATCAATATCAAATTTTCGACATATGTACAGGCAATGCGGAAAGACACGCCAGCGTACACGCCGTGCTCCAGAGAAGAGACGCCCCGGCTGAAAGCGTCTCGCACAGGATGACGTTTGGATACCACTTTCCAAGTCGTCTTCGGGAATCAGCGGCTGCTGTGAAACGAAGACCGGGGCGTACGTTATACGCATTGAGGGCAGCTGTCAAGCTGCTGAAGTTAGGTGGAACCACGGGAACAACGTTCTCGTCCTGATCAGGAATCAGGGCGGGAACGTTTTTTTATTTTCCTAGAGGTAGGTTCGATGAGGTACAAGAACTCTGTCGCACGCTGCTGTGTCGGTGGCAAAAATGCTTGGTCACGTACCGAATACGTACGCTCCCTGCGCATTTTTGCTCACCTCCTTGCATCGCACGGCATCTTACCTTATACCTCATCGAACCGAATATTAAAAAGGAGATGAGAAATGATGGCCGAAGCGTACGTGATCCGGCTGAAAGATGGTTCTGAACGGAAGTATCCGGCAGGGACGACGTTTGCGGCGATTGCTGCGGATATCGGACCGCGACTGGCAAAGGATGCAGTTGCTGCAAAAGTGAATGGAAAGGTCGTCGATCTCAGTCGTGAGCTCACAGAGGATGCCGATCTCGAAATCCTCACACTCGCGAGTCCCGAAGGCGTCGACGTGATGCGCCATACATGCGCCCACATCATGGCACAGGCGGTTGCCCGGCTGTACCCAGGCACCAAGTTCGCGATTGGGCCAGTCATCGAGAATGGATTTTATTACGACTTTGCCGATCACGATTTCTCACCGGAACAATTCGCCGAGATTGAGCGTGAGATGGAGAAGATTGTGAAGGAAGACTATCCGGTGGTGCGCAAAGTGCTCAGCCGTGAGGAAGCACTGGCCATGTTTCGTGAGCGAGCCGACAGGTTCAAGGTCGAACTCATCAATGATTTGCCGGAGTCGGAAACCATCACGGTTTACCGGCAGGGCGAGTTCATCGATCTGTGCCGGGGCCGCATGTGCCATCGACTGGCCGCGTAAAGGCCTTCAAGCTGATGTCTATCGCAGGGGCTTACTGGCGTGGGGATTCGGACCGCGAAATGCTCACACGGCTGTATGCGGTAGCCTTCGCCAAGAAGTCGGAACTAGATGCCTATCTGCACATGCTGGAAGAGGCGAAGAAGCGCGATCACCGTAAGCTCGGCAAGGAACTCGACCTGTTCATGTTCTCCGATGATGCGCCGGGCATGCCGTTTTTCCTGCCAAACGGGCTCATCATTCGCAACGAGCTGGAGTCATTTGAGCGAAAGCTTCAGTCGCGTCGCGGCTATAGCGAAGTGAAGACACCCGTCATGATGAACCAGCGGTTGTGGGAAGAGTCGGGGCATTGGGATCACTATCAGCAAAATATGTACGTCAGTGAAGTCGACGACGAACTGTTTGCGCTCAAACCGATGAACTGCCCTGGGCACATGTTGATTTACAAGCATGAACAGCGCTCCTATCGCGATCTGCCATTACGCATTGCCGAGTATGGTCACGTTCACCGGCATGAGTTGAGTGGCACCCTTGGCGGTATGATGCGCGTTCGCTCGTTTACGCAGGATGATGCGCACATCTTTTGCCGGCCGATCAAATCGAGTCGGAACTGCGCGGCGTACTGGAACTGATTGATGAAATTTACAGCGTATTCGGATTCACCTATCACGTTGAACTGTCGACTCGGCCAGAAGATTCGATGGGATCGGATGAACTATGGGAAGAGGCAGAATCGTCGCTGCAGCGGGTTCTCGATGGCGCCGACGTCTCGTACAAAGTGAACCCGGGCGATGGCGCGTTCTATGGGCCGAAGATTGATTTTCACATCAAAGATGCGCTTGGCCGTACCTGGCAGTGCGCGACTGTACAGCTTGACTTCAACTTGCCAGAGCGTTTTGATTTGACGTATGTCGGTCAGGACAACGAGCGCTACCGGCCAGTTGTTATCCACCGTGCAATTTTCGGTTCGGTTGACCGCTTCATGGGCATCCTGACCGAACATTTTGCAGGCGCATTCCCGCTCTGGCTCGCACCTGTGCAGGCGCGCGTCGTGACGGTGTCGGATGAATTCACTGCTTATGCTGAGGACGTCAAGAACAAGCTGATGGATGCAGGCCTGCGCGTCGATGTAGACGCCCGCTCCGAGAAAATAGGTTATAAGATTCGGGAAGCACAAATTCACAAAGTCCCGTATACACTGGTCGTTGGCGAGAAAGAACGGGCGGATGGCGGCGTCAGCGTCCGGAAATACGGTCAGGGCGATCTCGGTTTCACCATGCTGGGTGACTTCCTGCAGCGCGCCAAGTCCGAGATCAGCGACAAGCAGTTTCTGGTCGAAAGTTGACATGCCTGTGTCTTTTCGCTAGAATTGTCTTGCTGTTTACAATGTAATATCGGGTAAAGTAGAAGCTTCCCGCTTCTCACCTGGTGGGCTCAAAGCCGACGGGTTGACAACAAGACAACACTCCAGTTGGAGCTTTGTTGAGGTGCGGGATTTGCCCGCACCTTTTATTTGTCAAATCGTTCGGGTAAAGCAGTGAGATTTTTTGGAGGTGACAGCTTATTAGCAGAGAAGGCTTTCAAGTCAATGACGGAATTCGCGCTCGTGAAGTGCGCGTCATCGATGAGAACGGCGGTCAATTAGGAATCATGAACATACGGGATGCGAGGAAATTGGCCGAAGAGCGCAATCTCGACCTCGTGAATGTCGCGCCGACCGCAAAGCCACCGGTGTGCCGAATTATGGACTATGGCAAGTTCAAGTATGAGCAGAGCAAGAAGGAGAAGGAAGCTCGTAAGAACCAGAAAGTCATCACGCTCAAGGAAGTTCGGATGACGCCGAACATCGATGAGCATGACTTTCAGGTGAAGCTGAAAAACGTCGCCAAGTTTTTGAAGGAAGGCGACAAAGTCAAAGTTTCCGTGCGTTTTCGCGGCCGCGAAATCACACACTCCTCACTTGGACAGCAACTGCTGATGAAACTTGCGACATCCTTTAAGGATGAAGTAATTGTGGAACGGATGCCAAAGCTTGAAGGCAGACAGATGGTTATGATTTTGGCGCCAAAACAGGCAACGCCCTGATTGCGGCATTCGTTGATACAAGAGCACGGACTATGACTGGAGGACGAAATCATGCCAAAGATGAAATCGCATAGTGCAACAGCCAAGCGTCTGAAGCGGACTGCTTCTGGCAAACTGAAGCGCGCTCATGCATTTGCTTACCACAAGGCGGTTGGCAAATCAGCAAAACGGAAACGGAGCCTGCGTGGCACAACTGTCATTTCTCAGGCGGATTATCGCCGCATCAAACACATGATCTAACACGCCAACCATTTCAACTGGCGACGCATAAGGGAGGATACCCACTATGGCACGTGTAAAAAACGGCATGGTGACACGCCGACGTCATAAAAAGATTTTGAAGATGGCCCGCGGTTACCGCGGTTCGAAGCATCGTCTGTACCGTACTGCGAAACAGCAGGTAATGAAGAGCTTGATGTACGCGTACCGCGACCGTCGCGTCCGCAAGCGTGATTTCCGTCGCCTGTGGATCACGCGCATCAACGCAGCGGCTCGCATGAACGGATTGTCATATAACAAATTTATGCACGGATTGAAACTTGCTGGCGTCGAAGTGAACCGCAAGATGTTGGCTGACCTCGCTGTAGCCGACCAAAAGGCATTCAGCGAACTGGCCAACGTAGCCAAAGCAAAACTGCAGGCTTAAGACTGACCGTCCCGGCCGCCCAGCGGCCGGGATTTTTTTCTATTTGGCTGTTTACGTGAAGAGGGTTGCTTACTTTCGCCAGTGGTACAGGTGGGTGTCGGCGAAATAGAGTATTTTCGCGATCTTATTTCATGGCCGAATTAAGGGTTCGGGCCGATAAGGCCTTGACGCGATCTTATTTGGCCAAATGTCGCGGGACATTGACGAAGAATGGTGAAATAAGGCGTCGAGAGAACCTTATCCGGCAATTGGGATGATGTTCAGATGAAATAAGGTTCTGCCAGACCCTTATTTTATTGAGTGTCCCCGCCGGGAGCAGCTTACGAGTATTTCCGCCGGAGTATACGCCAAGTATACTCTTGGGAGTATTCCATGGCGGCGAACGCAGAACAACAATCTTGACGAAACACCCTTCTATTTACATATCCGTGTAAGGGGCGCGTGGAAGTGTTTATTGAGTCAGTCGCGAATGATCGCGTTAAAAATTGGGCGAAACTGAAAGTGAAGAAAGGTCGCATCCAACAAGGCGCCTGTATCGTTGAAGGGATTCGGCTGGTCGAGGAACTGTTGGCATCCGGCTGGACAGTCCAGTGCCTGCTGTGGGATTCCGGAACGGATGAACTGCCGGACTCACTGCTCGCGCAGGCAAAGGCACGCGGCATTCAGCTGGTGGAAATGTCACCTGAGGCATTTGCGGCTGTCTCTGACACCGTGACGCCCCAAGGTGTCATTGCCATCGCCAATATTCCAACTGCCGTACCGCATTATCCCGAGGCGGCCGTTCTGTTTGACGGCGTTCAGGATCCAGGCAATCTCGGCACCTTGATTCGCTCTGCTTTCGCCTTTGGCTGTACCGAGGTGATTTCGGCAACGGGATCGGCCGATCCGTATTCGCCAAAGGTCATCCGAGCCACCATGGGCAGCCTGTTCCGCGTCAATACGGTCGTGCAGGAGGCGGTCGCATATATCCGTGCCTGGCGTCAGCACCACCCAGACGGGCAAGTTGTCGCAGCGGATGCGAGCGCAACGGTGCACGCTCACCAACAGAACTTTGCTGGCCCGTGTCTCGTTATCATCGGTAACGAAGCGGCAGGCGTGTCAGCGGAGGCTGCCAGTGCGGCAACCGTGCACGTGCGCATTCCGATGGTCGCGGGTGCCGAGAGTTTAAACGCGGCGATGGCAGGAACCATCATGCTGTACGAAACCTACCGCGCACGCCTGTAAGGACCCCTTTCGGACATGGTTTTGAAGTCCGACAAGCCCTACAGCGTGTTGCTATGTTCCTGTTCCTCACTCGCGCGAGCTTCGGCAGCGTCCATTTTACGCTTGAGGAACCGGTGCAGGTAGAAGTAGCCAACGCAAAGTGCGATGAGCACAATCACCCCTGGTATGAGATCCGTTCGCCAGTGGTGAATGACATCGACAATCGCATGTTCAATGAGCGATCCCGCAAGGATAAACGTGGTTGTCCAGGCAAGTGAACCAATCAGCACGACCGGCACGAACACGCGCAGTCGAATGCGGTTGATGCCAGCCAGGTAGGGAACAATGATGCGCACAAAGGCAATGTAGCGTGAGATAAACAGCATCGGAATGGTGTAGCGCATGAACATCTTTTCCTGCTTTTGCAGACGTTCCGGTGTCAAACGAACATACTTGCCGATTTTCAGGATGAATGGCCGACCAATCGTTCGACCGAGGGTGTACGCAATGAGGCTGCCCATAAATGTGCCAAACGTGGCGGATAGAATCAGTAAATAGAGATTCAAATGCGACGCTGACTGCTGCCATAGAACACCGGTGGCAGTCAGGCTTGTCTCTGCTGGCACGGGAAAGAACAGATACTCTGCGGCTAGTGCTCCGCATAGCCCCCAGTAGCCATATTGTTGAAACAAATGAAGGATGAATGTCACAGATCTGCTTCCTTTCGGTTCGAAGAGTCGAGTTTATGTGGTAAGAAGGAGACATTCCATTTGAGTATGCAGCCGGATTCGAACGCCACGCCACCAACCGTTCTCGAAATCTTTCATGGTCGAAGGTTCCTGTCGATACTGCTCTTGTGCCTGTGCGAGTTCGTTCGCGGCGCGCTGCTCTTTTACATCTTACCAATTTACGTGCGCGGAATGTTGCATATGGCACCAGCAATCGTTGGATATGCCATTGCGCTGCACTACATTCTTGATACGGCGTTGCGCAGTCCGACCGGATGGCTTGTCGATCGCTTTGGACAGCGCACAGTGCTCGCCGTCTCTCTAGCGGTTGGCTGGCTCGGATTATGGCTTGCCCTTTACGCTGCACATGGCTGGTTGATGGTTGTTGCTGGCTGCGGTCTGTTGGGACTCGGTATTGCACCTGTTTGGCCGGCTGTGATTGCGCGTGTAACAGCCGATCTCGACACTTCATCCCGTGCAACGGCGATGAGCGGCATCTTTATGGCTTGGCTGGTTGGTGTCGGCCTAGGAACCATCAGTATGGGCTGGTTGCTCGGCTATCATTTGAAAAGTGGCTTTGTCGCATTGCTGACGGTATGGGCGGTCGCCTGGCTGTTGGCGGTGGCGGCCATGACAGGCAGACATCGTTCCTGCACGCAGAGGTCATTGGTCAAGCCCGATATAGGCAGCGTGATCCAGGAAATCAACAGCCTCAAAGTACTGTTTCCAGGCATGTTCGTACAGACATTCGCGCTGGGTCTCCTGCTGCCTGTCTTTGTGCTGTATGCCCGATATGAACTGCACTTGTCTGGACAAACATACAGCTATATTTTAGTTCTTGGCGGAACCGCCACGGTCGTGCTGCAATTGCCGATTGGGCGCCTGATCGATCGCTTTGGCTATAAAAGTTTCTTGGTTACCGGTTTTGGCTTAGGGGCCATATTCATCCCGCTCATGATTCATTTACACTCGCTCCTGTGGGTATGCTGTGGCGTGATGGGCGTGGGGGCAGCATACGCGCTCATCCTGCCTAGTTGGAACTCTGTTATCGCCAATTCCGTTTCGGAGCGGCAGAGAGGCGTCATGTGGGGTGTGTTCATGACAATTGAAGGGCTCGGGATGGCGATTGGTCCGTTTCTCGGCGGCCAGCTGTGGACCTGGTTTACGCCGGCTATGCCCTTTTATGCTGCCTCTGGCGTCCTCATCTTCATGATGCTTTTTTACAGTTTTGCTCCGGTTGAACACTTGTTCGGACAATCTTTACAAGAGAAACGCAACGTGCTGTAGTACAATGCATATTGCAGGCATGAATATGCAATTTCGGGTTGACCTGTCGGGCAGGGAGGCAAAATGGTGCTGCACGATTCACCGTATATTTGGATTGGTCCGTTGGTTGCAATGCTGGCGGCACAGGTCTTAAAACCATTATTGATTATGATTAGAATTCGCAAGGTAGACTGGCAGCGCATGCGGCAGCCTGGCGGCATGCCAAGTTCGCACACGGCATTGGTCGTTGCGCTGGTAACGGAACTGTATCTTCGGGAGGGCGGCACCAATCCAGTCCTGGCACTTGCTATCTTTGTCGCGTTCATCGTGATGTATGATGCGGCTGGCGTCCGCTGGCAAACCGGCCGTCATGCGGCCGTGCTGAATCGATTGTTGAAAGACCTGCAGGGGAATCACGCGTTTTCCCCGGAAATGGTACAGCAAGCCGTTGCCACGGAAAACATCCGGCCATTGAATGTTGTCAAGGTTCCGTGGTGGCTGGTTGACTGGTCTGAGCTGAACGAACATGTCGGCCATAAACCAACCGAAGTCGTCGGTGGCTGTATCGTGGGTATTGCCGTCGCACTTCTGCTCCACTAAACGGGTGAACCCTTTTCGGACTTCAAATACCCTTCTGAAATACGTCTGCTTGCTGTCCCAGGTGCATAGACTCTCTCGAATCGCCAGCAAGGCGAATGGAAGGAGGCTGCACCTTGGACAGACAATGGCGCTCCTATCATCGCTACCGTAGTCCGTTCGATCCTTGTCCTCCACAAAAACCAAACGTCTACGTTGTCCCTCCAAACCAATTTATTGTCTTCCAACCCAAGGGCGGGCGGCAGTTTGCGCCACGCGATGCGTTGAAGTGCGGAACGATTTGGGCAAATCTCTATAGTCCATATTCATGGCCAGGGGGGACGGGCTGATGAGCTCTATGCCGCGAGAGTACTATCAACTACTCGGTGAAATTCAGGCAGTCGATTTTGTCCTGGTCGAATTAACCCTCTATCTTGACACCCACCCAGATGACTCACAGGCACTGACACAGTTTACACAGTTTCAGCGGCGGAAAATGACGCTGACGCAGCAGTTTGAACATGCGTTCGGACCGATGAAGCAGTATGGCAACAGTCCTGTTGGCAACACGTGGTCCTGGGACGATGCGCCGTGGCCGTGGCAGGTCTGAGCGTCGACTGCCTTTGCAGACAGCCATCCATGGGGGTGAGAAGCGGTGTGGATTTACGAAAAGAAGTTACAGTATCCGGTCAAAGTCAGCAAATGTGATCCCAATCTCGCGAAACTGCTGATTGAACAATACGGCGGGGCTGATGGAGAACTGTCAGCGGCGCTGCGCTATCTCAACCAAAGGTACACGATACCCGACAGGGTCATTGGATTGCTGACAGACATCGGGACGGAGGAGTTTGCCCACCTTGAGATGATTGCCACGATGGTCTACAAACTCACGAAGGACGCGACGCCTGAGCAACTGAAGGCGGCAGGGCTGGGGGAGCACTATGCCAACCACAGCAATGCGCTCTTCTACAATAACGCGGCAGGAAATCCGTGGACGGCCACGTACATCCAGGCGAAAGGCGATCCGATTGCCGATCTGTACGAAGACATCGCCGCCGAAGAGAAAGCGCGGGCGACGTACCAAAACATCATCAATATGACGGACGACGTCGACATTCAGGATAGTCTGAAGTTCCTGCGTGAACGCGAGATTGTCCACGCTCTGCGCTTTCGGGAGGCAGTCGAGATTTTAAAACAGTACAATGATGAAAAAAAGGTTTTCTAGCGGTTGCCGAAACCGACTAAGGTAGGCCGGAGAGTTTCACAGGCTGTGGATCTCTTCGGCTGCCACTCGATCAGTCTGGGGGGACAAGCCCGTGTATGTGCAAAAGCTATATTGCATTGCGTCTAATACGGAGGTCATCGAATTTATTCGCGCGCACCCGTTCGCGATTGTTGTCACGGACGTGGAAGGCCGTCCTGTTGCTTCACATATTCCGCTCGTTGTTGTGGAGGAAAGCGGTCAGATTAGGCTCACTGGGCATCTTGCCTACGGCAATCCGCAGTGGCGAAACATGGATGGCGGTACAGCGTTGGCCATTTTCCAGGGGCCGCACAGCTACATTTCTTCTTCTTGGTACAGTCACATGAACGTACCCACATGGAACTATACAGCCGTACACGCGTACGGATCGATTCGCCTGCAGTCTCCAGATGAACTGCAGCAGAGCCTGGCACAGCTTTTGGCTCAACATGAGACAGGTCGTCCAAACGCGCAGCTGTGGGACACATATCCAGCAGATTTTCTCGAACGCGAGATGAAGGGGATTGTTGGCTTTCAACTGGATGTCACCGAATTACAGGCTGCATTCAAGTTGAGTCAGAATCGGACGCTGACCGATCATCAGAACATCATCGCGGCCCTCGATGCATCCGGCGATCCCGAACAGCAGGCTGTGGCCAATCTGATGCGCCAACATTCACCGCAATCAGGCAAGCATAATGAGAAACAGTCAGATAAACGTTAAGGACATCGCGTGGCAGGAGTGGAGGAATTACGATGGAATCGAAAGGCAGATTCATTGGAAAAACAGCGATTGTAACGGGTGGTGCGCAGGGCATCGGTGCAGCGGTCAGTCAGGCTCTCGTTGATGCCGGTGCGAATGTAATCATTGCCGATCTCGATGATGAGGCGGGTGAAGAATGGCAGCGTACACTCGGTGACAACGCGCGTTTTGTACATACCGATGTGGCAGAGGAGAACGACGTTGCGGCGCTTGCGAAGCAAGCGGCAGCGTGGCATGGCCGCATCGACATCGTTGTCAACAACGCCGGCATTTTCGATGCACAGCCATTAGAAGAGCGGAGTATGACTGAGTTTGATCGCATTTTGGCAGTCAATTTGCGCGGTCCTTACATGATGGCGAAATACTGCGCGCCTCATCTGAGAGAGGCAAACCCGGGGGTCATCATCAACATTGCGTCGACGCGTGCACTCATGTCGGAGCCAGACACTGAGCCATATGCTGCGTCCAAAGGCGGGATTGTCGCCTTAACTCATTCGCTGGCCGTCAGCCTCGGGCCGAAGGTGCGCGTCAATGCCATCAGCCCCGGGTGGATTGAAGTATCAGGTTGGAAGAAGTCTGCAGTGAAGCAAACGCCGCAACATCGCCCCATCGATCTGGAGCAACATCCTGCCGGACGTGTTGGCACCCCGGCGGACATCGCTGCCGCATGTCTGTTTCTGTGCGACGAACAGGCTGGTTTCATCACAGGCGCCAATCTGGTGATTGACGGCGGCATGACGGTGAAGATGATTTATGCGGAGTAGCATACGTTGAACCGAACCGGATGCGACGCGCTGTTTGAGGCGCTTAAATGAGCGGCTTCTCCAACTCAAGCTCGTCGTGAATCGGAATACCGTCCGCACTGACAAGCGGAATAGACGGTTTGTCCTGCCGTGCCCTGTCGACCGCTCCTGGATAGACGGCGCGGATGCGATAGCCTCGCTTTTGATAAAACGCCAGCGCATTCAAGTTGTCATTGGTGGTAATGAGCCAGACGCGACTGCAACTGGCGGCACGTGCGGCGCTTTCAACTGCAGCGAGCAGTGCACTGCCTGTGCCAAGTCCAGCTGTCAACGCATTGATGCTGAGAAGCTCGCAGGCTTTACCGTCGATGTGATATGTAGCGGCACCAACACGTTTGTTCTCGGCCCGCGCAATCAGTGCTGGCAAGTCGGCGAGGTGGTATGTGACACCTTTCGAGATCATGACCTCGCCACCCCACTCGCTGCGCCACAGCTCGGTGAGCCAAGCGCGATCGGCCTCGTCCTGGGGAGCAGCAATTTGCAGTGTGGATAAAGGGTTGTTCATCTTCGTCACCTCTCCGATGAAGTAGCCTCAGGCAGCGGCCGCAGGCCTCCTCCATTGCGTACAACCGTTATGCCCTCTTCGCAGACGCCATACGGCAGCCAGGGGCAAGTTGAGCAAAACTGTGGGATATCGGAAGGCACCAGCCTTGCGGCCACGCGCTCTTCAATTTCCTGCCAGGGGATGGCTTCGTCCGTGTCGAGGCCGAGGGCTTGTGCAATGTTGCGATCTCGCTGGTGAACAGTGTCCTCCTGACAGTGGTTCGGCTGATTGCACGGGAAATAGGCGCATAGATCGTCCGGTCCGGTGACCAGCTGTACCAATGTCTGCGGATGCTCGCGCAGCTGTTGATGCACTTTTGACATATTACGTACATACTCGTCCGAGTAGCCCATGCCGCGATAGCCGAGCAGACAGAGTAAGTGATGTCCTCGCAGTCGAATTGCCATGGTGTCATCATCCTTATTCATACAGATCGGTCTGACATTAAATTCGCTACAAATTACGGTTTCCCCTTTGTAACAGAGGCTCGTCTCTAGTAATCTGTATGAAGGACGCTCGAACGATTGCATTTTCAAAGAAGGAGGAGTGCCCTGCATGCACTCGTATTGGTTTCACATTGGTGCTTTTCCCGTTCGCTCATACAGCACGATTTTTGTGCTTGGGTTTTTGCTCGGCTTCGGGATCACGCTGTTTATGGCACGCGTCCGCGGACGGCACGGTGATGTGCCGCACTGGTGGAATCTTGCACCTCGGGTTCTGATTGGCGGCATTGTCGGTGCAAGGTTCTGGCAGGTATTCTTTTTTGACTGGAGCTTCTATTCGGCTCATCCAGGACAGATACTGCTGATCTGGCATGGCGGCTTGTCCATCCAGGGCGGCATCGTGGGCGGCGCACTGGCGGCTATCATTTATCTGCGCAAACATAAGCTCGACATCTGGCGCTTTGCCGATCAAGCGATTCCAGGGCTGTTCTTCGGGCAGAGTGTGGGCCGTGATGCGGACTTTATGAACGGAAGCGCATATGGTGCGCCTACGCATCAAGGTTTTGGTGTAGTCTTTCCGCCTGGAACATTGGCGTACGAGCAGTACGGCGCGCAGCCATTATGGCCGGCGGTCATGTGGGAAGCGCAGGCTGACATCATTCTGCTTGGTCTACTGTTCGTGCTGCTGCAGCGTAAAAAAGGCTGGCCGCGTGGCTTTCAAGTGGCCTACTACCTGATTACGTACAGCGCAATGCGCTTCTTTATGGAGATGCTGCGCGGGGATTCACCGCGTTTTCGCTGGGGCCTGGATGCAGCGCAGTGGACGGCTGCAGTCGAATTTGTCCTCGGCATTGCGTTATTCATCTACATCATGGTGAAACACAAAGATCGCGAAACCATTGTCGTTGAAGATGGGGAAGCTGAGTCAAAATGACAGGCGATGGACAGATAAGCACAGGAGCCATCGATGGTTTCCGGTTCGCGCTGCCGATTCGTGTCCGCTGGGCGGAAGTGGACGGTCAGCAGATTGTCTACAATCCACATTATTTGATGTACATGGACTGTGCCTGGTCGGCTTATCTGAAGGATGGGCCGGGTCTCGTCAAGCAGCCGGTCGCGTATACGGTGATGGCGAAGACGACACTCGAGTATCGTGCGTCAGCTCGTTATGATGACTTGCTCGCAGTCGGCGTACGGATTTCGAGGATTGGGCGGACGAGCCTGCTGGCGGATTTTGCGGTCGATCGCGCTGGTGAACGGCTGCTCGACGCCCAAACCGTCTACGTCTACGTTGGCGCGGGCGGCAGCACGCCGACACCCGTGCCCGACGATTGGCGCATCGCGATTGAAACGTTTGAAGGAGCCTTGCCGACAAATCGGTGAGGCTTCATTTTCAGAGACCAGCAAGAAGAAGCATTCTGGAGGGGATCACCGTTGCGGTTTGAAGGAAAAGTCATCATTGTCACAGGTGGAGCAGGCGGAATTGGTCAGGCGAGCGCGCGTCTATTTGCACGGGAAGGCGGTCAGGTACTGCTGGCCGATCTCGATGTCGAACGCGGTCAAGCCGCCGCAGACGCGATTTGTGCCGACGGCGGCAAAGCGCAGTTTGTGCGCGTGGATGTGACGGATTACGCGAGTGTTGAAGCGCTCGTTGACGAGGCCGTGCGTACATACGGGAAACTGGATGTCATGTTCAATAACGCCGGGATTTTTGGAGACGGAGCGGACAGATTGCTCGACATGCCACTTGAGGTTTATCACCGCAGTGTGCGTGTAAATCAGGATGGTGTCTTCTATGGGATCCGCGCAGCCGGGCGGGCGATGAAGGAACGTGGCGGCGTCATTATCAACACGGCGAGCATCTATGCATTCATCGCCGATCGCAGGCAACTCCCCTATCACGCAACGAAAGCGGCCGTCGTCGCCATGACCAAAGCGGCAGCACTCGATCTCGCACGCTACAACATTCGCGTCGTCGCCATTGCGCCGGGCATGATTGACACACCGCTTGTCGATCGCTGGCGGGCAGATGAACGTGTCTGGAATACCTTGAAGAAATCACATATGCGCGGTGAATTTGGCACCCCTGAACAAGTCGCCGAAGTGGTCGGTTTTCTGGCCAGCGATGCGGCATCGTTTGTCAACGGGCAGGCGTTCTTCGTCGATGATGGGGCAGCTGCGTTTAAGCGGTAACGATTCAGAGGGGCCTGGCCCCCAGTGGGGGGCGTAGCCGGGTGTACAGTGGACACCCCGGACCCGTTCAGGCCGGGCGATAGCCCCTTGAGGCCCCCTTTTGCGGACAACCTTTAAAAGCCCGTGGGAAAGAGAATGTATGCGCCTGGTCAATGAGCGCAACCGCAACCACGACTGCAACAATCATCAACGTATACTCGAATCCGTTATTGGAGATCCAAAATCCGTTTTTAAAGTGAACGGTGAACATCGCATCCACCATCACGACAACAATCAGTGCGGCGCCAATGGCTGTCCATTCTCCTGCGGCAAACAGGATGCCACCCACCAGTTCAAAGATACCGGCTGCTATCGCCCAGGCGGTGCTGGCTGACTTAATGCCCAAAGTCTCAAGCCAGTGGCCTGTTCCTGTTCAGCCAGCGCCGCCGAACCAGCCGAACAGCTTCTGTGCGCCATGACCCATGAATGTAAAACCGACCACCAAACGAACGATGAGAAGCCCCAGATTCACAAGTACAATGTCGTTTAATCCCGGATTAGGCAATATTTTGCGCTTCCTTCCACACGTCAAGAGTCATCTGCAACGCCTGTAAACAGGATAAACGGTTACGGTCAGGCTTATACCTTCCCTAGGACATTCTAAAAAATAAAGAAAGTTTCTTCAATATAACATGCATGATTATTTCATATGTAGTATAAATATGCATATGGCTCAACGTGCGTGCCGACGCATGTTTGATTGGTGAGATGGAGGCAGCGGGATGGAGCGAAAGTCAGGGCGTCGATTGGTGGTCAAGGTGGGTTCGAGTTCCATTACGGACGATTCAGGCGGGCTGTCGTTCACCCGAATGGAGAGAATCGTTCATCAGTTGGCCGTACTGCAGCATTCCCAGGCGTGGGAAGTGGTCATGGTTTCATCAGGCGCGCTTGCGGCAGGGAGAAGCAAGTTAGGTTGGGTGCACGCGCATTTGACGCAGTCAGAAAAGCAAGCGGCTGCGGCGGTCGGACAGACGGTTCTGATGCACACATACGAACAGCTTTTCCAGCGGGAACACATCAAAATCGGCCAGTTCCTGCTGACCGGGGCGGAAGTCACGACGGAGACTGGGCGACGGACGATACAAAATGCGCTGAACATCCTGCTCGTCAATCGCATTTTGCCGATTTTCAACGAAAATGACGCTGTGGTGGACAACAACTGCCGCCTCGGGAACAATGACACGCTGGCGAGCCTCATCGCGATCCTTATGAGGGCTGATCAACTCATCTTGCTGACGGATACCAACGGCCTGCATGCTGCAGATCCGCGGCTGGACAGAGACGCGGCGCTCATCACCGACGTATGGGAAGTGACCGAAGAGATTGAACGTATGGCCGGTGAGACCACTGGCTCGTTTGGAACCGGAGGTATGCGTACCAAGGTAGAGGCTGCACGCTTTGCTATGAATGCAGGCACGGATGTGATTGTGGCCTCGAGCGAAGTGCCGGATGTCCTGTTGCGTATTGCTCGCAATGAATCTGTCGGTACGCTCTTTCATGCACGCTCGGACGTTTTGGAGCCGGCCGAACTGCTTGCGAATGGCATGGTAATGAACAACATGGCACTCAACGACATGGCTACGTTGGCAACATTCTGGAGCAAGTTGAAGGAAGGTGCTCGTCATGCCGGCTCCCGATGAACTGAAGGCACATGTCTATGATAAATTGATGCTGGCGAAGGCACAGGTACGTACAGTTGCTGCAGCCAATGCAGACGTTAAGAACAAAGCACTCACCAAGATGGGCGACGCCATCTGTGCCGATCGACAGCAGATTCTGGCGGCCAATACGGCCGATGTCGCTGAACTGAAAGCCAGCGGACAAAGCGATTCCCGAGCGGATCGACTGCTTTTGACTGAAGGCCGGATTGAACAGATGATCGCAGGCGTATTGCAAATTGCTGAACTGCCCGATCCGATTGGCGAAACAATCGCTGTTTGGACACGCCCGAATGTCCTGCGAATTGAGAAGAAGCGGGTTCCGCTTGGCGTGATCGCCATGATTTATGAATCAAGGCCCCAATGTCACGGTCGACGCCGCTGCTCTCTGCATCAAGACCGGCAATGTGGTCGTGCTGCGTGGTGGGCGCGAGGCATTGCGATCGAATCGAGCCATTGTCGAGGCACTGCAAGACGGACTGGCGGACGCTGGCCTGCCCGCGTCGGCCGTCCAGCTGATTGAGCGAACCGAACACGAAACGGTCGACCACCTCATCACAGCACGCGGCCTGGTTGACTTGGCAATCCCGAGAGGTGGTGCAGGGCTGATTCAACGTGTCGTCGAGCGGGCAAAGGTGCCAGTCGTTGAAACCGGCGTCGGAAACTGCCACGTCTACGTGGATGTGGCTGCTGATTTACAGATGGCAAAGGACATCGTGTTCAATGCCAAGACACAGCGCCCATCTGTCTGTAACGCGGCCGAAACACTGCTCGTCCATGAAACCGTGGCTGGTGATTTTCTACCTGAGATGCTTTCACAGCTGGAGAGCGCCGGGGTCGAACTTCGAGTTTGTCCAAGAACGCAGCAGGTGTTGCAATCGTGCGGAATGGAGACGTATCTACCGGCTTCTGCGTCAGATTTTGCAACTGAGTTTCTCTCGTTGACACTCGCTGTGAAAGTGGTGAACAGTATCGGCGAAGCAATCGATCATATCGACCAATACGGCACGAAGCATTCAGAAGTGATTGTGACGAACGATGAAGATGCAGCGCAGCGATTCCTGTCAGAGGTCGACGCCGCGGCCGTTTATCACAACGCTTCCTCCCGTTTTACAGATGGATTTGAGTTTGGCTTTGGGGCCGAGATTGGCATTTCAACGCAAAAACTGCATGCGCGAGGCCCAATGGGGCTCGCGGAAATGACAAGTTACAAATACCAAATTCGTGGGGCGGGCCAAATTCGGGAATAGGGTACGGCAGAGCAGAGCGGGGGCAGACTAGTGCAGGGCACCAATGTTTGGGTTGCCCAGTCTCCTTTTGAAGAAAAGTAGGATGTCAAGGATAGGGCGACTGGCGAAGGCTGAGGTGGTACTGCACTCTGCCGGAGCGCCTACCGCGATTTAGCTAAAAATTTACCACTATCCTGGCTGTCGGCAACATCCGCATCCCGGCACATCCACACCTAAGGAAACAGGCGTGCCATTTAATATGTCAGCTGGCACGCCTCTTGGTCACGATGAACTGACATTGCAGATTTGCCGGAAACCCTAAGTCCCAAGGGTCCGGGAGCGAATTCCGCTGTCGCATAACCCCCGGCACGATGGCATCTCGCGAATTACAAATGGGCTGCGACCGGTTTGGCGGGTGATACATGAATGGCATCCCAAATGCGATTGACTTCCCCGATCAGTTCCTCGAATGCCTCGACGGTTAGCGACTGCTGTCCGTCGGACAGTGCCTTCGCTGGATTATCGTGCACCTCGATGATGAGGCCATGTGCACCAGCAGCGATGCCGGCACGCGCCATTGCAGGGACATAGCCAGCTTTCCCGACGCCGTGGCTTGGGTCAACGATGACCGGCAGGTGGGAGAGGTTCTGTACGACCGGGATCGCGTTCAGGTCAAGCGTGTTGCGCGTGTATTTCTCAAATGTCCGAATCCCGCGTTCACACAGGATCACGTTCGAGTTGCCCTGCGCCAAGATATACTCGGCTGACATCAGCCACTCTTCAATGGTGTTCGCAAAGCCGCGTTTCAAGAGCACCGGCGTATTCGTATTACCGACTGCGCGAAGCAGTGGGTAGTTCTGCATGTTGCGCGCGCCAATTTGGAGAATGTCGACGTATTCGGATACCATCGGTACCATCTCCGGTTCCATGACTTCCGATACAATCGGCAGACCCGTCACGTCGCGTGCTTCTGCCAGATATTGCAGACCGAGCTCGCCGTGGCCCTGAAAGGAATACGGGGATGACCGTGGTTTGAACGCGCCGCCGCGGAGCATGTGACCGCCAGCCTGTTTAATGCGAATGGCCATCTCAATGGTATGTTCACGTGTTTCGACGGAGCATGGGCCAGCGATGATGACTGGACGTGATCCACCGATGAAGAGACCTTGTATCTGCACCTGAGTCGACACCGGATTTAATTCTCGGCTGGCTAAGGGATATGGCGTGTTGACGGGAATGATGCGACCGATGCCGTCTTGCGTCATAAGCAGGTTCTGTAGTTCTTGATAGTTGCCTGAGACCAGGATAATCACCGCACTGCGTCCGGTGGTGAGGTGAGGCGTGTGCCCGCTCGCCTCCAGCATATCCATGACTTGATGGGTCTCTTCTGCTGTTGCTTCCTTTCGCATCACAACTACGTTAATCATTCTCAACCGCTCCTTTCAGACTCAAGCCAGCTCGCCTCATGCCTGCGACAATACGTGCCGGGCGATGACCATCTTTTGAATTTCGGCGGTGCCTTCTTCAAATCGCTGCATTCTTGCGTCGCGATAGATCCGCTCGATTTCAGACGACTGAAAATAGCCGATTCCGCCATGGATTTGGAGAGCCTTGTCGGTGACACGCTGCAGCATTTCGGTGCCAAACAGTTTGGCCATGGATGCCAGTGCAGACACCGGTTGACCCGCTTCGAATGCGCGGCCTGCATGCAGACACAACTGGCGTGCGGCTTCGATGTCCGTGGCCATTTCTGCGAGCCACATCTGAATCGTCTGCCGCTTGGCGAGTGGACGGCCAAAGGTGACTCGGGTTTTCGCGTGTTCGGTCGCCAGATGTAGTGCTCGCGTTGCGAGTCCGACACACGTCATGCCAATGGCCGTGCGACTGGGATCAAGGAAACCAGAGAAAGCGACCTCGAGCCCATCGCCTTCATCTCCCAGCCGATGTGATACTGGGACACGGCAATCTTTAAACCGCAAGTGCCCATGGCGCGTTCCGCGAATGCCCATTGCGGGCGCCATGTCCTCTATGGTTAAGCCAGGCGCGTTGCGCGGAACCATCAGTGCCAACGTGCCGTCTGCACCGCTGGTTCCCTCGAGCCTGCAGAAGAGGAGAAAATAATCTGCTACGTCGGAGAAAATAATCATCCATTTTTCTCCGTCCAGGACGTAGTCGTCCTGTTCGCGGCGCGCGGTTGTCTTTAAATCAGCACCCGAGCCGGAATTCGGCTCGGTCAGCGTAAACGTCGTCCATGCTTCACCGCGAATGAAGGGCAGAACAAACTGTTCTCGCTGCGCCGGCGTCGCCTTCGCGTCGATTGAGCGCCAAAGTCCGTTTGCAACGTGGGTAATGACGCGCATCGAACCATGCATTTCAGACAAGATGGCGAGCGCCTCCAGGTAGGCGGTGAATGACAGCCCCTGTCCGCCATAATCCCGCGGAGCAGCCAAATTCAACAGCCCGGCCTCACGGAGTCCTTGCCAGACGTCTTGAGAAACGACGCCAGTTTCATCAATCGTCTCTGCATACCGCTTGGCAGGACCGTCGACAAAGGCGCGCAGCCGTGCCTTTAGTTCATCTGGCAGTGTGTCAGTCACTCAGGTACCCCCTTTGGCCGCTTGTTGTGCCACGAGCAGACCATCCTTTACCAGCTCACGCAGCTTGTACTTTTGTACTTTGCCGCTCGGTGTTCGCGGCAGTTCTGCTAGTTGTTCAACGCGTTCCGGCCAGTAGATCTTTGCCACACGCTGCTTAGCGAGGAACGCGCGGATATCCTCCAGCGTGAGGACCTCATTGCTGGATTTGGTGACGATAAATGCACAGGCGCGTTCACCCAGTCGTTCGTCCGGCATCGCTACAATGGCGACATCCTGAATGCGCGGGTGTGCATACAAAATATCTTCAATCTCAACCACTGGCACCTTTTCGCCGCCGCGGTTGACCACATCTTTCTTGCGGCCAGTCAAATGCAGGTAGCCGGATTCGTCGATGGTTGCGAGATCGCCTGTGTCAAAAAAGCCGTCTGGCGTGAAACCAGCCTGATACCACTCCGGGTGATGCAGGTAACCGATAAACATCGCCGGTGTTTTGACCTGATAGTTGCCTTCAACGCCGGGCGGAAGTTCGTTGCCCGCGTCGTCGACGACGCGATAGGCCATTCCGTCAATGACGCGGCCGTCGGTCCCCCATAGTTTTTCCGGTGGATCGGTTGGTCGGCCAACCGATACTAGACAGCACTCGGTCGAGCCCCAGGCGCCAACGATAGCGCATTTCAGTTTTTCACGCGCTTCTTTGGCGAGCGGCCGCGGAATCGCCGATCCAGTCGCGATGAACAGGCGCAATCCGAGCGGGGGATCGTCCAATCGCGTTAGGTCCGCGAGGAACGGAAGCGCAGCTTGCACAAAGGTGGCACCGTGATTGACAATCGCACGGCGGGCTGTATCGACATCCCAGACAGCCTGATAGACGCCGGTTGCACCGAGGTAAAATGCGACCATCATGCCGTACAGGAAACCCGTTTGATGTGCCAGTGGAGATGGCGCCCAAATCACGTCGCGCTCGGTCAATCCGAGTGTCGTGGTGTGCGCGTTCAGCGCTGCGGACAGCGTCCGGTGCGTGTGCAACACGCCTTTCGGTTCGCCGGTCGTGCCGGAAGTAAACAGAAGTTGTGCGACTGTATCTGCAGTCGCGGCCGCTGGCACCGGAGCCGCCGGTGCATCCTTCAGCAGCCCGCCGAGACGGGACTGGCTTGGCAGACGTGTATCCGCATCGATGACGATGACGTCTACCACTGTTGGTGTCTGCGGGCGAATCTGAGCAGCCATCGCAGCATAGTCAAAGCGGCGGAACTCGCTTGGTACAATCAGCAGCTTTGCCTCTGCTGTCCGCAGGATGAATTCGACTTCCCGTTCCCGCAGCGATGGCAGCAGTGGACAGGGCGTTGCACCAATTTTCCAAAGTGCGAGCGTGATGGTGATAAACTCCCAGCCGCTTGGCAGTTGATAGGCCACGACATCGCCGGACTTGATGCTGCGTGCTGTAAATGCACTGGCCACACGGTTTGCAAGGCTGTCCAGTTCACCGTATGTGAGCGTGATGGTTTCTCCATTAGACAGATCGACCACTGCCCGCCGCTCTGGTGCCTGCGAGACGGTGGCGAGCAATCTGTCCAGCATCAATGGAACTTCAGCGTGTGCCAATGAGACTCAGCTCCTCAGTATGTTGACTGCCTGGACGATTCTGCTTCCGGTTGCCGGAGATTGACCAAGTCAGGCCGAGCGCAGACAAGTCTGTCAGGAAGTCCGGATAGGAAATTTTATATGCGTTCGGGAACGTCAGATTGGTTTCTCCATTCGCTGTACTGCCGGCAATAGCGAACGACATCAGGACGCGGTGGTCGTTAAAGGAGGAAACATCCGCTCCGGTCAATTGATCGACGCCAGTGATGATGAGGCTGTCGTCCTGCTCCTCAATCTTCGCGCCCATTTTCCGCAGCTGCAGCATGGCTCGTACGCGATCGGATTCCTTTAGTCGTCCCGGACCGATATTCTTCAGCACGCTCGTCCCCTTTGACAGTGCGCACAATGTTGACAATGCCGGAATCAGATCGGGGATGTCTTTCATATCAACTTCTACAGCTCTTGGCCGGCGGCCATCATTGCGAATGACGACACTGTCGTCGGTAAACTGCAGGTCAACTTCCATTTCGCGCAGGATTTCAAGAATCCGTCCTTCTGGGTGACTGCCAGGGCCGCGCAGTCGGTTCAGGCGAACGGTACCTTCGTGTAGTGCCGCGTAGATGAGAGGGAACGCGGCTGACGACAGATCCGCGTCAATCATGACCGTGGCTGGCCGATATTGCTGTCCAGGCGCAATCACGTATCGACGCTCATCATCCAAAACGTCAACGTGGATGCCAAAGTCTTTCAACATCGACGTTGTCAGCCGGATGTAGGTGCGTTCATTGAATGGATCCTGAACGTGAACGGTCGTCTGATTCTGCGCAAATGGAGCAACAATCAGGAGACCGGAAATCCACTGGCTCAAGATGCCTTTAATGTACACGTCGCCGCCGGTCGGTTTGCCCGGATGAACGGTGACTGGCAGTCGGGAACGGTTCGCTTCAGTGCGAATTCCAAGTATACCAAGCGCCTCGAGCAACGGGCCAATGGGGCGATTGCGCAGTGCCTGCACACCGTCGAAGACGGTCGCTCCGGCTGTTGACAGTGTTCCGAGGCCAGCAGAAACTGGGAAGTCGTACCGGAGCTGCCGACCCGAACAAGGCCGTTTTTCGGTTGGTATGTACCCGTACCTTCCACTTCATAGCCATCTTTCGTATGCGTGACTGGAACACCTAAATCGGCGAGGCTGCGCAGGGTATCGCGGATATGCAGTGCATCGGAGCGGCCGTGAATCGTGGTTTTTCCTTTTGCCAGGGAGCCGAAGATGAGCGCCCGGTGCAGATGGTATTTAGACACCGGAACCGTCAATTCACCTTGAATCGGCGTCCTGGTTCGGTGAACGTGCAGCCTGGACATAAAGACAAATTCCTCCCTTATGCGTTGACGTGGACGTTAACGTCATTTGTCTTGTACAATGTCATGTAAGGAAATGCGGCTTGTCAACTGATTGCACTTTCCGAAAATTCTATCACTCTTGGGCACCTCATGCCAACTTGCGGGCGTCATAGAATCCTGATAGATACATATTGTAAAATGCCGGTGATTAGACATCGGAAACGTATTTTCGCTAAACTGTGATTGACTTGCTTCGCTGACTACCTGTCACAGGATAGCTGGTTGGAATATGAATGGATAAACGGAGAGGATGGACCAGACGTGCCAGCTTCAGCGTTTCAATCCGTACCAGGTACGACCTATCCAGCCCTGTCTCAGCCGGGGAAAATCGGAAGTTTACTGCTGCCCCACCGCGTTCTGATGGGCTCGATGCACATGGGGCTTGAAGGCAAGCCCGAAGATTTGGAGCGACTGACGGCCTTTTACGTGGAACGTGCGAAAGGCGGCGCCGCCCTGATTATCACTGGCGGTGCGACCGTTGAGGTGCACGGCGGAGCAGACAACATGTACTGCTTGACGGAGGCAGCCGATCGCGCTGCACTGTCGGCACTGCCAGAAGCGGTGCATGCGGTTGGAGGCAGAATCGCACTGCAGCTGTTTCATTCGGGGCGCTATGCGCGATCGGATGAAATCGGCGGTCGCCAGCCAGTTGCGCCAAGTGCAATCCCTTCGCGTTTGTCAGGGGAAACACCGCGCGCTTTGACGGAGGCGGAAATCAGCGACATTGTTCGCTGCTTCGCCGAAGGTGCCAAGGCCGCACAGAACATCGGTTTTGATGCGGTTGAGGTCATGGGTTCAGAAGGCTATCTCCTCAATCAGTTCCTCTCTCCGCTGACCAACCAACGTGAGGACAAGTATGGCGGCTCGCTTGCTGGCCGCATGCGCATCAGTCTGGAAGTGGTTACGGCGATTCGAGCTGCGGTCGGATCAGACTATCCAATCATCTTCCGCATGTCCGGGCTCGACTGCATGCCTGGCAGCACGACCGAAGCAGAGACGTTGACGTTTGCCAGAGAACTGGAGAAGGCTGGCGTAGATGCGCTCAATATCGGTATCGGCTGGCATGAATCGCGTGTTCCGACCGTTGCGCAGACGGTCCCGCGCGGGGGCGTTTGCACCGGTCGCAGCGGCCATCAAACGGGTGCGTCAACGTGCCCATCCTTGGCGCCAACCGGATTAATACGCCGGAAACAGCTGAATCGCTGATTGCTCACGGTTACCTCGACTTCATCGCGCCAGCGCGGCCATGGCTCGCTGATGCTGAGTTGGCAAATAAAATGCTCGGGGGCGATCGCGCAGGTCTGAACGTCTGCATCGCCTGCAACCAGTCGTGCCTCGACCACACGCTCGTGCAGCCGCATCGACCTGTCAGTTGCCTCGTCAATCCGCGGGCTGGCAATGAACTGGACAAGCCGTTGACGAAAGCAGCTGTACATAAGCGTGTAGCCGTTGTCGGAGCGGGCGTCGCAGGTCTGGAAGCGGCCCGGGTTGCAGCCGTACGCGGCCATCAGGTCACCTTGTTTGAGCAGAACAACGAGATTGGCGGACAGTTTCGATTTGCCGCACGCGTGCCAGGCAAGGAAGAGTTCTATGAAACGCTGCGGTATTACGAAGAAATGATGCGCCGCTACAACGTGGATGTACGGCTTCGGACAAGCCCGGATGTCGAGACGCTGGGTGCGTTTGACGACGTAATCATCGCGCAGGGGGTTCGTCCATTTGTGCCGGATGTCCCAGGGGTCGATTTGCCGCACGTGGCGACGTACGTACAGGTGCTGACCGGTGTGGTTCCAGCCAAATCGAAAATTGTCATTGTCGGAGCAGGCGGCATCGGCTGCGACACGGCTCATTTTCTCGCCAAGGGCAGTTTGCCGCGGCCTGATGTGGCAGATTTCTTCGACCATCAGGGGCTCCCGGAACTTGCACCGCTGCCGCGGGACATCACCATTCTGGCTCGCTCAAAACGGGTCGCGGGCGGCATTGGGCCGACAACCAAATGGGTTGTCC
The DNA here is from genome assembly GCA_963758235.1 of uncultured Alicyclobacillaceae bacterium. GTDB lineage: Bacteria > Bacillota > Bacilli > Alicyclobacillales > Alicyclobacillaceae > CAVWUS01. The sequence goes on along the minus strand of CAVWUS010000011.1, from coordinate 16,899 downwards.
GTGCCGATTTGAAACGCCTCGGCATCAAAATCAAGACTGAATTCCAAATCGAAGAAATCGTGCCGGAAGGCGTCCGCGGCATGACGGCGGATGGTCGCGAACTGATTGAGGCGGAACAGGTTATTTTGTGCACCGGGCAGGTTCCCCGTAACGATTTGGTGGAAACGCTCAGCGGCCGTACGAACGTGCACGTTGTCGGCGGCGCGAAAGACAGTCGCGGCATCAACGCTGCCCGCGCGATTCGCGAAGCGTTTGAAACAGCATACGCGCTGTAAGCAAACAAGGGAGGTGGAGGCGGGCGCCGCTCGGCGTCCGCTTCGGGCGAATATGACCGATGTACTAGCAGGCAAGAAAGTTCTTATTACGGGCAGCGCGCGAGGGATTGGCCGCGCGACTGCAATCGCGATGGCGAAGGCAGGCGCGGACGTGGCTGTCCACTATCGCAGGCAAGGGGAGGCTGCGGAAGAAGTCGCCTCCGAAATCAGGCGTCTCGGCCGCAAAGCCTTGGTATTGAAAGCAGAACTGGAATCGGAAGAAGAAGTGGACGCCATGTTCGATACGATTGAATCGAACTGGGGACAGCTTGATGTCTTCATGGCAAACGCCGCAGCCAGTGCTTTCAAGCCAATCTCAGATTTGAAAGGCTACCACTTCGATCGCACTTATAAGGTTGTGATTCAGAGTGTCGTACAGTCAGTCAATCGTGCTGTGCCGCTCATGGCCGGGCGTCCCGGACGGGTGATCGCGCTGTCGAGCATGGGCAGCGAGCACACGCTGCCTCGCTATACAACGCTCGGTACCGCCAAAGCCGCACTTGAATCGTTGATTCGCTATATGGCCGCAGAACTTGCGCCGAAGGGAATTACCTGCAACGCTCTCAACCCTGGTGTCGTGGCGACCGAATCGGCGAAGTTCTACGGCGGTGAGCAGTATGATGCCTACCATGCGGACGTCGTCGCGCATACACCGCTCGGCCGCGTCGGTACGCCAGAGGACGTCGCAGACGTAGCCGTGTTTCTCGCCAGTGATGCCTCGCGATTCATCACCGGGCAAACCATTCGTGTCGATGGCGGATTGACGCTGTCTGACAGGCGGATTTGACCACATTCCACGGTAAGTCAATCGAAAACAAAGAGCAAAGACAGGAGGAAAAGAAACATGGCAACATTGACAAACAACGAGATCGAAGAACGCGTACGCAACGTGGTGGTGACCCAGCTTGGCGTCACGCCTGAAGAGGTCAAGCCCGACAGCCACTTTGTCGATCAACTAGGTGCAGACTCACTGGATTTAACCGAACTGGCCATCGCCTTTGAAGACGAATTCGGCATCGAGGTGCCAGAATCGGATTTTGGTCAGCTGTCGACGGTAGCAACGGTAGTACAGTACATCGCAGGGCGCCTTTCGTAAGCTAGTCCGATAAGGGTTAAGACCGCTTAACCCTTATCGGACACGCATTTAAAACGTCCTTTTCGACTGAACCAGAGCGTGTAATTGGGGCGGGAGGAATTGAATGTGAAGCGGTTTGATGGCATGATTCTCACGGAGGAACGGGCGCGCGCATACCAGGCTGCAGGGTACTGGACAGACGAGTCGTTTGTCGATGTACTGTTCGAGCAGGTGACAGACGTATCCAGAAGCAGTACACGAGGACGAGAAGCGCAGGCTTACGTATCGCGAATTGTGGCGCGAAGTCGAAGTCGTCGCGATGGGCTTTACACCTTGGCGTACGCAAAGGCGACAAAGTGGCGATTCAGCTGCCGAACGTGCTCGACTACGTGATTGCCGTGTTCGGTGCTGCGCGCATCGGTGCAAGCGCGGTACTGCTCCAAGTCGATCTCGGAGAACAGGCCTTACGGTTTAGCCTGGAAAGATCCGAAGCGTCTGTCTGGATTGTCGCCGACAGCTTCCGCGGGGCGTCGCTGTACGACACGGCGGTGCGCTTGAAAGATGAGCTGCCGACTGTCAAGCACGTAATCCTGCAGGGGGATGTGAGTGGCACCACGCGGATGCGATCGACGGAATTCCTCAATTGCGGAACTTCGCAGCAGTGGTGAGACAGTTGCCCGAAGCAGTTATCAAAGAGAACCAGCCGGAAGCGCTCGATCCGTTTATCATGGTGTTCACCTCGGGTACGACCGGATCGCCCAAAGGTGTCGTGCAGCTGCACGCCAACTATCTGTGGGCGTCGAGAGCCTATGCGAAAAACTTCGGTTATGAGCCGGAGGAATGGCAACGCTCGACTTGGCACCGATTTGCCACCAGACGGGCATGCTGGCGGGCGTCATGATGCCGATTGCGAGCGGTGGTCGGATCATGCTGCTGGAGCGGTTCTCGGCGGCTCGCGTGCTCGAAGTGGATTGAGGCAGAGAAGCCGACGTATCATCGTGGGTGCGCCGCCGCACGTGATCCACGTGGCGAACGCACCGAACCTGAAGGAGGCGGACACCTCGAGCGTGAAGCTCTGTTCATTTACGCCGGCGCGCCTGTGCCCAAGCGCAGTCCTGCGTACAGCTGCAGACGCGACTCGCGGCATCAAAGTCGGCGCATGTTCGGCTGGACGGAAGGCTTCCTGGCCACGATGACGCGTCCGGACGATCCGCTCGACGCGCTCGCATCGACCGTCGGCTTTGTCAGTCCCGGGCACCGAGGTGAGGCTCGTGGACGAGGACGGCAACCTGTTCCGCAGGCGAACGCCGGGCGAAATGTGGAGCGCGCGGGCCGAACTTCAGCGCTGGCTACTATCAACAATCCTGAGGCGGCCCACCGGCAGTGGGACGAGGACGGCTGGTTCCACTCGGCGACTTGCTGCGACAGGACGAAAACGGCCGCTACGTGTTCATGGCGACGCGCAGACGACATCATCAACCGCGGCGGAACGAAGGTCGATCCGAAGAGCGTCGAGGACGCCTGTGCTCGAAGCACGAGTGCGGTGCAAAACGTGGCTGTGGTCGGTGCACCGGATCCGACGCTCGGCCAGCAGACGGTCGCCTGCATCGTTCTGAAAGAAGGCGCGAAGCCATTTACGCTGCCTGAGCTGCGAGAGTTTCTGGCGGCGCAAGGGCTGGCGAAATTCCAGTTTCCCGGACAGGCTTGAGTTCATCGATGCACTGCCTACGACCCACTCAGGGAAAATCAAGAAAAAAGATCTGCGCGCCCGTTTTCGAGCCGAAGCTGACGCGGAAACGGCGGCGAGCGAGCGGAGGGAGCGGCTCGTCATGACAGGACGGGTTGAGAGCGAGGATACGCTTGCATTAAAGGCGCGTGCCGAGGAGATTCTTGCGCGGGCACGTTCAATTTCGCCTGGAGGAAGCCGCGGACTGGGGCGAAGAAATTGAAGCCACGGAGAAAATTCCCGAGGCACTGTGGAATCGAATCAGGGAACTGGGCTTTCATAAGCTGACCCAGCCGCAATGGGCTGGCGGCGAAGGTCTGCCACTGTCGCTCTACTTCCCCATTCTCGAAGAATTTGCGCGCTGCCACGGCTCCATCCGCATGATTGTGCATGCTATACAACAGCATCTGGCGCACGATCGGGCAAGGCAACGAAGAACAGCAGCAATACTGGCTGCCCCGGAAGCTCGCGCAGGACGGCGCGCTCGTCGCGTTCGCGCTAACGGAGCCGGACAATGGTACGGGTATTGACTCTGCGCACGATCGCGACCTACGGGAAGACGGCAAATTCATGCTGAACGGCCGCAAGCATCTGATCACGTTCGCGGAAGAAGCGGCCGTCATTCGCGGTCATTGCGAAGACGGACGGAGCCGCTGGGCCGCGGCGGCTCACCGCATTTCTCGTGCCGCAAGGCCGCGCAGGCATGCGAGCTCGAACCAATGCCGAACATGATGGGCGATAAGGGCTGTTCTCACGCCGTGATCTACTTCGAGGCTGCGAAGTGGATGCGAGCCGAAGTGCTCGGCGAGGTTGGCGATGGCTTCGGTGTTGCGGTGCGCGGATTTCTCGATCAAAGTCGGGCCTGCATCGCGCAGAGCGCAGTCGGCCTGGCGCAGGAAGCGCTCGATCGTGCGCTGACATTCGTTCGCAACCGCAAGACGTTCGGCAAGGCGCTGGCGAGTCGCCAGGCGGTGCAGATGCGGCTGGCGGAGATGGCAGATCGCGGTTCAGGGCGCACGGCTCCTGTGTCTGGATGCGCGCGTACGGTTTGATGCAGGGCAGGACATCGCAGTCGAGGCGTCGATGGCAAAAGCGAACGCCATTCGTATGGTCGGCGAAGTGACGGACGGCGCGCTGTCGCTATTCGGCGGCATCGGCTACGCGGTTGGTAGTCCAGTCGAGCGGCTCTATCGCGATGCGCGATCGATCTGGTTTGAAGAGGGTACCGCAGAGATGCAGAAGATGACCATCGCGGAAGCAATGCTCAAGGCCGCACACCGTGCTGAGCGGGAAGCGCGCGGTGCAGCTGAAACGTCGTCAACCGAGGCAAACTGAGATGAAGCAGCTGCAATTTACGCCAGAGCATGGTTTTGCTTTGGCGCAAAGCGAAGTGCCTAGTCCAGGAGCCGGTGAAGTATTGATTCGCGTGTCGGCGTGCGGCATTTGCGGGTCCGATCGCGCACTCGCTGTGGGCGGCGCAGTCCCGCCGGGCACCCGTTTCCCATTGGTGATGGGACATGAAATCTGCGGCACCATCGTAGATGCGAACGGATCGACCACGTTTGCGCAGGGCGAGCGCGTCGTCGTGATGCCCTACGTAGCGTGCGGAGACTGCCAGTTCTGCCGCACGGGACAGGAGAATCTATGTATGGGACAGCAGCTTGTCGGATACCACCGCGCTGGCGGCTTGGCTGAATTTGTGGTCATCCCGGAACGCGCAGTGCTCCATTGCCCAGACTCGGTCAGTGACACAGCGGCAGCAGTTCTCGTCGACGCATTTGCTACACCGTTCCATGCACTGCAATCCGTGCTGCAGGTGAAGGATGGCGATCGCGTTCTGGTTCAGGGCTTTGGCGGCACGGGCCAAGCTGCCGTGATGTTACTTGCTGCGATGGGCGTGTCGGTCGGCGTGATCACGCAGCGGCCGGAGGCCAAGGCAGCGGCAGAAGCAGCCGGGGCAGAGATGGTGTTTACGGCTGCGGAGGGGAAGCGGCAATTGGGACGTGCTGTGCGGCGCTGGTCAGGTGGCGGGGCCGACAGTGTACTCGATACAGTCGGTTCTGCAGACTCCAGTCAGCAAGCGTTCGATTTGACGCGTGCTGGCGGCAAGATTTGCGTGATCGGCCTGAATGACGATGTTGTCACATGGCCCCTCGCGAAAGCGGTCCGGCGTTCAGTCGGCTTGTTGGCCTCATTTTCCGCCACCGTTGAAGATGCGAAGATATTGCTGCAGTGGGCAGCGGATGGCCGCATCAAGCCGGAGCAGCTCGTCAGTGAGCAACTGTCGCTGACCGATGCGGCGCGGGCGTTTGAACGAGAACGCCACGCTGCTGGTCGAAGCATTGTTGTGCCGGCAGCGGATATCAATCTGTAAGGATAAAGTTTAACCATAGAGACTGTCTTGCGTTGGAAGTTGTTCGCCGCGCGGAGGCAGTCTCTTTGGTTTGTCGAGGAAACTGGGCAGATACCCACAGGAATATGGGCGAATGAACATAGGCTGAAGTACCGATAGAAAGGGTGATGAAGATGACGAACCTGTTTGGCCCTTACACCAAGTGGATCATCGTTTTTCTGATTATCTTCGTCCTGCTGATTCTGCTCATGCCTGTAGAGTCACGAAGAGCCTGAGCCGTCAATCCACGCGAGCAGCTGCGACAGGCAGGTCTTAAGTCCTGATGCTGCGGTCGGGTCGTGTTCGATAATAAGGATATTGGTATCCATGAGTGGTGGAAGTCCGAGTTGACGGATGCGTACGAGTGAAATGCCTGCGCGCGTGAGCAAAAAATTCTTCTTTTGATCCGCTTTCACCCGTCGCCGGTGGTGCGGGCCATCGTACTCGATGGCGAGTTTGAGACTCGGGACATAGAGATCGACTTCGACGTTGCCGCCTTTCACTTGCAGGCGCCGGCGATGGCAGACATCTGGATAGTGCTGCCGCATTTCCGCGTATAGCCACTGTTCGGCGGCTGACGTATTATCCACGCTGCACATTGGACACCCGGCCCCACGCACGCGCGCATGCACCGAAGCCTCAAATGCGTGATCATTCCGGCATGTCCACCACACCGGTTTACGCCACGATGGCGATACATCTGCCGGTGACCGATCGCCATTGTATGTTGGATGCCACCACTGTGCGAGGTCGGGATGAACTGTCGCAAGCGTCGGCCGTTTCACCAACTTGATCCCCTCCGTATCGTTTATCGTACGCCAACCGTAGACAAGCCGGCAAGTCACCGAGCCGGTGACCGTTAAGCACTTGTTCGACGCAGCGATGATTGAAAGCCGTTCCCTGAATCGGTACACTGAGTGTGACAGATGAACTTTTACCAGCCGAAGGTGGTGCTGACGGCAAGTGACAGATATGAACCCATCGACCCTACTCGATACAGAGCTAGAGTCACTGGTGATTCCTACCCGCAACGTAGCCTGTGTGCAGCCATTTCATAACTTGGAACATGCGCTGCTCGTGTTGGTCAAGAGCGGGTACTCAGCAGTGCCTGTGCTGGACACGAAGAACCATGTAGAAGGTGTTATCAGCAAGACCATGATTCTTGACCATATTATGGGGACCCAAGAGATAGAGTTTGAGCGCCTGCGTGAGTGTCTCGTATCCGAAGCAATGGAACGGGATGCGCCTGTACTGCGTCAGGATGCAACCTTTTTACAGGCAGTAGAACAGAGTATCAACCGACCTTTTTTATGTGTGGTCGATCCGGAGCGAACCATGATTGGCCTGCTGACCAGACGAGCCATTCTCGTCAAAGTGCATCAGTTCCTGCGCCCAGCGGTCAGGTCAAAGAATGAAGCGCGAAAGGGATAGTCGCCTTGACCAAGCTGCCATTTACGAATCAAATTCAGTCATTGCCAACCATTGTTCCGTTCACTTCGCCTGAGCAGATTGAACGCCGCCTTGGCCAACCGTTTACACTGCGGCTTGGCGCCAATGAAAGTCCGTTTTGGTCCATCTCCGCTGGCATTGGCCGCCATAAAAGACGCCGCTACGCAGTCGAACTGGTATGGTGATCCCGAAGCATACGATTTGCGTCAGAAACTTTCCGAGCTAACAGGCGTGTCGGTGAACGAAATTGTACTTGGCAGCGGTATCGACGATTTACTCGGCCTGGTTGTCCGGCTGTTCGTCGAGCCAGGCACGGCGGTTGTCACATCGGATGGTGCCTATCCGACGTTTCAGTATCATGTGCGCGCCTACGGAGGGCAGCTGGTGACAGTTCCCTACGATGAAAACTATCACAATGATCTATCCGCTCTTGTACGTCGCGCAGCTGAGGCAGGCGCGAAGCTGCTGTATATTGCCAACCCCGATAATCCGACCGGCACTGTCCAAACCTATGCGGAAATTGAGGACGCCTGCAGGCAATTGCCGGAAGACTGTGTGCTCCTGCTGGATGAAGCCTATATCGAATTCGCGCCGCCAGCAGCCCATTCACCCAGACGTTCTGTGGCTTCACGGATGATTCGCTTTCGGACATTCTCGAAAGCGTATGGAATGGCAGGCGTACGAATTGGCTACCTGCTCGCCGATGCGGCAGTTGTTCAGGCGCTGGATAAAGTGCGCCTGCACTTTGGCGTGGGCCGTATCGCGCAGGATGGAGCACTGGCAGCCCTTAGCGATACAGAATTTGTCGCACATGTTGTGAGGGAGACAGCGATTGGGCGTGAGGAATACGCGCGGCTTGCAGAGAGCCTTAACCTTCATGCCGTTCCATCTGCGACCAACTTTGTACTGATTCATGTCGGCACAGCTGCGCGATCAATCGAGCTGGTTGAACAGATGGCTCAGCGCGGCGTTTTCATTCGCAGGCCGGGTGTTGCGCCGCTTGATGCGTGCATTCGGATCACGGTTGGAACACGAGCCGAGCGCGAGCAACTGGCACACATTCTCACGGACTGTGTGAGCGAGTTGAATTCGGAAGCAATACAGAGGCGGTGAACGTGTGAAGATTGCTCTGTGCCAAATGACTGTGATTCAAGGCGATCGCGAAGCGAATCACGAAACAGCAGAACGCATGTTGGAGGAGGCGGCTACGAGCGAAGCAGATGTAGCAGTGTTGCCGGAGCTTTGGTCTTGCGGCTATGACTTTGACAGACTCGTCGAACATCAGGAAACTCTGTCGGGACCCTCGCTCAGGCTCCTGAAACGTGCTGCAGTACGTGCACAGATGTGGATTGTCGGTGGGTCGCTCCCGATTCTCACAGATGACGGCGTGCAGAATATGAACGTCGTTGTGTCTCCTGCAGGGGAGTTGGTGCATACATACGGCAAAGTCCATCTTATCGGCTTGATGCGTGAGGATCGATTCCTCACACCCGGGCACACGGCAGACGTGTTTCAGCTTCACGATGTAACCGCCGCAACGATGATCTGCTACGATTTGCGCTTTCCCGAGCTAAGCCGCCGCTTTGCAAACCATGGTGCACAACTGCTGTTCGTACCATCGGAATGGCCGAGTGTACGGCAGGAACATTGGGAGATACTCGTTCGCGCACGGGCCATCGAAAACCAGGCGTACGTGATTGCAGTCAACATGTGCGGAGAAAACAGCCAGGATACATTTCGCGGACAGTCACTGGTCATCGATCCGTGGGGAGAGACAGTCGTGAAAGGCGGCGAAACACCCGAGGTATTATTGGCGACGGTCAATCTCGACATCGTTGTTGACGTAAGACGGCGGATGTCCGTGTTAAAAGACATCCGACCGGAAATGTACGGCCAGTAAAAAACAGGTTGGTCCAAAGTTGAGGAGGGTTTGCGATGACAGTCGAAATTGCCAAGAGCAACATCGTCTATGCATTATCCGCTGCGAATGAACCCGTGGCACGTGTGCAGGATGGAGAAACAGTCGTGTTTTACACTTGTGACTGCTTCGAAGACCAGATCAGCTCGGCTGATCAGGACTTCGGGCAACTAGACTGGCAACGCATCAACCCGGCGACTGGTCCACTCTATGTAGAGGGTGCCGAACCAGGTGATCTACTGGCCGTGCACATCGAACGGATCGACCTGGCCAATCGCGGCGTCATGACGACGGGTCCCAATTTGGGGGTGCTTGGCGACGAGCTGACGGAGAATGTCATTCGGATGGTCCCCGTGGAAAACGGTAAAGCTGTCTTCTCACCCGATCTTACCCTTCCACTTCGCCCAATGATTGGCGTCATCGGTACTGCTCCGGCCGCTGAAACGGGTGGCGTATCCTGTGGAACGCCGGGCGATCACGGTGGCAACATGGACTGCACACGCATCACCGCGGGCGCCTGCCTGATGCTCCCGGTCAACGTCCCGGGAGCATTACTCGCAATGGGCGATCTACACGCGACCATGGGCGATGGCGAAGTCGCCGTCTGTGGCGTGGAAATTGCCGGCAAAGTGACGGTCCGGGTGGAAGTACTTAAGGATAAACCTTGGCCCGCGCCCATGATTGTCAATGATGAAGCGGTCATCACCATCGCGTCCGAGCTGTCACTTGATGACGCTGCGACACGGGCTACGAAGAATATGGTTCGCTGGCTGGAGACCGAGTGCGGTATGGATACGGCTGAAGCGACATTCTTGCTGAGCGCTGCTGGCGATTTGCGCGTCTGCCAAGTGGTCGATCCGCTCAAGACCTGTCGCTTCGAGTTGCCTCGGTGGATTGCAGAGCAAAAAGGGGCGCGGCTATAGGAGCTTAACGCTAGACACGAAGAGTGACAGATAAAATGAAGGGGGCGTGCACGCCCAGAAGGGGTGTATATACGCCCGGAAAGGGCGTTCAAAGGCCCAGAAGGGGTGTTTATACACCCCTTCTTATTTGAATTTATGCTTGACCTTCGTGCGGAGTGTACTTGCCTGCAGAACAATCGTCTGTCCGGGCCGGAGCGTAACCGTTCGTTGGAAAAACGTTCCGTGCGGTGCTGCGCCAACCAAAATGACTGGATCCCGTTTGTTGCCTTGAAGTACGACTTTTACATAATGGTTGGGAGCAATGAAAATCGTTGCCGCAGTTGTCGGATTGGCTTTCAAGACAGGGGCGTTCGCCGTATTGGCCGGGTTTTCAATGGACACTTTGTGTCCCGTCGCCAAACCAACCAAAAAGTTCGTCGGGGGCGCGTCTTTCCGGCGTTTTGCCATGATGCACCCCTCCCTTCACAGCCTGATACCACAATGAATGTACAGCTGACGAAGGTGGACAGAGGAATTTGCGGATAGAGAGAAAAAATCAACTGTTGCACAACAAAGTAGAACTGGGCAGTTATGTCCATACTTCGGTAGCGATAGAGTGAGGTGACTGTTGGTGCAAATCTTTCGGTTTGGCAATGAATCTGGAAAGCAGATCACGCATTTCGACTCAGATTTCATTCTGTCGCGGATTTTAATCACAGATGAACCTGCGCATATTGGCTGCATGCACCTCGGCTCACACGGCGTGGTTGGTCTTCATCAAGCGACTTCTCCACAACTGCTGCTGGTTGTCGATGGGCAGGGATGGGTTCGAGGCGATTCCAATCAAGAAACGTTGGTTTCAAATGGTGACGCAGTCTTTTGGGAACACGGAGAATGGCATCAAACGCGAACAGAAACGGGTTTAACAGCTATTGTCATTGAATCGGATACGTTAGCCCCCGAGCGATTTATGCCAAGTAGAACGTACAAGCGAGACTGACGTTAATCATATATCCCTCGAGGCACGCCGTAAGAAAGGTGCAAAAAAGCCGCTTCATCCAGAATTACAAAAAGTCATTATGAATTGGATAGATAAACACTTTGTTTAAGATAATTATGGAACAATGCAGTATAAACCCTTCCTGCATATTGATGCATCTTGGGAAAGTTGCTGTTATTCAACTCTTGAACAGAAAAGCGCACTAGTCATTCATCTATGCTTATTGGTAGTTTAGATGCAGTTAGCAAAGTAGTCGGTACGTGGCAAGGATACGCAACATTATGACTAATTGGTTGTAGGAAAGCCCTTAGCATGGTTGAGCTGTACATATGAGAGCACAGAAGGAGGTAATAAAGTGAGCAAGGACAGTGCATTGCTTGTAATCGACGTTCAAGAAGGAATGTTTGATGAAGCGTACCCGGTTTATGAAGGTGATCTCCCTATTGGAGCGAATCGGAATTTTGATTGCAAAGGCACGCTCCTGTGGAGCTCCTGTCGTTTACATTCAGCATAATGAGGGACCAGGCGAACCGCTAGAAACAAATTCCCTTGGTTGGAATATCCACTCCACTATTGCACCGACAGATGGTGACGTAGTGATTCAGAAGCGAACTCCCGATTCCTTTCATGAAACGAATCTTCAGGATGAATTGAACAAGTTAGGTGTCACACAGACTCATACTGACAGGATTACAGACAGAGATGTGTGTCGACACAACTTGTCGCCGAGCCTTCAGTTTGGGATATGACGTTGTTCTAGCCAAAGATGCTCACAGCACCATGAATAGTGAACGTCTTACAGCTAGCCAGATTATTGAACATCACAACGATGTGCTGAAATGGTTTGCAGATACTGCGGAATCTGCAGATATCGTATTCTGACCCCATAATCGTTCTCTAAAGAATTTAATAATAGACATGTTTAACAGATTGGAGGAAGCGGCATGATTTTTGAAGTAACCGTCCAGGTTCGAGTACCGGATTTATTACATAAAAGATTTGCGTGAGATTGTTGGATCACGGCCATTACTTCAGTGTGGGGCAACGGTCATTGTATTTGATGAACATCAACGGATTTTAATGTTAAGACGAACGGACAACGGGCAATGGTGTTTCCCTGGTGGATCCGTTGAACTCGGTGGACGTGTGGAAGAATCCGCACGACGCGAAGTTTTCGAAGAGGCCGGCATTGAAGTGGGCGAGTTGAACCTTCTGAATGTCTTTTCGGGCGATGAGTTGTATTACCAATATCCGAATGGAGACGAGGTATATAACGTTGATATTGTGTACTACACCAAGGAATATCGTGGAGACGTTAAGATTAACGAAGAGAGTAGCGAGTACGCTTTTTTTGCCATTCCTCAAATCCCGAACGATATGAGTCCGCCACACTGCCCGATTGTCGATTATCTCAGGACCAAAGGGCGCTTGATTTAAACGCGCAACTTTATCTAAGGGGCTTGAATTCATGAGCGACTCGTGTGATTCGGGAAAGAAATGTTCGCCGAAAAATCCATTTGGAACGCCCATTCCCGGTACGGATTACAGACGAAGAGCTGGTGTCTATGCCGTAATTTTGTCGTCCGGTGGTCATACAGTGGCAACCATTAAAACTTCAAGAGGAAGCTACTTTCTACCGGGCGGGAGCATTGAAGCGGGGGAAACCCATGCCGATTGTCTGCGGCGGGAATTGATTGAAGAGACGGGGTACGAAGCCAGCATCAGTGAATATATCGGTCGGGCAGAGCAATATTTCATTTCTACGAAGGACGAGCCAATGCTAAGTATCGGTCACTTTTATCTTGCATCCCTGGGGAGCAAGATGCACACAGCCGTTGAACCCGACCATGAGTTGGTATGGATGAATACAGAACGCATAGAAGGGTCGCTCTTTCATCAACATCAAGCATGGGCTGTGAAAGAGGCGTTAAAGTTATTCAAGCGTTCAAGTCTCTAGAGATGATAAACAAAAGGCGAGAGGATAACAGCGTACCACCGCTTATATCTTGTTTTCTTTGATCTAGCCGACTTAATAAGCTGCGAAGGACCGCTTAAGCGTATACATAACGCCGATAGGTCGATAGGCTGCCGAGAGCCGCTTAACTGGGCTGATGTTGATCCGAATTTCTGCAGATAAGCTGCTACGTGCCGCTATTTCTATGGTACTGGGTCGATCCAGCCGCAAGGCAACAATGTTTACGCAAAAATGGGGGTACGAACTGTATTAAATAACAGTTCATCCCCTTTGATGTCATGCATTGCGAGTAACAGCATTGAATCGGGTAGACCAGTTTTGTATTTTGATGTAACTTTATCATCAAACTGGCGCAATTTAGACTGATTGATGGATTAATAAACTTTTCTGATGCAGCTTCCATGCGGTATAATGTGCGTGAATATCACGGTGCACGGTTGTGTACCGGCAGATCGGCGTTGACGAGGAGAGTACCGCGGCAGCGTCCGTTACAGGGAGGTTCGGTCGTGACTGGAAGCCGAATCATGTGACGTGCGCGGGAAGTTCACCTCTGAGCTGTTTGGCTGAACGTGGCAACATGTTACTACTAGGCTGAACCGGGATCGCCCGTTATCGCGTAAAAGTGGGCAGCAGCATGAGCTTTCGCTGTGGCCAATTAGGGTGGTACCGCGAGCAGCCTCGTCCCTTGTGACGAGGCTGTTTTTTGTCCGGCGCAAATGACAACGGAGGGATAAATGATGGATGTGAAGGCTTTGTTGGCAGAACTGGCAGAGGTACGGCAGCGCCTTTCCCGTGAATTGGAGGACATTGTCAATGCGAATGAAGGCGATCCGAAGCTGCTCGAAGCCTGGCGCGTTCAAGCGCTGGGCAAGAAAAGCCTGCTGACGCAAATTTCCAGACAGATGGGTGGCCTGTCCGCGGAAGACCGTCCAGTCGTCGGTGAACGGGTGAACGAAGCCCGAAATGCGTTGCAGGCGCAGTATGAAGAATTAAGTGCAGCGTTACAGGCGAGACTTTTGCAGGCACGTTTTGAAGCCGAGCGGATTGACGTTACATTGCCAGGTCGCCGGCCGCCGCGCGGGTCGATGCATCCGCTCACACAGATTATTGAGGAGATTGAAGATATCTTCCTCGGCATGGGGTTTACGATTGCGGAGGGACCGGAGATTGAGACAGACCGCTATAACTTTGAGATGCTCAATCTCCCGAAAGATCACCCGGCGCGCGACATGCAGGATACGTTCTACCTGACGGAGGAACTGCTGCTTCGCACACAGACGTCCCCGATGCAGGTGCGGACGATGGAAAAGATGCGTCCGCAGGAACCAATCAAAGTGATTGTTCCTGGCCGCGTCTACCGGCGAGATGAAGATGACGCTACGCACTCACATGCGTTCAACCAAATCGAAGGCCTGGTTGTCGGGCGCAACATCCGTATGAGCGATCTCAAAGGTACGCTGGAACAGTTTGCGCGCGCGATTTTTGGACCGGATCAGACGGTGCGGTTGCGTCCGAGCTACTTCCCCTTTACGGAACCGAGCGCCGAGGTCGATGTGCGTTGTACGGCCTGTGGGGGCAGCGGCTGCCGTGTCTGCAAGCATACGGGCTGGCTTGAGATATTGGGATCGGGCATGGTGCATCCGAATGTACTCGACGGCGCTGGCTACGACAGTCGCGAATTCAGTGGTTTCGCGTTCGGCATGGGGCCGGAGCGAATTGCGATGTTGAAGTATGGAATTGAAGACATTCGCTTGCTCTACCAAAACGATCTGCGCCTGCTGCGTCAGTTTACACGGATGCGGTAGCAGGTGATACGTACGTGTCCCGCCCGTCGAATGTCGGGACTGAATGAACCAATAGAGGAGGATCTCGCTTGAGGCTTTCATATCAATGGCTGGCTGAACTGGTAGACCTGGATGGTGTGACGCCGCAGGCGCTCGCGACCATGCTGACAGACGCGGGCCTCGCTGTGGATGCAGTTGAACCGCGTGTGAGCGATATTTCTGGTGTGGTTGTTGGACAGGTGGTTGACTGTGTGCAACATCCGAATGCGGATCGACTGCGCGTGTGTACCGTTGATGTCGGGCAGCCGGAACAGTTGACGATTGTCTGTGGTGCACCGAATGTGCGGGCAGGCATGAAAGTACCGGTTGCACTCGTGGGGGCTACCTTGCCTGGCGGTGCCATTGGCAAGGCGAAACTGCGGGGCATTGAATCGATGGGCATGCTCTGTTCCGCAAAAGAAATTGGTCTCGAAACGAAATGGCTGCCAAAAGAACAGACCGAAGGCCTGTACGTGCTGCCGGAGGATACAGAGATTGGCGCGGATGTGGTGCAATTGCTGTATCTGGACGATGTGATTCTCGACGTCGATTTGACCCCGAATCGCAGCGACTGTCTCTCCTTGCGCGGCTTTGCCTATGAGGTTGCCGCACTGCGCGGTGTACACGTGAAGCTGGGCATTCCAACCGCGAGTCATGGGGCGGGGCACTCTCCTGCATCGGTACGCATTGACAGTCCCAACTGCTCACGTTACGAAGCACAGGTGCTGGAAGATGTCGGCCAGGGCCATCGCCGCTCTGGATGCAGATGCGGCTGTTGGCATCTGGCGTCCGGCCGATCTCGCTCGCTGTCGATATCACGAACTACGTCATGCTGGAATGGGGCCAACCGCTGCACGCGTTCGACTTCGATCAGGTTCAAGGTGGACAGATTGTCGTTCGCCAGGCTACTGCCGGTGAACAGCTGGTTACCCTCGACGGACAGACGCGCGAATTGAACGAATCCATGCTCGTAATTGCCGACGCCAACCGGGCGATTGGCATCGCTGGCGTAATGGGCGGCAAAAACTCGGAGATCACGCCGTCCACGAAACGGGTGATTCTTGAATCGGCCGCGTTTGCAGCGACCAGTGTGCGTCGAACTGGACAGGCGTTGGGGCTGCGGTCGGAGGCACAGCAGCGATTTGAAAAAGGGATCGATCCGGTCGCAGTGAACGCAGCGCTGAGACGCGCGACGCAGCTTTTGCGCGATTTGGCAGGCGCGAAAGTCATCGGCGAGCCTGTACGTGTGGGCGATACGACGGAGTCCGCTCCAGCCAGTGTTGCATTTTCGCCGGATCGATGCAATCAATTGCTCGGCACGAGCATCACCGCAGCTGAGATGAAGGGCATCTTTGAACGGCTCGGCTTCACGGTCGAACCCGATGGCGGAGATGAGACGCGCTGGCTGGTAACTGTGCCGTCACGGCGTCCAGATATTTCAATAGAAGCCGATTTGGTCGAAGAAATAGGCCGTATCCACGGCTTGGACAACATTCCGTCAACACTGCCGGTACTGGCGACCACTGTCGGAGTGCGTGACGACAGTCAGTGGCTTCGTCAGCGCACGCGCCAGGTTTTGATTGGTGCGGGACTCAATGAAGTGTTTACGTACACGTTTACGCATCCTAAATGGTTGGATGCGCTGCGCCTTCCAGAAGCGTCTCCGTACCGGCAGATGATCCCGCTGATGCGTCCGATATCGGACGAGCGCATCACACTGCGGACGCATATGCTTCCTGGATTGGCGCAAGTAGCTGCGTACAACTTGGCACATGGTGTGGGCGGCGGCCAGATATTTGAAGTTGGGAGCGTCTATTGGCCAGAACAGCTGCCACTCACAAAGCAGCCGTGTGAACGGATGCATCTGGCCGCGCTGTGGTTCGGTGAAACCAGTGTGAGTGTCGGGGTTCGTGCGCGACCGTACGACTTTTACGACGCCAAGGGCGTAATTGAAACGTGGCTGGAGACGCTTGGCCTCGGCGCGCGTGTGGCATACCAGCCGATTGACCAGAGCTGGCTGCATCCTGGCCGCAGTGCGCAAGTGGTGCTGGACGGAGAACGGCTCGGATCATTCGGTGAACTTCATCCAGAAACAGCTGCAGCGTTTGATTTGAATCGTGCCATTTACGCTGAGTTCGATCTCGATGCAATCCTTGAACATACTGGGGCACAGTGGAAAGTGGAACGGCTGCCGAAATTCCCTGCCGTTCGCCGCGATTTGGCGATCTTGGTGAAACAGACGGTACCTGCTACAGCGCTGCTGGAGACGGTGCGCACGGTCACGTCGGAAGCGGCTGAAAATCTGCTGGAAGACGTGTCTGTGTT
>CAVWUS010000010.1:0-159621 GCA_963758235.1 uncultured Alicyclobacillaceae bacterium | reverse complement strand
ATTCCGGAGCAAATCGGCCACCGAATTGCCGGAAAATGTCGGCCACCCATTCCGGTAATTCACGGCCACCTGTTCCGCTAAATATCGGCCAGTCATTCCGGTAAATACCGGCCACTTTTTGAGCCTTGTCGGAATCGGTGGCCGACAATTTATCGGAATCCACATTCCTCGTCTTCCCTCCTCAGTGTTGGCGACACAATTCGTGGCAGGTAGACACATTTCATTCCCGAATCCAACCGGCATCTAGGTTGGAGAGGAGAAGTGTCTTACTTGGCCAGACGGAGGACGCCAATGCGCAAAATCAAAGAAGTACTACGCCTACACTACGAAGCAAAATTGAGTGAACGTGCCATCGCTCGCAGCATCAACGTCTCGAGAGACACCATCTCACGTATTCTTACCCGCGCCAGCGAAGTGGGTCTGTCATAGCAGATGGACGCTGACATCGACGACATCAAGCTGGAAGCACTGCTATTTCCACGCGCCCAGGGACGCCCAAGAATTACCCCGAACCCAACTGGAGCTATATACACAAGGAATATCGCAAGAAGGGTGTGACTCTGCAACTTCTCTGGGAGGAGTATAAGGCCGAGCACAGCGCCGGCTATCAGTACAGTCAATTCTGCGAACGCTATCGCCGGTGGAAGAAGACATTACATGTATCCATGCGGGGTGAGTATCGTGCGGGTGAAAAGATGTTCGTGGATTACGCGGGCGCAGCAGTACCGTACATTGACCGCGAGACGGGGGAAATCTTGCGGGCGCAAGATCTTCGTGGCTGTGCTTGGCGCCAGCAGTTACACATTTGTAGAGGCACAACCTACACAGAGCCTTGAGTCCTTCATCGGCGGCCATGTGCGTGCATTCGAATTCTTCGGTGGCGTCCCGGAACTCATCGTCCCAGACAACTTGAAAGCAGGCGTAAAGCATGCAGACCGCTACGAGCCCGTTCTCAACGCGACGTATCAAGAGATGGCATCCCACTACGGTGCGGCCATCATGCCAGCGCGCCCCAGAAAACCAAAGGACAAGCCAAAGGCGGAAGCAGGTGTACTGCTTGCCGAGCGTTGGATTCTGGCCGTCTTACGTCATCGCCGGTTCTTTAGTTTGGCGGAGATCAATCAGGAAATTGGTGTACTGCTCAAGAGACTGAATGAAAAGCCGTTTCAGAAGCTGGAGGGCTCACGCAAGTCCCTGTTTGAGCACATCGACAAGCCGGCCAGTCCGTCCGCTTCCACCTTTACCTTACGAGTTCGCCATCTGGCGAATTGCGAAGGCAAATATAGATTATCACGTGGAGGCGGATAAGGCATATTACAGTGTTCCGTATCAACTCGTCGGCCAGAAGCTCGACGTACGTATGACCCAAAATGTCGTTGAAATCTTCCATCGTGGCAAGCGTGTCGGCGAGTCATCGCCGTGCATATGGCAAAGGGCAATACGCCACAGATCCTACGCATCGCCCCAAATCTCATCAGAAGCATCTAGAGTGGACGCCGTCCCGGCTCATTCATTGGGGACAAAGCATTGGTCCAAACACGGGCATATTGGTCGAGCGCATCCTTGAACAAAAAGGCGACACCCTGAACAAGGCTACCGTTCCTGTCTGGGACTACTCAGCCTGAGTAAAAAGTACCCCAAAGAACGCATGGAGGCCGCGGCATTACGTGCACTCACCATTGGCGCATGCTCCTACACCAGCGTAAAATCCATCCTTCAAAAACGTATTGAGCAAACTGCCTTGTCTCTGGAGGTGCCGGGCCATCTCCCGTTCACGCAAACATTCGTGGAGCGGATTACTACCGCAGTGCGGCTGCGCCATTGAAGACATTTCACTAAAACCACTGGGGCAGTCTACTGCCCCTAAGGAGGCACGAACATGTTGAACAATCAAACCATCCAATCACTTCGCGAGATGCGCTTGCCTGGTATGGCTGACGCATATGCACGGCAACACAAAACCCGCAACTTGCTGAGCTGCCTTTCGAGGAGCGGTTCGGCATGCTGGTCGACGCAGAGATGACAGCTCGCCAGAAACCATCGCCTGACTCGGTTACTGCGAGAAGCCAGACTCAAGGTTCACGCCAATCCAAATATTGACTATCACCAAGCACGAGGAGTTGACCAAGGGCTGCTACGTAGTCTGACTACAGGGCAGTGGATTACCGCACATCACAACCTCATCCTGACTGGACCGACTGGAATTGGGAAGACGTTCATTGCCTGCGCATTAGGTACAGCGGCCTGCCGTCTAGGCATGCGTGTGCGCTACCATCGACTCTCGCGATTACTGCAAGACATGAGTCATCGCGAAAGGAGACGGTTCCTTCGCGAGAATCATCAATGCATTACTCAAAGTAGATTTGCTCATTCTTGACGACTGGGGTCTGGCGCCAATGGCAGCGCCAAGAGCAGAGACTTGCTTGACCTTATGGATGACCGCTCGCAACGCACTCAACATGCATCATCAGCCAGATTCCAGTTGAACATTGGCATGAGCAATTTGCGGATTCAACGGTGGCAGATGCAATTGAGGACAGACTCGTCCACAACGCATACCAACTGAATTTGAACGGAGAATCAATGCGAAAGGTCACAAGCAGCTTGTCAAATTCTCAGGAGTCTGGTAAGTAGAAATCAGCCACACTTTGGAGATAGGCGAGGTGGCCGACAATTATCGGAACGCATGGCCGATAATTATCGGATTCATGGCCGGTATTTACCCGGAATGGGTGGCCGATTTCGCCGGAATACGCACTCAGCCGTTTCCAGCGAGAGTTGCAGAGGGCTGAGCTGCTCATCCTCAATGAAATGGGCTTTGTGCCCTTTCACAAAGATGGCGCTGAACTGTTATTCAATGTGGTCTCCGAATGCTACGAGCAAAGGAGTGTGAGCGTCACCTCGAATCTTGAGTTTGGTCAATGGAACACCGTGTTTGGTGACGCCAGGCTTACAGCAGCACTCGTGGATCGACTCGTCCACCATGCACATGTTTTGGCATTCACAGGCGAGAGCTACCGGTTACGAAATGCGCTATCTGGAGCGAAATAGTAGTAATCTTCAGTGTTGGCGGTGCCTATGCACAAATCCGCAGCGTTTCTCTGCATTTTTGACTTGCGAAAAACACTAGTCCGAGCCCTACCAGTCCCAGTTTTCAGAACGTGACGTGGCAGAGGTGCCAGACTCACCTGATGCGCAATCTCTTGGATTCTGTTCCCAAATCCATGCACAGCGAGATATACCCACGGATCCGAGCCATCTTTGAGGCACCGCCAGGAGACAGCAAGGTTGCTGATGCAGCGTCTGGTGGCTGAATACGAAACCAAATTACCCAAGGCAGTGAAGAAGCTGGAGGAGGCATTCGAAGCCGCCACAGCGGTACTCACGCCTCCCTGAGAAGTACCGTAAACGCCTGCGTACAACCAACGGGCAAGAGCGACTCAATGAGGAAATCCGAAGGCGGGATTGAGTAATTCGCATTTATCCCAACCAGGCATTCGCGTTTCGGATTGTTGGTGCTTTGCTCATGGAGATCCATGAAAAGTGGACTACAGGGCGCAAGTCTTAGACATGGACGAGTACTGGTTAGTGAGAGAGAACAATTTGGAAGACCTTAAGCAAGACTCAAAGGTTCACCACCTCAGGTGATCCCAACTCGACTACTAAGAGGGTAATTTACACACAGATTCGGACTTGATCGTATTAATAGGTTTTAGAATTTTATCCCCAGCTACTGATAACATGGTAGACCAAAATCGGGGTCAGCAAATTGATGATTCCGATAATAAAAGCCGTTACCATCCAGTTCATTGAACCTGCGCTTCTTGACCTTTTATAATCATCAAGGTAAGCATCAGGTTTGTACCATGCCATGCGAACGTTCGACAAATTTCCGCCCATTTGAGGTATCGCCGCCAGGGAATTCATAAGGGCACCAAATCCACCGAACCACCAATAATCAATATGCCAGTTATTTGTAACCACTGAAACAACGATACCAATGACAGCGATCCCAAGTCCTATTCCAATTCTCCATAACAGACCTAGAAGAAAAGGCTTCAATTGGCGTTCTCCTTTATAAAAGGATTTCTAATCTCATCCATATTACAATCATTAAATTGTGTATATTTGAACGTTTAGGTCGTCTAAATTATTAAATACAAATTTTTCAGTACCAAAGTGCTGCTCTCGCTTACTTTTCTGTCGCTATACTCTCAAGAGTTCAACAAGATCTACTCTACGATCTCCTTCACCATCCACAACGCCAGCAAATACCCAAGAATCCAGATGAAAGGAAGATATTAACTCTCAGCCAAGACCTAATCGAACATTATGCAAGTTCATTAACATATATTACAGAATGTTACTAAGATACACACCTTTACATGTGCTAATATTTATCAAACCATTTCTGAATGTCTTTCATCGCTTGGCTATTAACAGTTCCGGTCAGTCCGTGATTCCCACTGGCAAACAGATCTAGCTGGACCGTATCACCGTCTTCCTTCATTTCCTTATACATCATTTCAGTAGCTTCCCACGGAAAAATTTCATCTTGCTTACCTTGAAGTAAAAGTACTGGCACTTTAATCTTTGATGCATCTATTGAATTTTGTTGATAGTCCTTATTGTTTGCATTATAAACTCCATAGCCGCTTGCCGTGGCGGCTTGAATCCACTTCTGAGCCTGTGGGTTTGTATTCACATTTTTCTCGGCCCATTGTTCGATGGCATCCCAGCCGATGAACGGACTAATAGCTGCAACTGCGCGAATATATGAGGTATACTTCGGATCCGAAGCTACCCTTAATACAACTGCTCCCCCCATTGAAACTCCTAAGAGCTTTATATTGGACAGATGGACATCAGATAACGAATATATCGCCGTTATGCCATTCTCCGTGTCTACAGCGTTTGCATATATTCCCTGCACAGTTCCCTGACTTTCCGCATAACCGCGATACTCTGGTTCGAACACGACTTCAGAACTAGAAGCTGCCGCCACAGATTCAGGTGTAGGAACACCAAGAGATGATTGTATAACGTGTGTCATGGGCATTGAAGAAGTATAGCCGCCATGACAAATTACATAAACCGGATATTTCTTTGCACGGGGACGTTTCGGCCTGGTCAGTAATCCTTCTACTTTTTCACCCTGACTCCAGTAAAATACTTTATAAATGTTAATCCCTGGATTTTGCGCCTTTACATGAACAAGTTCCATTGATGCAATTGCTCCATTTGGATGTGATTCTGATGTCGGTTGAGCTGACATACGTTTTGAATCGTCACATCCACAGACCAAGGCAACAAGGCAACATGCCAATAAACATGTGTAAAATTTGATTCTGCGTATTTTGGCCACGCTACGACACCGACCTCGCTTAGCAATCGCATTATTAGTCTAATTATAACTTTTCACTAAAGACAGTTAACGAATGGCCACAAAGTTAGTGAGTAACCGCATATATGACTGGTTCAAGTTGGCCAAGACTAAGTTCATATACCCGGCTGCATATTTGTGATAAAAATTCCAGATTGTGCGACACGATCCATCACAGAGGAATTTTTCGTTTCTTGTTTTATCGTATTAATAATGCGTTTAATGTTCATCTCATCTAATGAAGCTGTAGGCTCGTCTAATAAATAGACTGGAACTTTTTTTATTAAGGTTCTATAAAGTGCGATTCTCTGCCACTGTCCGCCAGATAGTTGCCGGCTGTCTTCGTGCCAACTACCCAAACGTCGCTTGGACAAGTAATACTCTTGATCAAATTGAGAATCACCTACCGATTTCGAAAAAATCAGTAATCTTAGCATATGCACCTGACGTCCAGAAGTGCGGGGTTACCAAGTCCCACGTTATCTAAAAACGGCATTTCGTAACGAGTAAAATCCTGATACATAAGTTGGCAAAAATTATTTCTAGTGTTGTCCCTTCTACCGCATACTTCAATAGTGCCATGTGTAGGCTCGCGTATTCCTTTTATTATTTCAAGCAGAGTTGATTTTCCCGCCCCTGTTTCACCACTTATCCCTATAATTTCATCAGGCCAGAAACTTGTAAGGTGACATTCGACAGGACCATTTTTCATTTCTCTTATAACTCATGTTTAGTATGGTTACATTAGGACCATCATCAATTGTAACATGTTGGTACTCTGTTTCCGAAGACTGCCCCGGCAAATTAAGCAAATCCATAAGGGTCTCCACATATTGCAAATCAATATATAATGCAGCTACACTTGTAAAAATAGTAAATGTAGAAGTCCAAATCGCTCCAAATCCTTGAAACAATGCAGTTACTTCTCCAATGCTTCAGCTTATTACCTACAACATCTGTCCACAATTTTAAACTAATCGTACAAAAACATTCCACTTACCGCCAACGATGCTGCCATGGAAGTAACGTTACTTTTAGTAGATAAACTTACGGTGGCTTTATAGTTATGTAAAAAGGCCCTCCGCCTCCTTTCGGTAAGAAGAGGCCCTGCCATAAAACCAATAATTTCCTTCAAAAATTCTGCCGTAGTCAATAAAAGGGTATAGTAATACTGTTCTCGAGTGACTGAAGCTAAAGACTTTGATAATAGAAATTGTCTTTTGCCAAAGTACACTTGAGCGACCGCTAGTGGAATTGAGGATAGGATCGTTAGGATTCCCAACAATAAATTCCAACGGATTACTAGACTGAGCATAGACGTCAATGAAACACAATTTTTAACTATCGTCATGATATTAGTCATGATGGATGGTACTTTTGCTGTAATTCCATTTCTCAAAAAGAAGATATCATCCTGAATACTTGAATTTTCGAAATGTGTATAACTCAACTTTAATATTGACTTAATCATTCTCTCCGTGATATGGTTTGTTGTTTTTTGCTGAAACATTAAACTAACTTGCTGACGGGAATACGTAGTCAATTGTGAACTTAAATTCACGAAAAATAATAAACTTATTAGATTCATTGCACTGTTGGTATTTATGGTACCTGTCCGAATGAATTCTCGGCTAAATTAATTAATCCCCTTGTCAATAGTAATGTGAAATATGGTAATAGTCCGTCTATAGCACCAATTAAAACGGTGAGAATAAGCAATGTTCTTGAGCTCTCATATGAAAGTCTCATTAGAGAAATTATAGAAAAATTCTGCTGCGGATTTGCTGTTTCACCAAATATCACGCCCTTTTTACAATAGAAGAATCGGTGATATGAGGTCTGGCATTTGGTCGTCTATAAGAAGTGTATATAAAACTCCACTTAATCCATTTAACAATCCTATATTGCTTTGTACAGTCAATTTTTTTCCCGAATAATAATTCTTCATATCACTCTCAAGTCTTTTAAGTTAGTTGGGCTGGCGCCCCACTTTCGTAACTAAGTTCCTAAACACTGGGTAATGGTTTCGCATGCGCACAGGCAAGCAACAATCTGTCCACCAAGCGATTTCCAAGCTTCCTGCGGTTGAATCGATACACGAACTCCTCAAGGTATCCTTGCTTGTATACAATCCGCCCGTGGTACGTACCATCGATAAACCTCTTGGCCAGGCTGATGACCTTGTCTATCCATTCGAACGTCTCATGGGCCTCCGGTGTACCCGACTTCGTCACTATATGGGACGCAGGCTCCAACTCCTTGGCACAGGCCACAAGCGTCTTGCTGCCGTCCGTCTCCCAGACGCAATTTGGTTTCAGCCGTCCGGATAGAACGGGAGCAACCACTTCCTTCGTGAGATTCGGTACTACCGCCATGGTGATGTACTTTGGCGTCCCACGCTCCATCTGAACGGCGACAATCACCGGGTCCTGATCCGAGCCCCTCCCACGCTTTCCTTCTCCATGGCTCTCTCCGCCAAAATAGGCGTCATCGATTTGCACGAGTCCTTCCAACTGGTACAGTGCATTGCGATCAGCCATGGCCTTGCGGATTTTACGCAACATGTTCCATGCGGTGGGATACGACACTCCAATATTCCGTTGAATGGTTGTCGCAGCAACGCCTCGCTTGTCATTGGCCATCAGGTACACCGCAAGAAACCACTTGCGCAAATCGGTTTTCGTCTTATGAAAGATGGTGCCCGCCGTGACGGAAGTTTGCCGAGAGCAGTTTTTGCACTGGAATAAGGGCATTCGCTCTTCAGCCTCTTTCCGTGAGGAGCTTACAACTTCGCAATACTCCTTGCTGCCGCACTTCGGGCAAACAAAGCCATCTGGCCAACGTAGCTCAAACAAACGCTCCTCGCAGGCACGAATCGTGGAGAACCGTTCCTGAAACTCAAGAAGTGTCATGGCGATCGCTCCGAACATACGTTCTATATCGCCATTCTACCACCTACGCTCCACTTTTCAATCGGAACTTAAAAGACTTGAGATGTATGAAGTAAATTTTTCGCTCTGTTCTGTTTAATTGTGTATTTTTTGACCACACTGTTGGGAGGAACGTAGAATCGTGGTATAAGCCCAGAGGGAAGGTATGACAGTAGAACATTCGCCATTTGCGTGAAGCCCACTTCAAAAGCGGCATGGTCTGTCCGAGATGTCAAAGCAAATCGACCGTCCGATACGGGAAGTTCAGCAAAACGAGTGAGCGTCAACGGTACAAATGTAAGTCCTGTGGTCGCACATTTACGAATTTAACGGGTACACCTCTTTCATATGTGAAGAAGCCCGCAAATATGTGGGACGAGGTGGCCCGCTGTATACGTGACGGCTATTCCTGCCGTCGTATTGCCAGGGAACTTGGCATTGCTGTCTCAACAGCGTTTGAGTGGCGTCACAGAATCCTGGCTTCATTACGGACCCGTACCGATCTTGCGGTTACATTGAATGGCATCGTGAAGCCGACGAGACATTCTTCCGAAAATCGTACAAGGGGAGCCACTTCAAGAACAAGACGGACCCTGATGCACGCCGAGAAGCGTTCTTCAAGGCATTTGGGCGTTACCCACGAAGGCACGGAAAGGAAGCCCACAAACGAGGGCGCAGCAAGGAAAAAGTGCCCGTGTTAGTATTGCGTGATCGCACCGCTCGCACCGTGTCATTGATCATGCCTAGCATGAAGACAGAAGAAATCTCTCGTCAGTTGTTGCCAGCAATCGGTTCTGACACCGTGTTGTGGACGGACGCTTTTCGTGGATATAAAACCGTGTGCAAAACCGCAGGCATCAAGCATGTGGCTCTCAATCAGAACAAGGGAGAACGCTCACGAGGCATCTATCATATCCAAAGCGTGAATGCCTATCACAGCCGTTTGAAGGGCTGGATGGAACGCTTCAAAGGAGTCGCTACAAAGTATCTCGACAACTATATGACGTGGTTCGCCTACATTGATACAACCCGTGATATTGCGAGTGGAACGTGGGAACGGCGATTTCTGGCGATGTCTTGTATAGACAACAAAAAAGTTCG
Source organism: uncultured Alicyclobacillaceae bacterium (assembly GCA_963758235.1). Classification (GTDB taxonomy): domain Bacteria; phylum Bacillota; class Bacilli; order Alicyclobacillales; family Alicyclobacillaceae; genus CAVWUS01. The sequence goes on along the minus strand of CAVWUS010000010.1, from coordinate 150,207 downwards.
GTACAAGGACGATTCTCCTACAGGAACATGCGTGATTTGCGCCGAACCAATTTTGATAAGGTCAAGACGTTGGCAGCGTGTTCTTCGTCTCACATGAAACAGGCGACCGAAGCACCGAAGTCCTATGCCATAATGAGTGTTTCAAGGAACTCATGGTTGAGGGATTGCAATCAGCCAGTTGAAATACCAAGGAGGACAAACGTTGAAGCAACTCTACGTTATCAGGCACTGTTCAGCAACGGGACAGCACGAACATGCGCCGCTGACACAAGACGGCGAAAAACAGTCACAACAACTCGGATTATTTTTGGAGAATAGTGGGATAGAGTCGATTATATCCAGTCCTTTCGTCCGTGCTAGGCAAAGTATTGAACCCTTACGTCAGCGATTGAATCTTACAATATGAGTTGGAGCCACGCCTTTCTGAAAGGGTTCTGAGTGCCACACAACTTGATAATTGATTGGGGTGCCTTGAAAACACATTTGCTGACTTTGATTTACGATATGAAGGTGGAGAGACGAGCCAAGAGGCAATGAATCGTGCCATTCAAGTCGTCCAAGAAATCTTGTCTAGCCAATATTCCACTGCTGCGCTTGTGACGCACGGCAATCTGATGACTCTCATTCTGAAACACTTTGATGCGTCCTTCGGTTTTAAGGCGTGGTCTCAACTCACTAATCCCGATATTTACCTTGTATCCACCAATGGAACGGAACATAATGTTGAACACATTTGGGTTTAGTACGAAATCCTATTCTACGGCTTTGATCTGGTTTAAGACGGCACTTGAGCGTTTGACGCTCTCCTTAGTCCAATCTGGTGCCTTTGGATGCTGGAGGATTTCATCGAGAGAGAGCCAAAGAACATCTTCGACTTCATCTGGGCTCTTACAGAAAGCGGCTCCAGTCGAGGAAGCGCAAAGGAACACAATGTCGATTACACTGTCGCCATCATCCGCAACAAACGAGGTGCTATGCACATAATGCATGGGATTCGAAACCTCTATTCCAACTTCCTCAAAGATTTCTCGTTGGAGTGTGCGTTCCAAAATATCCGTTTGATTACCTTCATGTTCTACCTTTCCGCCGACCAACGAGAGAGTTCCGCCCGCATGGGTTTCCTGTGAACTCCTTTCTATAACCAACCATTTTCCGTCTCGAAAAATAGCACCTTCGACATTTACCACGAACATCCCACGCACACCTTTCATTGCTTGTTCTACATCAAATCATATATGGTGGGTTAAAAATCCACAATTCCTCAGAACAGAGCGAAATTTTTTCAACACCAAGTTCCTTGCATCTTTTCAAACTTCTTATGGCAAGAGCCGCAAAGTAAAGATCGGGATGGCTACCGTTGTCAACAGTTACGTCGATTCGTACGGGTTTATCGTAACTTTTAACCCATCAATGACATTAATCACGACGCTGTCACCTCTTTGGGGGGAGCAATTTTCAAAAGCATATATCTTGCTTTTGGCGGGTGGTCGGGATCTGAACTCCCTTTGACAGAGGATAGTCATACCACGTGCAAACATAGTCTCGCCCCTCTACATGAAGAATGGCACCATCATGGATTCGGGTATTCTCAGCAGTTCTCCCGGTCCGTGGTGGTAGCCAAATGCGATGGTTGGTACTAAGAAGCAAAAAGTGACCTGTAACCCCATACTCTTTAGCGAGGTACTGTAAACGAGCGATGTCGTTAATTGAGAGGCCACGATACGTGTGATCAGAACTGTTTCGAAGCTTGTAATCCTCGTTTCCTAGCAGAAACCGATTTTCCAGTCGCACATACTTAAACTCGAAAACATCAAATTTGAACGGGAGATCAGGACGAATGATCTGTTAATTTTGCGATAAAAAGGAGATAAAAAGACGAAAAAAAGGTGATAAAATGGCGATAATTTGGGTTCCTGATCCGCCTACTCCTGCATGGATCTACTTACACGACATGGATCGTAATACCGATACCCGTTCCAAAGAATCTTAGCAATGGTTCTTGCTTTCGCTGGTTCTGAGATTTTGAGCCAGCTTATCTCAACTGTTGTTCGGAAAGGAAACGCTGTAACTTGATGAACTGCATCAAAAATGAGAACCTTATCGTTACCTAACCCTGTAGCCATAAGTGGAAGATACGTTTGGCATTCTTCGTTTGACTCAACGAGCAAGAACCTCCTTGTGTATCCCCACGTCCCGTGCTCGTTTGCCGTTTGTGGTGATACATTCGCACTACATAACTTTTCCGGGTACAAATTCGCACCTTTTTCGTCCTTCGTCCGCCAAAACAATGAAGTGGCAGTGGTTCCTACTTATTCGATTGACAAGTGACTACTTCCAATGTTCTAAACCCCGAGATCTTTCGGGGTGACGCGGTTGCGGCGGTTTCGGCATGAGGGGTGTGATGGCGCGGCGCGGACGGTTAGAAATGGCGGATTCAACGCAACGCAAAAACAGGCTACAAGTCACCTTGTAGCCACTAAACCGAACTAGTCCCTTCTTCCGATCTGACCATAATTGACTGGCGTGCAGCCGTTCTCCAACAAAACCTGACGTATGTAGGGTGCAGACCGGCCAAGGGCGTGTCCTATCTCAGAGAAGGTTTTCTGCTCCTTAATATGCATACGATATATCGTCTCAAAATCTTTGCGTCTCTTCTGTTTTGCACGAACTGCTGGACTTATACTCTGCACCCCATTCGCCCGAAAGAGTTTTTTAATATCCCACCAAGGCACTCCAGTTCTTTCGCTGATCTGCTGATACGTCATCAATTCCTCCCGATACATCGTCAGCATCTGGGGCAGTAGGTGTTCATACCTGCGAAAGGTCTGTGCCAAAAACGCTTCAGACCGCTCGCTGCCTCGTTTCAGGGCCATTTTGGCATGGACTACATATTTCAAACGTTGGTCTTGACCAGGCAGTCGATGGCCTCACGGCCAAAATCCTTGTCTCCACCGCGCGCCAGCGAATACGCCTCATCGATGAAAAGAATGCCACCCATCGCTTTTTGTACGACTTCCTTCGTCTTCTGCGCCGTATGCCCGATGTACTCTCCGACCAAGTCAGCCCGCTCTACTTCGACGACATGGCCCTTCTCGAGTAAACCGCACTGTTGAAACATCCGGCCGAGCAAGCGGGCGACCGTTGTCTTCCCGGTGCCCGGATTACCTTTGAAGACCATGTGCAATACGACTGGCTGCGACGGTAGGTGAAACCGCTGCCGTTCCTGCTGCATATACAACAAGGCAAAGATTTCTCTCACTGTTTTTTTCACATCATGGAGCCCGGACAGCCGCTCCAGTTCATTTAAAATCGATTGCAGCCTCGCACGTGACATCGCTGGCTGCGCTGGTGTCAACGGCGATCCGCTTTTGCCGGAGAGACCTTGCAGTGCTTCTGCCAAGGCAATGTGCCCGTCACGATACTTCGTGATGATCTCACGTGAATGCTGTGCCGAAATGCCGTTGCGTGGATAAGTTGCCAACTGCTTCACCCCAAACATCGTCGTGACACGTACAGTAACCTATGCACTTGCACAAAATTGGGTGATCGCCCATGGCATTCGCCCACACAACAACAAAAAGGCTTCCCATGATCACGATGGATGATCATTTCGGGAAGCCTGCGGATGCTGATCAGCTCTCTTCTGCGCATCATCTTTGGTTGCAATATGGTCGGTCGCCCTTTAATGTTGACGAGCGGTCTTCGTAGCAGGACATCGTGCATGCCGTTCTTCCACTTAAACGGAAGCAGCGGCCACATATACGGGATGCCAACCGATGTTCGCGTAGCCAGGAAGACAAACCACGCAACGACGGAGAAGATAAAGGCCCCGAGGCCCACATGCAGCCAATAACCAATCTGCGTGATCGCAAGGAACCATAGTCTGGCCATCTGGTTTGCACTTGCGAGTTCAAACGATGACAGCGCAAACTGCGCAATCAAGACAATGGCCATGTAGACCAGTACTTCTGGCTGCAGGAGCTCAATTGATGTGATAAACTGGCCAAACACGATGGCCGAGACAATACTGACCATCGATGCCAGTGACAGTGGCGTATTCATGACCGCCAGCCGCAGGATGTCGAGAATCACTTCGGCGATCAGCAGTTCAACCCAAAGCGGCATCAGTTTGTGCGGAGTCGCTATAAAAAAAGCCAGTTCCATCGGAACCAAGTCCGGGTGGAAGTTAATGAGCAAAAATATCCCGGGCAAGAATAGTGAAATAAACGTAGATACCAGAATCACCCAGCGCATGTAGGTACCAACCAGCGGGAATGAATGATACTCTTCCGGGTGCTGAAGCAATTGGAAGAATGTGATAGGTGCAATGATGACCTCTGGTGTTGTATCCACAATGATGACGACATGCCCCTCTACGAGGGCTGTCGCCGCGACGTCTGGCCGCTCTGTAAAGCGAACGTTCGGGTACGGATTCCACTTTACATCGCTCATCAATTCAGCTACAGCCTGTTCACCCATGGCAAGCGTGTCAGGATCCAGTGTTTGTAACCGCTCGCGTATCTTGTCGACCAGTTCCGGATTAGCGACGTCTTTCAAGTACATGATGCTGATATCCGTCTTTGAACGATTGCCAACTTGAATGAGTTCTGCACGCAGCGCAGGATCGCGGAGGCGACGGCGGATCAGCGCATTATTCATAAGCATTGTTTCCACAAACCCATCGCGCGGTTCACGGATTAAACGTTCTACTTCTGGTTCGGCGATAGAGCGCATCGGGTAAATACGCGTGTCGATGAGGAGCGCTTGGTCGAAGCCATCAATAAATGTGACGAGTGGCCCAGACAGGATGAATCGGATGACGTCTTCCATTTTGGAGACGGGCTGCACTTGAACAAACGAAATGTGTGTGTTCAGGTAATCCATCAACTCCTGTAGCGTAAAATCGCCATCAGGATGGGATTCCATAAAGAGATGCACACGTTTCTCCACGTCTTCAACAATCAGGACAACATTCATCGTTAAAAAGTAGCCGTTGAGCACATACGACATCATGTTGAATCCGGAAAAATGAAATGGTTTCGCCATAATGTCCCAACTATGCCCAGGCCCGCTGCCAACACCAAGCAGATCGTTCAGGTAGGATACGTTTTCGTCCAGATGCCTTGAAATTTTCGGCAACGGTACGAGTGTTTCCAGGTCTGCCACGAACGTTTCCCCTTTCACGCGGAATCCTGTTTATCCTTCCACAAGAAATGAGAATCATTCGCAGCATTTCCGTCCGGTAGAAACGGGGCTTTGATATGCGAGTCCGAATAGGATTAAGGCCCCACAAGGGGGTAAGAAAAATAAAAGAGGATAGGCATTCGCGCCCCATCCTCTTGCTTTGGCGGAGTGAGACGGATTCGAACCGTCGATACGGGGTTAACCGTATACTCGCTTAGCAGGCGAGCGCCTTCGACCTACTCGGCCATCACTCCATGTTATGATGCTACTGTGTAACAGCTTATCGATCAGCACTCATCATTCTATGGGAGATGACCGAGTTTGTCAACCATAGAAGCCCGCCAATAATCGCCAATTGCTACAGCGGGCAGGAACAAGTGGTATGATACAAGTAATGAATTCATCACATCCATGCGTGGAGGGACTGGCTCTTGAAGTCACGAAATTGCTTTGTATGTGGACCGGACAATCCAAAAGGGTTTCATATTCACTTTCAGTCAGACGCAGAGGGTGCCTACGCAAGGTATAAATGTGAGGCGTCTCAAGTTAAAAACGGAATTTTTTTGGAAAAACCGTTTATACAACCGCACTTGGGACATTTGACCGTGATTTGGCATTGTAAGTCGCCAGATTGTTGATCCTTGCCGTTTACAAGCGCTGTCGCTTTCACCTCGTTGCCATGCAGCATGAGAATGCCGCCAGAGAGCGACGTTGCCCAATTGACAGGCTGTCCACACACAAAACATTGATGAGCGCCTCTTGCTTCCTGTGCCACTGAAATTCCCCTTTTGCGCAAAGAACCACCCTTTACGGGTGGTTCCTCACATGTACTCAGTCTGGATTAGTCGCGCATCGTACCTTTGACGCCTGGGCTCTGGATTGGGATGAGCAGGTCGATTAAGCCAATCACCAGCGACGCGATAATCGCACCGAGGACGGTCACGCGCATGCCAGGGACGACCCACTGTGCCACGTAGAGAATAACCACACTAACGACAAAACCGACGATACCTCGACCAAATCGATTAATAGCGCGGCCAAACATCGCCTCTACAGCCCAGCCAATCAGGGCAACGACGACTGCGGCAATGAGTGCCGACCAAAAGTTTGCAAAGCTAAATCCAGGTACGATGTACGCGACGAACATGTAGACCAATGCGGAAACAACAAACCGGACAATTGCTCCAAGCCAGGTCATGACGCGCCTCCTTCTCTAGCCTTTGTAGAACACCATATCCAGGGATACTGGACACATTACCTACAGTTTTCATCATCCTTGGCCGACTTATACATGGCCAATTGCGTCGCGTTTTCGGGATCAAACATCAAATGATACATGTGGGGATGCCCTCAACTGTGGCAGTCGAGGGCCCGGTGTGTCATTTCGAAGGAAGATGATCGACCTCTGCACTTAATTGCTGATATCGGATGACTAGTGTATCAAGATGGGAACTGATAATCCGAACTGCGGGGCTTTGCATGTCCTGCGTTTGGTCGTACTTGCTGGACAGGAGTTCTCTTACTGACTCAATTTCTTTGCCAAGTTTCTTCAATTCCCTTTTCGCCAGTTGTTGCTTAACCCAGCTTCGTTTCTCTTTATTCAAGCCGGGACCGGGTTGTATCCCGATCCTCATATATACCATCCCTTCACCAAAGTTAAACTTCGGCGGTAACCGGCTGCCATAGAATATGCATCCTTAGGCCCGTGGCTTTGCGTCGCTGTGTTTCCACAGCTTTGCCGACAATTCAATTGAGGAATTCGCCTAACAATTTGAAAATCCTGCTTCTAAAGGTGTCGCACCTTTGTGATTGTCCGACATTACCCCTTCCAGCTCCGAAATACTTCAGCGACGAGCCCCAACAGAAACGCCACGACAGCTGAAGCACCCATCCTTTTGTACTGCCGTGCACGTAACCGGCTAATCTCATGACTGTAACCCTCTGCTTCTCTCCGCAATTCCTTGAGGGCCTTTTGCAATTCAACAATACGTATATCCACACTCTCTGTGGAGGGATAACGAGCGTCCAACTTATCGGTTAACGCGATCACGGTCGTATCCATCCTCTCCACTGCTTGTTCCACTCTGGAAATCGCCTCCCCCATAGAAAGTAGTCCTTGTTCCAAGGCGGCGATACGTTCTTCCGGACTGTTCATATGAGTTTTCTCCTTGTATTCGAAAATGCTCCATATCATGTAATAGATTCCGGAGTTGGATGCGATAGGTTTACACCTTGTCCATACTATTCCGTGCTACTCAGAGATGGTACGGCGACGATCCTTCACCTTGCTTTTCCACGCTTCGCAGCTTGTTTACCCAACCATCAGTTGTATACTTTACGTAATGAAATAGAAAAGTAAGGCGAAATAGGAGGTAGATTTCAGGATCGATTGAGTACCCGTTTCAGGGCGGTTATTCGGCATGAAGCGAACAAGAAATTGAAATGAGGGTGTAATGGGTGGACGTTTTGCGTTGGATTCTGGGTGTGATTGTCATTATTGTGGGATTCTTGGCTTTGATTGGCACCATGATTGATAAGAAGAAAACGAAAAAACGCGGTATGTACATGGCATCGATTATCGTACTCCTCGTCGGATTTGGCATAGTGCCAAATTCAACTTCACATGCGGCAACCTCTGCTCCGTCGCAGCAGAAGTTAAAGGGAACTACTGCCGACAAAACACTGCAACCAAGCACTAAACGTGTTGCCACAGAGAGCTCATCGAATAGGTCAGTTGCCACGTCGTCAACAGCTGCCACTGTGAAAGCGACGTCTGTAAAGAACACGGCATCGAGTCCCACGCATTCAACTGGTAAGCTGATTCCGGTTATCGTGTCCAAAAACACGGATGGCGACACCATTCACGTACTGATGAACGGTAAGGACTATACCATCAGAATGCTGCTGATTGACACGCCTGAGGACGTAAAGCCTGGGACGCCGATTGAGCCGTACAGCTTACAAGCGTCTGCGTATGCCAAACAGGTACTGCCTGTCGGTAAACATATCTACATTCAAGAGGGTAAGCCGGGATACACACTGGATAAATACGGGCGTCTGCTGGCATATGTGTTCATCACGAAGACGAACATGTACAACGAAGATGTCGTGCGCAAAGGACTCGCACGTGTGGCGTATATCTACCCTCCAAACACGGACTATCTCTCGATACTTGAATCCGACCAGTCTTACGCTAAGTCGCACCATCTTGGCATATGGACGATTCCGGGCTATGTCACGTCGAGTGGTTATAGCGTCCCCATCGCGATTCAATGGGATAAGGCACACCATTATGGTGGATACACGAGTTCAAGTTCTGGCGGTTCATCCTCTTCCTCATCGGGATCGTCTGGGCACAGTTCTTCATCTTCTAGCATTACGGTCGTCTCATCTGATTTGACGGTGGCGCCCGGCTCATACGCCGATGTCGAAATCAAGACGAAATCTGGTGCCACCGGATCGATTGAAGTTGATTACAAATCCGGTCCTAGCCATGCGCAAGGACTGAAACCGCAGATCGCGAACAGTCAAGGCATCATTACGTGGCGCTGGGATGTTGGAACCCATACGACACCCGGAACATGGCCTGTACACATCTCAGTCAGTGGTAAATCCATTACAGTGTACCTCCACGTGACGTGAGATTCGATGTCTCAAAGAGACAGCGTGGACAAAAGCTTGGAAGTCGATTCATATTGGCACTTCGAGGAGGATTATCAATGACCGAGGAAAATGACGAAACTGACTACTGTCGTCTGTAACTTCGAACTGACCGGAGAGATTCGAGGCTGCACGCCATTCTGAACGAATTGCGGGTGGAAAGGCGTTTGTGGCGATCCCACCAGTTGAGTGAATCGATAACCACTACAATCGCTGCTCGCCTGATTTTAAAACGGCTGCAGGTTCCTCATGCGTACCTTGAAGATCACTCGCACACCGTAGGCACACAAGACCGAAAAGAAGCCGCCCGATGCTGGGCGGCTCCTACGTTAAAATCTTAGCATATCAATGTTTTTTCCTGGTGGGCAATGACGGGCTCGAACCGCCGACCCCCTGCTTGTAAGGCAGGTGCTCTCCCAACTGAGCTAATTGCCCGCAACCCCGTGAACATGTGACAGGTTCAACGGGAAATGGTGACCCCAGGGGGACTCGAACCCCCGTTACCGCCGTGAAAGGGCGGTGTCTTAACCGCTTGACCATGGGGCCGCGTTGGGCCGCGTTTCGCGGCCAGTGTGGAGCTCCCAAGCAGGCTCGAACTGCTGACCTCATCCTTACCATGGATGCGCTCTGCCAACTGAGCTATGGGAGCATGGCTCCCCGAGTAGGATTCGAACCTACGACCCTCCGGTTAACAGCCGGATGCTCTACCGCTGAGCTATCGAGGAATGGTCTCTTGCGTGCTTTGTAAGTGAAGCAGCATTGACCATTCTAGTGGAGAACTGCCTACTTGTCAACCACTTAAAGCACATTTTCGGAACATGAAATTCCTTCCTTTTACCTTGAACACGGTCGTCCCCTCTGCTACGTCTCAGCTATGATGGCCAATTCATTCAGCGGCAGACATTCATTGTGCCGCAGGACAAAATTCGCTATTAACTGGCTTAATGCCTCCGGTGCCTGCGATGGAATCCTGTGCCCCACCTTCGCGATCAGAACGAACTCGCTGTTCGGCAGCAGCTTGTGCATGAACTGTCCATATTGCATCGCCCAATGATCCCGTTCGCCGCAGATAAGCAACATTGGCTGCTTCATATCTGGCAGCTGCTCACAGCAGTCAAATGTCAGACTGCACCGGAAATACTGTTCAGAACTGACTGCATCGCTCTTTCGCGCGAAGCGATAAATCTCGCTGAACTGTTTGAAACTGGCTGCGTTCGTGAGCGACAGGCAAAAGGATGTGACCGGCATAAATGCACGTTTCGTCGATAAGATGCCTAACCTTGCGAGTGTCTTCAGGCGTCGATCACGGATGACCGGCATACCGCCAATCAATACGCCGCCAATCAGTCGCTCTGGATAGCGGTGGGCAAATTCAAGCAGAATTTGGCTACCTGTCGAATAGCCGCACAGAACCGATTTATCGATGCGCAGATGATTCACCCCAACTGCTCTATATCTTCAGCAAGCAAGGTAAAGCTGAAGGGCTGTGGCGACGGTTCTGTTTCGCAATGTCCGCGCAGATCCAGCGTTATGACCTGGAACTGCTGCTGTAAATAGTCAACTTGCTTTGAAAAACAGCTGCCAGGCGTCACAGGGGGATGAATGAACACAATGGGCGTCCCCTCGCCATATACCTCATAGTGCATGCGAATGCCGTTAATCACATCGGTCGGCACCTCAAACACCTCCTCAATAGGAGGTATCTTCCCCAACGGCATCAAAAATGTGCGGAGTTCTTTGACCCGCACTGCTCCTAATGACGGTATATGACTGACTAACGAGCCCGGATGGGTGTCCACGAGGTGAAATAACCGCATAGGGCCGCTTATTCGCTCAAAAGCAGGTGCGTTTGCCCTGAATAAGCGGTTCCTGACGGCTTAATTGCCATCTACAATTCGAATACCGACGTCTTTTAACAGATTAAGCTGTTCCGAGCAGCTTATAGCGAGGAACGTCATACGAAATACGTACAATAAGCTGTTCTGTGTTGTTATGATCGGGCCGCAGAGGTATACATTACAAAACAGGAGCCATCCAAGTCGGACGGCTCCCGTTTTCGTGCCCTGTCGGGCTCTTAACATGGTGGAGGTAGTCGGATTTGAACCGACGGCCCCCTGCGTGCAAGGCAGGTGCTCTCCCCCTGAGCTATACCCCCATGTATTCACTTCGGATACGCTACGCATTTCGTTGTCACTTTCAGTCGCTTGCTCAGTCACGTACTGACGTACGCTCCCTCACGCGCTTCCCTCAGTTCCTAGAACTGCTTGCGTCTCCTCGTGCCTCTTTTGGATACGCCGATCCTCGTGACTCATTCAGTATGCGGCAGAATCCGGTGTTCCATGCGGAACTGGTCGGAGCAGCGGGATTTGAACCCACGACCTCCTGCTCCCAAGGCAGGCGCGCTACCAAACTGCGCTATGCTCCGATGGTGTGCCCGGAGAGATTCGAACTCCCGACCTCTTGATTCGTAGTCAAGCACTCTATCCAGCTGAGCTACGGGCACATGGTGACGACCCGGACTGTTCGGCACCGGTCGTCAAATGGCTGGGGAGGAAGGGATTCGAACCTTCGCATGACGGAATCAAAGTCCGTTGCCTTACCGCTTGGCTACTCCCCATCATGGGGTGAGTGATGGGAATCGAACCCACGAGTGCCGGAACCACAATCCGGTGCGTTAACCACTTCGCCACACTCACCATGGCAGGGGCGGCAGGATTCGAACCCACGACATGCGGTTTTGGAGACCGCCGTTCTACCAACTGAACTACGCCCCTATTGCAACCCGGGACCGGGCGCTGCGATGCACTCACCGTGCGAATCGTCAATGGTGGAGGGGGAAGGATTCGAACCTTCGAAGCTTTCGCAACGGATTTACAGTCCGCCCCATTTGGCCACTTTGGTACCCCTCCGCAATGGAGCCAGCGACAGGAATCGAACCTGCGACCTACTGATTACAAGTCAGTTGCTCTACCTACTGAGCTACGCTGGCGCCGCATCGGCGACAAGAGATAACTTAACACATGGCGAAGTGTGTTGTCAACGCTGAATTTTTATCCAACTTTTTGCTGGAACGATCAGGATTCCGACGTGGAATCAAATGACAAATTGACGTTTCGCATTGGTGTAAACGTAGAGATCGCGTGCTTATATATCATCTGCTGTTTACCATCGGTTTCAAGAACACACGTAAAGTTGTCAAAGCCTTTCACTGTGCCTCGAATCTGGAATCCATTGACCAGATAGACGATGACGGGAATGCGTTCCTTACGAACCTGATTCAGAAACGTATCTTGAATATTAACGGGTTGTTTGCTCATATCTGCATCCTCCACTCGGCACTCACGGTCATACATGACTTTATTCTTGACGGAAGGGTCAGATTCCTGCCAGAAGTTGCATCACTTGCTCCCGCAAACGTGTGCCATAAACTGCAATCATTGTCTCCAAATCGCTTGCCTGCAGCCACTCAATCCGGCGATCCCGCTTGAACCACGAAAACTGACGTTTGACAAACCGGCGGGTGTTGCGTTTTAGCTCCTCCACTGCCTGCGCGTAGTCAATCTCACCTGTCAAAAAGCGGATTGGCTCCTTATAGCCAATGGCCTGCATGGATTGCAGCTCAGGCGAATACCCAGCGCGGAGCAAACCGCGCACTTCATCCATTAAGCCGCGTGCAAGCATCTTCTCGACACGTCTTTCAACGCGCGCATATAACGCCACTCGCTCCATCTCCAAACCGACTTGGAGCGTATGATAGCGCCCTCCCTTGACCCGCCAGTCATATTGGGCTGACAGCGGCTGGCCGGTCACCTCATACACTTCGAGCGCCCGAATCATTCTACGTACGTCGTTCGGGTGAAGTCGCTTTGCAGTTTCTGGATCGCGCTCCGAAAGCGCCGCATGCAGCGCCAGCGTGCCGTGCCTGTCTGCAAACTGCTGCCACTTGGCGCGTATTTCCTGCGATCCCGAATCCGCAAAGTTCAAGTCTTCCGTGATCGCGCGTATGTATAAGCCTGTCCCGCCTACAACAATCGGAAGTATGTTACGGCGATGCAGGTGCGCAATGATTTCGTCAGCGGCCTTCGTCCACGCCGCAACCGAATACGGTTCATCTGGATTGACCACGTCGATGAGATGATGCGGTACACCCTGCATCTCAGCTTTTGTCAGCTTGGCCGTCCCGATGTCCATACCGCGGTAGACTTGCATGGAGTCGGCCGAAATGACTTCCCCGCCTACTTCCTTTGCAAGCCATACGCCAAGGTCGCTCTTGCCCGTTGCGGTCGGTTCCAACGAGGCAAACGACCGGCCCTTTCAAAGTCATTTACATCCTCCTGTATCTCTGCCTACGGACGTTTGTGCCACACGCCATAAGCGAACCGTGCCCGGGCGGGTCAGGCGTCAAGCAAAATCGTTCAAACTCGCCTGAAGGCGGCCGCTCTTTCAGTACGACGGCCCATCCTTGCCACCCGCTGCGCCTGCTTCCAGGATTCCATTGTGATTGGATCTCGATGGGCAAACTGCCGCAGTGGATCGATGCTGCTGACCCGATCGGGCGGGAGCCGAAACATCGGATCGAAGTAAACCACATCGACCGACTCGTCTGGCATTACCGCGAGCACGTCACGGTGACTGCGCGGAACCACTGAAATCCGCTCGAACAGGTGCCTGACACGTTCATCTTGGGCATCTGCGTGCACCTGTGCATCCTGAAACAGCCGTGCCAGCACGAACGAGGCTTCCAGTGCTGTCACACGGCCATTCGGGCCGACGGCCTCCGCGAGCACCAACGTATCTGTGCCGAGGCCGAGCGTCGCGTCGATAACGTGATCGCCAGGCCGAATGCCTGCCACTTCCACCAGGCGATCACGCTCGCCCCGCCTAAGCTTTACAATACGCTGCACAGCGAGACTCGGGTGGAAGAACAGCGCTTCTATGGGCGCTCTGCGATGATAGAGCGTAGGCGGCTCACCGCTGACAACCAGATAAGTTGCCTCAGTCGCCTGAAACATGGCTTCCACACTGCGCCCTTGTCGCTCCACGAAGACAGCTTCAAACCAGGCCGCCAGCTGTTTGGCTCGCGCCTGGTTTGAGGCAGATGCATTCCACGGGGTTGTCACGACCACCTGTTCACGGGTATTCTCAGACAATGCGCCGAAACCCCTTCTCCAGTTCCCGCTCCGTCAATTCTATGAATACCGGGCGGCCGTGCGGGCAATGGAACGGATCGTCCAGTTCGCCAAGCGCATCACAGAGCGCCTGCAATTCCATATAGGACAGCCGGTGGTTCGCTTTGATGGCCGATTTGCAGGCGCGCATGATGATCTTCTCGCGCAGCGCATTTGCGAGATTCGGCGTTTGCTTGAACTCCCCAATTGACTGAACGACCTCTTCCGCCAGCTGAATCATGTCCAGCCCCTCCCATACATCGGGAACCGCACGGACGATGACTTCTGTCCCGCCAAAGTCCTCTACGTCAAGACCCGTTTCGCGCACAGCTTCTATCTGCGTCATGAGCAGGTTATGTTCTGCCTGCCGAGCGTCAATGTAAGCGTTGTCAGCAATGGGATCTGTCGGACTTCGCGATCGCGCATGCGTTGCCAAAACCGTTCGTACATAACGCGCTCATGCGCTGCATGTTGGTCGATAATGTAAAGACTTTCACCGTTTTCAGCCAGGATATACGTCGCCATCGCCTGGCCAATGACGCGCAGCCCCTTGAGCGCAGCTTTTGGATTCTGCACTGCGGCCTTTGATTCACCATCATTGGCTGGTGAAGGCGGCGTGTCCGCGATATGGCCGTGTTGACCTTCATCAGGCAGTGCAGAGACCGTCTCTTCGTCCACTGCCGCTCGCGGTTTGTACAGTTCGCGTACCTGTTCAAAACCAGTTGTTCGTGTCCCGCGTGGATAGGCAAACGGAGTCGACGCCGAACCACGCGCCGCAGGTACCGACAAGCCGTCCAGTTTCACTTGAACGGTAGTCGACCGGCCTTCTGAATGCGGCTGTATCCTCTCTCTCCGTTCGACGGTGGCTGCCTGAAGGGTTGCAGCTGACAGGTGATTGGCGAGAAAGACCCCATCGAGCGCGTCACGGACAGCATGCTGAACAAACAGACAGAGATCGCGTTCCTCGCTGAAGCGCACTTCGGCTTTATGCGGATGAATGTTGACGTCAACGAGCGTCGGATCCATGTCAATTTGCAGGCTGTACATCGGTTGCTTGCCAATCATCAAACGCCCATGATAGCCGGCAACAACAGCCTGATGAACGGAAAGGTTGCGAATCGGACGGCCATTGATGGACAGATGCGCATGCGCGCGTGATGACTTTGCCTGTGTCGGTCTGCCGACATAACCAGTAACTCGGTAATCAGGCGACTGTGCTTCGACCGCAATCAATTGGCGCGCTTCGGCAATGCCGTACAGTGCGGCAAGCACATCGATGAGCCTGCCTTTGCCAGGTGTCTGAAACAGCGTGCGTCCCTCCACTTCGCACAAGAATGCCACGTCTGGCCGCGCCAATGCTGCACGCTGGACCGCTTCGACAGCGCGCGCCTGTTCGGTCTGGACGGTACGAAGGTATTTGAGACGTGCGGGGGTATTGAAAAACAGCTGCTCTACCTGGATGTTGGTACCGACCGGCATCCCCACCGCATGCGGCGGTTCAACCAGTTCACTGCCCTCAATGGCTAGTTCCACGCCTGCCTCATCTGCATGGGTGCGCGTCTGCAGACGGCACCTTGGCGACAGCTGCAATCGACGCCAACGCTTCTCCGCGAAAACCAAGCGTACTGATACGCGTCAAGTCCCGCGCGTGCTTGAGCTTGCTCGTGGCATGCCGGGAAAACGCGAGCTGTGCATCTACGGCGTCCATGCCAGATCCGTTGTCCTGTACGCGAATGCCCTGAATACCACCCTCCTGCAAGGCAACTCGAATCTGGGTAGCACCTGCATCCAGGCTGTTTTCAATCAGTTCCTTGACACAGGAGGCTGGACGTTCCACCACTTCACCGGCGGCGATTTGGTTTGCAAGCGCAGCCGACATCACTTCTATTTGTCCCATTGGCACGAGCTTCCTTCGCAGACTCCACGAGCCGGTTCAGCACGTTCAGCGCTTCGAGCGGCGTGAGGCGCATGACATCGACCTCTGCAAGTTCTTCAGCGACCCGCTGATACGGTGCCTGAAACAGAAAATCATCTAAAGCCACCGCAGTTTCTTTCACCGCGAGCGATTGTTCTTCCTGAAGAATACCAAGCCCTGAGGGCCTCTCCGAGGATACCATTGAAGCTTCACGTGCGCGCAGCAGCACTTGCGCACGCTGGATGACGTTCTCTGGCACACCCGCCAGTTTCGCAACCTGAATTCCGTAACTTTTGTCGGCTGGGCGCGGAACCACCGTATGCAAGAACGAGATCCCGTCCGTGGTCTCTTCAACCAGAACGGAATAATTGGCGGCAGCCGGCAGCTTTTCAGCCGCCTCCGTCAATTCGTGATAATGGGTTGCAAACAGCGTCAGGGCCTTCGGTTGGCTGCAGCGATTCAACCACAGCCTCGGCGATGCACAATCCGTCATAGGTGCTTGTACCGCGGCCGATCTCATCGAGCAGGACGAGACTCCGCTTGGTTGCAAGCCGCAGAATCTGGGCAAGTTCCACCATTTCAACCATGAAGGTGCTCTTGCCGGCACCGAGATCGTCCGAGGCACCGATGCGTGTGAAGATGCGGTCGACGATGCCGATTTTTGCTGACTGTGCTGGCACTGGGCAGCCAATATGCGCCATCAGCACAATCAGCGCCGTTTGCCGCATATAGGTGCTTTTGCCAGCCATATTAGGTCCTGTAATGAGAATGAGTGACGTGTCTTCGTCGAGCCGCACGTCGTTGGGAACAAACGCGCTTCCAGCCTGTGCCTCGACAACCGGGTGACGGCCGTCTTCAATCCAGATGCCACGCTCTGTCTGCATGACAGGACGCACGTAGTTCCGCTCTACGGATACCTGTGCCAAGGCACAGATGACGTCAATTTGCGCAATTTTCAGCGCCGTCTTCTGAATCGCCGGCAACTCGGCCAATACGTCCGTCAGCGCAGCCGTATACAACTCAAACTCGCGCGTTTGTGACTGTTCCTCTGCATTCAATATCGCTGCTTCCCGTTCCTTTAACACGGGCAGCACATACCGTTCGGCGTTGGCAAGTGTCTGCCGCCGCTCATACTCTGGAGGTACAAGCGCGGCATTTGCCTTTGAAACTTCCAAGTAGTAACCAAACACCTTGTTGTAGCCGACTTTCAGCGACTTGATACCTGTTCGTTCGCGCTCCTGCTGTTCAAGGCTGGCCAGCCAGCTTTTCCCCGATGCCGCTAAGTCCCGCAGTTCGTCGAGCGTCTCATCCACTCCTGACCGGATCATGCCGCCATTGTGGACAGACACCGGCGGTTCCGGTACGAACGTCTGCGCAATGCGTTCTGCCAGATGGCTGAGGTTTGGCATATCCGCGACGAGGCGTTGCAGCGCCGGTTCGCTTTGTCCTTGCAGCACGCTCACCAATTCAGGTACAGCCAGAAGCGATTGCGAAATCGCCAGCAGATCCCGCGCATTGGCCGTGCCAAATGAAACGCGGCCTGCGAGTCGTTCGAGATCGTAAACGTCTGCCAGCGTCTCCTGCAGGTGACTGCGCACAAACAGGTCAGCCGCCAGCGCGCAAACCGCATCGAGGCGCTGTTCAATCTCAGCCACATCAGTCAGCGGCCGTTCCAGCCATTTGCGCAGCATGCGGGAACCAAGCGCGGTGCGGGTTTCGTCTAGCAGGCCGTACAGCGAGCCTTTTTTCTGGCGGGTGCGGACCGTTTCCAGGACTTCGAGGTTCGATAAGGCTGTATGATCGACCTTCAGTGCAGCGTCGCGCACAATCGGCTGCGGCTGGCGAAGATGCGTCAAATCGATCTTTTGTGTCTCGCGAATATATGTGAAACAAAGTCCGAGCGCTTCAGCGCCAGCCTGCTGACCAGCGAGATCGAGGGGTGTCAGATCAGCGACGCCATATTGTGCCAGCACAGCCTGCTGCATATCCGTCTGTGCATTCCGGGTCGGCTTGCGATATGTAACAGGAATATTGGTATGCGTCTGCCAATCTCGGATGGGTTTCCATACGGGATCGGTCTCTGCTTCCGCATACAGCAACACTTCAGCCGGCCGCCACTGCAGGAGCCAGTCGCTGACTTCGGTCATCGACGACGTTTCGTCCGCATGAACTTCACCAGTCGCCACATCGACAAACGCTCCGCCAATCGCATTGCTCCGTCTTACAAACGAGGCGAGATAGCGGTTGGCGCTTCCGTCTTCGCGCAGGCTTGTCCCAGGCGTGATAATGCGTACGACTTCCCGTTTAACCAGTCCTTTGACTGCTTTCGGATCTTCCGTCTGCTCACAAATGGCTACAGAGTAGCCATGCTCAATCAATCGATCGATGTACTGCTCAGCGCTGTGATACGGTACGCCGCACATCGGAATGCGGCCCTGTTCCCCCGCGTCGCGGCCAGTGAGTGTGATGTCGAGTACGCGACTGGCGAGTTCGGCATCCTCAAGAAACAGTTCGTAGAAGTCCCCTAACCGAAACAGCAGCAGACAGTCTTCGTGTTGACGCTTAATCTCCAGGTACTGAGCCATCATCGGCGTCATGTAGTGTTCTCTCCATCTTTAGAAAATTGCCCGAAGGGGAATTCCCGCTTCGGGCATCAGTTGCGTTCATCAATGGTTGCCGCAATCGCAGCCCTTGCCGCCATGGCCCTTGCCACAGCCTTGTCGTGGACCGCGTTCAACTGGCAGTTCAGAAGCGAGTCGCGACAGCAGCAGTGAAATCACACCCTGCGTCAGTTCATTGACCTCCGACTGCGCTTCCTTATATTGCATCGCCACTGGAATTTGCGAAAGTTCATTTTCAATCTCCTGAACTTCCAGGTTGGCCAGCATGACTTTTGGATGATCCGAACTCAGCCGCTCATTCAGAATCAACTTGGCGTTGGTCTTCAGCTTGAGCGTCTCAAACAGCTCCTGAGCACGCGTATGCCGCTCCATTTTCCTGCGCGCCTGCCAATAGCGCTGGGCAGCTTCAGACTGTGCAATCTGGCGCGCAATCTCGTCCGCCTGCTGTAAAACAAGTTCGTCCATTACGCGAGTTCTCCTTCAGCTTGCACAGGGATCATTTTGCCCTGCAGCGTCCATGTTTTCGGTGTATCAATCTGTACGTTGACAAGCGTACCTCTGAGCTTTGCATCGCCTTCAAACAGCACCAGTTTATTTGTCCTTGTCCGACCGGCGAGCACCTTTGGATTGGTCTTGCTCGGCCTTTCGACCAATACTTCACAGATCGATCCTGCCAGCCGATCGTTATGCGCTTTGCTGATTTCTGCCTGAACATCGTTCAGCCGCTGAAGCCGATGCTTTTTCTCTTCCAGTGAGACATCGTCTGCAAAGCCGGCCGCCGGTGTTCCTTCACGCGGGGAATAGATGAACGTGAAGGCATTGTCATAACCGACTTCACGTACCAGGCTGAGTGTATCCTGGAACTGCTCTTCCGTTTCGCCAGGAAAGCCGACAATGATGTCGGTCGTCAGGCTGACACCCGGAATCGCCTTGCGAATCTTCGCGACCAGTTCGAGATAAAACTCGCGTGTGTGCGTACGATTCATGCGTTTCAGGATTTGGTTGTTACCGCTTTGAACCGGCAGGTGGATATGCTCAGCGACCTTATCGGACTCTGCGATGGCCGCAATCAAATCATCTGTGAAGTTCCACGGATTCGATGTCGTAAAGCGGATCCGCTCTATGCCATCGACCTCGTTGACCAAGCGCAGCAACTGTGCAAACGAGGTATTGCCGAGATCGACGCCATAGTCATTGACGTTCTGACCGAGCAACGTGACTTCACGACAGCCGGAAGCGGCCAGCTGCTTGATTTCGGCGACAATATCCTCTGGCAAACGGCTGCGTTCCGCACCGCGCGTATACGGCACAATGCAATACGTACAAAACTTGTTGCAGCCGTACTGGATGTTTACCCAAGCGCGTGTCTGCTCAAATCGCACTTTTGGCATATCTTCAATCGTCGCCGCAGCCTTGTCCCAGACCTCAAGCACCGTCTCCTGACTCTGACGCGCCTGCATCACAAGCTGTGGCAGCCGATGTATGTTGTGCGTGCCAAAGACGAGGTCGACCCATGGATACGTCTTCAGCACCATCTTTTGAACGCCCTGTTCCTGTGCCATGCAGCCGCACAGGCCAAGAATGAGTTCTGGATTGAGCGCCTTTAACGGACGCAGACGGCCAATTTCTCCAAACACCTTGTCCTCCGCGTTTTCACGTACAGCACAGGTGTTGAACAGAATAAAATCCGCCTCTTCGGCATGTTCTGCAGGCTCGTATCCCATTGCCTGCAACAGTCCGGCCATCGTCTCTGTATCGTGTTCGTTCATCTGACAGCCATACGTTTTTATCAGATAGCGGTACGCGCTGCCATCAGCCTTCGTGCCGATGTGGCAATCGCGAACCAGTGCGTCGACGTCGTACTGAACGTGATCGACCGGATGCGACCGGTTGAGGCCAAAGGTAAGACCTTGACCTGGCTGCAAGCGCCCTTCGCGCAATTTCGTGATCAGATTCTCCACACTGTTCCCTCTCTTCTGCCAGCGCGCTAATTTTGTATGTCAACGTTGTATAATTGAACTGCACATCACAGCGCAGCATCTTTTGCGACCTTTCAAAAAACTGCCGTTCAACTCAATATTATAACATCAATTTCTGTCGAAGTTTAGGCACATCATACCATATGGCGGCTTGTCCACCGCAGACAAGGAGGCACGGATGTCGGAAAAACGCAATGTCCCCACGTTCCGCGTAAACCTGCAGTCCGGCACACAAACGATTGAAGGACCGATTGTTTCGCCGGACAAGCAGCATGTAGCGGAAAATCTCAGCGAACTGCACAAAATGTTGACGGACTACGGCGCCTGTCTGGTATACGCCGGACAGTGGCGATACGTTCCGTTTCACAGCATTGAAACCGTGCTGCGCGGAACGGAACGGTTTTCCCTGCCGTGGCCGCTCGTAATGGACTGAGCCCCGACTAATCGCGGGTGCGCAGCTCCTCCAGATAGCGCACAACACCCTCGAGCGAAGCACGCCGAATCGCTGGTTCGTCGAATTTCATCGGTTTCGAGTTGGCTTCCAGAAACCAGATTCGGCCGTTCGGTTCGACCCCCATGTCCATCGACATCTCCCCCAGCTGTCCCCGATAGAAACCATCAATGGCGTCGGCACAGCGCAGCACCGCGGTGTGCAACGCAGCGTCGATGTCGCTGGCGCGCGATCCGAATGCTTTGGCCAGTACATCGTCTGCGCTGACTATGGAACCGCCATTTGGAACATGGGTGGTGATGCTCCCCGTTCCAGCCACGCGAACACCGCGGCCAACCACGTGCCAGGTGCCGCTTTGCTTCTGCAGCAGGACACGAAAGTCAGCCGGCCGCCCCTCCCACGTCAGCAGTGGCTTGGCAGCTTGAATGACGTAACGCCCAGGTACGCGTTCGTGCCGGACGAAGTGCCACACGTCTCCGAGCGTGTCGCACTCTGCGCGTACGTGATCGCCCTTTTTCAGACTCGTTGCCAGATAGCCGCCCGGCATCGATTCGACGCGGATCATGCCGTGCCCGATACTGCCACCGCACGGTTTCAAATAGACTGAACGGTGCGTCCGCATCATTTGGGTCAAATGCTGTTCATCAAACGAGAGCTGTGTAGCCGGCAGGTAACCAGCTGCTGCTGACTCGGCGATGACCTGGTAGATTTGGGCCTTATTAAAATACTCGGGATTAAACATCGGGATCCCGAATGCATCAATCCGATGACGAGCCACAGCGACTTCCTGTGTTCGCTCCAGCGCACGAAACGGAATCCGATTGTAGATGGCTTCCGGTCTCGGACACGGCAGCAAACGCCAGTCTTTCGGGCCGACACGCACATATCCAGACCACTGTGCTGTATCCGTCACCTGCTCGGCCGGCAAAACATAGAGGAATCCCCCGAACCGTGTCACCGTTTCAGATAGTGCCCATAAATCTGCACGATTGCCAGCAAAGCGCCGTTTGCGCATGGCGGTTAAGACCGCGAACACTGGCCCCGCTGCGAGCTCGTCAGCACGTTCCGTGACATCGATTGGCTGACGGTGAATGACGACAGCGCCATCTGGCAATCGGTTGATCAGCGGTATAGACAAGTTGGAAATCTGGATGCGATGAGGGAATCGTTCTCCTCGCTCAAGTGTGGCTTCAGTGACTTGGCAGAAGAGACGATTGCCTGTGGCAGTTCGCAGCCAGACGAGTTGCCCACTTTGCAGTGATGCCATCCACATTTACCTCCCAGCAGCTAGCTAATCCGTTGCCGTCGACGGCGAACGCCCGTCCGTTGCGGCTTCGCCAGCGGCACACCCCAGGCGATTCGAATGTCCGTATCTTCGTCCCATACAAGTCCCATTTCAACCATGCGAAACAATGGCTCTATCTGCTCACGGTACTGTTCATACGTCCGCAGCAGCCGAATGTGCATGAAATTTCGTTCCGCGAGCGGTCGCAGGCGTTCCTTTTCCCCTTGATAAAAGGCTAGTTGAATGTTTGGCTCATAGATGTCGATGACCGGGAGATCGCGATGATGAACGGCCAACACATAAGCCAAACAGAAGACAGCCGCAGTTACTTCAGGCGACACGATAAAACTGGCCGGCGTGCGATACTCGAAGCCCCAGTCTTTTAACCGCACATCGCCCAAAAACCCATATCTCGGTCGCCGCAGCGAAGCAGTGCGCTGGTCTTCAATCAGCATCAGCGGCAAGCCAAGATAGTTATCCAGTACACGCACAAAATGACTCGAATAGGGTACACCCGAAAAGTGAATGTGCCCGCCCGTACTGTACGGCCGAAATGGCATGCTTCCGGCTCGCCACTCGACACCTTTCCGATTAATTGTGCTGGAAGCATCGGTCATCAGCTGTTTTAGGTTTGCGACGACCGTGATTGGATTTTCGTCCGGTTCTGGTCTGAGTTCGAGCAGCGGGAGCCGCTTGCCATCCATCTGAACACTGCGGTTGTCACAGCCAATCGGTCCGCGCCGCCCAAAGTAACGACTCGCAAGCACCATCTTGCCCTGTTGGTTGCGCAGCATCACTTCCATGTCGCTGCCGATTTGAATATCGGAAGCCGAATAGGCATCGTTCGACTCCTCACGGTTGATATAACGGAGTACAGCCTGACGAAACAGTTCCAGCATGCGCCCTTGCAAAATTGGGTTCGGGGTCACGTCCAGCACGTAGAGCAATCCTTTACCGTCTACGCCAATACTGACCATGCCATGGTCGAGTCCGAGCGCATGCAACACCCGAACCGTGTAGCGGGCGACTCGACGCGACTGCAGGTCCGTATCAAGGGCAATTTCATCAAACGTATCCTGTAGCCGCTGAATCCGTTGGTTGATCCACGCCGGTTTTCCCTCCATCCGAAAGCAGGCAAGCGGTTCGAGATCGAACAATGGGATCCGGTACTGCCGATTGATCCCAATCTGTCCGTTCTTCAAGGCCTTCACGGATGCGACACGAATGCCCACTTTTCTCAGCAGAGAAGCCATTTGTGTACGAGACGCCGTACGCGCCACAGCGTCTCTGGGGTTGAGCACTCTCCCATGCGGGGGATCGCTTTCATTACTCATTCCGTAGCGAATCGTGGTGTCCATATTAGCGACGGCAGAGCTGGACGTATACGGGTGTAGGCGCGCGATCTGCTGTAACAGGCGCTTGGCAGAAGGCTGCCCGGAGTGTAATAAAAAGTAAGCCATTGCCGCAGCTCCTTTCAAAAGTCACATTGCCTAGACTAGGCTTGGTGGTTTGCTAGGTACACGGCGTATTTCATCGGCCGGGCAAATGCGAGATCAACAAGGTCCTGACGGCCGCTGTTCGTCTCTACCGTCTTCCAGGGCTTTGAATTGACTTCAATAATCCACAGACTTCCTTTATTATCGATGCCGATGTCGATGCCAAGTTCGCCGTACTGTTTGCCAGATGCGGTTTCGAGCGCGTCCGGCAGCTGTTTTGACATTCTGCGAATCGCGTTCATCAGCCGCCCCCGCTGCTGTTTATTCGCATACAGGTCGTTCAACACAGCAGGTACAGGCATCGCTGCGCCGCCGCTGCTCAAATTACTCGTGATCCTGCCTGCGTCCGCCACGCGCGCGAACATTTTGGTTCGCATCCAGCACCCCGCGCCATCCCGCTGAAGCACAATGCGAATATCGAAAGGGCGTCCGTTATACTGTTGCAACCCGATGCCACGCTGCATGACATAGGGCTGCCCCTGCAATCGGCTGCGCAGGGGCTTTAGCACCTCGAGCGGCGTACCGGCTTTTCCTTGCAACGGTTCAGCCTTGACTCTACTGACCACATACTCATATGCACCGTCTGGTGTTTTGCCAATCCGAATGATTCCGCGCCCCTGACTGCCATGTACTGGTTTGCAATACACAAAGTCATGCGCAGCGATAAACTGGGCTGCCTTGGCAATCGTCGTGTAGCGGATTGTTTCAGGCAACAGCGGCTTGATCCGTGGATCCGTCTGCAGCCACTCGTGCACCTGCCATTTATCTAAAAATCCGTCATTGAATAATGCCCGTTCGTATAATGAAGACAACTTGCTCCTGCGCTCGGCAGTGTCCTGTCGACGCTCTGCGCGCCTTGAGACGATTTGGTCGTAAATCACGTTGGGCAGCGGCAATATTTCTTGCTCCCAATGGTCGGAACCCAATCGATACCCTTTGACCTTCATATCCTTCAGATCGACATCCTTCAAACCAAACACAAATGCAACAGCATGCTCTGCAGCGGCAGCGTTGCACAGTTTCTCCAAGGCAGGCAGCTGCTTGCTTTCGCGCAGCGTCTGCGTTTTTGACTGCCAAACGGGTGAACAGAGAATGCCGATCAACGTCTGAAACGTGATTTTCTGCGAACGTAAACGGGCTGTCAGCTGGTTCGCGATCGGCCGGATCCGGAGTTCGTCGGCAAAGGCGCTGCTGAGTATCAGGCGATCGGTCGGCGCCAGTGGATCGATCAAGAGAACCACCTTTCCGTGACGTGAACCGAGCATAAAATCCACTTGCGGACCGGGATGAACGGACAGCGATTGAACCTGACGCGGATGCAGGCGTACATATGACAGAGTATTTTGTTCAACTTGAAGCGGTAGATTTGCATCGTCTGCCATCACTCCGGCTCCTTCCATCGGAATCAGTCAAAGGCGAATCCCGCCGCCTTGATAGCATATTCAAGCAGATAGTCCAATGACAGTTGACGCAGTTCTGTATCCAGCTGACGCAACATACGCCGTCCAGGTGTGGAGTTGACTTCAAACAGTCGCACACCGCCGTCCGTGCAAAGCGCAAAATCGATTCCAAGTTCCGCATAGGGTCCATATTCGTTCTTCAGCGCTTCCGCCGTAGCAATGGCCAAATCGTCCATCTGTTGCAGTACGGCCCGAATCCGCCGTTGATTCCAACGCAATTTCTTCAGAAGAACAGCTGCATCGACGGGCTCCCCGCCTGAGTGAATATTCGTCGTCACTGCATGCGGCTGACCTAACCTGCCTACACGCGCAACCACGATTGGCTTATCGGTGTACTGCACGAGCCATCGAAAGTCGTATGCGCGGCCATCTGCCGTCCTGGGCAAGGCAACTGTGTCCTGTACAATCACTTGCTTCAGACGAAGCTGCCGCCAAAACGCATAGAAAGCTTCAGGCTGATGGAAGCTTCGACGCTGTAGTCGACGTTTTTTCTCGACCTGTCCACCGTCCCACTCGGCCACCAACTGATTCCGCTGCAGAACCAGATGGTACACAGCTCTTCCCCTGGCTCCTGTCAATGGTTTGACGTAGACATCCTGGCGTCGAACAACCTCTTGGTAGATCTCTTCCGCAGATTTAGCCAATGTCGTTCGTGGCAGATGTGGCAAAATTTTATTATGGCGCTGAAGCATCTGGTGCATATTCCACTTGTTTGAATAGCTTCGCGGCAGGGTATGCAGCCGTCCATCCGCCGAATAGGAGGCAAGGTCGGCCATCGCCGTCCGCTCATACGCACGCCGAAATGCACCTGAACGACGCAGAACGATATCCGGTTCAGGGACGGGCTGAATTGTCCATGACCGCTCATCCGCGGTATAACGGTAGCCAAGATCGTCCGGCGTCAGTTTCGGCGTAAGTACGATTAAATCGATGCCCCGTTGATTCGCGCGTTCTGCCAGCGTTGTGACCAACTGTGTCTGTTCGCCGAACGGGCGCTTCAACGGATAGACGTCCAGATAGATCGCGACACACCGAACCGAGCAGCCACGTGTCACCGACAACACGACAGCGAAGTTTGGCATTCTCGGGCAACCGCAGGCGCTGCTGAAGTGATTCGCCTACCTGGCAGACAATGTCGCCATCAGCGACCGGATGCGTAGTCGACAGTTTCAGATACTTGTCGGTTCGGTGTTGGGCAACCTTCAGTCGCATGCCAGCATATTCAATTTTGTCGGGCCACTTCTGACGAAATGTGGGTGGCAGTGAAATGCTTGCATTTGGTGCTACGCGATTGACCACAAGGTGAACATACAATGGTTTGGTCGCCTCCAGCTGGGCAGCCCGCCAAGCCCCGGTGCAGACTGCAACCTGGAATAAAAAAGGGGCGAAATCGCCCCTCCGTAATCACTGTGCCAGGTCAGTCTTCGATCTCGACTTCCTCCAGCAAGCTTTCTTCCTCATCCATGAAATCGTCGTCTTTCTTTTCGACCTGCTCACAGGTCACCACCGTCATCTTGGTCTCGCCGATGACTTCAACACCGAGTTCCTTTTCGACTCGAACCAGAATTTCTGAGCCGTTGCCTGTGATGGTGGCATCCAGGCAGTTTGGTGCCTGCAGTACCCGAACTTCAACTTGCCGGGTATCCTTACTGCAATCGGCGTCCAGATCACGCAGTGCGATTTGTTCAACGTAGGAAACCGTATCCTTGGCAACAGCCGTCTCCGAGTTGCCATTGTACGAATACCATACGTTAACGTCGAAGCGACCATGGACCTCAACATAGTCGCCGACTAGTTCCGCATCGTACTGATGATTGATGACCCAACAACCGCCGATTGTACTGGGGCGGTTGGCCGGTCGAATCGTGTACGTGGTCTGTGCGTACTTGCTGCCTCGACCGCACACGGCGTTTGCAACGATTTCCCTGTAGCTGAGGTCTTTACTTGAGAGACCCATGCGGCAACCTCCTTCGCCTCATCCCGTGCCGGCGCCAAGCGGGGGACGCTCTGCCTGCCGGGTTGGATTAATGCATCAGTATGCTAGACGAAAGCACTTGGTGAGCGCTTTGCCGTGCGCTCGTCACGGCGGTCGTCTATAGCATCCGCAGTATCGTATGCAATTTCGTAAATATGGGTGTTTGACACGTTGAACAGGTGGCGAGTCGGGGGATGCCAAAGCAGAAGAGACTTATACCAAAGGTGTTTTTTACAAAAATGGTGCCGTCCCGAAAGCTTTTCATTGCTTTCGGAACAGCCCCATGAATGATTCAGCCCTTATGCTGGCAGCACCTGCTGCAGAAATGCTTCAAAATTCGTGAACGTCAGTTTTTGCGCGATTGCTTCCCCGTAACGTTCAGTCAGCTGTTTGGAGAACACAGCGTAATCACCCGCATGACTGAGACCAGGCACCGGATTGGCTGTACCGTCAAAATCCGATCCAAAGCCGAGCGCATCTTCCGCTCCAAGTTCCAGCATGTGATCGATATGCCGAAAAACCCCGTCGATACTTGCCTGAGCGGGATCGTCCACAAACGCGCCTTCGAAAGTCAGGCCAATCCATCCCCGACGTTTGACAATTTCTCGAATCACATCATCAGTCAGATTGCGCGGGTGATGGTGCACGGCTCTGGCATTTGCATGCGAGGCCATGACCGGCCCATCTGTCAACCGTAGTATGTCGGCAACACCAGCGTCAGCCAAATGTGCGAGATCGATCCACATACCAAGTCTCGTCATTTCTTTGACCACCGCCATCCCGGCAGCGGTCAAACCGCCGCCTCGCGGTTCGCGGCATCCGTCCGCCAGCTCATTCGCCGGGTTCCAAGTGAGCCCCGTTCCCCGTACGCCGAGTTGATACAATACGCGCAAATAGGCAGGGTTGCCCTGGAGACAGCCGCCACCTTCGAGTGACAGCAATGCTGCGAGCTGATTGTTGGCTCTCGCAGAGGCAAGCGTCTGGCGTGAGGTGACTGCC
This sequence comes from uncultured Alicyclobacillaceae bacterium, assembly GCA_963758235.1. GTDB lineage: Bacteria > Bacillota > Bacilli > Alicyclobacillales > Alicyclobacillaceae > CAVWUS01. The sequence continues at coordinate 122,014 of CAVWUS010000010.1, read as the reverse complement.
TGCACACCGTCGAGACAGCTGATCCGCTCATAGAACAGATCGATCTGACGTAGAACAGCGGCCAACTGTGCACTGACCAGACTGTGCTGTATGTACATAGATTGCGAATATCTGAGTTGTCACACCACCAGCCTGCAGTCGCGGAAGGCTAGCCTGCAGCGGCTCACTTTGACGAAAGTCCATATGTTCATTGTCCATACGCCATAATACATCAACATGTGCATCTGCTACTGGCAGCCTTGCCATTTCAACCGCTCCTTCGATAAACCACACAAATCGACAAAATGAGATCTGAATAAAAAAGATTCTACCTTGGCTCAACAATCAGTTTGATGGCCGTACGTTCTTCGCCTTCAATCACAATATCGGTAAACGCAGGAATACAAATAAGATCGACACCACTTGGCGCTACAAAACCGCGCGCAATCGCCACCGCCTTGACCGCCTGGTTCAGTGCTCCGGCCCCGATTGCCTGAATCTCCGCTGTTCCGCGTTCGCGGAGAACACCAGCCAGTGCACCCGCCACGGAGTTCGGGTTTGACTTTGCCGATACTTTCAAAACATCCACGCTAGGATGACCTCCTTACATACACATCGGGACTGGGACACTATAACCATATTCGCGGTCTGCCGATTTATTCCTGTCGCCACGAGCGTAAAGGGCTTACCTGTTCCGTGCGATAGATCCGTTCTATTTTGAGCGCCCGCCCAGTTTGTGGATCGAGTTCCACGGAGACAGCGCCAAAATGACAGGCCCTGAAGCCACCTCAAACCGGGTCGGGAGCTGGGGCCGCATGCGCTCAATGACGGCGGAACGTTCCATGCCAAGAATTCCATCCATGGGACCAACCATCCCGACGTCCGTGATGCATGCTGTACCACCCGGAAGGATGCGCTCATCCGACGTCTGCACATGGGTATGTGTTCCGACCACCAGTGACACGCGGCCGTCCAGATACCACGCCATTGCGAGTTTCTCAGAAGTGACTTCCGCATGCATGTCAACAATGACGTGTGATATGGCTGGATGCTCAGCCAAAATTGCATCCACCGTGCGAAATGGGCAATCCAGTTGACTTAAAAAGGTGCGGCCCATCAAGTTGACGAGGAGTACTTCTTTGCCGGACACCCGGCAAATCGTAAATCCGCGTCCAGGGGTTCCGGGTGGATAGTTGGCAGGTCGCACAATCCGTTCATCGTCGTCAATAAATGTGAACAGCTCTTTTCGGTCAAACGCATGATTACCCAATGTGATGAGCTCGACCCCAGCGTCGTACAGCGCTTCGGCAACTTGCGCTGTCAACCCGCGCCCGCTGCTGTATGCATTCTCAGCGTTTGCGATAACCAAATCCTTACCCTTGGCTAAATCGCGCAGTATCTCTGTACAAAAACGCTGGCCTGGCAGCCCCACGATGTCGCCTATAAATAGAATGTTCACTGTCTTCCTCCGTTTCGATGATCCGCGATGCAGCGTGAAGAAAAATAGAGTAGCCTGTCGGCTACTCTATTTTGCGTATTCCACGGCTCTAGTCTCTCGGATCACAGTGACCTTGATTTGCCCTGGGTAGTTCAGTTCACTTTCAATTTTCTTGGAAATTTGCTTGGCCACACGCACAGACTCTGCGTCATCCACGATATCCGGTTTCACAATTATCCGAACTTCGCGACCAGCCTGAATGGCATAACACTTTTCAACACCTTCAAACGATTCAGCGATGGACTCCAACTGTTCCAAACGCTTCATGTAGATGTCCAATGTCTCACGACGGGCACCTGGGCGAGCGGCTGAAATGGCGTCTGCTGCAGCAACAATAACCGCGACAGCAGAACCAAATTCGACGTCTCCATGGTGTGCAGCAATCGCATTTACCACAATTGGCGGCTCTTTATACCGCTTGGCGAGATCTACGCCAATTTCAACATGGGAACCTTCGACCTCATGCGTGACTGCTTTGCCAATATCGTGCAGCAAACCTCCACGTTTCGCCAGTGGCACGTCCAAACCAAGCTCGGCAGCCATCAGGCCTGCCAGATGAGCGACTTCAACAGAGTGTTTCAACACGTTCTGTCCATAGCTCGTCCGGAACTTTAATCTACCCAACAGCTTGACAAGATCGGGATGCAATCCATGCACGCCGGTGTCGAACGTCGCCTGTTCACCTTCTTCGCGAATCAGCTCATCGATATCACGACGAGATTTTTCAACCATCTCCTCGATTCGCGCAGGGTGAATCCGACCGTCTGCGACAAGTCGTTCCAAAGCCACGCGTGCAATCTCTCGGCGAACTGGATCAAATCCGGACAGGATGACCGCTTCGGGTGTATCATCGATGATCAGATCAATCCCCGTAAGCGTCTCCAACGTGCGGATATTCCGACCTTCCCGGCCAATGATACGACCCTTCATTTCATCGTTCGGCAAGTTCACAACTGACACTGTAATTTCGGCAGCGTGATCTGCGGCACAGCGCTGCACCGCCGTTGCGACGATGTCTCTTGCTTTCTTCTCCGCCTCCAAGCGCGCCTGCTGTTCGATATCCCGCATCAATACAGCTGCGTCGTGGCGGCTTTCCCGTTCGACGGTGGACAGAATGAGTTCGCGAGCTTCTTCCCGGGTCAAAGTTGAAACACGTTCCAACTCCTGAACCTGCTTCTGATGCAACGCATCGACCTCTTGCCGCAGTTCTTCAATCCGTTTTTCCTTCAACTGAAGTTCTTCGGATTTTTGCTCTAGTGATTCAAGCTTGCGGTCTAAGGTTTCTTCCTTCTGAAGTACTCTGCGCTCTAGTTTTTGAATCTCATTTCGGCGTTCCCGATTTTCACGTTCGGCGTCCTGTCGAATGCGATGGGCTTCTTCTTTCGCCTCAAGCAGCGCTTCTTTCTGCTTCGCTTCGACATCGCGCTGCGCTGATTCGATGATCTGCAGTGCCTTCGCTTCGGCTAAGCCAACTTTAGCTTCAGCCACGCCACGGCGCCAAACGTATCCAATTCCGACACCAATTAGAAGCGTCACCACAGAAACAAAGACTACAATTAAAATCCATTGTAACATCTGATAAATGCCTCCCTGCTCAGTGCTCCTGTCGTCCTCGCTGTCGAGTCACAATTGGAAGCACAGTTTCGAGCTAGAGGCCGCAATGATACGCATTTTTATTCTAGCGAAGGGTACCAATCGTTGTCAAGAACGTTCGTTCTCTTGCGTTTCGGCCTCCAATTCGTTCAACACATCATAGATAAGATCCATATGAAACCCTTTCATGTTTAAATATTGAGCTAGTTTTTGCTTACGTTCAGAAAGCGTCCGCTGACGATGCTTACGCCAGTGCTTGCGGGCCAGCAGCAATGCTGCGTCGTGTTCCTGCAACCGGGAAGACTCCGCGTTCAGCTTCGGCTGCGCCAACTCTGTCTCAATGCCCTTTTTTCGGAGGCGATACTGAAGCTCGCGGCGACTCATGCGCGATCCGTATGCCGAAATGAATCTATCTGTATAATCTTCATCATTTACAAATTCACGTTCTATTAAATCTGCAATCACCTGTTCTATCACGGCTTCCGGATACTCAGCCTTGGCCAGTCTGTCACGCACTTCACGCTCTGTCCGCGGTCGAGAACGCAGAAATCGGAAGGCCTCTTCCGTGGCTTCCGATTCCAGTGCCTTCTGTTCCAAATGACGCATTTGCTGACGCGACAGTTCCATCCCGACTTTAAGGGACGAATCAACCCACGTCTGAATCAGCACATCGAGGTCTTCATGAGCCTGAAAGTGAATGCGAATGTGTGATGTTGACCCAGGGGCAGTTGAACGCCCTGTGATGACATCGACAATCTCATCCTTAGGCGTCAAAGTTCAGCACTTCCTCCTGCGGATCAGACGATATTGCTCCACCTGGTGCACCCAGTCCAAAATGCGCACGAATTTTCAACTCAATTTCATCCGCAATTTCCGGATGTTCCTTGAGGAACTGCTTCGCATTCTCCCGACCCTGACCAAGTCGTTCTTCCTGATAGGCAAACCATGCACCGCTCTTTTGAATAATATCCAAATCCGTTCCCATGTCAATGATGCTGCCTTCGCGTGAGATGCCTTCGCCAAACATCAGATCTACATCGACTTGCTTAAATGGCGGGGCAACCTTGTTTTTCACAATCTTGATTCGCGTGCGGCTGCCAACGACATCGGTTCCCTGCTTCAGAGCCTCAGCGCGGCGAACTTCCAGGCGAATCGTCGAATAAAACTTGAGCGCCCGACCGCCAGTTGTCGTCTCCGGATTACCGAACATCACGCCGACTTTTTCGCGAATTTGGTTGATGAAAATGGCAATCGTCTTCGATTTGGAGATTGCACCGGCCAATTTCCGAAGCGCCTGCGACATCAAACGGGCCTGAAGACCGACATGCGAGTCTCCCATATCGCCTTCAAGTTCGTTTTTCGGTACAAGTGCGGCAACAGAGTCGACGATCAGTACGTCGACCGCTCCGCTGCGAACCAGCGCCTCTGCGATTTCGAGTGCCTGTTCGCCTGTATCTGGCTGGGAAATGAGCAAGTCGTCAATGTTGACCCCCAGCTTACTGGCATAGAGCGGATCGAGCGCGTGCTCCGCATCGATAAACGCAGCTTGCCCGCCACGCTTCTGCACCTCCGCTACACTGTGCAGCGCAACGGTGGTCTTGCCAGACGATTCAGGTCCATAAATCTCTATAATTCGGCCACGCGGGAGTCCTCCGACACCCAGTGCGATGTCAAGCGCCAATGCGCCAGTAGGAATGGTTTCGACATTCATCGAAGCGGATGCTTCACCCAACCGCATGATGGATCCTTTACCAAACTGCTTTTCAATTTGCTTTAACGCCTGCTCCAATGCCTGCTGCTTGTCACCCATTCGGCACCATCCTCATTTCTCGCGTCGCCCTGCGACGAACGTCATACATAGCCTTCGCAATCTCTTTAAATGAATTCGAAGAGTTCATTCGTTTCCCTGCTTGCCATTGTATCAGTTTCATCAGATTATGCAAACATTTGTTCGCATCCGATTCGAGTGATACTTGGCCCATTTCGGACAACCACACAAACAGGCTGCCCGCACGAGTCGGACAGCCTGTCAGGAACTTCGAGTATCCAGCTGAGCGCGCGCAGTTACCTGCGGCCACGTGGTTTGGCAGGTTCCATGTTGACTCTCGAACCATTAATGCGACTCTGCCGCAATGCTTCGTAGACAAATGGAGCCGATTCCTGCTCGACTTCAACGAATGTAAAGCGATCGAAAATGTCGATCTTGCCAATGGTCTGCCCAGGAACACCCGCCTCTTCCGAGATGGTGCGAACCAGGTCTGATGGACTGACTTTGGCATTCCGCCCAATATTGACAAAGAATCGGACCATGCCCGGGCGCGCCCCGGTATCGCCAAAATCATAGTCCTCTTCCTGTTCTCCCCTTCCGTCGCCAGCCGATGCCAGCTTCAGCGCCGCGCACGCGACGTCGATTGGATCGTGTTCGTCGATCACGCTGCCAAGGATAGCGCGATAGTGCCCCAGACCGCCGCCTTGAATCGCTTCGACAATGCGGGTACGCCACGTCTCTGCCTGACGTTCCGCAACGTCGGCCAAAGACGGCACTTCTCGCGCTTCAATCTTCGCGCCTGTTTCGCGCTCAATTTGTTTCAACAGCTTAAATTCACGCGGCGTTGCCAGCGACAGTGCCAATCCGCGTTTGCCAGCCCGGCCTGTCCGGCCAATCCGGTGGACGTATGATTCCGGATCCTGCGGCAGATCATAGTTAACGACGTGGGTGACATTGTCGACATCGATGCCGCGCGCAGCGACATCGGTCGCCACCAGCAGTTCGATATCGTTTGAACGAAACTTGCGCATGACACGATCGCGCTGCGCCTGGCTCAAGTCACCATGCAGGCCATCCACCAGATAACCGCGTGCAATCAGCGCTTCGACCAGTTCATCGACACCGCGCTTCGTCCGGCAGAAGATGATGCCAAGCGGCACGTCTTCACTATCGATGATCCGGCACAGGCTCTCAAGTTTATTGCGCTCGAGCACCTTATAATAAACCTGATCGATGGCAGGGACGGTCATCTCGCCGCGATTGACCGTCACGTGCTGCGGCGCGTTCATATAACGCTTGGCAAGCCGTTTTACTTCGACCGGGAACGTCGCCGAAAACAGGAGCGTCTGGCGCGTATCCGGCGTCCCTTTCAGAATCGATTCGATATCGTCGATAAAGCCCATATCGAGCATTTCGTCCGCCTCATCGAGCACAACAATCCGAATGTCATTCAGTTTGAGCGTGCCGCGGCGAATATGATCGAGCACGCGACCGGGCGTGCCGATGACCACCTGTACACCCTGCTGCAGCGTACGGATTTGGTGAACAATCGATTGTCCACCATAGATGGGGAGTGTCTTGACTCGTGTATGTTTGGAGATCTTGCGAAATTCACCAGCCACCTGAATCGCCAGCTCACGCGTCGGCGTCAACACCAGCGCTTGCACTCTACGTTCCGTGGTGACCCGCTCTACAATTGGGATTGCAAACGCTGCCGTCTTACCTGTTCCGGTCTGCGCCTGTCCTATCACTTCAAATCCATCTAACACAAGCGGAATACACGCTGCCTGAATTGGAGATGGTTCTTCAAACCCCATATCGTGAATGGCATCCAGCACTTTCTTGCTTAAACCAAATTCATCAAAACGCGTCATTTTCTCACCTTTCTTTTACCCGTGCTGCAATCAATCGGTCAATGTACCTTGTTGGTGAGCGTTCGCCAAAGCTCCCATAATACACGCTTCGCTGCACGTACCTGTATTTGTTCTCTCGAACCGCTCAGCTGCATCCGGAAGGTGCGTGTCCCAGTTTCAGATGCAATTGCGCCGTAAACTAAGCCGACTGGCTTATCCGCTGTGCCACCCGTCGGACCTGCAATTCCCGTTACGGAAACACCGATGTCGGCGCTGCATGCCGTGCGCACGCCAGCAGCCATCCCAGCTGCCGTTTCGGCCGAAACCGCTCCAAACTGCAACAGCGTTTGATCTCGAACGCCAAGCAGACTCGACTTGACCTCATTTTGATAGGCTACAATGCCACCGCGAAAGAAACCCGAACTTCCTGGAACAGATGTCAGCATGGCCGCAATCCGGCCGCCCGTACAACTCTCGGCGGCAGCAATTGAACATTGTTTCGTCAGGCTTGACGCAGCGACGACACTCTGCAGGGTATCATCATCGTAGCCGTATACATAGTCAGGGAAACGGTTCAGTAACTCCTGTTCGACAGAGGCAATCAATTCCGCAGCTGACTTTGTCGCTGTATCGGAGGCTGTAATCCTGAGCAGCATCTCGCCTTCGCCGGCAAGCGGTGCAACCGTCGGATTTGACCGTTGAAACAGATCTTGAATCTGTTCGTCCACATCCGATTCACCGATACCGCAAAAATGCAGAACGCGTGACGTAAGCCCAGTGGCCTGCGGAAACAGTGTCTTCAACTTTGGCAAGACAAAGTTTCGCAACATCGGCGTCATTTCCAGGGGCGGCCCGGCAGCAAGAAATAGTGTACGCCGTCTGCGGCTACATATTGACCAGGTGCAGTCCCGTTCGGATTCGGCAGCATCTCGCCGCCTTCAATGAAAAACGCCTGTTTTCGATTTTCTTCCGGCATGCTTCGGCCACGTGCACTGAAAAACGTTTCCAAGTGCTCGAGTGCTTCCTGCGACAGGACAAGCTTACGCTGCAAAAACTCGGCCAGTGCCTCCTTAGTTAGGTCATCACCTGTCAGCCCGAGCCCGCCAGTGACGATGACAACATTGGACCGCTCTGACGCCACGCGAAATGTTTGCACGATCCGTTCGAGATTGTCACCTACAGCACCATGATGATACAGAAACAACCCATGTGAAGCCAGCTCCAGTGAAATCGTCCGCGCATGGCCGTTTACGATTTGGCCAAGCAGAATTTCCGTGCCTACAGCGATATGCTCAGCACGGCATGTATTCTGAGAAGTACGTTCAATACTCATATTCAAACCCTCGCGTCAATGACTTGTCGATTTCTCATAAAGTAATCGATACCTGAGGCGACCGTAATGATGACCATGAGATACACCAGCCATGTATCCAGGGGGAGTCCGATGAGTGTGAATGGGAAGTTGTTCAGTATCAGGGCAACCATTGCGACAATCTGCGTGAAGGTCTTCCATTTTGCCAGCGGGCTCGCTGCAATCACTGTACCCTCAGCTGCTGCGATTAGCCTTAATCCCGTCACAGCGAATTCGCGACTGATGATCACAATGACCACCCAGGCGGAAAGCCGGTGCATTTCCACCAGGCTGATGAGTACAGCCGTGACAAGCAGCTTATCCGCCAGCGGATCGAGCAATTTGCCAAAGTTCGTAACGATCTGGCGCTTGCGCGCAATATAGCCGTCCAGCCCATCCGTGCTGGCGGCCAAAATAAACACCACAGCCGCTACGATTTCGCTGCCCGTGGTCGTATGGTGATTGATCGTGAACGACCAAAAACTATAGTGCACCAACATTAAGACCGCTACGACCGGCACAAAAAAGATTCTGGCTATCGTAATGCGGTTAGCCAGATTCAATCAAATTCACGCCCCAATCGCACAGAGTTCCCGTGCAAACATTGAACCTAGTATAGCTTACTGGAAATTACGCTGTCAAAGTGAGCCCGACCCAATCCATGCTGCTCAGCGGTAGTTCACAAACTGCAACGGCACAGACAGATCTGCAGCTTTCAGCAGTGCGATCACCGCTTGCAAATCATCGCGGCTTTTGCCAGTGACACGCACCTGATCGCCTTGGATGGTCGCCTGAACTTTTAATTTGGAGTCGCGTACGGTCTTCGTGATCTCCTTGGCTACCTCCTGCGATATGCCCTGCTGCAGTGAAATCGTCTGCCGTACCGTACCACCAGATGCAGGCTCAACCTTGCCAGGCTGAAGCGCCTTAAGTGATATTCCACGCTTCACGCACTTCGACTGAAGGATATCGTAGACACTCGCCAGCTTGTATTCATCGTCGGAAATGATGACAATGCGGTCATCTTCGAACGCAACCGAACTTTTGCTTCCTTTAAAGTCAAATCGCGTCGCCAATTCCTTTTGAGCCTGATTGACAGCGTTGTCTACTTCCTGCAGATCAATTTTTGAGACAATGTCAAATGACGCGTCTTTTGCCATGCATTACGCCTCCCCAAAACTCAATGATTCACAATCGTGATATTGATTGGATTGTTTACATTCGGCAATGTTACTGCCTTTCCATCAATGGTCAACGACACGCCGCCAGGGTTCCCGACGCGAATGACCATCGATTTCTGGGCTTTCCAGGTTTGCTTCGAGTTCGGCTGCAGCATGACACCACCAGCCCCTTGATTGACGCCATCCAATGTCAACTGCACCCAGCACTGGGCAGTCGACGTAGCTAAAGTGGCCGAAAGTGCCTGAGCAGGCGTCGCAGTTACCGTATACGTGACATCTCCGGTTGGCTGCGGCGAAGATGCAATCTGTATTGCCGGTGTTGGCGGCTGCGCGTTCGTCGTGTTGTTTGCGGCATTCGTGCTATTGCCAGTGCTGTTCCGTGCAGAAGTTGCATTGTTCTGCCCTGTCTGATTGACCGCAGTTGGCTGACCTCCGCTCGTTTGCCCGCTTGCATTGGCGTGATTGTGTGACCTCGCCAGCAGCCACCAGCCGACAACGAGCAAGACCAGAATCACCACGATAAAAGCGACTTGGCCTGCGTTAAAGTCCACTCTTGAAGCAGACGACGGTGTCCGTCTCGCGCGAGTGGAGGGGCTTGCCGGTGCGCGTTTTCGGACCGCTGGCTGTACCCGTTCCGACTGCCTGACCGGCTTCTCTACCGTGGTGGTTGGGCTTCCATCCTTCACAGGCGCCGCTACTGGCGCCAAATTCAGCAGCTCATTGCCATCCAAACCAACCGCTTCGGCGTACGCCCGTACGAATCCGCGCGCGTACACGTCTCCCGGCATGACACTCCAGTCCCCGTCTTCAATCGCCGCCAAATAACGGCTGCGTATCTTCGTTCGCTGTTCAACATCCGTTATCGTCAGTCCGAGTTCTTCCCTTTTTTCTCTCAAGATACGTCCAATTTCCTGCACTGCATTCACCTCTCCAGGGTAAGCGTTCTTGAATGGCGACTACTCAGGCCAGCGTTCCAGTTCCTGTTCGTACGGTTCATACGTCAGCTCTTCATTCGGTTCGTTCCGCAGTTCAATCAGCATGTCAAACAGAGACCAGCCATATCTTGTCCTATGCACAAAAATATCAGGATGCTCAATGACAATCGGCGCCGGCATTAATAAGACTTCTTCGACAACACTCATGTGACGTTCACCTCCGCGCAAAGCCGACACTGCGCCGTCAATGATGTAGACATGGCGGTCACTCTTGAGCTGTTCCGCCGGGAGTTCATTCAAGATTGTCTGTTTCAGCAAAGTCGACGAAATAAATACCCAGCGTTTGTTGGCATAGACGCTCGCCGCCACAATCGACTCCGTCTTCCCCACACGGGGCTGACCGCGGACGCCGATGACCTGACGTTTGTTTCTCTTCAGCGATTCGCCGAGAAAATCGACCAAAACGCCCAGCTCATCGCGTACAAAGCGATAAGTCCTCGCCTCGGTGTCGCTGCGTTCGATAAAGCGGCCGTGGCGCAGTGCAATGCGATCACGCAGAGAAGGCCGGCGTAAAGCCGTCACTTCCACATCATCGAGTGACGCGACAATCGCACGCAGCACATCCACTTGGTTATCCGATCGCGTCTGCAGCAAGAATCCTCTGCTCTGCTCCGATACATCATTCAACTGAATGATGTTGAATCCGAGCATACCGAGCAATGATGCCAAATCACCAAGCAACCCAGGCCGATTTTTCTTGATCCGATACTGAAAATAATACTCTGTTACGGAATCTTCCTGAGTTGTTTGGGCATTAGACATCAATCGTTCCTCCCGTATGGATTAGATTGCCACAACTGTGCATATCGATGCATTAACTGCCTGCGATGGTGTTCCACCCTGCCTGCGTCGCTTTCGGCACAGCATTCCACGCCGCCTGGACTGACTGTGGATTGCCCGCCACAAAATTTTCTTCCGCCGTAAACGCATTCTGAACTGCACCCGGTACAGCAGTCGTCTTCTGAAGCAGCAGAATCGGCGCGTCCGTGGTCGTAGTCGTACCGCTTTGCCAGCGGCCATGTACAAACGCAGCTACATCCTGCGTGAGATGCGTTACCTGCGGCAGGGAAAGCTCGACAGCGGACTGGCCGCCAAAATCCAAACTGGCCAGAAACGCATGCTGTGATTGAAGTGCAGCAAAGTCCGAGTTCTTCACAGGGCCGTTAGAAATATCAACAGCTGGTACAGATAGGGGTGGTACACCAGTGGGTAAGGCCGGTACCAGATTCACGGTCGGATCTGCGTCATAGACCCCCGCCAGGAGCGCATGCGTGATCGCTGCATTTTGCGGTGCTGTAGATGGCACAAAGCCAATGGACTGAAGATTCGACTTCGCCGCCATTTCCCCTGCCAGCCAGCCACTTAAATAAGCGCCAACCTGGATATTTGGCACAATCTGACGAACGTTGTCCGCGTTCCCGAATGCTGGCATGGTGCCGAAGAATTCGAAACGTACGTTTGTATGGCTGGCTGCAAACTGCATGGCACTTTCTGAAACGGGACCATTGAAGACAGCAACCACCATCCCTAAGCCGTGAATACTGAGGGCTTGATTCAGGTGACTGAGGAGCTGTGCCGAGGTGGTAGACTCGGTCTCTACGACTACACCGGAGACACTTTGCGCCAGACCGTTCGTGTCACTCGGCTGCCAGTGTACAGGCTGATCGACCAACAGAGCGTAGACCGAGGGTTTATATACCGTTGGTTTCATGCTGCCCAGATCGGGTGCGCCACAGGCCGTCGCCGTAACGGCGGCGAATGCCAGACCAAGGCTCAAGGACATACGAGACTTCCAATTCAACACGCAGCAACCGTCTCCTCAATGCAGTTCTTGCTTGTAGCAGTAGTCACGGAACATTGTACCATGTCTGAAGAGACGCGCGCACCTTGCCTTTCAGTGATGTTTCTGGTGAAATAGAAACAAGAGGTGGAAATCAACATGGATGATTCCCAGGGTAAGCACCTGTCTGTTGCAAAGGCGCTTTATCAACTGGATTTTTATTTAAAGACACTCGCCCTGCCGATTACCGTACAAGATCTGTATGAACGTGCGTATCGAGATCGGCGCGGCAGTCAATATGATGACCGGTGGCTTCAGACGCTGCCGGACAGTCCAGAAGTCGCAGGTGCGCTGGAGGAACCGTTTACGACGCATACAATCGTCGAAACGCTCATGCGTACAGGTCACGAACCCATTGTACGTGCCTTGATGCGCGAAGTCAGGCGGCAGCACATTGGTTTCACGCATGCTTATATGATTGGCTCTCATCGGCGCGGCTGACGCGCCGATTTTTATGTGCCCGATCCGCTCCCGGGAACCGTTTCTTCAACTTGCATCCACGACGTATCCGGCCCCTCCACCGTCACCATCTTGGCGTGCTCGAGCGCATCAGCAAGTGAACCTTGGGAACTGGTTTCAGCAGCCAATGATTTATAGGCTGCATCACCCATCTCAGCCCCAGCGATAATCTCACCATTAAAGGTCACGTACACTTCGACATCTTCTACCGGCTCACTACTGCTGTAAGCCGCTGGAAAGATCAGATTCATATCGTGCTTAATCTGCTGTGTGGACGGTGCCTCGTCACCAACATAGTCAAGCGTCATCGAAACGGTAAAGCCATTGTTGTCTGCCGCCGGGAACACAAACAGTTCATCCATCTGTGGTACCAAAGCGCCGATTTTTTTCGCCAGCGTCTGTTCCATGCCTGGCGGTACGTCAAGTGCAGCAGCATTCGTCACTTGTGTACCACTTGCCTGCGTACTCATTCCTTCTGCACCACCGAGCCAAGCGACAGCGCCTGTATAGGTGATACCGAGCGCCGCAATCGCGCCCAGCAGGAGTCGACGTGACCACGGTTTTGCAAGTGTTGCCTGATCCATCTTTGGCTCACCTCAATACCTTGTCCTGCATAAGCATATGAGCCAACTTGCGGGATCATTTCAACACGTCCAAAATTCCATTACTACGCTTGACCGAAAAGGGTTAAGGCTCTTACTGATAGGAAGAGCGCATACTCTCCCAATCCTCCCGTCGAATCAACACTTCTCTCGGTTTACTGCCTTCAAACGGTCCGACAATACCCTGCAGTTCCATCTGGTCAATGATCCGCGCTGCACGCGAGTAGCCGACTCGAAAACGCCGTTGAATCATCGAAACCGATGCCTGTCCCGAGTCGACGACAAGATCGACCGCGTCGGTGAACAGTGCATCCAAATCCGCGCTCTGCTGCGTTTCACCAGTCGGTTCCCCCGTGTTGAGGTCGACTGTGTAGACTGCATCCTGTTGCCCTTTTACGTACTCAACCAGGTTTTCAATCTCATCTTCTGAAATATATACACCCTGAACACGTGTGGGCTTGCTGGCACCAACGGGTACGTACAGCATGTCGCCGCGCCCCAACAGTTTTTCAGCGCCGCCACCGTCGAGAATCGTCCGCGAGTCGGCCATTGACGATACGGCGAAGGCGATACGGCTGGGAATATTCGCTTTGATGACACCGGTGATGACATCGACGGATGGCCTTTGCGTCGCAACAATCAGGTGAATACCGGCCGCACGCGCCATCTGTGCAATACGGCAAATGGCGTCTTCCACTTCACCTGGCGCGACCATCATCAAGTCAGCGAGCTCGTCGACAATAACAACGATGTACGGCAGTGCTTCTTCTCCGTCAGCGGCGAGCATCTGATTATACCGTTCAATGTCGCGGGCGCCGCGATCGGCAAACGCTTGATAGCGGGATTCCATCTCGGCGACGACTTTCTTCAAGGCAAAAGCAGCCTTGCGCGGGTCGGTCACAACCGGTGCGAGCAAATGCGGAATGCCGTTGTAGACACTCAATTCCACCATTTTCGGGTCAATCATCAAAAACTTGACTTCATGCGGTTTCGCTTTCAGCAATATGGAGGCAATCATGCCATTGATGCAGACGCTCTTGCCCGATCCGGTTGCGCCAGCGACCAATAAGTGCGGCATCTTCTGCAGATTGCCGACAATTGAACGACCCGTGATGTCGCGACCGAGTGCCATCGCCAGCTTGCTCGTCTCCGTCTGGAAGGCATCGGATTCAAGGACTTCGCGGAACGTAACAACGGCGATTTCACTGTTTGGCACTTCGATGCCGATGACGGATTTGCCCGGAACAGGCGCCTCAACACGCAGATCGCGCGCGGCCAATGCCAGCGCAATATCATCCGTCAAGTTGACAATGCGCGATACCTTGACGCCAACGGCGGGCTGCAGTTCATAGCGTGTAACCGTCGGTCCACGGCTGATCTCGACCACTTTAGCCTGAACTCCGAAGCTCTCAAGCGTAGACTGCAGCTTCATCGCATTTTCCTGCGCATCGCGCTGGTTGAATCCTGTGCGCGGCCCTTTCGGCAGGGCAAACAAACTGACCGGCGGCAGTTGATAGTTGTCGTCATGCACCATGGCGCCAACCGGATAAAAACCGGCCTGTCCCTCGTCTGTACCGGTCAATTCTGCTTGTTTTCGTTCCGGCACTGGCTTCAAAGGGTTGGCAGCGTCCGGGAAGCGAGCTGCCAGTCCCCGTTCGGTCGGTACCACTTGGGCTGTCTGCACGTCCGGCGCTGGAGTTGGTTCGCTTGCCAGTTCCATCTGGAGATTTGCGTTCCTGGCTGCCACATGCTGTGCAAAGTCGTGGATGACCGGTCCGTCCGCAGCCTCGGCTGCCTGCGTCTTGTCACGCCAGTCACCCTCAACCACCAGTTCTGGTTTTCGCCGGCCGCGGGTCCGCCTTGGCGCAGGCTGTTCATCGTCAGCGGCCGTTTCTGCACGCTGCTCGCTGCTATCTTTACGCTCAGTACCAAACAGCAGATCGACATATTGGCGCAGGCCTTTCCAAACACCCGACAGGCGCTTCTCGGTCCAGCCGGTGCCGCCTTTAATGACGTTGACCAGTGACTGCTGGGTGACCAGTGCGATCCCGATAATGGCCAGCACCGTCAGCGCCAGGAACGTTCCCGGGAGTGCAAACAGACGGTGACAAATCGAAAACACGGCATAGCCAAGCAGTCCGCCGCCGGCTTCGATGACAGGACCGCCAACGCTCGTCGACGGATGCATCGTAGCGGCAGCCAGCGCCCGCAACGCGTGCCAAGTCGCTGGGTAAAGCGCCTTATTATAGCTGGAGACATCATTGTAGAAATAGACTTCCATCAACGTAAGCCAGGAGACGAGGAGAATTAGCAGACCCATATGTCTGCCTGACCATGCGAAAGCGCTGCGCGTGACCATGATGACCACGGCCGCATAGCCGACGAAGATTGGAACGAGGAAACTCCACGAACCGGCCAGATAAATGCAGGCCACGTCCAGGGAACGGCCCACAATCCCGAGCTTGCCCAAAGCCAAGGCAGCCATCGCCAGGATGATGACGCCGGTTGCTTCGTATTTAAACACTTGCTGTCTCTGTTGCTTCTTTCCCATCACGTGCCTCCTGTGCGGCGGACAATCGCCCCGCCGCACACTATTTCTAGCTTGGACACGTGTTTCCCTGCCGAATCACACCGTTTTAGGCTGTTTGAATGGCTGCCCAGGCTGCCATTCAGGACGGAGATAGTCGTTCGGACGAGGGGAAATTAACCGCTCGATCCGCTGCGTACCGTTGACTGAAGAAATCAGCATCGTGGCGGAGCCCACCTGTACCTCCTGCAGTTCTGCAGGCTCGAACCCAGCCATCACGTCGGCGAACGGGCGTATGCTCCAGTGCAGCATTATTGTACCACTCCTTCAGTAGAAACAGCCGCTCCGCGGCGCTGTGCAATGAGTTCATTCAACTTGGCGAGGGCCGCGCTGACGCCGCCAATATCATCCGCGATCCCGTAGCGAACTGCATCCTTCCCGACCACCGTGGTACCGATATCACGCGCAAGCTCACCAGTGTTTAGCATCAAGCGACGGAACACCGATTCGGTTACTTTCGAATGATCGACCACAAAGCGAATCACCCGCTCCTGCATGCGCTCCATATACTCGAACGATTGCGGAGCACCAATCACCATACCGGTTAAACGAATTGGATGAATGGTCATCGACGCCGTTTCGGCGATGAATGTATAGTCGGTGCTCACAGCAATTGGAACGCCAATTGAATGGCCGCCGCCGAGCACCAGGGAAACGGTCGGCTTGCTGAGGCTGGCAACCATCTCGGAAATGGCCAAACCGGCTTCTACATCACCGCCTAACGTGTTGAGGATGAGCAGCAGCCCATGGATGTTTTCGTTCTGTTCCACAGCGACGAGCTGAGGAATGATGTGTTCATATTTTGTCGTTTTGTTTTGCGCGGGCAGTATGATATGCCCTTCAACTTGTCCAATGATGGTAATGCAGTAGATATCCGA
Source organism: uncultured Alicyclobacillaceae bacterium (assembly GCA_963758235.1). Classification (GTDB taxonomy): domain Bacteria; phylum Bacillota; class Bacilli; order Alicyclobacillales; family Alicyclobacillaceae; genus CAVWUS01. The sequence continues at coordinate 105,430 of CAVWUS010000010.1, read as the reverse complement.
CTCTGCTTTTGCCGGTTGTGACTGTCCAAGCGATTGAATACTGTCGCTTACCTTGCTTGGGTCGGCCTGCGGTTCAGATGCGCCATCGGGACGTGTTTCTGTGTGCGGCACGTACGACACTCCTCTCACTGGCACTCTGCGATGTAGTATTTGGAGTAAAAGGCTGGAACATACACATGCAGAGGATTGAACAAAAAAATCCGCAGCCCTCGACGGGCTGCGGATACTGCATACGTGATGTGTATACGTGATGGGGACGCCTGCACCCTATTTTGCAGAACGCGCGCGTTGTCTCTCGCTGGGCGTAGCCGAACAGTCAGTTAGACTGTTGCTGGTTTGGTCAAGCCGAGACCGGCGGCGATACGTTCGCCAAATTCGTGATCGGCCCGATAGAAATGAACCAACTGGCGCTCTTGTATCGGTTTGCTGACGGGCAGCATGGCATGAACGATGTTGTCCACTAAATCGGCACGTTCCGCTTCATCCAGAAGACGGTACAGGTCACCCGGCTGTGTATAGAAGTCATCGGTCCGATATGGATACGAACCGGTTGTTCCCGCCAGCGGGTGACCAGGCGCAGCCGCTGACGGCTGTTCAACTGGGCCGTCAAAGCTGTTTGGCTCATAGTTCACGCTGGCACCGCCATTGCTGTCAAACCGCATGGCTCCGTCGCGCTGATAATTGTTTACTGCAGAATGCGGACGATTGACAGGCAGAAGATTATAGTTCGTACCGACACGATACCGGTGTGCATCTGCATACGCAAACAGACGGCCCTGCAGCATTTTATCCGGAGAGAAGCCGATGCCTGGTACGATATTGGCAGGTGAAAGCGCCGCCTGCTCGACCTCAGCAAAATAGTTTTGTGGATTCCGGTTTAAAACGAGCCGTCCGACCGGTATGAGCGGGTAGTCTTTTTGTGACCATGTCTTGGTGACGTCAAACGGATCGAAACGGTAGCTGTCCGCGTCCACCAGCGGCATGATTTGTACATACAGTTTCCAGGCTGGAAAATCACCATTTTCAATCGCCTGGAACAAGTCACGGGTATGGTAGTCCGGATCTTCGCCAGCAAGTTTCACGGCTTCTTCCCGGCGCCAGTTTTGAATCCCCTGTTCCGTTTTGAAGTGGTACTTTACCCAGACAGCCTCGCCGGCTGCTAAACCGTAGCATAGGCCATCGTTTTACCTTGAATGCGCAGGCGCTCAATCACATCGGCTGCTGTCGGATGATCGGACGCTGCCAGTACGACCTGGTAGACAGCCTCCCTTTGTGGTGTTAAGTGATGTTTTCTCTCCACGATTGCACACTCCCGCATTCTCTCATTTGGACTCATTGTAATATAGATAAAGATGAACGCAAATACGGTTCCGCAGTCCTGCCCCGCAGCCATGAGCCACAACCATGCCCGTCAGTCATGACACACGCTGGGATGTCATGAACGTATAAAGGGCTGCCCCTGCAGTCGTAACTGGGCGGGCAGCCCCGGAAGAGGCGTGAATACTTCGTTATGCCTCCATGATGATTGGCAGAATCATTGGACGACGGCGCGTACGTTCGAACAGGAAGCGGCCGAGCGAATCGCGCACTGCTGTCTTCAGCGATGACCACTCACTGACATTGTCCGACGACAGTTTGAGCAGCGTATTGCTGACGATTTTACTCGCTTCTTCCAGCAATGCCTCGGATTCACGTACATACACAAAGCCGCGGGAAATGATGTCCGGTCCAGATAAAATCGTGCCCTCTTCCTTCGACAGCGTGACTACGACGACCAGAATTCCGTCCTGTGAAAGCAGCTTGCGATCGCGAAGGACAATGTTCCCCACATCACCGACACCAAGTCCGTCAATCATCACCATACCGGCCGATACCCGTCCGCCCAGGCGCGCTTCACCGTCTTCAAATTCGACGACGTCGCCGAGCTGCAAGATAAAGATGTTGTCCGGATCGACACCGGTCGCTGTGGCCAGCGACGCATGCTGGCGCTGCATCCGGTATTCACCGTGTACCGGCAAAAAGTACTTCGGCTTGATCAAGTTCAGCATCAGTTTCAGTTCTTCCTGACTGCCGTGACCCGACACGTGGACACCCTGGTAAATGACGTTGGCACCCATCCGCATCAACTGGTCTATCGTACGGGCAATCGCCAAGTCGTTGCCTGGAATCGGCGAACTCGCCAAGAACGACCGTATCTCCTGGGTAAATCTCAACTTTCCGATGTGCGGACCTGCGCCATCCGGACGAACGCGGACATCGGTTCGCCCTGGCTGCCCGTGCAAAGAATCAGCACACGCTCGGGCGGCAGTTTGCCGATATCGTCGACATCGATGATGGTAGTTCGGATCTATTTCCAAGTAACCCAATCTCCGCGCAATCTCAAGTTGTTGACCATGCTGCGTCCAATAACCGCTACTTTGCGACCGTGCCGCTCGGCTGCCGTGATGACACCACTGCAGTCGGTGAATATTCGAAGCAAATGTCGCCAAGATGATGCGTCCGTCCGTCTCACTGACAATGTTTTCATCTTCTCGCCAACAACCTTTCCGACGGCGTATACCCTGGCCGTTCGGAATTCGTACTGTCTGCCACGAGCGCTAACACGCCTCGCGCACCGTAGTCGGCGAGCTTATGTAACTCCGCAGGACGACCGTCGATCGGCGTATGATCGAACTTGAAATCGCCCGTGTGGATCACCAGTCCTTCCGGTGTCTCAATCGCAAACCCGCCAGCATCCGGAATACTGTGATTTAAATAAAAGAACGAGACCGTAAACGCACCTGCCGTGAATCTCGCTCGTTGCCGTCCATTTCACCATCTTCGTGCTGTCCGTGAGACCATGTTCCTTCAATTTGTTGCCAACTAAGCCCAAGGTCAACTTGGTTCCATAAACCGGAACATTAAGGACTTCAGCACATACGGTAGACCGCCGATGTGGTCTTCATGTCCATGTGTCAAGAAAATGCCGCGTACCTTGTCCTTGTTTTCCACCAAGATACGAGATATCCGGAATGACGATATCAATTCCGAGCATCTCCTCCTCAGGGAACTTTGAGACCTGCATCGACGACGATAATGTCTTGTCCATAACAGTAAGCGGTCATGTTTTTGCCGATTTCACCCACGCCGCCAAGGGGAATCATCATTAATTTTTGTCTTTTTGCCAACCTGGCACCTCCAGAATTCATATGCAAATACAAAACAATTGTGTGTTCATTTTTGGCATGTGAATTTTTAAAAAATTACAATACAAACCAAACCCACGTACAAGGTATAACAAATACACCTTCGGGTCACGAACATTTTGATTTATCCCGAGTCATAAATTGCGTGTCCGAAATGGGTCAAGGCCCCACAAGGGGATAGGTCTCGCTATGGCGCAAAGCGCCAAGTCTCGCCTTATAAGATGCCGACGCAAGGAGGTAGATAAAAATGCCGGACTGGGTTCTGGTCCCCTGTGGGGACCTTCAGTGCCGGGCGAAGCCCCGGACCATTTTTATCCACCGACGCGGCAATGTGCTGCAGAGTTCTTGACTCATTTGCGGACAACCCCGTCACGTGAGATCTGCGCGCAGATATAAACAACATCACACAATGCCGAGTGATGATGAACATCGTCTTTTGTTTATGAAAAGCCGCCGCACCAGTCACTTAGCTACTATTATACTCGTTCGACCACGTTTCGACAACTGCACCTTATCCAAGTCAAGCTGAAACGGTTGGTGCCTCGTCCAAAATTGACCTTATATGAGGGTCGCATGGTGGAGCATGCGTAGCCCGCTCGTTGGTCGTTGGTATCGTCGCGTTTGCGGTCGGAACGATCGCTGTGCTCGTCTGGTCGTTGCCGTCTGTCGGGGGTTACGATCGAATCGATCGCTGTGCATATCTGGACGTTGCCTCCTGTAGGAGGCTCTCTGTCCGCCCGCAGCTAAGGTAGGTCACCTTCCTTAGGCCTCCCTAGATAGATGGCCGTATGGCGAGAGGCTAAGGTACATCATCTTCCTTTCCAGCACGATCTGGTCGCGTACTCAGGGAGTTTGGGCATTTGCGATCGAAGCGATCGCTATACCCCACCTGATAGCATGAACGTGACCTGCGTTCCCTCTGTATACACAAAGCCTCCAGCGTCACGTAGGTCGTGAGCCTGGAGGCTAGGCATGTTCAATTTCCAACCATTCAATTCAATGCGGCCATTTTAGGACCACGACGTCCGTACCTCGTACGTCCCTTCGTCCATCGTTCGCGATTAAAACTTTCCAAGCCGCTTTAGCTCTGACTGGACAAGCGATACCACTGACTCGGGGGCGGGGACCAATGGCAGTCGTACTGGGCCGGCAGGCAGTCCCAGCGCTGCGAGTGCTGCCTTTAGTGGACTTGGGCTGGTCGTTACGAACAGCGCATCAAAAATGGGCAGCAAACGTGCGTTCCAGTCTGCGCTCGATTGATGATCCCCCCGTTCAAACGCGGCAATCATCTCTGCCATTTCTTGGCCCACCACATGTGCCGCGACACTGACGACGCCCCGTCCACCGACAGCGAGGATGGGCAACGTCAGCTTGTCGTCTCCACTGTAGAGCTGAAAGTCGTCCGGCTTTCTCGCGGCGACGTCAAGAACGTATTGGAAGTTCCAGCTTGACTCCTTGAGCGCAACGATGTTTGGTTCCTTGGCTAGTTCGAGAACGGTCGTTACATCGAGATTGATGGATGTACGTCCCGGGATGTTATACAGCATGATGGGCAGCGACACGGCACGGGCCACGGTTTGGAAGTGCCGCAGGAGCCCTTCCTGGCTCGGCTTGTTGTAATAGGGGCAGACCAGCAAGAGCCCATTCACGCCGAGTTCTTCGGCTTCCTGCGACAGTTTCACCGTTTCTGCCGTGTTATTGCTCCCTGTACCGGCAATGACCGGGACACGCCCGGCAGCTGCAGCAATCGTTTCGCGAAACAGCGTCAACTTCTCGTCATGTGACAGTGTAGGCGACTCGCCTGTGGTACCAGCCGCAACAATCGCGGTTGTTCCCGTTTCGATTAAGTGATTGACCAGCGTATACACACCGTCGACATCAAGCTGTCCATCAGCTGTGAACGGTGTCGCCATCGCCGTGACGAGCGAGCCAAAATCCATGTGTTTCACCCCATTTTCAGGATACCGGCAACGGTTCTGCCGGCAAACCGATTTAGCATACTGGTAACAATTCGCCGCCCAACCGATTTAGGATACTGGCAACGGTTCCGCTGCCAAACCGAATGCCTGATGAAGGGCCCTTACAGCCTTCACGACGTCATCTTCCTTCACCAGACACCAGATGGTTGTATGTGAATCTGCAGACTGCAAAATCTCGATGTCCTCTGCCAAGAGCGCATCCATAATGCGGGCCATGACGCCCGGGATGCCAGCCATGCCTGCCCCAACCGCAGCAACGCGCGCGCAGTGTTCCGTGATCTCCGGCTCAAATCCATATTGCCGCACCACAGCCACAGCATCCTCAGTGTCGGCTGCGCGTACCGTGAACGCAACGCGATCGGGCGAGACGGAAATAAAATCGACGCTGATGCCGTGTTCGGCCAAGTCCTTAAACAGGTTGGTTTTGCCTACCTGCGGGCCGTCGACTCGCAACTGCGACTGACCAACCGTATGGGCCACGCCTGTAATGAAGCGATCGCGCAGCACTGCCGTTTCAAGTTGCTGGGCAGCGCTCGTGACGAGTGTGCCGTGATCGCGAGAGAGTGTACTGCGAACACGGATGGGGATATTCTTCTGCATGGCGATTTCGACAGCGCGCGGATGAATGACCTTTGCACCTTGATATGCCATATTGCAGATTTCTTGATACGTGACTTGCTGGAGTCTGCGAGCATCCTCGACGATACGTGGGTCCGCAGTCATAATGCCCTCGACGTCCGTAAAGATGTCTACATACGCAGCTCCGAGTGCCACGCCCAGCGCTGTTGCGGTCGTGTCGCTGCCCCCGCGCCCGAGTGTGGTCAGTTCACCGTCCGGTGTCGCGCCTTGAAAGCCCATCACGACCACAATCCGGTTTTCCTTCAGTTCATCCAGAATCCGCTTGGTGTGGATTTCGATGATCCGCGCGTCGCCATACTCCCCACTAGTCACGATGCCGGCTTGGGCACCGTTCAACACAGTCACATCATGTCCGCGTGAGCGCAGCAGACCAGCAAATACAACCGAAGAAATTGCCTCGCCGCAGGCCATCAGCATATCCAGTTCACGCCGACTGGCCATGTTTTTATCTTCACCAATGACGCCAAGCAGTGTATCGGTTGCGTACGGATCGCCACGTCGACCCATGGCTGAAACGACCACGACCACGTGATAGCCTTCGGCCAGCGCCAGCTCGACGTGCTCTGCGGCAGCTACCCTGCTCTCTTCGGTAGCAACTGAAGTGCCGCCAAATTTTTGTACCAGAACGTTCATTCCTTGCTCCTCCGCTTCGCTCTCTCTGCTAATCCTGAATCAGGCACTCGGCAATTTGCACTGCGTTCCAGGCTGCGCCTTTCAGCAAATTGTCGGCTACAACGAACATCAGGATTGCCCGATCGCGATCAAGTGCCGGCCGAATACGGCCCACATACGTATCTCCAGTGCCTTCCGCCATTTGTGGATGCGGGAACAGGCCATGTTCGGGATCGTCCACAACGATGACGCCCGGCGCCCGCCGGAGCCGCTCACGTACTTCGTCCGCGGTGACGGGCGAGGTAAATTCTATCTCGACCGCCTCCGAATGGCCGTACAATACGGGTACGCGCACCGCCGTCGGACTTACGGCGAGTTCGGGAAGCTCTAGAATTTTCCGGGACTCCCCGACCATCTTCATTTCTTCCTTGGTATAGCCGTTATCGAGGAATATATCGCACTGAGCGAGTACGTTGTATGCCATCGGTAAGTGCTGTTCACCTGATACGACTGGAAACACGCTTGTACTCGCAGCTGCTCCACTTGATCGCGCTGCGACTTCCGCGGTTAGGCCATCAATTGCCCTTTGCCCCATGCCGCTGACCGCTTGATAGGTTGAGACGGCAATCCGTTTCAACCCCCATTCGCGCAGCGGGTTGACTGCAACCATCAACTGAATGGTCGAACAGTTCGGGTTCGCGATAATCCCCTGGTGCGACGCGATGGCGTGTGGATTCACTTCAGGAACGATCAGCGGCACATCCTCATCCATCCGGAAAGCACTGCTGTTATCGATGACGACGGCGCCTTGCGCCTTCGCCACGGGTGCCCATTGGCGGCTCGCGTCTGCCCCCGCACTGAACAAGGCGATGTCGATATCGCTGAAAGCCGATTCAGAAACTTCCTGAACAGTCCATGATTGGTCGCCAAATTCAACCTTTTGTCCGGCAGAGCGCGCCGAAGCGAGCGGTACTAGTTTTGCAACTGGAAAGTTGCGCCGTTCCAAGGTCTCTATCATACGTTTGCCAACTGCGCCCGTTGCGCCGAGCACAGCGACGTTATATGCAGCTTTGTGTTCCAAGACTCGTCTCCACCCTTCAGCTGCAGGTCCGGCAGCCTCATCTCTACATGCGCTCGCCGCGAGCAGCTGTTCAGCGTGCCTACGGCCTGGCTTCCCTCCAGCGTTCCAACAATACAGGCTGAAGTTGCTTCTTCTCGAGTGCAGCTTCAATCGTATCTGGTATCAGCCGCATCAATGAAACCAATGAATTCATTTTAACATGGGGAGCATCCTGCCCAAATGGCACAAAGAAAATATTTTTTGTATTGATTAATTTGGCGATGTTAAATAGATTCAGCCCCAAACCATCGTTCGTGGAGATCGCCAGGATCACTGGCCGATCGTTGCGCATGGTTGACTTGGCCGCCATCAGTACGGCTGAATCCGTCTGCGCGTTTGCCAGCCGCGCGAGTGAACTGCCGGTACACGGTGCAATCACAAGGCAGTCGAGGCGCTTGCTCGGCCCAAGCGGTTCCGCTTCCGGAATCGTTGTGATTCCCTGATTGCCTGTAACCTCTTCGATTTTACGCGCCCATTCGCCTGCCTCACCGAAACGCGTGCCAGTCTGCATCACTGTCGCAGAAAAAATCGGCACGACTTCCACACCCATATCTACCAGTCTCTTTATCTCAGGGTAGACTTCCTCGTACGTGCAGTGGCTCCCCGTGATTGCAAAACCGACCGTTTTCCCCGTCAGTTCCATGTTGCTGATTCCCCCGTTCTAATGATTGACATGCGTTGCAAAACCACCCGCAAGAATCCGAGAGACCGTATTGCCGATGATGCGCCCCGCTGTTTTGGGCGCCACGATGCCCGGCAGGCTCGGTGTCAAAATGGCTTTCATATGTCTGCGTTCGGCGAACCGAAAATCAGTTCCACCAGGTTTCGAAGCAATATCGATGATCACGCAGGAAACAGGCGTCGTGCGAAGGACGGATGCGGTGAGGACGAGGTACGGGATCGTGTTAAAGGCGATATCCGCCTGCTGCATTGCAGCTTCGAGCCCGCCCATCGACTCCGCTTTAACACCCATCTCAATTGCACGGGCGAGCATTGCAGGATCCCGTGCGATGACGGTCACATTGGCACCGAGTGCTTTGAGGGTTCGCGCCAGCGTATGGCCGCAGCGCCCAAAGCCAAGCACAACGACATTGGCGCCGTGGATGGTGATGTCGGTATGTTCCATGGCAACAGCAATGGCACCTTCTGCTGTCGGGATCGAGTTGAGAATGGCTACCTCGTCAAGCGCCATGAGCTCCACCAGCACCAAGTCGCGCTGTTGGCATGCGTCTTTTAAGTAAGCCCCTGCAATTCCAGTAAACACCATTGTCCCGGGTTGCATGGCATCAAAGTAGTTGGGTGTCAGTACGAGCGGTTCACTTGTAAACTGACTCGCCACGCGACCGTCCTCATCTGTCCCTGCCATTGGAAGGACGACCGCGTCCGCATCTGCAAACACCTCTTCAGACAGCGTCGTATGGATTGTATCGGGATAGGTTCTGTCGATTCCGTCAAAGCCGATGAGTGCTGCGCTCGCGTCCAACTCTGTAACCTGCGCAATGACTTCTAGCTGGCGGGCATCTCCGCAAACAAACACCAGCCGGCGTCCTGTCAGCATTCTGCCGTCCCCCATCTTTCGTCAGTTTGTGCAGTCTATGTATCCTCTCAGCCACTGGTGAAAATGCCTAAAGAACGAAAATCGAATTGGGAATTGAATGGGTAAGTGAGGCGATTTGGGATGGAGAAAACGGTAGAGCAGTACGAATGCAGACGGATGTGATGGCAGAACCGTGTTGAGGGGAACTGGGAGGGGTCGTCCTAAAATTCAGTGGTGAGAGGAATGCGCCATAGGATACGTCCAAATTGGCGTCAACTAGGCATGGATACTCAAATAAGGCTGTTTCAGCGCCTTATCCGACCTGAAACTTGCACGATTTGACGAATAAAACCATCGGGGTATTATTTCTTATCTGTATCGCTCACATAAGGACTACAATGATCGTTATCACTCATGCCACCGCTGCCTCAACGATCGTTTCGACCGCTATCGTTTCCGGCGCCCCCGCCGTAACGATCCTCTCGATCGCCATCGTTTCCGTCGGAGCCATACGATGAGCGAACCAATTTAAATAATTAGATAAGGGACGGAATGTTCCCCTATAGGGAACATCCCCCCGAACCTGTTTAAATAAATGGCACGGCTCGTGAGACACTCTAAATGTCTGTAACACAAAATTCTTGACGGTACCCCAAATCCTAAGCAGCAGCCGGAATAAGTGTAAAATGGTACAGCTATTTCGCATGCACGGCCCCAGTCCCCGACCCAATACTGCCTAGCCGGTTGCGGGCGGCGCCCGAAGCTCGGTGCCCAGAGCCTGGAGCGCACTGCTCGTCACACGCCAGTCGAGCCAAAGCCACCGTGTCCACGCTCGGTCGGGGCCAACTCCTTGACCTCCGTCAGCTCGGCCACGAATACCGGTGCAAACACGACTTGGGCAACGCGATCGCCAGGCGCAATCGTTACTGGTTCCTGACCAAAGTTGGTCAATAGAACCTGTACCTCACCGGTGTAATCACTGTCGATGACGCCAACGCCGTTCGGCAAACCGATGCCGTAACGCCAGGCTAGTCCACTGCGGGCATAGACGAGTGCAACGGTTTCTGGGCCGGGAAGTCCGAGCGCGATCCCGGTCGGGACACGAACCCGTTCTCCCGGTGCGATGGACAGCGGCCGTTCGATACACGCATGCAGATCCATACCTGCAGCGCCTTTCGTCGCATATTGCGGTAAGTATTCTTCGCGAAACAAGGGCGACACAACTTGAAATTGAATTTCCACCGTCGTATTGGTTTCCTCTCTCAATTACTACATGATCGGCTGATTCATCCAGCACCACTGGTGATTGCGCCATTCGCTGGTTATTACGCCAGCCGTTGATCACTGTGCCAACCAGCTACCAAAATCATATGTGCCGACAGGCCCGACTGCTGCAAGCGCGAACGGCTTCGCTAGAAGATCGCGTGCAAGGGCGCGAACTTCAGCCTCGGTAACCGCATTGATGCCTTTCAAGGTTTCATCGAGTGTCACTTCACGGCCCAGCAGCAGTTCGTTTTTGCCGAGACGGCTCATGCGGCTGCTGGAACTTTCCAGGGCCAGCATCATCGAGCCTTTCACCTGTTCTTTCCCTTTTGCCAGTTCGTCCGCGGCCAATCCGTTCTCAGCCATTTTTTCGCATTCGGCGTAAATCAGGTGCAGCACTTCATCCATGTATTTCGGGGACGTACCCGCATAGATCCCGAACAGACCGCAGTCCTGGTAGGCGGAGTGAAAGGAAAATACGGAGTACGCCAGCCCCCGCTCCTCACGAATCTCCTGAAAGAGCCGACTGCTCGACGAGCTGCCAAGTGCGTTGTTGAGCAGAATGAGTCCATACAGGCGATCATCGCCAGCCTTCAAGCCTTCTGTTGCCAAGCACAAATGGACCTGTTCCGTATCTTTTTCGCGCACAGACAGCGTACGTTCAAAGCCAGGTTTCGTCAGATCTACCGACGGCCGCTCCGGGGCATCGAAGTCGCGCTCAAACAGACGCTTCATCGCTTCCGTCACCTGCGCCTGTGTGACGTTGCCCGCGACCGAAATCACGACGTTCTTTGGTCGATAACGCTGGTTCACGTATTGCCGAATGTCGTTCTGACTGAATGCCTCAAGATTCTTCTCAAGTCCCAGAATCGTATAGCCAAGCGGATGATCCGCATAGATTCCGCGCTGCAGAATGTCCATGACCAGTTCATCCGGCTCATCTTCATACATTCGGATTTCTTCAATGACGACTTTCTTTTCCTTTTCAATCTCATCGGAATCAAACTTCGAATGAAAGAACATATCGGCCAGGGTGTCGACAGCAGTCTCAAAATGTTCATCGAGCACCTTGGCGTAATAACAGGTATACTCCTTTGCCGTAAAAGCGTTGACCTGACCACCGATTTCGTCAAAAATACTTGCAAGTTCGCGGGCCGAATAGCGATCGGTGCCCTTGAACAGCATATGCTCCAAAAAGTGACTGATCCCGTTGTTGTGCGGGCCCTCATAACGCGATCCGGTACCGATCCAGAGCCCGATGCTGACCGATCGGAGAGACGATATCTCCTCACCGACCACTCGGATCCCGTTGTTCAGTTCAACCCGATAGGCCACTTAAATCCCCCTTAGACGATCGCAGACAAACATAGCGAATCCCAATCAAGTACAAGCACCAATCAAGAGTATACCCTAAATATCAGGAATTGGTCATATTTAGCTTTTTGCACTGAGCGTTGCTGGCGGCTGAACGACTGGTTTCTCCGCCAGCAGCTGGTTGATGGACTTAAACGTGTAGCCCTTGTCTTTCAGACCCAGTATGATTTCCGGCAGTGCCTGCGCCGTCGGTGCGGTCGGGTGCATCAGAATGAGTGCGCCTGGTTCAATTTTATTCACCACACGGTTGACAATTGTCTCCTTGGGCGGCCTCCGCCAGTCCACCGTGTCGATTGTCCACAGAATCGTGTACATCCCCGCGTCTTTGGCGGCTGTAACGGTGCGTTCATCGTAAGAGCCAGCCGGCGGCGCTACGGCTTTCGGCTGTACGCCAGTAACTGCCTTCAGGATCTCGTTTGTCTGATGCATCTGCCTGTTGAGTGCGGCTGTAGACAGTTTATGAAAATCCTTGTGCCCCGTACCATGCGAGCCGATGCACTGCCCGGAAGCCGCAATCTGGTGCGTCAGTTCCGGGAATTTTTTGGCGAAGTCACCGTCCACAAAGAAGGTTGCGGTCACGTGCGTCTTCTGGAGCGTCTGCAAAATCGCTGGAACATACGCCTCTCCCCACGATACATTGAACATCAGGCACACAGACTTCTCCTCTGCGGGTCCGCGGTAAATCGGGTTCGGTGGCAAGTCGGCCAGCGAAGTCGCTGGCTTCACAGAGTGGAACCTGAGATGAAGCAGATCGTCGTGTGCCATCTCTGTCGCACGCCGAGATGCAGGGATATCCAGCTTCCAGCCGCAAAGACCAGGAATCGCTTTCCATACGCGATCGGCCCGAGCATCGACCGCAGGCAGAGACAAGGTTTCACTTAAGTGCTGCCAGTCTGGCTGTTCATCACCCTGCACAATTTGCATGTGACGTGTAACGGGCACGGCTGCGGCGGCGATGCTCGCGCACAGACCAAGTGTCAACATCAACGTATAGCGACGTTTCACGATTGTATCCCTCCCATACGCATGCAGGACATTGGTGCTGCCTGCAGTTTCGCGCATAGGGTGCCCAATCATAAAAAATGGCATGTCCATTGATTTGTCAATCAATCAACATGCCGCTGCTATCCATTTGCTTCACAGCTCAGGCGTAGGTGCCGGCTCCCTCCGCTTTCAGAACCTCTTTGCGCGACAGATTGACGCGCCCCTGGTTGTCAATTTCGGTCACTTTGACCCGAATTTGATCGCCCACGTTGCAGACGTCTTCGACCTTGTTGACTCGGTTCAAGTCGAGTTGCGAAATGTGCACCAAGCCTTCCTTGCCAGGCAGAACTTCAACGAATGCACCATATTTCTCGACACGTGTTACTTTACCGAGATAGGTCACTCCGACTTCCACCTCGCGTGTGATGTTCAGGATGGTCTCTTTTGCCTGTTCCGCATTGGCTGCGTTTGTGCCAGAGATGAAGACGCGGCCATCCTGTTCGATATCGATCTTCACGCCTGTCTCTTCAATGATCTTATTGATGACGCGTCCACCTGGTCCGATGACGTCGCGAATCTTATCTGGATTGATGCGCAAGCTCAACACTTTTGGCGCATACTCGGACAAATCTTTCCTCGGTGCCGCGATGGCTTCCTCCATCTTACTCAGGATAAACATCCGGCCCTTGTGCGCCTGCTGCAACGCCCGCTCCAATATCTCGCGGTTGATGCCAGCAATCTTGATGTCCATTTGCAGCGCTGTGACACCTTTGGCGGTGCCAGCTACTTTAAAGTCCATATCGCCCAAATGGTCTTCTAGGCCTTGAATGTCCGTCAGTACAGCGACTTGACCTGCCTCTTCGACCAGTCCCATCGCGATACCAGCCACAGGTGCTTTAATTGGCACACCTGCATCCATCAGCGCCATGGTGCTGCCGCAGATACTCGCCTGTGAGGTCGATCCGTTCGATTCGAGAATTTCCGATACAACTCGGATTGCGTACGGGAACTCTTCCGCCGATGGAATCACCGGATCGAGTGCACGTTCGCCGAGCGCGCCGTGACCAATATCGCGGCGGCTTGGCGCACGCAGCGGCCGTGCTTCACCGACACTGAACGGTGGGAAATTGTAGTGATGCATGTAGCGATTTGACTGCTCAAGGCCCAGGCCGTCGAGAATCTGCTCGTCTCCAAGCGCGCCGAGTGTTGCAATCGACAGCGCCTGCGTCTGACCGCGTGTAAACAGCGCAGACCCGTGCGTACGCGGCAGCAGGCCAACTTCACAGGAGATGGGGCGGATTTCATCGAGCTTGCGTCCATCCGGCCGAATCCCCTCGTGGATGATGGCGCGCCGGACTTCTTCTTTCAAAATGTCGTGCAGCACCTCGTCGATGTCTTTCTCCATTTCAGGAAACGACTCAGCCAGTTGTGCCTGCACGGCCTCATTGACCTGTGAAATCGCTTCTTCACGTGCGAGCTTGTCCGGGTTGCGGACAGCCCTCTTGATTTGTTCAGTCGCCAGTTCCCGTACAGCACGACTCAGATGTTCGTCAACCGCATGCAGCACGACCTCGCGTTTCGGAACGCCAGCTTCCTCTGCAAATTTGTTGATCTCGGCACAGATTTTTTTGATCTCTTCGTGACCGCGAAGAATCGCTTCAAGCATAATTTCTTCCGGAACTTCATTAGCGCCCGCTTCGACCATCACGATTGCATCCGCCGTACCGGCGACCGTCAGGTGCATGTCCGAAGCTTCAGCCTGCTCAACCGTTGGATTGATAACAAATTCGCCGTCGACCATGCCCACGATGACACCTGCAATCGGACCCGCGAAAGGAATATCCGAAATGGACAGTGCTGCGGACGTCCCAAGCATCGCGACGATTTCCGGTGCACAATCCTGATCGACTGACATGACAATGTCAACCACTTGTACATCATTGCGAAAGCCTTCCGGAAACAACGGGCGAATCGGGCGGTCGATGAGCCGGGATGCCAATATCGCCTTTTCACTTGGCCGACCTTCACGTTTAATGAAGCCGCCGGGGATTTTCCCGACAGCATAAAAGCGTTCCTCATAATTGACGGTCAAAGGGAAAAAGTCGAGGTCTTTTGGTTCTTTCGAAGCTGTGACGGTGGCCATGACCACCGTTTCACCGTATCGGACCAACACGGCGCCTGTTGCCTGTTTTGCCAGCTTGCCGGTCTCCAGTACGACGGGCCGCCCGGCGAGCATAAACTCATGTCGTTTTACCATATGTGTCCTGTATCCTCCTCACGCTGTGTGCAGCCGATTGCCACAACTTACTGTTTTACCTGTTCGGTTCTATGTACAGTATTTCCTGCATTTACATGCTTGAGCCGATGCTTGACAACGCCTAGATATAAACTATGCGGGCGATAATCGCCCGCACGGTTTGAAACATATTGTGCCTATCTACGCAAGCCGAGCGCTTGAATCAAGTCACGATAGCGATTGACGTCCTTTTCCCGCAGATAGTTCAGCAGGTTCCGGCGATGGCCAATCATCTTGTAAAGGCCGCGGCGTGAATGGTGATCCTTCTTGTGTGTACGGAAGTGATCTGTCAGATAAGCGATGCGTTCCGTCAAGAGTGCAATCTGCACTTCCGGGGAACCAGTGTCTCCCTCGTGCGTCTGGAACTTCTCGACGATTTCTCTCTTGCGTTCGTTTGTCAACAAGCTGTTTCCTCCCTTGATGCCGAACCCGATCCCCTGAATCAGAGATTGCGTCGGAGGAACGCAAATCCACGACTAGGTTCTATACCAGGCTCGATTCATACCGAATCAGTATAGCATATCTGCATCCGGGCTGCTAGTCGCCGATGCCAAACGTCGTTCGCACAGCGGCGACGTCTTTCGCAATCTGCGCTTTTAATTCGTCGAGGCCTGCGAAGCGCTGTTCTTCGCGAACAAAGCGGAGGAACGAGACCTCCAGTGACCGCCCGTATAAATCGCCGTCGAAATCGAGCAGATAGACTTCCATCCGAAAGTCGCGTCCATTCACAGTCGGGCGGTAGCCTGCATTGAGGACGCCAAACCAGTTGCCCCGCTCAGCGCCGTCGACCGCAACATTGACCGCATACACGCCAGCGCCAGGCAGAACATACTCCTCGGTCTCACGCAGATTCGCCGTCGGAAACCCAAGCGTCCGCGCAAGCTCCTGCCCGTGCACCACTTCGCCCGCCACTGTATAGGGGCGTCCAAGCAGTGCTTCCGCAGCCTCCACCCGTCCTTGACTCAGATGATCGCGAATCTGCGAGGAGGAGACTTTGACGCCGTTTTCCTCTACGTGATCGACCACGGTCACCGGGATATTCCGCTCTGCCGCCAGGCGCGTCAAGTCGTGTACATCTGCCTTTCCGCCTTGGCCAAAGCGAAAATCACGACCAACGATAATTCGCTGCACATTCAACTGTGAAAGGTGATCGCGCACGAATGCCTCGGCGCTGGTTGCCGCGTACGCTTTGCTGAACGTCACATCGTAGAGTACATCCACGCCGAGCGCGGCCAGCCGTTTAAACTTTTCACGCGCCGGTGTCAGCGAGCGCCGGTATTCTTCCCGCCCCAGGAGGACATAAGCTGGATGTGGCCACAGGCTCATCACAGCCAGAAGGTGCCCAGGGTAGAGATACGACCTGGCGCGCTCGAGAATGGCTTGATGTCCGATATGAACGCCATCGAACTTGCCAATCGCCAAAATCATCGGTTGATCGCTATGTGGTGGTGCCCCGGTTACTTCAATTCGCTGCATGATTGCTATCCTTCTTCCAAAAGACTTTACGCGGGCGGAACCAGCGTGTTCCGTCCTCGGCCGTAACGATTCCGACCGCCACAAGGCGTTTGTCCTCACTCAGGGCCGCTGCTGTTCCCATCAAATCGCCAGCCACATGCCCGACACGCAGTGATTGCCCCGTTGCCAAACGCTTCACTTCTACTGCACTGAGTGTCAATTGTGGGAGCTCGCGGATGCCCTCTTCAAGCGGCAGCAGTCGGGACACGGGATTGGCTTCGGCAGCCAGCGTGGACAGGTCAACCGCGGCTTCAAATGAAAATGGGCCCAATCTCGTACGGCGCAGCTGCGACAAATGCGCCGGAATGTCCAGATATGTACCGAGATCGCGCGCGAGGCTGCGAATATACGTCCCTTTCGAACAGGTAACGGAAATATGTGCAGTTGCCTGCTCGCCCGGGACAAACCCGGTCAGGCGCAGCTCACGTATGGTTACCGTTCGCACGGGCAATTCAAACGACTCGCCTTTGCGCGCTAAATCATAGGCTCGCTCGCCTTGTATATGTACGGCCGAATACTTCGGCACCTGCTGTTCGATTTCCCCCGTAAAGTGCGGCAGCGCGCGTAGTACATCGTCGGCGGAAAGCTTTGCTGCTGAGCGCTCTTCCGTTACTTCACCGCTGGCATCATCGGTATCGGTCGCGGTTCCGAACGTGATTACGGCGTCGTACGTTTTCTCATCCAGTGTCAAATACTCGAGCAGCCGCGTCGCTTGTCCGATACAGATGACGAGGACGCCGCTCGCATCGGCATCGCAGCGTGCCTGCATGCCCGACCTTGCGCGTCCGAAGACGCGCCGTACCTGCTGCACTGCATCATGTGAAGTGAGCCCGAGCGGCTTATCCAAAATCAAAATGCCATCGGTCATGATTGTGCAGCAAGTGCCTCCTCTACTTTGGCTACAACGCGGTCGATGGCCTCATCAATGGCGCCAGACAGCGTACAGCCAGACGCCCGAACATGTCCGCCGCCGCCAAACTGCTGTGCGATTTGAGCCACGTCGACAAACCGTTTGGAGCGAAGCGACACTTTGACCTTTTCATCCGGTGTCTCTCTGAACAGGATGCCGACTTCAACCGTGTCGATCGATCGCGCAAAGCCTACCAGACCTTCCGCATCGTCGTCGGTCGCTCCTGCGCCTTCGAGCATGCCGCGCGTCACGTACAACGCCGCGTAACGTCCATCATTCGAAACGGTCAGGTTATTGAGCGCCAGCTGCAGCAGACGCATCTGCTCCCAGGTCCGCGACTCAAGCGCCGGTTCTGCAACATCGTACGGCTTTACGCCTGACTCCAGCAGTGCGGCTGCAATTTGCAACACTTCACGCGTGGTATTGGGCAGAGAAAAACCGCCCGTATCTGTTAACAGTCCTGTGTAGAGGCAGGTTGCGAGATCACGATCGAGCCGAAGTGACAAACATAACGCCACGTGGTAGAGCAACTCGCAGGTGGCCGCCGCGTACTCATCGACGAGTGCTGCGACGCCAAACCGCGGGTTGGTACGATGGTGGTCGATGTTCACAATTTGCGCATCGTCTGCAACATATTTCGTGAGTTCCGGAAACCGTCCCATATCGGCACAGTCGACCGTGATCACGTTCTTAAACCGGCGATCCGGCTCGGCTGAGACGATGACGGCTGAATCAAACAAGGGCAGGTAGGAAAACCGTTTGGGCATGGGCTCAGCAACCATAAACCGCCACGTCTTGCCCATTGCCTGCAGCATATTCGCCACAGCCAAGGCGCTGCCCAGCGCGTCGCCGTCCGGCCGCTCATGCGTGACAATCAGATAATCATCGCCCTGCTTGATTTGCTCTGCAACGGCCTCTACATCCGCCAGGCTGCGTGGTGCCGGCTGCCAAGTCGGCATGTCCATCTCCCCTTTTCACTGCATCAATCACGCTGTTGACCTGTCTCACTACAACGATTTACTCCTGCGATGCGGAATCTCCTGCATGCAGTTCTCGCAAAACGCGATTGATATGATCGCTGTATTCACCTGACTCATCAAGACGAAACACGATTTCCGGGGTCAACCGCATCCGCAGACGCCGGCCAACCTCACCGCGAATATAGCCAACTGCCTTATTCAGCGCAGCCATCGTTGCCTGCTGGCTGTCTTTGTCTCCATAGACACTGACATATACCTTTGCATGCTGCAAATCATTGGCTACCTCTACATTGGTAACAGTCACAAAGCCCACGCGCGGATCCTTGACTTCCATGCGGATGACTTCCGAGATTTCCTTTTTCATCTGTTCTGCCACACGCTGCGTACGAATTCTCGCCATGTCGGGACCGTCCTTCCCTGGACGCGAAGCTTGGACAACATGCGTCGACAGGGGATGGATAAACGAGTCCGAAAAGGCGGCGTTGCTGCCGTTCCTTTTCGGACGCACACATAGCCTATTCAGAAAGTTCAATTTCAACTCATGGCGATATGCCCTCAGTGAACCTTTACAGCTTCCATACGGAACGCTTCAATCACGTCGCCTACTTTGATGTCATTGAACTTATCCAGCGTCAGTCCGCATTCAAAGCCTTGTGCAACCTCACGCGCATCATCTTTGAAGCGTTTGAGCGTGTCGAGTTTACCCTCGTAAATCACGACGCCATCGCGAATCAGACGTGCTTCCGAATCGCGTGTCACTTTGCCGTCGGTCACATAGCAGCCCGCTACGCTGCCAACGCGTGAAATATGGAACACCTCGCGTACTTCGGCGTGGCCAAGCACCACTTCTTTGTATTCTGGATCGAGCATGCCTTTCATCGCAGCTTCCAGCTCTTCAATCGCGTTGTAAATGACGCGGTGCAGACGGATGTCGACCGACTGTTCTTCGGCCGCCCGTTTCGCATTGGCATCCGGGCGAACATGGAAGCCGATGATAATCGCATTCGAGGCGCTGGCCAAGGATACGTCACTTTCCGTGATGGCGCCTGCACCCTTGTGAATGACATGGACGCGGATGCCTTCAACCTCGATTTTCTCAATCGCGCCGACCAGTGCTTCAACCGAGCCCTGCACGTCCGCCTTGACAATGACATTCAAATCTTTGACATTGCCTTCCTGAATCTGCTTGTACAGATCGTCCAGCGTGACACGAGACGTATTGTCGAGCTGCTCCGCTTTTTCACGGCTCGTGCGCTTCTGGACGAGGTTACGCGCTGAGCGTTCATCGTCATAGACCACAAACAGATCGCCGGCGCTTGGTACTTCACCCAGACCTTGAATTTCCACTGGTGTTGACGGGCCTGCTTCCTTGACACGCTTGCCGTGATCGTTGATCATCGCGCGCACTTTTCCGTACGTCGTGCCTGCGACCACGATATCGCCGACTTTGAGCGTACCCTTTTGTACCAGGACGGTTGCGACTGGACCGCGTCCCTTGTCAAGTTGCGCTTCAATCACTGTACCGCGCGGGCGCGCCTTCGGATTTGCCTTCAGCTCCTGCACGTCAGCGACGAGCAGGACCATTTCCAACAGTTCATCAAGACCCGTGCGCTGCAAGGCTGAAATTTCGACGAAGACCGTCGAGCCGCCCCACTCTTCCGGCGCCAGATCGTATTGAGCCAGTTCCTGCTTCACACGATCCGGATTCGCACCCGGCTTATCGATTTTGTTCACGGCCACAATAATCGGCACGTCAGCCGCTTTAGCGTGGTTGATAGCTTCGACCGTCTGCGGCATCACGCCGTCGTCAGCCGCTACCACGAGAATCGTAACGTCTGTCACCTGGGCACCGCGCGCACGCATCGTTGTAAACGCTTCGTGACCAGGGGTATCCAGGAACGTAATTTTGCGGTTGTTCAGTTCGACCTGATAGGCACCGATGTGCTGCGTGATCCCGCCCGATTCAGAAGCGACCACACGGCTGTCCCGGATGGCGTCGAGCAGCGTCGTCTTACCGTGATCGACGTGCCCCATGATGGTGACCACAGGCGGCCGCGGCTCCAGCAGCTCTGGTGCGTCTTCCTCCTCATTGATCAGCATGTCGAGCGCTTCTTCATCCACTGGTTCTACGAGATGGAATTCCACATTCCAATCCGTCGCAATCAGTTCCATCGCGTCTGTATCAATTTCCTGGTTAATCGTCGCCATTACACCGAGCGACATCAATTTCTTGATGATCTCGGAGGCTTCACGGCGCAGCAGCTTGGCAAATTCGCCAACTGTCATTGGGCCTTCGACCGAGATCTCCTTCGGCAGCTCAGCCCGACGCGGCGGCTGTGCCTGACCGCCCTGATTATGACCGCCACGGCCGCGGCGGCGTTGATTACCCCCTCTGCCAAGCAGCTTGTCTTCATTGAATTTCTCTTTCTTGTCAAACTGGTTGGCGCGCGGCTTTTCCTTCGCCTTGCGTCCAGGGTTCGGCGCGCCCGCAGCCGGGATCGGCACAGCGCTGTTTGGCCGTCCACCGCCACCCGCACCGCCTTGACGGTTAAAGCCCCCACTCTGCGGTCGACCGCCGCCTTGACGGCTGTAGCCGCCCTGACCTGACTGTCCGCCCTGCGGTCTGCCGCCGCCCTGACGGTCCGGACGGTTACCACCGAAACCACCCTGTCCTTGCGGACGGCCGCCTGAAGTGCTGCCGCTGCCGCCATTGTATGGCCGGCGATCACCAGACTGGCCGTTGCTGTTGTTGTATGGCCGCCGTTCTCCACCTGGACGTTCGCTGTTCGATCGTCCATCCCGCTGCTGGTTGGATGCTTGCGTGTTGCCATTGCCGTGCATTGGCGGACGTCCGCTGTCCCGTCGCTGCTCAGAAGCAGGCCGACTTTGTTCCGCAGGCCGATCCGTTCGCGCTGGCCGCGCTGAATTGCCCGCGTCCGCACGGTTCGGCGCCGGCCGCGATGCTGCAGCTGCGCTGCCACTGTCTGTTTCGTCGCCACGGCTGCCGCCGAGCCGCGTGCTGTTTGCTTCCTGCGAAGCTCTTGCCGCGGCGCGTTCGCGCGCCCGCTGCTTCTCCCGCATTTCCCGCTGCACTTCAGTGGCGTGACGTTCTGCTGCCCGCTGTTTCACGTCCTTGAAGAACTGTTCAACTTTGTGCACCATGTCGTCATCCATCACACTCATGTGATTGGCAACAGGCACATCTAAACGACTCAAAATCGTGATGATTTCTTTGCTCGACATGTTCAATTGTTTTGCATATTCATAGACCCTCAGTTTCGTCAAAGGCTACACCCCCAGATGAAGTCCCCTTTGCATGCGCCATCAGTTTGGCTGCGAACCCAGGGTCATTGACCGCTATTGCCACAGTCTGGCTTCGCCCGCAGGCACTGCCGAGCGCGTTGCGATCCGCGAGGCGCAACAAAGGTCTATCATAAAACGCGCATTTATCGCGTATTTTTTTTTGCACATTTTGCCCAGCGTCAGCAGCGAGCACGACGAGTGCCGCTTCACCAGTAGCCAACGCCGCGAACACTGCATCCGTACCCAACCGCAGGCGTCCGGCACGCTGTGCCAATCCAAGCGTCTGAAGAAAGGGTGTGAGCGGCGTCACCTGCTGCATCAGCGCGCACCGCCCGGCGGCAGCTGAGCCGCCTCCAGCCGCTCTGCGAGCGCATCATACACTCTGCTGTCCACGGAACATTTGAGTCCCCGTTCGAGCGCCTTGCGCTTTCGCGCCTGCGCCAGACACGCAGGATTATTGCAGAGGTAGGCGCCGCGTCCATTCATTTTGCCAGTCTCATCAAAACGAATGTCACCTTCCGGCATCAGAACAATGCGAATCAGCGACTTCTTCGGAAACATCTCCTGACAGCCAACGCACTTGCGCAGCGGCACTTTGCGTATCTTCTGCACGCCGCTCACCCCCCTCCAGCAAATTCAGTGTTACGGTTCCTGCAGCCAATCCTCAGACAGAATCACTTCATCCTCATCATCCGGATCGTTTGGTGTCAATCGACCGAACATACCGATTTCGGCTGCCTGGCTCTCGCTCTTAATGTCGATCTTCCAGCCTGTCAACTTAGCCGCTAAACGGGCATTTTGCCCTTCTTTGCCAATCGCCAGCGACAGCTGATGATCTGGCACAATCGCACGGGCGATACGTTCACCTTCGAGTACATGTACCTCCGTCACTTTGGACGGCGACAGTGCATTCGCTACAAACTCCTCAGGCACTTCGCTCCAGCGTACTATGTCGACCTTTTCACCGTGAAGCTCACTGACAACGGTTTGTACACGCATGCCGCGGGCACCAACGCAGGCACCAATCGGATCGACTTCCGGATTGCTCGACCAAACAGCAATTTTGGAGCGGAAGCCAGCTTCACGCGCAACCGACTTGATTTCGACCACACCGTCGAAGATTTCCGGCACTTCCAGCTCAAACAGACGCTTCAACAGACCCGGATGCGTCCGTGACAGCACAACCTGCGGGCCTTTCGTTGTCCGCTCGACGCGTGTGATGTACGCCTTCAGGCGATCGCCTGGCTGAAAATGATCGGTCGGCATCTGCTCGGCTGCGGGCAGAACGGCTTCGGTTTGCCCGATATCCACGAATGCCATTTTGTTGTCGATCCGGTTGATGACACCGCTGACAATCTCTTCTTCGCGATCGCTGAACTTGTTGTAGATAATAGAACGCTCCGCTTCCCGAATCCGCTGTGTGACAACCTGTTTCGCTGTCTGAGCAGCAATTCGGCCAAAATCGCGCGGTGTGACCTCAATCTCGACAACATCGCCAACTTGATAGTTGGCACTTAAATCGAGCGCAGCATCCAGCGAAATCTCGAGTCGCGTGTCGGTCACGTCTTCCACCACGGTTTTACGGGCATAGACATGCACTTCACCGGTATTCCGGTTAATTTCCACACGGACATTTGGTGCTGAATTGAAATTTCGTTTGTAACCGGAGATCAGTGCAGCTTCGATGGCCTCAAGCAAAGTGTCCTTGTCGATGCCCTTTTCCTTCTCAAGTTGCTCCAGGGCGTCAATGAAATCGACGTTCATGGAACGAAGTCTCCCCCTTTCATCCCGCTCCGCCGGAGCAGTGACAAACTGTTCAATGCGTGACCCGATTGCCTGCGACTAAAATTCAATTGCCAGTCTTGCGCTCGCAACCTGATCCATCTTGAGCACAATCTGCTTGCTGACACCTTTTTGACGATAGGACAGCGTCAACGACTCTCCATCGTATGCTTCCAGGTGACCGTCAAACTCTTTTTGCTTGTTCAGCGCCTGATACAGTGTCACATGGATGTACGAACCGATCGCCCGCTCAAAATCCTCGGGCTTTTTCAATGGACGCTCTGCACCAGGCGAGGACACCTCGAGAAAGTAGGCGTTTGGAATCGGATCCGTTTCATCCAGCAAGTCTGACAACTGTTCGCTTACACGGCTGCAGTCGTCAATATCCACCCCTTCTGGCTTGTCGATGTAGACGCGCAAAAACCAGTTGGCGCCTTCCTTTTTATACTCGACATCCACAAGCTCGAGCCCGGCTTCTTCGACGATTGGCAATGCCATCTGCTCTACGATGTCCGTCACGCGCGAACCCGCCACTCACCAAAACCTCCTCAAGAGTGCCTACCCATACAATGTGTGTCCGAAAAGGGTTCCCCCAAGGGGATAGGTCTCACTATGGCGCGTAGCGCCAAGTTTCGCCTTAAAGGCTAAGATGCAATGCCATTCAAGGAAGCGGACGAAAATGAACACTGCGTCTGGTCCCCAGTGGGGCCCGTTTAGACGGGGCAGAGCCCATCGGACCGTACGTTCTTGGTTTGTGAAGGAGCATTTTCGCCCGCTGACATAGAAGCGCACTGCAGAGTTCTTAACCCTTTTTCGGACAACCTTACAAAGCGTAAGGTCTGCACGCATAAATCGAAGAGTGGGTTTCCCCACTCTTCGCTCATACCCTATACGAAGCCTAACAGCCATAGTATATCATGTGCAGATGCGGGCCGCAACGACTCTCACATTGCAGAAATACGGCTACCGTGGTATGGTGAGTGACGGATTTGAAGTCATAGTGCGTGTCCGAAAAGGGTCAAGGCCCCATAAGAGGATAGGTCTCGTTTTGGCGCATAGCGCCAAGTCTCGCCTTATAAGATACCGTACAGTGCAAGTAAGCGGACAAAAATGCGTGCGGAGCGTACGTTCTTGGTACGTAACGGAGCATTTTTGCCCGCTGACACAGCAACGTGCAGTAGAGTTCTTGACCCTTTTCGGACTACCTCTTAAAGGAGCTTACATCTAATGTATACAACATCCCAGCTGCGTAATGTGGCGATTATCGCTCACGTAGACCATGGCAAGACAACGCTGGTCGACCAGCTCCTGCAGCAGTCCGGCTTATTCCGGCAAAACGAACAGGTGCAGGAGCGGGCACTTGACTCTGGCGATTTAGAGCGGGAGCGCGGCATTACGATTCTCGCTAAAAATACGGCAATTCCTTACGGAGATATGAAATTTAATATTGTCGACACCCCTGGCCACGCAGATTTCAGCGGCGAAGTCGAACGCATCGTCAAGATGGTGGACGGCGTGCTGCTGGTGGTCGACGCGTTCGAAGGCGTCATGCCACAGACGCGCTTCGTACTTGGCAAGGCGCTGTCGGAAGGGTTGACGCCGATTGTGGTGGTTAACAAGATGGATCGCGAACAGGCACGGCCCGAACAGGTCGTAGACGAAGTTCTCGATCTGTTCATCGACCTCGGGGCCAACGAGGAACAGCTAGACTTCCCTGTTATCTATGCTTCAGCCGTTCGCGGCGTTGCATCTACCGATCCATCGAATCTCGGTGACAACATGCAGCCCTTGTTTGAGGCCATTGCCACCCACATCCCCGCCCCATCTGCCGATGTCGACGGATCTTTGCAGTGGCAGGTCACGATGCTTGACTATAACGAGTACCTCGGGCGCATCGGCATTGGCCGAGTGGCGCGCGGCCGGATTTCTACCGGAGATTCGGTCGTCATCATGAAGCGGGACGGCAGGCAGGTCAAAGCACGCATCACAAAGCTCTCCGTATTCCAGGGACTCCGCCGCGTCGAAGTTGATTCCGCCATCGCCGGCGACCTCGTGTCTCTGGCAGGACTCGGGGACATAACGGTCGGTGAGACCGTCTGTGACGCGGAGCATCCGGAAGCGCTGCCGCTACTAACGATTGACGAACCAACCTTGGAAATGGCGTTTATGGTTAACAACTCACCACTCGCCGGCCGCGAAGGCACACACGTCACGTCGCGCAAACTACGGGAACGTCTGTTTGCTGAACTGGAATCCGATGTGTCGCTGCGCGTCACGGAAACAGAAGATGCCGATGTGTTTTTGGTTGCCAGCCGCGGCGAACTGCATCTATCCATCTTGATTGAAACGATGCGGCGCGAAGGCTACGAGTTTCAGGTTTCCAAACCACGCGTTATTCTCCAGCGTGAGGGCAATCGCGTGTTCGAGCCAATCGAATCTTTGGTCGTCGATGTACCGTCCGATGCCGTCGGTTCAGTTGTTGAGGCACTCGGCATTCGCAAGGGCGAAATGATTGACATGGCGCCGTCTGAATCTGGGACGACGACGCGGATGACCTTCATGGTGCCAGGACGCGGCCTGATTGGCTTTCGGACAGAGTTTTTGACCCTGACCAAAGGCTACGGCACGATGCACCATCGCTTTGCCGAATACGGTGAATGGCGCGGCGATGTCGTCACAAGACGGCAGGGTGTACTGGTGGCGAGTGAAAGTGGTCAAGCGACCGCCTATAGCTTAGCCAGCCTGGAAGATCGCGGAGTCATGTTCATCACCCCAGGCACCACGGTGTACGAAGGCATGATTGTCGGTGAACACACGCGTGAAAACGATCTGACTGTCAATGTCGTCAAACAAAAGCATCAGTCCAACGTGCGTTCGGCAACGAAGGATGAATCCGTACGGTTAAAATCAGCGCGTCAGCTGTCCTTGGAAGAAGCCATCACCTATATTGAAGACGACGAACTGTGTGAAATTACGCCGCATAGTTTCCGCCTGCGCAAACGCGAACTGAATAAAAGCGAGCGGGAAAAGGCTGCGAAACGCGAGAGGAAGGGTGCAGAGTGACCCAGGGCGACAATCAGGGATCTGGCCACCTCACTGTCATCACTGGCAATATGATGTCCGGTAAGACGGAGGAACTGATTGCCCGGCTGCGCACGCTGGAACGCGTTGAGACCATCCGCGAGCAGGCCGCCAAACGGGACGGAAGGCCTTACGATCGCAAGCGGATCGGCATCTACAAACATTCACTCGACACCCGCTATTCAGTGACGCATATCGCCAGCCACGGCGGACAGCGCGTCAAAGCCGTTTCGGTGGCGAGCGCCGAAGGACTTGTCCAGCAGGCCACTCGCCGACCGGGCACAGATTGTCATCTGTGACGAAGTGCAATTCTTTATGGAGCGGACAGAGGCTGGCTTCGTCATTGTCGAGGCATTGATGGAGCTGATCCACTACGGCTGCCAAGTCGTCGTGTCCGGTCTCGACAAAGACTTTCGCGGTATGCCCTTTGGACCGATGGGCGATATTCTGGCTCTCGCTGACGAACGCGTCAGCCTGACATCCACCTGCGTGCAATGTGGACAACCTGCAGTACTGCCTCAGCGCCTGATTGATGGACGTCCGGCAAATTGGGACGATCCGATTGTTTACCCAGGCGCCACCGAGGCCTACGAACCACGCTGCCGCAACTGCCACGTTACACCGGGCCGACCGAGCATTCTCACCTGGCTTGAAAGTGCAGCAACGGCGGAGGACTAATCCTCCGCCGTTTGTATTGTTGGCCCACTCAGGAATTCGACTTCAGAGGAGGTATCAATTGTCGATGCAATATCGACTCATTGCCTGAGATATGGACGGAACCCTGCTCAATTCGGATAAACATCTTTCAGATGAGAACAAGCACTGGATCCACCGCGCACGGGCTTCGGGCATCGAAGCGACCATCGCCACAGGCCGGCACAAGAATACGATACTTGAACCGTATGCCAGGAAACTCCAGATCCGCATACCCATCGTCACGATGAACGGCAGCCAAATCATCCGTCCTGACGGAACTCCCCTGTTTCAGCATCAGCTCGCAGCGTCCGACATCGAATGGATGCACCAGCTCGCCGAAGCCTACGAAACAGAGTGGCTGGCATTTACAACCGCCCAAGGTATGAATCAAAGCGACGTATTGACCTCGCGCCTGCACGATGGCGATGATACTTGGCTGAAGTTTGTGTATCGCTGTCGCGACATGGATACGCTTCAAGCGCTTCGCGATCAACTTGAACAACATGGTGGTTTCGAATTGAGCAGTGCGGAACCGTTGAACGTAGAAGTGAATCCCGCAGGTATTCATAAAGCATTCGGCTTGCAGTACGTATGTGAACAGCTCGGTATCAGCCCGCACGAAGTGATTGCCATCGGCGACGGCTTGAATGACATCAAAATGCTGAAATGGGCAGGCCTCGGGATAGCGATGGGCAATGCACCAGATGAGGTGAAGCAAGTTGCTGACCTAGTGACCTATTCCTGCGAAGACAGCGGAGTGGCAAAGGCGATCCAGCGAATACTGGAATAATTAGGAGCGTCGGGGCGGGTGCAGTGCAGTGGGCAACGGATTCTCCAATCGTAAAGAAACACAATGTGAAGGATAAGGTTATCCCGATTGTCCCGAGCAGTGATAACTGCGATGAGGAATCCCACGTATGATACGCCCATAGTGGGTTCGACCAGGCATGGCGACTCAAATAAGACCGTTCCAGCGCCTTATCTGATTTGAAACTTGCACCGATTTTACGAATAAAGCCTTCACGGTCACTAGCGTTGCATATGGGTGTATGAATATGTATGTTCAGGTAGAAACAAGTGATTCGCTATGATGACAAAACATTCAGAGTTCTGTTATTGATGTTCTATTGGCTAGAACGTCTACACCGTATCAGAGAGGCAGACGTTATTATCCAAGTTATGGATTATCCCTTTATTGTTTGTTACTAACCAATGCTACGCCCGACGATAAGTCTGCTGGCCTCGCGCGTGGTCGCCCAGTCTTTTGGCGTCCCCGCGAGGTCTTGCTAGGCTTTTGCCTTAGTGCCTGTTCAAAAGTCCACCATGTCTTTTGCCCGTATATGCGAATCATGCTTAGTACTTGATCGCTATCGTTTCCGGCACCCCCGCCATAACGATCCTTTCGGTTGTTATTCCCAAGTTGCAGGGGTTTGGAAACGGATGCCCGGCGCGGGCAGCCGATACATCAACTCAGAAAAAAGGCAGCTTCCCCGAGTCAAGCTGGGGAAACTGCCCGATTCAGCACATGCTTAATTTCAGCACATGCTTAAAACAGCGACAATTGGTTCGTTTCCGGCAGGCCTTCGAGGCAGCCGAGCGATTCGAGAATTTCCATCACGGTCTTCGAAACACGGCTCTTAGACTGAAGATCTTCCTTTGACAGGAACGTCCCTTCCTGACAAGCTTGCCAGAGACTGTTCGCAGCGCTGTCACCGACCCCCGGAATGGCGGCGAATGGAGGCAAGAGCGCCTTGTCCGCTTCCCTGACCTGGAACTTGGTGGCGTGGGATTGATAGAGATCGACATTCAGGAACTGATAGCCGCGCAGCACCATCTCGAGTGCAACCTCGAGCACGGTCAGCAGGCTCTTTTCCTTCGGCGAAGCGGCGTTCCCCTTCTCCTCAATCTCTTCAATTTTTGCACCAATCGCCGATTTTCCCTGCATCATCAGTGCTACGTCAAAATCGTCAGCACGCACCGAAAAATAGGTGGCGTAAAACGCCAGTGGATAATGTACTTTAAACCAGGCGATGCGCATCGCCATCAACACATAGGCGGCAGCGTGCGCCTTTGGGAACATATATTTGATCTTCCGGCCAGACTCGATATACCACTCCGGTACATCGTGTTCGCGCATATACTCCGCATCTTCATCCTTGACGCCTTTACCTTTGCGAATCGATTCCATGATTTTGAAGGCGCGGGCAGGTTCAAGGCCTTTGTAGATGAGATACACCATGATGTCGTCGCGGGCGCAGATGACTTCAGACAGCGTCGCCGTACCGGCTCGAATCAATTCCTGTGCATTGTTCAGCCAAACGTCAGTGCCGTGTGACAGACCGGAAATGCGGACCAGCTCCGAGAAGGTCGTCGGCCGTGTATCCTCGAGCATCTGGCGGACAAACTTCGTTCCGAATTCCGGGATCGCGTACGTCCCCGTGACCGAACGCAGCTCTTTCGGATCAACCCCGAGTGTCTCCGTTCCTCTGAAGAGCCCCAGCACATCCGGATCGTCGAGCGGTATCGTCTTCGGATCGACACCAGTTAGATCCTGCAGCATGCGAATCACGGTGGGATCGTCATGACCCAGGATGTCGAGCTTCAACAGACAGTTTTCAAGCCCGGAGTGATAGTCAAAGTGCGTTGTCAAGGTGCCGCCTTCCTTGTCGTCCGCTGGATGCTGGACTGGCGTGAAGTTGTAGATGGACTCGTAGTTTGGCACGACCACCTGTCCGCCTGGATGCTGTCCAGTGGTCCGTTTTACGCCGGTACAGCCAAGTACCAGCCGGTCAATCTCTGCGTTGCGCAGGACCAATCCCCGCTCTTCCGCAAACTTGCGAACGTAGCCATAGGCCGTTTTCTCGGCGACGACTGAGATGGTGCCGGCGCGGAATACGTGATCCTTGCCAAACAGCTCCTCCGTGTACTTGTGCGCACGCGGCTGGTATTCACCGGAAAAGTTCAAATCGATATCAGGCACCTTATCGCCATTGAAACCGAGGAACGTCTCAAACGGGATATCCTGGCCGTCTTTGACCATTGGTATTCCGCAATCCGGACAGTTTTTGTCCGGCAGGTCATAACCTGAACCGACGGAACCGTCCTCAATAAATTCACTCTTCCGGCAGCTTGGGCAGCGATAATGCGGCGGCAGCGGATTGACCTCTGTAATGTCCGTCATCGTGGCAACGAAAGACGAACCAACCGAACCTCGACTGCCGACCAGATAACCGTCCGACAGCGACTTGACGACCAGCTTGTGCGCAATCAGATAAATCACAGCGAAACCGTTGCTGATAATAGAGTTCAGTTCTTTTTTCAGGCGGGCCTCCACCAGCTCCGGCAGGTCATCACCGTACCAGCGGCGCGCCTTGTCATAGGCCAGGTTCGTAATTTCATCCTCTGCACCTTCAATCACAGGCGTGAACAGCTGATCCGGAATCGGCTTGACTTCCTCTATGACGGCTGCAATCGCATTCGGCGCTTCAATCACGACACGCGCTGCATCCTCGCCAAGGTAATGGAATGCCTGCAGCATTTCATCTGTGGTGCGAAAATGCATCGGCGGCTGCACGACCGGCCCACTGTTATGCTGCGACTGAAGGAAGATCTCGCGATAAATAGAGTCGTTCGGGTTTAGGTAGTGAACGTCTCCGGTGGCCACAACCGGCTTGTCCAGTTTGCGTCCTAGTTCAACAATCTGCTGGTGCATTTCTCGCACACTGTTCAGGCTTTGGATCAGTTCTTCGCGCACCAAATTCTCATACTGATCGATCGGCTGGATCTCCAGATAGTCATAGAAACGGCAGATCTCTTCAATCTCCTCAAGCGATTTGCCGCGCAGAAAGCCCTGAATGAGTTCACCCTGCTGACAGGCCGTGCCAATCAACAGTCCAGCACGATGCTTGACCAGTTCGCTGCGCGGTATGCGCGGCGTACGGTAGAGATATTTGGTATGCGAGAGCGACACCAGCTCGTATAAGTTGCGCAGCCCTTCACGATTCTGTACGAGAATGGTTGCGTGAAAGGGACGGACGCGGCTGACATCCATGTCGGCGGCAAGCGCTTCAATCTGCGGCAGAGTCGTTAGGCCGCGCGCAGCCAAAGACTCCAGCATTTTCAGGAACAGCTTCCCAGTTGCTTCCGAATCAGCCAACGCGCGGTGATGCTGTGTCAGTTCAATTTCAAACTTGTTCGTCAACGTCTTCAGACGATAGTTTCGCTCGCCTGGATAGAGCGTGCGCGCCAACGCCAATGTATCGATGACTGGCTGCGTCCAGGGTTGCATGCCTATACGCGCGGCACATTGGCCGAGGAAGCCAACGTCAAATTCAGCATTGTGCGCGACCATCACGCTGTCGCCGACCCAGTCCGCAAATTTCGGGAGCACTTCTTCCAAAAGCGGCTGGCCTTTCACCATGTCCTCCGTGATCCCGGTCAGTTCAGCGATCTTGAGCGAGAATGGCCGCTCTGGATCGATCAGCGTCGCGAACGAGTCGATGATTTCCCCGCCATGAATCTTGACTGCCGCGATTTCAATCAGCGTGTCCTCACGGGCGTTCAAACCCGTCGTCTCGGTATCGAAGACGACATAGGTCGTTTCATCCGTCAAAACGCGTTCCTGACTGCGATAGACAATCGGCGTGCCGTCGTCGATCACATACGCTTCAAGACCCAGGATGACCTGAATGCCATGTTTTTTGCCTGCCGCGTATGCCTCGGGAAAGGCTTGGACAACACCGTGATCGGTCACGGCAATCGCCTTATGCCCGAAGCGCGCCGCCTCTGCAATTAACGTCTTGACAGGTGTAATCCCGTCGAGTGAGGACATCGGCGTATGCAGATGCAGTTCCACTCGCTTTTGCTCATTGGTGTCCTGCCTTGGTTGTATTTGTGCCGGCATCATATCCTGAATCATAAAGACAAGTTCTTTTGCATACGTGTCAAACTGGACGCTCCCCTGCAACCGCAGATGGACGCCATCTGCCAGCGGTTCGAGCGCGGCCAGCTGCCTTTCCTGCTGCACAAACACCTTCGCCGAAATCGAATCGGTATCATCCGTAATATTGAACTGGACCAACGTGCGCCCACTCGGAAGCGTCCGGGTTTCCAGGCGAAAGACGCGTCCTTCGATAATCACGCGACGCATTTCATCTGCAATTTCCTTGATGGGAATCGGATCGCCCTGAATTGCGCGTCCAAGAGTCAGCGGTGGCAGCGGTTCATCCGAGCTGCGCCGGCGGCGCTGACCAAACTGCCCGCGTCCACCTTCCTCACGCGTCGAATCGGGCTTTGCCTCAGCCTGTTTCTTTAACTGCTCTTCCCGTTTGGCGATCTCGCTGACTTCCTGCTGCTCCGCTGCACGCAGCTGCTCTCTCAGAGACTCCTGATAGGACTCTGATTCCTCGATGACAGAAAACTGATAGGACAGAGAGACGCCAAACACATGTTCAGCTTGCTGTTTCAGCCAGTCGGCCGTCTTTTTCTTGTTCAGTACAGCAAGCTCAGACGGCGTTGTCAGTGAAAACAGGCAAGTGGCGGAAGCTGCGTTATCTCCTGGAACGTCCCCATTCTCTCCATCAGAAAACGCCCACGCAGCGCGCGCCAGCCAGTTTCCAGCGACGGCCTCTTCCTTTGTGTACCATTCGACGAGCGCCTTGACGATGGCTTCCAATTCCATGCGTGAGGGCGTACGTGACCAAACTGGCGGTCGAAGACGAATCTTTGCCTGGTTGGCTGGAAACATCGTGCTGCAGACTTCACGGAGTGTCTGGTAATGCGCAATCGCTTCCCTGGCCTGCGTGAGCAGTTCATCCGCTGCCTGGCTCGTCTGTGCTTGTCCAAACGGAGTAAGGGCGTGCACTTCAAGCTCCTTCGACTGAAGCTTGACGACCACCTTGTCCACTAAATGAAGCGGCATCGCCTGCTGGCTGGAAGAACGCTCGGCCTCTTGTGGCGATAAGGACGTCAGCGGCTGTTCTGGGTGGCTCACAAAGTTCCCTCCATTACTACCAATGCCTTACTTGACCATACCTAGAATGTGTTCATATGCCTGTGCCGTCGACATTTCCTCAACAACACCCGTGCTTCTCATTTTGACTTCGACGATCCCGTCACTGATTTTCTTTCCGATGGTAACGCGAACCGGGCAGCCGTAGAGATCCGCATCCTTGAATTTGACGCCCGGGCGCTCATCGCGATCGTCGAGCAAGACATCGATTCGCGCCGCCCGCAGGCGTTGATAGAGCGCATCCGCTGCAGCCTGCTGGGCGCTGTCACTGTACTTCACCGGAACGATATGCACCTGAAACGGCGCAATTGCGATTGGCCAGATAATGCCGGCATCGTCGTGACATTGTTCGATCACGGCCGCAATCAGGCGGCTTGTCCCAAGGCCGTAGCAGCCCATTAAAATCGGCGCGGACACACCGTCCGCGTCTTGAAAGACAGCCTGCAGCACATCAGAATATCGGGTTCCTAGTTTAAATACATGTCCCACCTCGATGCCGCGCTGAAAGGTGAGCGCCTGTCCGCAATTCGGGCACGGGTCGCCAGGGGCGACCGTACGGAGATCGTGAGACGACTGAACGTTGAAGTCACGCTGCAAATTGACGTGAATATCGTGTGCATTCGGCGTCTGTGACGCGACCACGCCGTCCGTGATATTCAACACATCGTGATCGAAATACATGGGGATGGCTACATCCGGACTGACAAAGCCGACCTCTCGCCCAGTATGTTCCCTCACTTCATCAGCGGATGCTAGTGTGATTTCATTGGCTTTCAGTAAATTTTTCAGTTTGACTTCATTGACTTCATGATGCCCTCGCAGACAGACGCCGACGGCTTGTCCATCGACCATATAGACGACCACTTTGATAATGGACTCTGGCGGTACCTGGAGGAACTTCGCCAGATCGTCGATATGGCGAATATCTGGTGTGGCGACCGTTTCCCTTGGCGCTGAGCTTTCAACCTCATCTGCAGGTCTCAGGTACAGCTTTTGCCTGTTCGATATTGGCTGCGTATGAGCAGGCGCTGCAAGTGACAATGGTATCTTCACCTGCGTCGGACAGAACCATAAACTCGTGTGTTCCGCCTTCACCGCCGATTGCACCAGCATCCGCTTCGACCGCTCGATACGCGACGCCGATGCGCTCGAACACCTGGCAGTACGCGTTGTACATGGCTTGATATGTTGCATCCAGTCCGGCTGCATCGATCTCGAACGAATACGCATCCTTCATTCTGAATTCGCGACCACGCAGCAGTCCGGCACGCGGACGAGCTTCATCGCGAAACTTGGTCTGAATTTGATAGAGCGAGATTGGCAGCTGCCGATACGAATGCACTTCATTGGCTACGAGTGTTGTAATGACTTCCTCGTGCGTAGGGCCTAACGTGGTTTCTCGCTGATGACGATCATAGAGGCGAAACATATCGTCACCGTATGCCTCGACCCGGCCTGTACGATGCCAGAGCTCAGTCGGCTGCAGCGTCGGCAGCAGAACCTCCTGCGCGCCGGCCGCATCCATTTCCTCGCGCACAATCTGCTCAATTTTGGCCAATACCTTGGTTCCAAGCGGAAGCAGCGAATAGACGCCCGCCGTCAGTTGGCGCATGAGTCCAGCACGCAGCATCAGACGGTGGCTGACAACCTGTGCGTCCGCCGGGGTTTCGCGCATCGTTGGTGCGAATAGACGGGACTGTTTCATGGATGAACCCCCACATTCAAGTGCATACAGCACAACACTTCGTTCGTATTCGATTAAAACAACCGCGTGACGTCGCGGAACGTGATGACGACAGCAAACAGCATCAAGAGCGCAAACCCAACGAGGTGCACGAGTCCTTCCTTGTTCGGATCGACACTTCGCCCGCGCAGGGCTTCGACAATCATAAACACCAGTCGTCCGCCGTCAAGCGCAGGAATGGGCAGCAGGTTGAAAAAGCCGAGGTTCAGGCTGAGAAATGCGGCAATGGCTACGACCGTCCAAAAGCCCCCAGTCTGTGCACCCTGGCTGATAACGTCCGCAATGCCCACTGGCCCGGACAGTTCTTGAAACTCGTGATGTTGAAAGACCGTCACGTAGGCCTGCAAGGTCGCGACCGTTCCTGTGTAGACCTGTGCAAAGCCTTGACCGACGGCAAGCGCTTTATTGTAGGAAACTGGGCTGTCCACACCGACAAGCGGGTAGCCCTGTGGGCCTCTTTCGGGTTTCACCGTGATGGTATTGATTTCGCCACCGCGATCGATTTTAACTTGGATTGGCTTCAGCTGCTTGCCTGAATCCTGACGAATTTGCTGAACAAGCGAGATCCAGCTGGTCGTTGCGTGCCCATTGACGCTCAGTACTTCATCCCCTTGCTTGAGGCCTGCAACCTGCGCAGGAGAATTCGGGACAATCTGTCCAAGATAGGGGCGATTCACAGGTACGCCTGTGTGCAGAAAAGATGCGGAGAACAAAATACCCGCCAACAGAAAATTCATAAAGGGGCCGGCCAGGATAATGGCTGTACGCTGCCACAGCGGTTTTCCCAGCACCTGTTCATGTTTTTCCACCAGCGGCATAGAATTGCGCTTGCTTGTCATCAGGCGGGCATGTGGCATGACACGGAGTGTCTCTGTTGCATCAGCGAATTCAATCGTCATCTGCAACCGTGAGATCAAATCGAGATCGCGAAGGATGCCAATCCGCCCATGCGGTACATCAGATGGATCGCCAACGACGGAGATTTGCCCTTGGCGGTTCACCTCAACCGCAATTTCTTCGCCTTTGCGAAACAGTGCATTTTGGGGGACTTCTCCGGCCAGCTGAACCATGCCGCCAATCGGAAACAGACGAAGCGAAAACTCTGTACCGCGTCTCATCCAGCGGACGAGTTTCGGCCCAAAACCGATTGCAAATGCAGGGACTGCAACACCGCAGCGTTTCGCCACATAGTAGTGGCCGAATTCATGGATGACGATGCTGACGACAAACACCGCAACAATTGCGATGACTGACTTCGTCACACTGAGGATGGCTAACGCCAACACCTTCACCCGCCTCTCTCTAACAGATTCACCGCCGTTCGCCGTGCCCACTCATCCGCTTCCAATACGTCC
Source organism: uncultured Alicyclobacillaceae bacterium (assembly GCA_963758235.1). Lineage (GTDB taxonomy): Bacteria > Bacillota > Bacilli > Alicyclobacillales > Alicyclobacillaceae > CAVWUS01. The sequence continues at coordinate 69,065 of CAVWUS010000010.1, read as the reverse complement.
GCAATGGAGGATGGCGCACCGCTCGGCAGCTGTTCCAACACCTGCTCTACCAGCATCGCCAACTGTGGGAATCTCATTCTGCCTTGCAGAAATTCAGCAACCGCAACTTCGTTGGCTGCGTTGAGTACACACGCGACCGTAACCGCCTGCTTTCCCGGCTTCAAAGGCTAACCTGAGACTGGGAAAACGATTGAAGTCAGGAAGCTCAAACTGAAGCTGCTGTACTTTTGACCAGTCTAATCGCGGCCAGTTACCCATCGGCGCTCGTTCTGGATAAAACAGCGCGTAGGCAATTGGCAGCCGCATATCATGTGAGGCCAGTTGAGCCATCACACTGCCATCCACGTATTCAACCATTGAATGGACGATGCTTTCGGGGTGTACAACCACTTCAATTCTATCATACGTGATGCCGAACAAATGATGCGCCTCGATGACTTCGAGACCTTTGTTCATCATCGTCGCCGAGTCAATCGTAATTTTTTTGCCCATCGACCAAGTTGGATGCTTGAGCGCATCGGCAACTGTCGCAGTCTCCATTTCCGCCATTGTCGCCGTACGGAAGGGACCGCCAGACGCCGTTACGAGCAAACGCTCAATTTCCCCAAACCGTCCAGCGCGCAGGCACTGGTGAAGTGCTGCGTGTTCACTGTCCACCGGGAGCAATTGTGCACCGCAGTCCTTCACGGCCTGCATCACCAATTCCCCTGCAGCCACCAGCGTCTCTTTATTCGCCAGTGCGACACGCGCGCCGCGCTGGATAGCAGCCCACGTCGGCAGCAGCCCCTTTGCGCCTACAATAGCCGATACGACCAGGTCGGCAGCCTCGATCTCCGCTGCCGCGATCAAGCCTTCATCACCTACGCCGATCTCAAGCGGTTCAATATCTGCAACGAGCGCACGGAGCCGCATGGCACCCTCATCCGTGGCTACACTGACGAAGTTCGGCCGATGAACGCGAATCTGTTCTGCAAGCAGTTCGACATTATGACCCGCACAGAGCGCTTCTACCTGGAACGATTCCGGATGCTGCGCAATGACATCCAGGGTCAATGTTCCAATCACGCCGGTTGAACCTAACACTGTCACGCGCCTGGTCATGCTGTCACCTCAACTTCCTGTTCGTGTCCGAAAAAAAGGGGTCAAGCGTGCAGTAGAGTTCTTGACCCACGGTTATTTGCTGGCAAGAAAGGCCGTAATAAAGTGCAGTGCGAACGGAGCTGCGAACAACAGGCTATCAACCCGATCCAGCATGCCTCCGTGTCCAGGCAGCAGTTGTCCCGAGTCCTTTACCCCCGTTGAACGCTTATATGCTGATTCGATGAGATCGCCAATCTGCCCAGTCACCGAGATGACCAGCCCGCATAAGACCCAGGACGCGATGCTGTGCCCAGGGAGCGCGATCATGCCAAACACGACTGAACCGATGACCGAGCCGACGAGACCGCCCACGGCCCCGCTGATTGTCTTGCTCGGCGAGACCGATGGCCACAGCTTCGGCCCTTGTACGTAACGACCGACAAAATATGCGACGGAATCCGTCATCCAAATACAGATTAAGAGAAGCAGAAGCCACGCCCAACCTCGATGCAGATCCCGCAGCAGCGTCAGGCTCTCGCCGCCATACCCGATATACAGCGCGCCGATCAATAGGGCAGCTGACTCTGGCATGGTGAAGCGATTTTTTGTCAGCACCGGGATCAAAAGTGCAATCGCAATCATGATTTGAAAAATAAACAGCTGCGACCAGTGCGGCCACCACAAAACCACCGTCATCAATACATAGGCCCACACGGACAGCGGCTGCCACCAGCGAAGCCGAAGCATCGCGGTAAACTCTATCGTTGCCAGCATCGTCGCAACCCAAACTGTGATGTGCCATGGTAAACTGCCCCATAAGAGCAGCAACAGAACGGCGGCAACGCCGATAGTTCCGGTGATGATTCGTGTTCGCAGCATCTCTACACCTACTTCAGTCCGCCGAAACGGCGTTTCCGCTGTTGGAAGTCATAAATTGCCTGATACAAGCAATTGCGGTCAAAATCCGGCCATAGCTTGTCTGTAAACCATAGCTCAGAATAAGCGGTTTGCCAAATCAAAAAATTACTCAGACGAAGCTCGCCGCTCGTGCGAATCACCAAATCTGGATCTGGCAAGCCAGCTGTTTCGAGATACGCTGCGAACATCTCCTCGGACAGCGCTTCATACGATGCTTCCCCACGCTGCACGGCTTCCTGAAGCGCAGATACTGCCTTCAGCACGTCAGCGCGTCCACCGTAGTTGAGCGCAAAGGTAACCGTCATGCCGGCGTTCTGTCCTGTTTTGGCCAATGTCCGTTCCACCGTCTCCTGTGTATACGACGGCAGTTTGGAAATATCGCCGATGAAACGCACATGAACACCGCGGTCGACCAATTCATCGATCTCAATACGAAAAAATTCTTCCGGAAGCCGCATTAAATATTCGACTTCCGTTTCTGGACGTTTCCAATTTTCTGTTGAGAATGCGTATAGCGTTAAACACTCAACGCCCAAATCGTCACAGGCGCGAATGACTTCCTTTACTTTATTCATCCCGGCCCGATGTCCGGCGAGCCGCGGCAGGCCGCGACGACGTGCCCAGCGGCCGTTGCCATCCATGATAATCGCAATATGGCGGGGAAGCTTTTGCGGATCCAAGACCAAACCGCTCTTCTCTGCAGATTTTGTAAACCAGCGGCGGATGGTTCCAAACACCTGCATCCCTCCTGTTCCATATTGCAGTTCTGCTGGCTAAACCTCTGTCAGTTCCTGTTCTTTTGCTTGTACCAGCTTATCCACTTCGGCGATATAGCGATCCGTCAAGTGCTGAATGCGTTCCAACACACGGCGCACTTCATCTTCAGAGGCATCGCCGTTTTTCTCAAGCTTCTTCAGATCATCGTTTGCATCACGCCGGACGTTTCGAATCGCAACGCGTGATTCTTCCGACATCTTTTTGACCTGTTTGACCAGTTCTTGTCGACGCTGTTCAGTCAGCGGCGGAATCACCAGGCGAATCGTGGAGCCGTCATTCATAGGATTAATGCCCAAATCGGACTTTTGAATCGCCCGTTCGATCTCGGATAGCATCGACTTTTCCCAGGGGGTAATCAAAAGCTGCCTCGGTTCCGGAACTGTGACGGATGCCACTTGATTGACAGGCATCGGCGATCCGTAGTATTCAACTGTCACCTTATCGAGCATGCTTGGTGCAGCACGGCCCGCACGGACGGTACCCAAATCACGTTTCAGTACGCCAACAGCCTTCTCCATACGTTCTTCAGCGGACTTGATGACATCTTCAATCACGAGTTACCCTCCTCACCATTGTGCCGATTGGCTCACCCAACACCGCCCGGCGAATATTCCCAGACTCATTTAACGCAAATACCAGCAACGGAATGTCGTTGTCCATGCACAGCGAAGTTGCCGTCGAGTCCATTACGCCGAGGCCCAGTTGGACAACACATCGAGGAACGCCAGCTCATCATATTTTACGGCATTCGGATCTTTCTGTGGATCTGCTGAATATACGCCATCCACGCCATTTTTGGCCATCAAAATGACTTCCGCCTCAATCTCGGCCGCCCGCAGCGCAGCTGTCGTATCCGTCGAAAAATACGGATTTCCTGTACCGCCAGCAAAAATGACAACGCGACCTTTCTCAAGGTGGCGAATCGCCCGGCGCCTGATATACGGTTCTGCTACCTGACGCATCTCCACTGAAGTCTGTACGCGCGTCACGACATCCATATTCTCGAGCGCATCCTGCAAGGCAAGTGCATTCAGTACAGTTGCAAGCATGCCCATGTAGTCGGCGGTTGCGCGATCCATACCTTGTGAACTGCCGGAAATGCCGCGCCAGATGTTGCCACCACCAACAACGATGGCTGTCTGTACGCTCAACTGCACAACTTCCTTTACTTGTTCGGCAATGTGGGAGATCACGTTCGGGTCGATGCCAAATCCCTGTTCGCCTGCCAATGCTTCCCCACTCAGTTTGAGCACTACACGCCGATATTTCGGTGCAGCCATTCCTACGCCTCCCACTTTAGCCCCAAGCCTGTAACAGCAAGCCTGGATCTAGTCTCCGAAGACATTCAAAACAACGACAGTTCCGGATGACCTGTTTCAGACAACCTGTACAGGAAAGGGAACACCGCAAGCTGTGTTCCCTCGTCGTAACGCTACTTGCGAACCTGCTCCATAACTTCCTGGGCAAAGTCCTTTTGTTCTTTTTCAATGCCTTCGCCAACCACGAAACGGGCAAAACGGCGGATTGAGATATTCTCGCCAATATGGGCAACTTTTTCTTTCACCAGCTGCTCAATCGTTTTGTCCGGTTCTTTCACAAAGTTCTGCTCCATCAGACAAATCTCACCGAAGAACTTGTCGATTCGGCCCTCAACAATCTTGTCTACAATCTTCTCCGGCTTGCCTTCGTTCAAAGTTTGCTGACGGACAATTTCCCGTTCCTTTTCAATCACTTCCGCAGGCACGTCTTCACGACGCACATACTGCGGACTCGCTGCCGCAATATGCATTGCGACATCTTTCACGAACGCCCGGAATTCTTCATTTTTACCGACAAAGTCGGTCTCACAGTTGACCTCAACCAATACACCGATGCGTCCGCCACCGTGTATGTATGCCTCTACCAAACCTTCAGCCGCTACACGACCAGCCTTTTTCGACGCAGATGCCAAGCCCTTCTCACGCAGTACTTCAATTGCGCGTTCCATATCTCCATTCGCTTCGGTCAGCGCCTTTTTGCAATCCATCATGCCAGCGCCAGTCTTTTCGCGAAGTTCTTTCACCATTCCTGCTGTAATGTCCATCCTGCACCCTCCTGTTTGGCTATCCATCACATTGGCCTTGACACAAAAAAGGGGACAGAGCAACAAGCGTTACCCCATCACCTCTGACTACCACCAAAAGATTAGGCGGTTGTTGTTGTTTCTTCCGCTTGTTCAGCTTGTTCTTCCACTTCATCGGCACCAACTTCTGTACCCTCCAAAACAGCATCCGCCATTTTGGCAGTCAGCAGCCGCACAGCGCGAATCGCATCATCGTTGCCCGGGATAATGTAGTCAATTTCGTCCGGATCGCAGTTGGTATCCACAATAGCGACAATCGGAATGCCCAATTTGCGCGCTTCCGCTACCGCAATGCGTTCCTTGCGTGGATCGATAACAAACATTGCCGCCGGCAGGTCACTTCATATCTTTAATCCCGCCCAGGAATTTTTCGAGTCGTTCCATTTCCTTTTTGAGCAGGATAACTTCCTTCTTCGGCAGTACGTCAAATGTACCGTCTTCTTGCATCGTCTCAAGTTTCTTCAGACGTTCCACGCGCTTTTCGATGGTCTTGAAGTTGGTCAAGGTGCCACCCAGCCAGCGCTGGTTCACATAGTACATGCCGCAGCGCGCCGCTTCTTCACGAACCGCATCCTGCGCCTGCTTCTTGGTACCGACAAACATGATTTTCTGCCCAGAAGCAGCGAGATCGCGTACGAAGTTGTAAGCTTCTTCAACTTTGCGAACTGTCTTCTGCAGATCGATAATGTAAATGCCATTGCGTTCTGTGAAGATGTAACGAGCCATCTTCGGGTTCCAGCGGCGGGTCTGGTGACCGAAATGGACGCCAGCTTCCAGCAGCTGCTTCATTGAAATAATCGCCATGATTCATCCTCCTGATTTGGTTGGCCTCCGCTTGTTTCGACTGCCTGGTGTACCAGTCGGCACCCACCCCGGCATCCGCAAGCGTGCGAACTGTGCGACGCAGTGTAGGTCTATCGCACCGCATTCTAATATACCATAAGCCCGGCACTTTGCAATACGGATCAGCTGTTTGGCTGCCGCATCAACTGCTCGACCAACTGTACTTCTGCAACGCCAATATTCAGCTGACGAGCAATCGCGTCGGCTGAAAAGCCCTGAACGAGTAAATCCAAAATCTCGAATCGACGCTGAGCCATCTCTTCGTCATTGCTCGACTCTGTACTGCGTTCATCCACCGCCGGTGCCACAGAATCGACTGCTGCAGCCACGGCTGGCTGCTCGACGGTATCCGTTTTGGGATCCCTTGTGGCGACTGGCTCAGTCGGAACAGATAGTGTCTCGAGAGCAGCGAGCTTCGCTGCGAACTCTGCGCGCAGATCGTCAATCTGGACGGCCATCTCCTCGCGGATGGCCGTCGTTTCGTCGATGAATTCACGATAGAGATTGTCGAGTGCCGCGATAATCTCTGCCGAGAGCCCTGCTGATGTCGTTTGCTGCGTCGTCCGAAACGATGACGTCCGATTGACCTGAATAAACGGCTCCGCCCATTTCAACCAGCCCTGCAGATTCCCCTGCCGCAGCTGCCGCTTCGCGGAAAAATAGACGATAAAGCCGGCAATGAGAACGATGATGAGGACGATATCTGTCCACAACAATACCGCCACCTCCCTTCAGATTAGTCAAGAACTCTGCTGCACGTTGCTGTGTCAGCGGGCGAAAATGCTCCGGGGCTATCGTGCGGCATCTTATAAGGCGAGACTTGGCGCTATGCGCCAAAGCGAGACCTATCCCCTTGTGGGGCCTTGACCTTTATCGACGCTCAATTTATATCAGGACCGTGCCATGCAGGGCGGTTTTAATCTCCAGTTTTTCCGTACAAGGGTCAAACTCAATCGTGCGACCGACATTACCGCCCGTATCCTCAGCGATCAGCGGAATGCATTTGACGGCAAGCATCATTTTGACTGCATCCACATTACGCGGTCCAATTTTGAGCAAATCTTCCCCCGCGGCAGCAAACATCTGCGCACCGCCGGCCAATTTGGCGCGCAGCTGATGATGCGCCGCACCTTTCGCAAGCAACTGGTCGACGAGATGCTGCACGCCAGTATCCGCGTACTTGTCGATAACGATGTTGTCCTTTGCCGGTGCCTCTGGCAGCATAACATGCAAAAGACCGGCCAGTTGACTTCCTGGATCCCATAGAACGACGCCAACACATGAACCCAGGCCCGTCGTACGCAGCCGAGCAGGCGCCCGCACGACTCTGGATTCCGCAATCCCGACACGCACAACTTCAATCGCTGCTTCCATCGGCTAGCACCCCAAGGAGATCAGAAGCTGCTGCATAGATTCGGGATCGGGCACAATCAGGATATGAGCGTCGATATCATTGTCGCCTTGCGAAATATTCGTTTCAATCAGCAAGGTCTTTCGTTCGTGCACGGGAGCCGTCAGCAGGCAGATATCCAAAACGGCCGCAGCCATATCGATTGTAACAGCTGGTACAGACAGTTGGACCGACGCTGAGTCAGATCGCTGATGGCGCTCATAAACGATCCGCCCAAAATGTTTCCAACTTCAGCGAGCGTAGATAATTCGAGATCGGTGAACCCACGAATTTCAATGGCATCGGACAACAGCTTGGAAACAAGCAGCGACGCACTTTTGTTCGGCAGCATGAGCAGCAGGTGCCCGTTTAGACCGCCCTGCACCAGGAGATACACAGCAGCCACAACTGCGTCTGCTCCACCGACACTGGCCGGGACGTCCTCAAACGGTACCATCCGCGCGGACGGAACGGTCATGCCGACCTGCTGTCCAAGCAGTTCAGACAATGCGCGCGCGGCATGTCCGGCGCCAATGTTCCCCACTTCCCGCAATACATCTGCCACTTCTTCGGTGAACTCAATGCCACCTGTCATCCACGCACGCTCTTTTCTACTTGTTTCAGCTGCCGCTCCTCAGCGTCAGACAGCACCTTCTCCAGATTTAACAGGATTAAAAGGCCTGTTTGGTCGTGGTATACACCTTTCAGGTATCGCGCCTCAACACCGCCAATCATCGCAGGCGGTGCATCAATTTGACTGTCATCGACGGACTGCACGTCGAGAACGAGATCGACCAGCATGCCGACTTGGACGCCGTCCACGTCCACAACAATCATCCGCTCGTCTTCGAGCCGTTCTGGGTGCGGCAGACCGAAGCGATCACGCAGGTCGATCACTGGCGTGACAACACCACGCAGATTGACAACACCCTTGATGAAGTCAAGCGTCTGTGGAACACGCGTAATCGGCATCAACCGTTCAATCGACTGAACCTCACGAATATCCACGCCATACCGTTCATTCGCTACACCGAAAACAACCATTTGCAGCTCTGCCATGGGAGCCACCTCCGCTAATCTCCGAGTATCATCCTGCATACGTACGCGTGCCTCTACGCGTCACTTCATTGGCTCACCTGTGAACGTCAATAATCAGTGCGATGCTCCCGTCGCCCAGAATCGTAGCACCGGAGAACCACTCAACATCCTTCAAAAATTCGCCCAGTGGCTTATGCACAATTTCCTGCTGACGTTCGAGATCGTCAATTGCGATGGCGATGTTGCGATTGCCATCTTTGCAGACAACCACCAGCCAAGGGAAGTCAGCGAGCAGCGGCTTGTCCTCCAGCCATGCGCCAGCATCCACAATCGGAACGAGGTGATTTTGATAGCGCAGAAACGGTTCGCCCTGTACGGTTTCGATTTCGCTGCGGTACCACAGCCAAAACCTCGTCAATGCCGCTCAGCGGAATCGCATATTCAGCTTCACCGACACGCACCAGCAGCGCTTGTAAAATGGACAGCGTCAGCGGCAATTGTACGGTCACAGTGGTACCTGCACCTTGCTTTGAGCGGACAAATACGCTGCCACCCAGTCTCTCGACTTTCATTTTCACAGCATCCATGCCGACACCTCGGCCAAATGTCGGATACCTGTTCTGCCGTGCTGAATCCGGAGGCAAACAACATTTGATAGACTTCCTCGTCCGTCCACTTGGCCGCAGCCGCTTCGCTTGCCAGGCCGCGTTCTACCGCCTTCGCGCGGACGCGCTCAACATCGATGCCTCGGCCATCATCCGATACCTCAATCATCACATGTTGACCGGAGGCATACGCATGAAGCCGCAATGACCCTGTTTCCGGTTTTCCGGCCAAGAGCCGCTGGGCCTTGCTCTCAAGTCCGTGATCGGCTGCGTTGCGCAGCAAATGAACGAGCGCTTCGCCCATCTCGTCAATCACGGTACGGTCGAGCTCCGTTTCACCGCCGACCATTTCAAGCGAAATATCCTTGTCAAGCGATTTCGACAGGTTCCCGAATCATCCGCGGAAACCGCTGAAACAACGTATCCACAGGAACCATGCGCAGCGACATGACAGACGACTGAAGATCTCGACGAGACACGCGCCATGTGCTCGGACAGTGCACGCAGGTCGACGTCACCAAGCTCCGCTGCGAGAGATGTCAGCCTCGTCTTGTCTATGACAAGCTCACTCAGCAGATTCATCAGCCGATCGAGGCGTTCGACCGGCACTCTGATTGTCTGCTCGACATGAAGACGCGGCTGTTCAATCGGTTTGTTGCCTGACGCCGGGGGCTGTGCCACAGTTGGAGTAGTCCCCTCACCAGCAGTTTGCGTCATTGACCACAACCTGGCTTCTACAGAAACAACTTCAGAAATGTTCCGAACCGCATCAGCCAGTTGGTTCTCCGTGCCGTCGGTTTGCGCAACGAGCATCGTCAGATGGCCATCGAAGTTGCCTGTCTCCAGCTCGGAAGCCTCGGGTCTGCAGTACATGCAGTCACCGAACTGATCGACCGCATGCATAATCATCACAGCCCGCGGTAGCTTTCATCACGCAATCCGCCGCGAGCGACACATCGAGCTGGACAATACGGATGCCCTGCGCCTGAAGCGCAGACACCAGGCTCTCTACTTCCGGCCCCAACTCGGTTCCCTCAACCATCTTGTTCAGACGAGCCGTAGTTGGAGGCTGCACCGACTGTGAAGTCGCCTGTGCGTCCTGGCCGGTGGCTTGGGACACTTTCTGCAGGCCTTCCACCAATTCAGTCTTGACCGGCACCTCTTCGCCGTTCGTGAGAATGCTGTTCAGCGTCTCCTCCAGTCCGGCTACCGCTTCAAGCAGGAGATCGACCGTTGCCCCCTCGACCGCTGTTGGATGTGTGCGAAGGAACCCCAGTGCATCTTCAAGCGCATGCGTCAAGTGCGCCATTTGCGTGAAGCCCATTGTCGCACTCATGCCTTTGAGTGTATGGGCCGCGCGAAACAACTCCGCAAATGTCGCATCCGAGGTGTCGCCGCGCTCCAACTGCAGGCACAGATCGCTCAAACGCTGGATGTTCTCGGCCGATTCATCGAGAAACATCTGTAAGTACTGATGGCTGTCGTCCATTTCATCCTCTCCCCCGTACGTGTATGGCGCCTTAATCTAGACAATGGACGGATAGTCCACTCTGGTCTCTGTGCGTCGGTGAAACAGTCTCTCCAAAAATTTTGAAATCCGCCCAGGCGCTTTTGTCTCCAACTGCAGGTAGTTCCTGACCAATTGGTCAAAACAGCGAGCTGCCTTGCTGTCTGGATGAAGCGTCAGCAACGCCTGCTGCTTCATCACGGCGTCGGCCACGGCGTCATCTTCAAGCACATAGCCGAGAACGGACAGGTCGACACCCAAGAACCGCTCGGTAACCATCCGCAGCTTTTCGCCAGCGGCTTTGCCTTCCAAAATAGATGCGGCCCGGTTGACGACCAGCCTGGTGGGCGGCAGTTCACCTTTGGATTTCAGTAGCTTGAGGAGCGAATAGGCGTCTGCAATCGCTGTCGGCTCAGGCGTGGTCAGCAACACCAATTCATCCGCCGCTGAGAGGATTCGGCCAGAGTTGGTGCCATGTCCCGCACCACTATCGATGATCACGGTGTCAAACCGCTCCTCCAGTCGAACAAGTTCCCGGAGCAGCCGTTCCATTTGTGAACCAGTCAAGTCATGGATATCCGTAAGCCCGCTCCCTCCCGATAAATACGGGAGTCCAATATGGCTTGACTGTACAATCTGCCAAATACTGAGCCCTTCCAACACATCAGAAAGGCTATGTTTGGGCCGTTCTCCCAGCAGGACATCTACATTTGCGAAACCGATATCTGCGTCCAGTACGACCGGAGCGTGCCGATGCGCTTGTAGTCCAAGTGCAAAATTGACGCAGAAGTTCGACTTCCCCACGCCGCCTTTGCCGCTCGCAACGGCGACCACCCGGTGCGGGTAGTTCGCACGCTCCGCCCTTACCTCATGCATCAAGGTACGCAGATGCTCTGCCTGATCCATCACGCCGCCCCCCCACAGATGAGCTTCAACAACTTGTCTAATGAAGCAACTTCAATGTCATCGGGAACGCTTTGACCATTCGTGAGATATGACAGCGGCTTGCGGTAGCGGTACAAGAGATTGACTGCCGCACCATAGGTCGCCGTCTCATCCAGTTTGGTGAACAAAAATTTATCGACAGGGAGCACCATGAACTCCTCTGCGACCTGCTTCAAGTCTTCCGGCTTGCTCGTGAGGCTGAGAACCAGATGTGTCTCGTCGACGTTCAGCCTTGACAAGAGCGCGCGCGTATCTTCCACGTTCGACGACTGCCGAAAGTTTCGACCGGCCGTATCGATTAAAATCAGGTCGCGATCGCTTAAACGTTCGAGCGCCCCGTCAAACTCATGTGCCTGGTAGACGACTTCGAGTGGAATATCGAGAATGCGTGCATACGTGCGAAGCTGTTCCACCGCAGCAATTCGATACGTATCTGTAGTCAGCAAGCCAACCCGACGGTGTCCAGAAAGCATCTGCAGAGCAGCAATCTTGGCGATGGTCGTGGTTTTTCCCACACCGGTCGGGCCGACGAATGCGGCAATCCGCGTATCGGCAGCAATAGGCTGCGCTTCGCTAATGCCGGATAGATGCGAACGAAGTTCAGAGAGAATGCGATCTCCGCCGAGTCCCTCTATAACGGAAGTCCCCGCAGTTGTATCGGACGACTGCAGCATGGACAGGATGCTCGACGTTTCGACGCCATGACTGGCCAACTGCTTTAATACGGGGAGGCGGTTAAGCCGTTCATCGGCCAATGATGCCTCGAGCAGCCGCTTGACTTCAGCGATTTCAGACTGAAGTTTTACGAACTCAGCCTGCGCCACGGCACTGTGTACATCTGTTGGTTGTTCAGGTTTTGACGCTTTTACCTGACTGCCCACATCGGGCTCATCGGCTGTCGCTGACAGTTCTGTCACGGCCTGCGATGGATTCGATCTCATCTTGTCGCGAATGGCCGTCTCAGCTTCTGTGTACGCGTTCGCACCGTACGCCGAGCGGCGCGGCGGAGATGTGCGAATCGGCATGTCTTCACCTGCGGCAGCCAATACTTCAAGCCGCTTGTTGCGCCACAGGCCAAGCCATTTTTTTATGGTGATACGCTTCGTGCTCAAAATGACGGCATCCTTGCCCAAATCCTTACGAATCAAGACGACAGCTTCGGGCATGTCCTTAACGACGTAACGCTTCACCATCATTAGAGATTCACCACCCCTTTACTCTCGACTTCAACGCCGGGATCCAACTCGTTGTACGACAGAACAACCAAGTCGGGCAGCAGACGCATCAGCCATCTTCTCAGCGGCAGCCGCAGCTGCGGATGCGTCAGCAGAATCGGCGTCTTGCCGAGGGCCGACAGCTTGCCAGCCTCGTCGCGCAGCCTGCGATAAATATCCTGTGCGACGGCAGGTTCGACGCCGACAAAGCCGTCTACGAGCGATTCCTGGAGTTTCGCCTCGACTGGCGGAGCAAACGTGATCACGGAGAGCGGCTCTCCCGGAATACTGAACTGGTGACAAATGTGGCGCGCCAGCGCTTGTCGAACCTGCTCGGTGAGAGCGTCTGTGTCCTTCGTCACCGTGCTCGCATCTGCCAGCGTTTCAAGAATCGTGACGAGATCGCGAATGGACACTTTTTCCTGCAGCAGGTTGGCGAGAACGCGTTGAACCTGCCCAATGCTTAGCGTATTTGGCACGAGATCTTCAACCACAGCTGGCGCAGTCGACTTGATATGATCGAGCAGCGCTTTGGTCTCCTGCCGCCCGAGCAGTTCATGCGCATGCCGTTTGAGCACTTCAGTAAGATGTGTAGCAACAACAGTCGGTGGATCGACGACCGTGTAACCAGCCGCTTCGGCGCGAGGCCGCATGCTCGCATCAATCCACAAGGCGGGCATGCCGAACGTCGGCTCCTCCGTTGGAATACCTTTGACGTTCGGATCGTCGATACCTGGACTCATCGCCAAATAGTGACCAATCATCAACTCGCCGCCCGCGACCTGTACTCCGCGAATTTTAATGGCGTATTCAGACGGGCGTAGCTGAATGTTGTCGCGCAGCCTGATGACGGGAATGACGAGGCCTAATTCGAGTGCAATCTGGCGGCGGATCATGACGACGCGATCGAGCAGGTCGCCGCCCTGCTTGGCATCCACAATCGGAATCAAACCATAGCCAAATTCGAACTCAATCGGATCGATTGTCAACGAAGACAGGACGCTTTCCGGTTTTTTCGTTTCGTCTGTCTTCGTGCGAATACTCGCCTCTGCAGCTTTGCTGGCCGCGATCCGCTCCTGCTTCTGCCGGCGCCAGCCCAAATATGCTGCCAGCGCTGCGATGGGCAGGGGGCGTAGAATGCCAATGGGTGTAAAAATGCCAAGCAGCAAAATGGCAGCCGCGACGATATAGAGCGTCCTTGGCTGAGAGAAGATCTGGGAAACGACATCGGTTCCCAGATTAACCTCAGACGCAGCTCGGGTGACCATCAAGCCGGTCGCAGTAGAGAGGAGCAAGGCAGGAATCTGGCTGACGAGGCCATCACCAACAGACAGTACTGTGTATGTTTGCGAAGCCGTCTGCCAACTCATATGATTCATGGCCATGCCGATGATGAAACCGCCGATGGTATTCACGACAATGATGAGCATGGATGCGATGGCGTCGCCTTTGACGAACTTGGAGGCACCATCCATGGCTCCGTAGAAATCCGCTTCGCGTTCTATTTCCTGCCGACGCTCTCTGGCTTGCTGTTCATTGATAAGGCCAGCATTCAAGTCAGCATCAATCGCAATCTGTTTACCAGGCATCGCGTCCAGCGTGAAGCGCGCAGCAACTTCAGCAACACGCTCGGCACCTTTTGTAATGACGATAAATTGAATGATTGCCAGAATCGCAAAGACGATAAAGCCGACCACGATGTTGCCGCGGATCACGAAGCTGCCAAACGTCTGAATCACTTGACCAGCATCGTGCTGCGTCAGGATGAGGCGCGTCGACGACACATTGAGCGCCAGTCGATACAGCGTGGTAATCAACAGAAGCGACGGAAACACGGAAAAATCCAGCGGCTTGCGTATATTCATCGAGACCAAGAGCACGCTCATGGAAACAAACAGGTTGATGATGAGCAGCACGTCGAGCAGCACCGTCGGCATCGGGATCACCATCATGACGATGATGCCCAGTACAGCGGCTGTGACAATTAAATCCGCCCGTTTCATGCGCTCACCTCCTCTTGCCTTTCAGCCTGTATACGTATGCCAGGACCTGTGCTACAGCCTGGTAAAGCGAATCTGGAATTGCTTCCCCAATTTCGACAGTTTTCCACAAAGTCTGCGCAAGCGGTTTGTTCTCGACAATCGGCACACCGGCATCTGTAGCGGCCTGCCGAATTCTTCGCGCGAGCTCGTCTGAACCTTTTGCCAATACAATCGGAGCTGGATTGCGGCTCGCGTCATATTGAAGCGCGACAGCGTAGTGCGTCGGGTTGGTGACGATGACATCCGCCTTCGGTACAGCCGCCATCATCCGCTGCATCGCAATCGCTCTGCCTCGTTGCCGGATGCGGCCGCGAATCTTGGGGTCGCCTTCTTGCTGTTTCATTTCATCCTTGATTTCCTGATGCGACATTCGAATGCTTTTCTCGAATTCAAAACGCTGGAACATAAAGTCAAGCGCGCCGATCACAACCATCAACAGGCCGATCTCGATTGCCATCTGAAACACAATTTGACCGACGACACTAGGATAGGCATTGATGCTCATCTGCCCAAGCATTGCAATCTTCGCTGTACTCTTGCTGAGCGCCATGTACGCTGCTGCGCCCACGACCGTCAGTTTGAGAAGAGACTTTAATGCTTCGACAGATGATTTTAAGCTGAACAAACGCCGAAACCCATTCATCGGATTAATGCGATTCCAGTCCGGCACCAATTGATTCGGCAAAAAGATGGCACCTACCTGCAGGAAGGAAACGAGTAAACCAACAACCAATGCCAGTGCAATGAGCGGCAGGATCATTTTTACAAAATCAAGTAACAGCCCGTCCAACAGTCCAATCAGTGAAGTCTGTGTAAAGTCGCCTGTCGCCGCATTTCCTAAGGTTTGCTGCATCAAATTGGTCCAGCCGGAGAGAATTCTGCCGCCAACGAGCCGCAATCCGACAACCAATGCGACCAACGTCACGGCCGACGTAAACTCAGGGCTGCGCGGAATTCTTCCTTCACGGCGCGCTTCAAGGCGCCGGCGGGGTGTGGCGCGTTCCGTCTTTTCTCCAGCAAACCGCTGCAAGTTTAACTGAAGCAACGCTTCACCCTCCCAGCCAGGTCAAAATTCCGTTCAAAGAAGTGAATAACTGAGAAAACAGTACGCCAAAGAAATAAACAGCAGCAGGCATCGTCGTAGCAAACAGCGTAAGCCCAATAAACAACTTTGCTGGCAAACCGACCACAAAAACGTTCATCTGAGGTACCGCCCGCGACAGCAAGGCGAACGTGATATCGCTGAGCAGCAGGGCGACAATCATCGGCGCCGCGAATTCAATGGCCAGCGTCATGACGATTCCGAGCAGATTCGTCAACACCGACCAGGTATCTGTCGGCAGATGGAATGATGCCAGTGGTATGAACCGGTAACTGTTCATGATGGCCAGCATCAAACCGTCGAGTCCGTTGACACCGAGAAAATACAGCGAGAACAGCATGGTTACCAGATTTTGCGTAAGACCAGCCTGCGCACCGTTTTGCGGGTCGAACTCGCTGGCCACACTGAATCCAATCTGAATATCTATCATCTGCCCGGCGATGTTAAACGCCGACATCACCATCGTGGCAATAAATCCAAGAAGCATGCCAGTAGCCGTTTCCAGAAGCGCGGCTACAATATATTCGCCGAATCTGTAAACGGATCCGGTACTTGTCCAGTCACAGACGGCACCATGAGCAGCGCCGTGAAACCGCCCAACCCTAATTTCGTCCACGTCGGAACGGTCTGAAGGGACATCAGCGGACTGGCTGCGATAAACGCGACAACGCGCAGTAAAATCAGCAAATACAGTGCATAGTGATTAATGGCATAGATCAGCATCGTTTCACTGGACGAAGGACATCAGGTTACCCAGGATTTGAGATGTAAAGTCGATCATGGTCGTGAGCATCCATGGGCCAAAAACGACAAGCGCAATCATGACTGCCGCAATCTTTGGCACGAATGCCAACGTCTGTTCCTGAATTTGCGTTGTCGCCTGAAAAATACTGACCAGGAGGCCAACCGCCAGTCCGATGACTAGGATGGGACCGGTGAGCTTTACGACCAGCCACATGATCTGTTCTCCAAGACCGACAATAAAAGTGGCGTCCAAGCCTCCACCTCCTTACTTGACTTGAAACCCTTCAGCCGACAGTTGCAAGCGTCATGTATACCCGGACAGCAGTGATTTGACAACCAAAAACCAGCCATCCACCATGACGAATAGCAGAATTTTAAACGGCAGTGAGATCATCACTGGCGGAAGCATCATCATGCCCATCGACATCAACGTGGTTGCCACAACGAGATCGATGATTAGAAACGGAAGATAGATCATAAAGCCAATTTGGAAAGCTGTCTTCAGCTCACTGATTGTATAAGCCGGAACCAGCGCCGTCATCGGAATCTTGTCTACCGACTTCGGTTCACTCATGTGTCGATAGGAGAGAAATAAGTCCAAATCCGTTTTCCGCGTTTGTTTGGCCATGAACTCCTTGAACGGATCTTCCGCTCGCTGCAAAGCGACTGACTGCGAAATTTGTCCATTCAGGTAGGGCTGAAGCGCCTGCTGATTGGCGGCCTGCAAGGTCGGTTGCATAACAAAGAACGTAATGAACATCGCAAGGCCAATCAAAACCTGATTCGGTGGCGTAGTCTGCAACGACAGGGCGTTGCGCACAAACGACAGTACGACAATGACGCGGGTAAAGCAGGTCATCATGATTAAAATTGCAGGCGCAATCGATAATATGGTTAATAGAAAAATGATTTGCAGCGTACCCGAGACCGCATGCGGAGCAGATGATGATGCGAGCTGCAGTCCGGGGATGAGTGATGTCGTATTCAACCCCGCCCCTCCCCATCATCTTTCCGATACTTGTCCCGAATTGACTGAATCGCATCGGACAGCGACTGCCCGAACGAATACGCATCCGGGCTTGAACCTGCCTGTACATCAAACGAATCCGAGACGTCTGCCAAGAGCGTTATTTGCTCACCAACGCCGACCAGATAGCGTTTCCCCTGCACCTCAATCACTTCAACAAAACGGTTTGGCGCCAGCTGCCGTGCAGCCAGGATTTCAATGCTGCCGGTCTGCTTGACCAGTGTCTTCCGCGCCAAAAAACGAATCGTCAGAACAACTAAAACAATGATGACCGCAAGCGACAGAAATAGATTGAACAGAGAGGAACCAGGGCTGCCGCCGCTGATTATGCTGTTTGGGCTCGGCGTCTTTGTCCCGGCCGCAGCAACACCGCTTGCCTCAAGCCAGACCGCGAGCGCCGTCAGGCTCGTTCCCACTGCTCTATTCCACGAGCCCCGCTTCATCGGTTACGCCAGCGCTTTCTTGACAGCTTCGATTACGCGGTCCGCCTGAAACGGTTTGACGATGAAATCCCGCGCACCTGCCTGAATCGCATCAATGACCATTGCCTGCTGACCCATTGCTGAACACATAATCACGCGCGCATTCGGATCGAGTGCGCGAATCTTCTTCAACGCCTCAATACCATCGACTTCCGGCATCGTGATATCGAGTGTTACCAAATCCGGCTGTAACTCCTGAAATCGTTCCACGGCCTGCCGACCATCCGCTGCTTCGCCTACCACTTCATAACCGTTCTTCGTAAGGATGTCTTTGACCATCATGCGCATGAATGCCGCATCGTCTACGACCAAAATGCGATTCCCCATCCAGATGTCCACCTTTCAAGTCTGTGTCAGTCTCAAACTTTCTGTAGATGCTTTACGCGATCGACAGGACTCAAAATATGCCGTGACGCGAACACCGAAGTTCTCATCGATGACCACGACCTCTCCGGTCGCAATTCGGCGATTGTTGACGAGAATATCTACCGGTTCTCCGGCGAGCTTGTCCAGTTCTACAATTGAACCAGGCGTCATTTCCAAAATATCCTTGATTGCCCGCTTGGTTCTGCCAAGTTCAACGGTGACGTTGAGCGTCACGTCCATGATGAGCGCGAGATTTGGCATCGCCTTGGACGGACTCAGCGTATCATCAAACGCTGTAAACTGAGGCATTTGAATTGATTTCGCCGATGACGCCGGTGACTGTACAGCAGGCTGGCTCGACTGACCACCTGGGATTGATGTCAATGTAGCGCTGACCTCAGCTTCCGCCGTGTGAACAAACAGCTCCGGCGGCGGCGCCACAGCTCGTGCCTCAGGTACTGGCTCGGCTGCAGATTGGACTGGCGCAGCGGCCTCTTTCTCGATTCCCTGTACATCCATCACCAACTGTGCCATGTCATGCGCGAATCCAACCGGTATAAACTGCATGATCTTGGAATCAATCAAGCTGCCGACGCGCAGTCGGAAGGCAACAGCGACAACCCATCCCGTAAACCCAATGTTGACACCGTCCGTAGACGAAAAATCAATCAGGTTCACAGTCGGCGGTGAAATATTGATGGCCCGGTTGAAGATGGTGGACAGCGATGTGGCCGCACCACCCATCATCTGGTTCATCGCTTCAGCCACTGCACTCAGATGCAGTTCATGCAGCTCACCTTGAACATTCGATCCATCCCCACCGAGCATTAAATCGGCAATTGTCTTGGCATCCGGCATTTCAATGGCCAGCGCGTTCGTGCCTTCAATACCAGCCGTATACTCAACGGATACCATCACATACGGCCTGGGAAATTCGTCTCCCAAATCCTCGGCGCGATGGAGCGTAACTTCAGGCGTGGTGATTTCGACACGCTGCTGCAGCAAGGTCGACAATGCAGTCGCAGCGGAGCCGAAACTGATATTGCCAATCTCACCGAGAATGTCACGTTCCTGCTCGCTCAACAGCTCACTGTCCGCAGCCGGTTGCGGATTCAATGTACCTTGGTTCAGCAGTGCATCAATTTCCGCTTGCGAGAGCTTCGTGTTGTCCGCCATCCTGATTCACCCCTTCCAACACTTCGAGTATCTTCACAGCATAGTGATCGCGGTGGGTACCCACGGCGCCTGTGAAGGTTGAAACATCGTTGACATTGACAGTAACCGAATCCTGAATGTTACCTGTCAGTTTGATCACGTCGCCAACCTGGAGCTCAAGCACCTGTTCAACAGACAGCTCCGTGGCTCCGAGTAGGACAGTGCACAGCACATCCACATTGGTCAGATGCTGTTCGATTCGCTTGACATCTATGTGGTGGACATGCTTTGACTTCGTCACATCAAACAGATACTGCGTCGTCAGCTTCGGAATCACCGGTTCAATCGTGACATGCGGGATGCAGATGTTCATCAATCCCGTCGCTTCACCAATCCGTGCACTCAGCGTCACCACCAGCACCGTCTCGTTTGGCGTGGCGATTTGCAGGAACTGTGGATTCGTCTCAAACGAGACAATTCGCGGATCGAGTTCAGTGACGTTTTTCCACGCTTCAGCGAAGAAGCTTGGCATGGTGCGCAGGCCGCGTTCAACAACTGTTTGCTCAATCTCGGTCAATTCGCGTTCGCGGTACGGGCCGCTGGCGGAACCGCCCATCAGCCGATCGACAATGGCAAACACGAGCTGCGGATTGATTTCGATGACGACATGCCCTTCGAGCGGCGCGAACTCCATCACCTGCAGTACGGTCAACGAGGGAACCGAGAGAATGAACTCCTCGTACGGCACCTGATCGACCGATTCAACCTGAATTTGTATGAAACTTCGCAGCTGTGCCGACAGCTGCGTGGTGAGCAGGCGTGCAAAATGTTCATGAATGCGAGAAATGATACGAATATGGTCTTTGGAAAAACGCATGGCGCGACGAAAATCGTACGAACGCACGCGATTGCCGGACTCTGTTTCCCGCATTTCATCCGCATTTACTTCGCCTCGCGTCAAGGCGCCCAGCAGTGCATCAATTTCTGACTGAGACAGTACGTCTGCCATCGCTTCCACCTCCCGCAGGTTCACTCCCGTCAGTAATTTACTGCGCCACCACCGAAGGCAGCAAGACTTTTGTCACCTTGCCCGTCGCCAACTGTGCGTTTACAGACGCTTTAATCTGCGACTTTAACTGGCTCAAACCGCCGGAAGTCGTTAAATCCTGCGTCGTGAAGTTGCGCATCGTTTCGTTCAGTACATCTTCAATTTCCGGTGTCATTGTTTTGAGCTCGTCTAATGTCGACTTGTCACTCGCCTGCAACGTAACCGAAAACTGTACGATGCCAGAACCTTTTAAGTTCGTTGTCATTTGCGGCATTGCGTACTGGAGTGCCGCTTGCTGTGCTGCCGTCAAGTGAAGGGGGTCTGTCTGCTTGTGCGGATTCAGAAAACATTCATAGGCACCAATCACCAAGCCGATGACGACCACCATCACGACAATTATCGACAGCATCCACTTAATAGGTTTCTTCATTTGTGTCCTGCTTCCTTTCGCGGATCAGTGCCAATCAACCCGATCTGCCGATAAAAATTTGCCGTTCGTTCGATGATGGCGTCGGGGGCTTCCCTGATGACATACTTGTGGCCATTGGTCAGTGTCACAATCGAGTCCGGCGTTCTTTCGACAGACTCAATCAGCAACGGATTCAACCACAAGTCGGTTCCGTTCAAACGCGTCAACTGTATCATCTGTTCCACCCCCGATTCATCGTCAGCCTAGCTCACGAATTACTGTGTGCTCTTCAGGTCGTCAATGTCCTGCAGAATGACGTTGTCAGTTGTAATCATCTTGGAGTTGGCGGTAAAGCCCTGTTGAGCCACAATCATGTTCGCAAACTCCTGTGTCAAATCGACATTTGACTGCTCGAGATAACCCGAACTAATGGTGCCTGTACTGTTTTGACCTGCTGGTTGAAACGTGGCCGTACCAGAGTTGTTCGATGGAACGTACATCGAATCGCCGACGCTTTGGAGACCACTCGGGTTATTGACTGTGCCGAGCGAGAGGTAGCCGATGGTCAGTGGTTCGGAAGTGGTGCCGACCACGGTACCGCTACTATTGGTCTCCTGCACATTCACTGTGGCAGTCAAGCTGCCATCCGCTCCAACCTGTAGGTTTGCCGGCGACGCGAGCGAATAGGTCCAGGTATTGCCCGCCGAATCGGTAATTGAATTTCCGTTTGCCGTGCCATAGTTCCCACCGACTGTATCCGGCGTTCCATTCAGTGAAGCAACGTACTGCGTCAGATAGTTGTTGAGATTCACTGGCTGCATCTGGTTCGTATCAATTGCGCCTGCACCGCCGGTAGAAAGTTCATAGCCAAGTGCCACCGCACCGCTCGGAAGGACGAGGTTGTTTCCAGAATCCAGGTTGAAATCACCTGCTCTGGTCAAATAAGTTGTCTTTCCTCCATCTGGTGTGACTGCAAAAAAGCCGTTTCCTTGTAACGCGAGATCAAGCGAGTTCCCCGTTGACTGCAGTGCCCCATCGGAAAAATTGGTCGAAATCCCACCGACTTGGACGCCTAAACCAACCTGCTGTGGGTTGGTGCCGCCTTGCGTCCCATTGGGGGCGCTTCCGCCGTTCAGCGTTTGGCTCATGACAGTACTGAAATCAGCAGAACTGGACTTAAAACCTGGTGTATCAACGTTGGCGATGTTGTTGCCGATAACGTCTAACATGGTCTGGAAAGCCTGCATGCCTGAAATCGCTGAGTTCATCGAGCGCAACATATGTTTCTCATCCCTTCACCATTAGGTTTTTGCGGTACGATGATAGGTGCAATGGCAACAGATCAGTCAGTCACTGCTGCCGGCGGCCTCCTTACTGTTCGTGCCGCGGAATGATTGCAACGCTATCGACATTCGTGATAATTTTCGTTGAATCATGAGCCATCGCAGTGACCACTGTCCGGTTCGGCACATTTACGACAAATCCGTCCGATCCGTAAAACAGGTACGCGTCCTTTGTACCTTTGCTCGCCATCTGCTGTACCACTTGGCCGATGGCGGCGACATCGCTATCTGACAGCTGTACGCCTCGATCCTGCATTCTCGCCATCGCGTGTGCGCTGAACTTAAGCCCGGTTTCAGCTTGAACCTTGGTCAATACCTGTGAAAACGACGTGGTTGCAGTTTGCGATTTCACAGCCGCATCTCGCTTGACCGGTTCCGTCTGGCGGACAGGCGGCCGAATCGGTACGCCGCTCAGAAAATCACCAGACACGCTTTCATCCCCCCATTTGCTGCAGGGCATCCAGTCCGTATGCTGTTCCGTTTACCACCAGCTGCGGTGTTCCATTAGAAAATGTGACTGATGAGACCGTACCGGTGGTCGTCGTTCCATCTGCATTTTGCACGGTCACGCTGGTACCGAGCAGTTGATGTGCCTCCAGAACAGACATTGCCTGGGCGACTTGCTGATCTTCCGTTGCAACATTCGTCATCTGTTCCACCGAGGTGTACTGTGCAAGCTGCGCCAGAAACTGGCTGTTGTCCTGCGGTTCCAGCGGATCCTGATACTCCATCTGGGTCATCATCAGCTGCAGAAACGCATTCTGCCCGAGCGTGTTGTTCGAATTCACTGAACTGGCCATCCAAAGACCCCCTTCTTATGCACGAATACTGATGGACTGGGCCGTTCCATCGAGAGAAGACAGCGGCGCGTCAAGCTGGAACGGTTCGCTGCCCGCTGACGTCTGTCTGTTTGTGATCGCGTACATTCGTTTCGCGTCATCCCCTTGGCCTTGTCCCTTTTGCTGCCCGCCGTGTCCAGTCGAAACGCTCACTTGAACGCTGTTGACTGGCAGTCCAGCCAATTCGACTGCCTGCGTCAACCGGCCCGTCTCCGTCTGAAGCCAAGATGCCGTCTGGGCATTGGACGCCTGAATCTGTACGTCCATACCTGCTTGATGCTGAGCAACGGTGACGGTCAGTGTCCCCATGCCCTGCGGATGAACCTGGACGCTCAACGTCTTGGGTGCCGCAGTGGACTGGACGTGATTCGCGAGCAGTGTCGCGAACTGCCGACTGGCGTCTGTACTTGATGCAGACCACACCGCTTGATTCGCATTCGCCTCTTCGACCGTGGGCGTGGCGGCTGACCGCTGTGACATACCGTTCACAGGTTCGGCTGACGCGGTCCCAGACTGCGCTTCGTGTACCTTCTGTGCAAGCGGATTGTTGGCACTGTCAATTGACTGTTTGCCCTTGTCCCCCTTGTCGGACTGCAGCGACTGCACGGAAAGGAGCGGCTTATACGCGACTGGCGGACTTTGGGCCGTCGAAGTCTGTGTCGTCACTGCACCGACATCCTCATCTGGTACACCGGCGTTCCGCAGCATCTGTATCAGCCGCTCGGGAACCCCTGTCTTGGCCGCCGGGCTCGTCGTCGACACGGCGCCTTGGGTGCTATCCCCTGCAGTAGGAGAAGCTTGGGTCACCAGCCGAAGACCCGTTTGACTGCCGACCTCGGACGACGCACTGTTGGCCGAAGGCTCACTTTCGCCTGTCCGCTGGCTCTGCCAAATGCTCGAAGCTTGAACCTCAGGTTGCATGTACAGCGGCAATTGAGAAGCCGTCGCTGTACGTGGCTGCTGAGATACATTCCTTGTATCCGGCACTTGAGTGCCAAGGCCCGTACGCGGCAGTTGAGAAACATTCGCTGCAAGCGGCAGCTCGATCGACTGAAGCTTTGAACTTGCGCCCGGCAGATTCACTGGGGCTGCCTGCTTGACCGCAGCCGTCTTTGTCGACTGAAACGCCTTGCTTCCATCCTGCAAGCTCGCTTGTGGCGTCACGTTGGTGGTTGCCTGCAGCAATGCCATCAACAGGTCAAAGCTAATTTCACCGCCAGGCTGCTCGCCCTTTTGTGAGGCTGGTGCATCCGTTTGCGTCGGATCAGCTGATTTTGAAAGCACTGCCGTCTGTGGAGACGCGGCTTTCACGGACTGCATCAGTACCGTCAATTCATTCACCTCCTTTCAATGGCTGATCCGTGTTCGTTGTGGCTACGGAAGTCGCTGGTATGAATCACTGACCTGTCGTCGTAAGCGCATTGTTCGCACCCGTTCCGGTCGTTCCACCCGTGCCATTGGCGCTTGCTGCTGCCTGTTCGGCAGCGGAAATGGCGGACGCAGTTGTCAAAATCTTGCTCGCGACACTTGGATTCAGGTCGCTCAAAATTGTGCCCGAATCAGACGGTGACATCTGAGCAATCGCTGCGGCCGCCTCGGCTGTGGGCAATGTCGCCAGCACAGCGGCGGCGGCACTCGGCTGCATGCCTTTCAAAATCTGTGCTTCCTGGGCGGCCGAAGCGACGCTGGAGGCAGCCTGTTTTGACTGTTTCTGCAGTTTTGCGAGCTGCTGCTGTAATACCTGAATCGTCGCGTTGTCAGATGAAATCTGTCCCTTGAGTGCGGCCACCTGATTTTTCAGCTCCGATACTTCGCTATTTGCGGCCGAAAGTTGCTGTTCCGCCGCGCTGGCACTACTGCTACTGGCGGCAACTGATGAAGGACGATGAAACATCGACGTGACATCGTGCCAAACGGGCACCCCAAACAGCTGCAACGCAAATCCGGCCAACGGCAGGAAGACAAGGATTGGAACAATGACGACGAGCAGAAACCAGAGCAGCCGTCTGCCGAATCCATTTTCACTGTCGATTGCTTCTGACGCCATCAAACACCTTCTCCTCTCTGCTTGAAGATAAACCGGCCAGCTGCCAAGTCATCTGCTTCAATCTGATCGCGATGCAGCTGCTCCTGTCGCGCTTTCTGTTCTGCCTGTACGAATAAATGCCCCCACTGCTCTGTTTCAATCGCCGCTGTCTTCAATTTGGCGAGTCGATCTCGCACTCTTTCAGCAGCCGCTGCAGCCTGCGCTCGACGCTGCTCCAGCTGCCGCTGCAGGACGCTCGCGTAATTCGACCGGTACTGCAGTTCCAGAACAGATTCCTGAACAGGGCCGCCAAGCGCTGACTGCCAACGCTGGTATACTTCCGTCACCGTACCCTCTGCTTGCCGCAGGCCTTCCTGTGCTGCTGACAGTTCCATTTCAGCCACGTCTTGTAGTTGTTCTTTCAGCTGATGCATCCGGCCTGAAAATTGAATTTGTTTGTTCATCCGGCCATCCCCGCCACAGTCAATAGTTCATCGAGTGTCTGTGCAAAAGGAGACAGATCTGCTGTTTCCTGCTCGAGGAAACGCCTCACTTCCGGAAACTTTGCGATGGCCTGATCGGTCTCCGGATCCAAGCCTGGTTGATAGGCCCCGATGCGGATGAGGTCTTCAACCTCGCTGTACCGCTGCAGCCAGCCGCGAATCACCCGGGCAGCCTGCTGCTGTGCAGGCGAGGCAACCGTTGAAAACAAGCGACTGATGGATGCGAGTACATCGACCGCCGGGAATCGGCCGGCATTCGCCAGCCGCCGCGACAGCACGAGATGCCCATCGAGAATTCCGCGCACCGCGTCTGCAATGGGATCGTTCAAGTCATCGCCATCCACGAGCACAGTGTAAAATGCTGTGATGGTCCCAACACTGCCGGCGCCCGCGCGTTCAAGCAATCGCGGAAGCAACGCGAACACGGATGGCGTGTAGCCGCGTGATGTAGGCGGTTCACCGACAGCCAGTCCAATTTCGCGCTGTGCCATTGCGAATCGCGTCACCGAGTCCATCATCAGCGTCACATGTTTCCCGGCGTCGCGAAATGACTCCGCGATGGCCGTGGCGACGAAGGCCGCTTTCAGTCGGATTAAAGGCGGTTGATCCGAGGTGCTAATCACCAGTACCGACCGTTTAAGCCCGTCGGCTCCAAGGTCGCGTTCGATGAACTCACGTACCTCGCGGCCGCGTTCACCGACGAGCGCGATCACGTTCACGTCAGCACCGGTGTGTTTGGCGATCATCCCCATCAGTGTGCTCTTGCCAACGCCACTGCCTGCAAAAATCCCCATCCGCTGACCCTTGCCAACGGTCAGCAGCCCGTCGAGTGAACGGACACCCGTTTCAATGACCTCATGGATCGGAACGCGAAGCATCGGGTTGGGAGGAGACGCATCCACATCGCGCCAGCCGACATCGTGTAACGGTGTACCGCCATCCATTGGCCGGCCGAGTCCGTCGAGCACCCGTCCTAACAGCGCTTCGCCAACCGGTGCGCGCAGGGGAATGTGCAGCGCCTGAACATCTGCTCCCTGTTCCACCGCGTTCAACTCGCCAAGCGGCATCAGAACGACCCGGGATTCGCGAAATCCAACCACTTCTGCGAGGCAGCCAGCATCTGCCGTTCCGATGCGGCAGATGTCCCCCAGCCGCACCTTCGGCCCGGCCGATTCAATCGTTAGCCCGACGACTTTGACAACGCGACCGAATACTTCACAGCGATTGAGATCGGCCAGCTTCGCCTGAAATCGGCTCGCTAAATGCATCGTCTTGCCCCCTCTCGATCACTTCGCTAAGTACATCTTTCAAGCGGGACAACTGCGTTTCGATGGTGCCGTCGACGCGGCCGGTAACAGAGCGGACTTCCGCACCGCCGCGATGAATTCCGGTATCCGGTACAATGTTCAGCACAAAGCTTCCGTACCGACTCGATTGCCACGTTCCGTGGGCTTCCTTGGCCGCCTGAAAGTCTTCCGGATGGACATGAATTTCAAGTTCAGCCGCATCAGACACGTGCTGCAGCAAATGCATGACATGCTGCTCCAGATTGGCGGGTGCAAGCTCCAGTTCACGCAGCAGCAGGTGCTTTAGTGCAGCCATGACAAGTTCCGTCAGCGCGTTTGGCATGGATGCAAGCCATTCCTGGTGTGACTGCTTGATGGTGGCCGCAATCTGCCGGGCTTCTTCAATCTGTTCATCGAACTGACGGTGTCCTTCCACCAATCCATCGGCCCGCCCTTGCTCCAGCCCAGCACGATATCCTTCGTCATAAGCTTGCTGGCGTATGGCGTCAGTATCTGCCCGCGCCTGTTCAACCAGTTTTGTCGCTGTATCACGCGCCTCTTCCAGCAGTCGCTGCGCCTCACTCTGGGCTTCTGCCACATAGACAGCTGGATCGACCATCGGCAAAGACTCTTCTACAGCTTGAGGTTCCTGCTGCAGGACTGCCTCTCGGACTGGGATGGGACGATATCCGCCTGCCGCTTGCAGGTTAACCCGTTTCACGACATTAGACAACGATATCGTCACCTCCACCACGTGCGATGATGATCTCGCCCGCCTCTTCAAGCCTGCGAATGACACCGACAATGCGTTGCTGCGCATCTTCAACGTCACGCAGACGCACAGGACCCATAAAATCCATCTCTTCCTTGAACGTTTCGACCATACGTTTTGACATGTTCTCGAATACGCGGTCCTTGACTTCGTCTGATACAACCTTCAGTGCAAGCTGCAGGTCCTTCGGATCGATGTCGCGAATCACGCGCTGAATCGAGCGATCGTCGAGCAATACAATGTCCTCGAACAGGAACATCTTGCGCTTGATTTCGTCGGCCAGTTCA
Organism: uncultured Alicyclobacillaceae bacterium; assembly: GCA_963758235.1. Classification (GTDB taxonomy): domain Bacteria; phylum Bacillota; class Bacilli; order Alicyclobacillales; family Alicyclobacillaceae; genus CAVWUS01. The sequence goes on along the minus strand of CAVWUS010000010.1, from coordinate 41,195 downwards.
GGATCGTCTTTCGCCAACTGATCCAGGATGTTGCGTTCAGTTCCGCGATCGACGCTGTTGAGAATTTTGACGACCGTGTCGACGCCGCCAGTTTTCATCACGTCAAAATTGCTCATCATGGAGAGCTTGTTCTCCAGAATGTTTTCAACATCGGAAATGACATCCGGCGACGTACTGTTCATCAAAGCAATCCGACGTGCCACATCCGGCTGCACCTCCGGCGGCAGCGAGGAAAATACCATGGCGCCCTGCTCCGCGTCCAAGTACGAAAGGACAAGCGCAATCGTCTGTGGATGTTCATCTTGCAGAAAGCTGACAACCTGGCTTGGATCGGCTTGTCGCATAAAATGAAAGGGCCGAACCTGCAGTGTCATCTGCAGTTTGTTAAAGATGCGTTCGGCGTGTTCAGGACCGAGCGCCTTCTCGAGGATTTCGCGCGCATAATCCACACCACCGGTAAGGATGTATTCTTTCGCCACAGCGATATCCCGAAATTCACGCATAACCTGTTCGCGCTGTTCCATCTCGACCTTTTGCAGATTCGAGATTTCGTACGTCAGCTGCTCAACCTCTTCGTCTGACAGCTGTTTATAAACCTGGGCGGCAACCTCCGGTCCCAAGCTGATCAGGAGGATAGCCGCTTTTCTCTTTCCTGTAAGTTCGCGTCGCAGCCGCGGCATACCCTCACCTCCAGAACTCAGTCACTTACAAGCCAAGTGCGGACCAGGTTGGCAAATTCCTCTGGCTTTTGATTCGCCAGCTTTGCCAGCTGACGCCGCATCTGTTCATCTTCGTTGACGTTCTGTTCGAACGGCTGTTCTGGAATATCCTGAATCGGCACCACTTCCCCCATGACTCCTTCGTCTGCGCTTGACGTCTGTCTGCGCCGCAGCCACAGGAGTAAGCCCGCCAACGCTAGAACAGCTGCGCCAATGACGGCCCACAGCCACCATTTCGAATGGCCGGTTTGCGTGAACGTCGGCTGATTCTGAAACGGTACTGTCGTGACAAAGACAGAATTGGCTGTATTGGTTGAACCCGTTGCACCAATCGCGTTATTGACAAACTGCTTGATTTGACTGACCGTTTTCGCATTCAGAGATTTATCCTGTGAATTGAGGAAGACGCCAACTGTATAACCGTTCACCTGCATTGGATCTGCTACGGTTGTGATGGTTTGCGAACCAGTGGCGTATGTAGTCGTCTGGTTGGTCGTAGTTGATGCCGGACTACCGGTGCTGTTTGAACTGCCCGCATAGGAAGATAAATTGGGATTCGTCGATGACTGGCCGGCTACACCGCTCGCAGTACTCCCTGACCCTGTGGTGCTGCTCGATGTCGTCTGGTTCGTAATTAGCCCTGACGTTTGATTGGGCGCTGGGAGTACGTTCTTCGTCGTACTTTCCGTCTGATTGAATGTGACGTTTGCGTGTACAGCGACCACCGCATTACCTTCACCGACGATTTTGGCGAGACCGTTCGTCAGTTCATCCGTCATCTCCTGCTCAAGTTGATCTCGCACCGCAATTTCATTCGTGGCGTCAGTTCCCTGTGTTCCGTCCGCCGAATCCGCAGACTGTGACAGCGTATCTCCGTACTGATCGACGACCGAAACATTGTCGGTTGTGAGTCCGGGGACTGAGTGCGCCACAAGCTGCTGAATGCCCGTAACTTGATCACTCGACAACTGTACGCCTGTTCCAAGCTGCACGAACACGGATGCTTTCGCCGGATCGCTGTCGCTACTTGAAACGAACAACTGCTGTGAAGGCATGACAATATGAACCTGGGCATTTTCAATACCATTGATGCTGTCAATGGTCGAATTCAGGCTCTGTTGAAGTGCATCAAGCACCTCGATATTAAATTGATCCTGCGTCGTGCCAAATGAACTGGAGACCGAGCTGTAGCCAATATATCCGGACTTCGGCAGTCCGGCTTCAGCCAACTGAATGCGCGCTTGGTCCGCATCCTTGCTCGGCACCAGAATAGAGGATCCCTGTAATTGATACGGAATTTTCAGCGTAGACAGCTGCGTCTCCGCATCCCCCAGCGATGTCGCGTCTAAATCAGTCATGACGACGGTATAGTTCGGACGCAGCACCAGCCACAAGACCACGACAAAACAGACCAACAGCAAGGCCAACGAAATCAGAATGTTTCGTCTCCTCTTTGGTCCCATTGATTCCAAAACAAATCAAACTTGTCCCGCAGGCTCTTTATTGTTTCATTCAAACAGGTTCACCCTTACCACAAAACTATATTTGCATATTCATGATAGACTGGTAGGCACTTACAACCCTGTCTTGAACCTGCACGGTTAAATCAAGCGAAAGCGAGGCCTGTTGTTCTGCCACCATCAACTGATCCAGTGAGACAGGCCCTCCTGCTGCATAACTGGATGCCAATTGATCGGCCGTCTGCAGCGCATTATTTGTCTGATCTACCGCATTCGCAAGCGCCTGCGCAAACCCCCCAGACGACGATGCGGCAGAACCGCTGTTACTCGGACTGCTACCGCCTGTAGCTGCCGCAGCTTGCTGTAAACTAGTCGGAATGGTAATTGGCGTAATACCGGCTATTGCCACGGAAACCGTTCCTCTCTATTCGACATACACCCAAAACTACGGGTTATTTTCCAAGACTGAGCGCATCGACATCCATTTGTTTTCCAGTGTCAAAGGCTGTGACATTGGCTTGGTAAGCATTCGACGCTTCAACCATATCTGTCATCTCGGTTGCTATATCAACATTCGGCATCTGGACATAGCCGTTTACTGCATCCGGACTGGATGGGTCGTACACCAGCTGAAACGGACTCGGATCTTGAATGATGCCCGTAACCTCCACACCACCGCCAATACCTGAACTTCCGTCTGTCGCAGAGACCTCTGTCGGATTGGACGCGGCATTTAGATACTGTGAGAACGTCAGAGGCTGCGCTGTTAACACGACCTCCTCACGACGGTATGGGCCGCCGCTCGGCGTACGCGTTGTATCCGCATTCGCGATATTGTTCGCAATGACATCCATTATCAGGCTCTGCGCTGTGAGACCTGATGCACTGATGCCCAAGCTATCCATATAGCCCATTAGGATCCACTCCCATTGCCGTTAATGGCTTCTTGCAGTCGACTGAAGCGGACTTGCATTTCCTGAATCAGCACATTGTATCGGATTTGGTTTTCCGCCATATCAGTCATTTCAGAATTAATGTCTACGTTATTCCCGTTGTTGCTGTCCGACGTTGAATCGTCCTGTACCACAATAGGCTGTATATTCAGCAATGCTGGATCGGATGATGGTGATGTAACACCATCGGCTTGCATCTGTGCCTGCAGTAACGATTCGAACTGTACATCCTCCCGTTTGTAGCCAGGTGTATCGGCATTTGCGATGTTGTTTGCGTATACTTCCTGGCTCAGGTCGGCAGCCTGAAGCGCATTGTTTAACAACCCAAACGTGACGGTATCCGGCCGCATTCGTTCACACTCCCCTGCTCCGCGAGATGATGTTATGTAAGCTTTGTGAGTCAATCTGCATCTATATTTTCGGCGCATTCTGGTAGAATCCTGCAATCCTCGACAGCGAACGACAGATTAAGCAAAAAAAATCAGGCTGTTGGACACAGCCTGACAAAAATCGGCCACTGAGCAGCACCGGACCATTGAAAGTCCACCCGTCTCAAGCGTTACCCGTTTACAGAATAAACTGGCTCAGATCGCGATTGACGACAATCCCCTGCAGTTTCTCGTTCACATATTCGGGTGTGATGACCACTTCCGCGAGATGAACATCCGGCGCCTCAAACGATAAATCCTCGAGCAGTTTTTCGACCAGGGTATGCAGTCGCCGCGCACCAATGTTCTCCGTCTCCTGGTTTACCTGCTGAGCAAGCTCGGCAAGCCGCGTAATCGCCTCATCTGTGAAGCGGATGCGAACGCCTTCCGTTTCCAACAGTGCCGCATACTGTTTGATAATGGCGTGCTGCGGTTCCTTCAGGATGCGTTCGAAATCAGCTGCCGTCAGGCTCTCAAGTTCGACGCGAATGGGGAATCGGCCCTGCAGTTCTGGTATTAAATCGGACGGCTTCGACATGTGAAATGCGCCAGCAGCGATAAACAGGATATGATCGGTCGTGACCGGACCATATTTCGTGACGACCGTTGAGCCTTCTACGATTGGCAGAATATCACGCTGTACGCCTTCACGCGAGACATCGCGCGTATGCTGCTCCTGCCCCGCGATTTTATCCATTTCGTCAATAAAGATAATCCCGTGGTTCTCGACCCGATGCACCGCTTCTGCGACCACGCGATCCATATCGATGAGCTTCTGCGCCTCTTCCTGCGTCAGGCACCTCGCGCGCTTCTCGCACAGTCATTTTACGCTTGCGGGTACCCTTCGGCAGCAGATTTCCGAGCATTTCCTGGATATTGCCGATGCCTTCAGCACCCATGCCAGGTACAAAGCCCATCATCGGCTGCGACTGTTCCTCGACGTCCACCTCAACCAGCCGATCTTCGAGTTCGCCCATATCAAGCTGTTTCTTGATGCGCGCCCGCTCGGTCCGTACGTGTTCAGAGGAGACGGTACCATCGTTGCCGGCGTTATTCTCCAGTCCGCCGAAGAGCGCTTCAAACGGGTTTTTGAGGTTTCGTTTACTTGCCGGATCCGGTACGATGGCTTCCACGATCCGTTCCTCCGCATGCCGCACAGCTTCATCCTTCACATTTGCCGAAAACTCTGATTTGACCATACGCACGGCGGTCTCAACGAGATCGCGAACCATGGATTCCACATCGCGGCCGACATAGCCCACTTCCGTGAATTTGGTGGCTTCGACCTTGATGAACGGCGCACCAACGAGTTTGCTCAAACGCCTGGCAATTTCCGTCTTGCCGACGCCAGTCGGTCCAATCATCAGGATGTTCTTTGGCGTCACCTCTGCCTGCAGCTCAGGTGGCAACTGTGCCCGCCGCATACGGTTGCGCAGCGCCACCGCGACAGCGCGTTTGGCCGCGGATTGACCAACGATATAGCGATCGAGTTGATCGACAATTTGACGTGGTGTTAAATCGGTCGGTTTCATCAAAAACCTCCTGCTCACTTTTGCTCGATAGTTTCTACAATAATTTGACTATTCGTGTAGACGCAGATTTCAGACGCGATTGTCAGCGCTTCTCGCGCAATGGTCTCTGCCGGCAGGTCAGTTTTCCGGGCAAGTGCCCGGCCAGCAGACAGTGCGTACGCGCCACCGGATCCGATGGCGCAGATGCCGTCATCCGGCTCAATCACTTCGCCGCTGCCAGAGAGAATGAACAAGTGCTCCTGGTTCATCACTAGCAGCATGGCTTCAAGCTTGTGAAGCACCTTATCCGAGCGCCATTCCTTTGCCAGTTCAACCGCCGCGCGCTGCAAGTTTCCGTTGTACTCTTCCAGCTTGCGTTCAAATTTTTCATACAATGTAAACGCATCCGCAACGGAACCTGCAAAACCGGCAATAACCCGCCCGCCATACAATCTGCGAACCTTGCGGGCTGTCTGTTTCATAATCATCGTGTTGCCAAACGTCACTTGGCCGTCGCCAGCCATTGCACCCTGACCATCCTTCAGAATGGCGAAGATTGTTGTTGCATGCAGCTGCATATCCATGCTATACCTCCGAATTTGACTTAGCTGCCCGGGGATGGGCCTGCTGATAAATGCGTGCCAGCCGATCGCGCGTCGTGTGGGTGTATATCTGCGTCGAAGAGAGGCTGGCATGACCAAGCAGTTCCTGCACGACGCGTAAATCCGCGCCACCGTCCAGCAAGTGTGTCGCGAAACTGTGTCGGAGCGCATGTGGGCTAATATGATATAGTCCAGCGGCGCGGGAAATATGCTTATTGAGAATTCTTCGAACACTTCGGTCCGTCAGCCGGCTGGTCCGCTGATTGATGAAGAGTGCCCGCTCATCGGCTTGTGCTGCCAGCGTCGAACGCCTGTCGAGATAGGCACGCAGACACAGTGCAGCTGTTTCGCCAATCACGACGTAACGTTCCTTGCCACCCTTGCCGAACACCAGCGCAACGCGTTCCGTCAAATCGACATCCTGGATGTCCAGCGCAACACATTCACTTACGCGGATGCCAGTGGCATACAAAAATTCAAGCAGCGCCCGATCACGAGCGCCCCAAATATCTCTGCCATCAATGGATTCCAGCAGGGCTTTGATTTCTTCCTGATAGTAAAAGCTCGGCACCTTCTGCTGCATCTTCGGCATCGACACCAGACGTGCCGGATTGGCTTCAAGGGTGCCTTCCCGCACCAAAAAGTCAAGGAAACTCCGGTAGCAACTGAGCCGCCTCGAGAGCGAGGTGCGGGCTAAGCCGCGTGCAACCTCAGCAGCAAAAAAGGAGCGCAGATGGGCTGCTTTGATCTCGCTCGGACGGCGAATGCCGCGCTGTTCGAGCCAGGTGCCGAGCGCTTCGAGATCGCGTGCATACGCTTCAATCGTATGTGCGGAGTTGCGGCGCACACCCGCTCGAACCCGGAGAAACCAATCGACATAGGCGGAAAAGTCCATTTCCATCATGATGAAACCTGGCTTGCAGCAAGTTCGGTATATGGCACGAGCGCCGTAAGTGCGCGTTCGGCCAATGCCTGATAGCGTTCACGCTTGTCCCGAATTCGTTCGGTCAGCGGCGAGAGCAGGCCAAATGTCGCATTCATTGGCTGGAAGTTATCAGCCGCCGCATGCGTGATGTAGTACGCAAGACTGCCGATGGCTGTCTCTTGCGGCAACACGACCGGCTTCAGTCCTTTCGCCAGGCGGCCAGCGTTGATGCCTGCAATCAGGCCAGCAGCTGCGGATTCCACATAGCCTTCAACGCCGGTGACCTGACCAGCAAAAAACAGGTTCTCCCGCTGTTTCGCTTGATAGGTCGGCAGAAGTGCTGTCGGGCTATTAATGTATGTATTCCGGTGCATGACGCCATAGCGCACGAACTCCGCCTGTTCGAGCCCCGGAATCATCTGAAATACACGTTTTTGTTCCCCCCACTTTAAATGTGTCTGAAAGCCGACGATGTTAAACAGCGTAGCAGCAGCATTGTCTTGCCGCAGCTGTACAACAGCAAATGGCCGTCGACCGGTACGCGGGTCATCCAGTCCTACAGGTTTCATCGGCCCAAACAGCAAAGTCTTTGCGCCTCGCTTGGCCATGACCTCAATCGGCATGCAGCCCTCAAAGTAGCGTTCTTCCTCGAAATCATGCAGCGGCGCAGTTTCGGCCGACACCAGCGCATCGTAGAAATCGGCAAACTGAGACTCCGTAAACGGACAGTTCAGGTAGGCCGCTTCACCTTTATTGTAACGGGAGGCCAGATAAACAGTGTCCAGGTCGACGCTTTCCTTCGTCACAATCGGTGATGCAGCGTCAAAAAAATACAGATAGTCGGCGCCGGTGAACTTGCGAATCGATTCGGAGAGTGATGGCGACGTCAGTGGTCCAGTTGCCACTACGACGATCCCGTCCGCCGGCAGCTCGGGAACTTCCTCTCGCACAATTTCAACCAGCGGATGGGAGGCGAGCGCTTTCGTTACGGCTCCAGAGAAACCTTGGCGATCGACCGCCAATGCCCCGCCAGCCGGCACGGCGTGTTCGTCCGCAGACCGCATGATGATGGAGCCGAGTCGCCGCATTTCTTCCTTTAATAGTCCAACTGCGTTGGTAATGGTATTCGAACGCAGTGAATTTGTACAGACGAGTTCCGCAAACTGATCCGTATGGTGTGCTGGTGTCTTGCGAACCGGCCGCATCTCGTACAGCCGTACGCGCACCCCTTGATTGGCTATCTGCCAGGCCGCTTCCGAACCCGCGAGCCCAGCGCCAATCACCGTCACAACAGGTGTTGTCAAGCGATTACCCCCTAGAGGCCGCCTGTATCTGCGACCGCATCAATTCTTCATGCGCTGCTTCGTTGCTGCACACGATTTCGACTTTCTTCTTCGTCCGTTTCTCCACCATCGGATGCTGGCAAATCGGACACTGTTGGCCAGATGGCTTGTTCCAAAGCACATAATCACATTCTGGATAGCCACTGCAGCCGTAAAACACGCGCTTCTTCCCTTTGCGTTCAACGAGCGGCTTTCCACACTTCGGGCAGTTTGCGCCCACTTCCTTGACAATTGGCTTCGTGTTGCGGCATTCCGGGAAACCGGGACAGGCCAAGAACTTGCCGTAGCGGCCATGCTTGTAGACCATCATGCGGCCGCATTTTTCGCAAGCCACATCCGACTACTTCGTCCGCCAGCTGAACATGTCCCAGGGACGCTTCCGCTTCCTTCAGGTGTGATTCAAACGACTTGTAGAATTCATGGAGAATTTTCTCACCGTCGACTTCGCCATCTTCTACGGCATCCAGTTCTTCTTCCAAATGCGCCGTAAAATCGACGTCAATCAGCTCATGGAAGTATTCAAGCAGCAAATCGACCACAATCTCGCCGAGTTCCGTCGGTTCAAACCGTTTTTGGTTCAGCACCACATAACCGCGTTTCAGAATCGTATCGATGGTCGGCGCGTAGGTGCTTGGTCGACCAATGCCGAGTTCCTCCATGGCTTTCACGAGACTCGATTCGGAATAGCGCGGCGGCGGTTGCGTGAAGTGCTGTTCCGGTGACAGTGCCGGATCGGGTAACGTTCGCCCCTCTTCAACTGGCGGCAACAGTTTGGATGACTCATCATCACCGTCTGCGTCATCTTTTCCTTCCGTATAAACCGCCATGAAACCAGCAAATTTCAAGACGGAACCTGTCGCACGGAACCAGGCGCCGTTCACTTCAATCTCAACTGTCGTCGTATCGAGTACCGCTGGACTCATCTGGCTGGCGACAAATCGCTCCCAAATGAGTTTGTACAAGCGGTACTGATCGCGCGATAGATAGGCCTTTACGGCTTCCGGCTCGCGCAAAACGGAGGTCGGTCGAATACCTTCATGCGCGTCCTGCGCACCGCCTTTGGTCTGGTACTGGCGTGGCGCTGCCGGAACGTGATCGTCCCCAAAACGATCGCGAATGTAAGCGCGCGCCTCCTGCTGCGCAGACTCAGCGATGCGCGTGGAGTCTGTTCGCATGTACGTGATGAGGCCGAGCGGCCCACCGGCGCCTACATCCAGCCCCTCATACAGCTGCTGGGCGACTGACATCGTCCGGTAGGCGCGAAAACCGAGTTTGCGCGCGGCTTCCTGCTGCAAGCTGCTGGTCGTGAACGGCGGACTTGGATTGCGACGGCGCTCCGACTTTTTGACCTTGCGAATGATGAACGGCTGTCCATCAATCTGTTGCAGCAGCTGGTCTACTGCACCGCGATTCGGCAGTGCAGTCTTTTCGCCATCGTAACCGTGAAAACGAGCCGTGAGCTGTCCACCTTCCGGCAATGTAAAGGCTGCGTCGACAGTCCAGTATTCCTCTGGTTCGAATGCTTTGATTTCACGTTCGCGATCGACAATCAGACGAACCGCGACAGACTGCACCCGTCCAGCGGAGAGTCCTTTCTTAACTTTCTTCCAAAGCAGCGGACTCAGCTGATAGCCTACCAGCCGATCGAGAATTCGCCTGGTCTGCTGCGCATTGACTAAATCCATATGGAGTTTGCGCGGTTCTTTAAACGCGTCCTTCACAGCGTCTTTCGTGATCTCGTGGAACTCAACGCGGCATGCCTCGTCCTTATTCAGATCCAGTAAAGTGGCAAGATGCCATGCGATGGCTTCACCTTCTCGATCCGGGTCAGCAGCTAAATACACACGTTTCGCCTTCTTGCTGGCGTCCCGCAGCGACTTAATGACATCACCCTTGCCGCGAATTGTAATATATTTAGGTTCAAACCCGTGTTCCACATCGACGCCCAGTTGGCTCTTCGGCAGATCACGGACGTGTCCCATTGACGCTTTTACCGTATATCGTTTTCCCAGATACTTGCCAATGGTCTTTGCTTTCGCAGGCGATTCCACGATTACAAGGTAGTCGGCCAAACCGTTTCCCCCTTATACTATTCCGAAGAGGCTCCAGGCAAGACGCAGTGCGTACCTATTCGGACCGTTACGCCAAAGTTTCCTGCAACCTATGTCAACCCATAATAGCATCACATTTATTTTACGCACAACTCATACAACTTGAACCGCCTTTACCATCAGCTTGTATCACTTGGGCGGCCCAATGCTTTGATCAGCTCTGATGGCGCCGCTTCTGCTGGTAACTGCCTCCAGGCAGCCGCTCAATCCAGCCTTCCAGTTCCAGCTCGAGCAAGCCGGCATAAACATGCTGGAGCGGCCGTCCGAGCGCCGCTGCCACACGCTGCGCGTCAATCGGAGTGGCAACCAGTTCATAGACGTCGAGCCATCGGCTTGGTTCCGGCATCGGTTCAGCAGGCACACCCCAATCAGACAGTCGGAAGAGATCACCTGCTTCCGTAATGACGCCTGCACCTTCCTGCAGCAGTCGATTGCTGCCCCGATGATGTATGGAAGTGACTGGTCCTGGTACTTCGAATACCTCCCGCCCCATTTCGAGCGCAATGTCCGCTGTACGGAGTGCCCCGCTGCGATCGCCCGCCTGAATAACGACCGTACGTGCAGCCAACGCGGCAATCAGGCGATTCCGTTCGGGAAAGCGGTGCTTCGCGGCAGCTACGGTTGGCGCGTACTCGGTCAGCAACAAACCGTGTTCAGCGATCTGCCGATACAATCTTTGGTTGGACGGCGGATAACAGACATCAATGCCGGTGCCTAGTACAGCGATGGTCCCGCCGCCTGCCTGCAGCGCAGTGCGATGGGCTTGACTGTCGATCCCAATGGCCATTCCCGACACGATGACTGCGCCGGCCTTTGCCCACCCCTCCGTCAGCCACGCCGCTGCTTCCAGACCGTAGCCAGATGCGCGGCGCGTGCCGACGACAGCGACGGTCTGTTCAAATAAGCCTAGCAGACTGGTATCGCCAACCGCAAACAGAACAAGCGGCGGCTCTGAAAGGTGCAGCAGAGACGCTGGATAGGTAGAATCGCCGTAAACCACCACTTCAATCTGATAGCGCTTTAACACGCGCGAGACGTCCGTCAAATCAAACTGGCGCCGCCAGCATACAAGTTTCCTGTAAGCCTCTGGCTGAATCGGACAGTTTTCCGGCAGCGTTTCAGAACCAAGCTGTTGCCACACAGATTCGCAGCTGCTACTCGCCTGAACCAGTCTGCGGATCGTCTTCGGGTCTATTGTCGGACATAGACACAGCGCGACCAGGCATTGACGTTCGATGGACAAGATACACCACCTCCGTGGTCATTTCAGTATGTGTCTTGTCCGCACGATCGTCCATTACCTACAGGAACAAGTCGAATCTTGGCGAAAAGCTGTTTTCGCTAAGACTGTTGCTCAGGCACAGCACGTACGAAGTTGCGAAAGCAAACAGAAACGGCGGCCGGATGGCACGCCGTTTCCGTTACTTTCGCCGTAGCTACGGCATTCTTTGATTAATTAACCAGGCACTTTTCCAGCAAGCCGCGTTCTTCGAACTGACGCTGCATGGTGGAACCAAGTTCGGATGGTGTTCTCGCGATCGCGATGCCGCATGATTCCATCACGGCAATCTTCGAGGCCGCTGTTCCGCTGCCGCCGGAGACGATAGCGCCGGCATGACCCATACGACGTCCCGGAGGTGCTGTCGCACCCGCGATAAAGCCGACGACCGGTTTCTTCATGTTGTCGCGAATCCATTCAGCAGCCTGTTCCTCAGCTGTGCCGCCGATTTCGCCAATCATGATGACCGCTTCCGTATCCGGATCATCGTTAAACATCTTCAGCACGTCGATGAAGTTGGTGCCATTGACCGGATCGCCGCCAATCCCGACCGCTGTCGACTGACCGATACCGCGCACCGTCAACTGGTACACCGCTTCGTACGTCAAGGTACCACTGCGGGAGACAACACCGACTTTGCCTGGTGTATGGATATAGCCCGGCATGATGCCGATTTTGCACTCACCCGGCGTGATCACGCCCGGGCAGTTTGGTCCGATCAAACGCGTGTGGCGGCCTTCCATATACCGCTTGACCTTCACCATGTCGAGCACCGGGATGCCTTCGGTGATGCAAATGACCAGGTCGAGTTCGGCATCGACTGCTTCCATGATGGAGTCCGCAGCAAACGCCGGCGGGACGTAAATCACCGAAGCGTTGGCACCCGTCTCGCGAACGGCTTCGGCCACTGTGTTGAAGACCGGCAACGCCTTCGACGGTCGTGCCACCCTTGCCAGGTGTCACACCGCCGACCATATTGGTGCCGTATTCGATGGCTTGCTTGGTGTGGAACAGACCCGTCGAGCCAGTGATGCCCTGCGTGATGACCCGCGTATCCTTGTTTACTAAAATACTCATCAGAATCCTCCTCACACCAGCGCGACGATTTGCTGCGCCGCGTCCGCCAGTGAATCAGCAGCGACGATGTTGAGGCCGGATTCGTTGAGGATTTGCTTGCCGAGTTCCACGTTGGTGCCTTCAAGACGCACGACCAGCGGTTTGTCGAGACCAACCTGCTTGGCAGCGGCCACGACACCATTTGCGATGACGTCGCACTTCATAATGCCGCCAAAGATGTTGACGAGAATGCCGCTTACGTTTTCATCGGACAGAATAATCTTGAACGCCTCCGTGACCTTTTCCTCCGTGGCGCCGCCACCGACATCGAGGAAGTTGGCAGGTTCGCCGCCGTAGTACTTGATGGTATCCATCGTCGCCATTGCGAGACCCGCGCCGTTGACCATGCAGCCGATGTTTCCGTCCAGCGCGATGTAGCTGAGGTCGAACCGAGAGGCCTCGATTTCCTTCGGATCTTCTTCATCCAGGTCGCGCAGCGCCTGAATGTCCGGATGACGATACAGAGCGTTGTCATCGAAGTTCAGTTTCGCGTCGAGCGCCATGACATCGCCTTCGGCCGTCACAACCAGCGGGTTGATTTCCGCGATAGAGCAATCTTTGTCGACAAAGCAGTTATACAGAGCCGTCATGAACTTGACCGCTTTGTTGACGAGTTTGTCCGGAATCCGAATGGCGAACGCCAGTTTCCGGGCCTGGAAAGGGTTAAGCCAACGGCAGGATCGATCGTCTCACGGAAGATCTTCTCCGGTGTCTTTGCCGCAACTTCTTCGATCTCCATGCCGCCTTCTTCAGACGCCATCATGACCACACGGCCTGAAGCGCGATCGACCACAAGACCTATGTAGTATTCCTTCTGGATATTGGTCAGTTGTTCAATCAGCAGCCGCTTCACGACTTTGCCATGCGGTCCGGTCTGGTGTGTCACCAGTGTCTTGCCCAGAATCTCTTTCGCATTTTGTTCAACTTCTTCAAGCGACCTCGCCAACTTTAACGCCGCCAGCCTTACCGCGGCCGCCCGCGTGAATCTGCGCCTTGACAACGCCTTTGCCGCCCAGTTCCTTGGCGGCCTCGACCGCTTCGTCGACGGTGAACGCGACTCTTCCGTCGGAACGGAGACGCCATACTGCTGCGAGCACTGATTTCGCTTGATACTCGTGAATGTTCATCCGCCGACTCCCTTCCTAGCAAGAAAGTATCGGGTCAGTCTGATCGTAGAAAAAAGACCCCACTGACCAAACGTCCGAACACCTGTCGTGGCGTTCTGTCGCCATCTTAGGCATCCGAACATCCTTATCTAGGATAGAACACTCGATTCGCTTTTACAAATTATTTTCGCGGGAGTGAGAGTTTCGGAGGAACAATCTTTGTCTGATTCATGACAGTTACGGGGCATTAGTGCGTCAGTTTGAGCAACGCTACCACAAAGGACACAGCCAGGCTGCCTACGTTGACAAGCATCAGTCGCTTGGCGATGGTGTCGTAACGAGCGTGGAGGAACAGAGAATAGCACATGCTCACAAGCGAAACCAGCCAGCACAAGAGTATGAGGTGTTTTTCCAACACGGTCGGGAAACAGCAGAGTACAGCCATGACAGTGGCTGCGGCTGTCAAGAGGATGCCGACGAAACGAAATCGGCTGCGTGGATTCCAGTAGCGCTGCTTCAGGTTTTCCATGCGCCGCTTGTTTTTCCATGACCGCAGATCGACAACCCGTCCATGACGATCCGAACGCGGTTCTGTCTGCGTAAAGCGGCTGTCCTTACCTGATCCCTGCACGTACTCATCTCCTATAATGCCAAGGTCGGTTCCGTCTTAGATACATATGATCGTACCTTGTCTGATCAGAATCTGCAATAGAATCTGAACCTTTCTTTCACATCATCGCGCGAGCTCAAGAAAGCCTGTACGATGTTCGAATGAGAGGTGATCACGGATGATTGGTGCAGCACTTGGCATTGTTCTCGACGGCATCGAGACAATCGTCATCGAAGTCGAAGCAGATGTAAGTCAGGGACTGCCTTCCTTCGCCATTGTCGGCTTGCCGGATTCGGCCGTTTCTGAATCGAAACAGCGCATTCGCGCAGCCATTAAGAATGCAGGTTTCCCCTTCCCTCGGCAGCGTATCACCGTCAATCTGTCCCCTGCCAGTATGCGTAAACGAGGAGCAGGACTGGACTTGGCCATCGCTGTGGCGATTTTGCGGGCGGAGGGGCTCTTGCCTGCCGATACGATCGAGCCTTTTGTATTTTGCGCCGAACTCACACTATCCGGTCACCTTCGGCCTGTCGATGGGATCACGCAACTGGCCCTTGGACTCCGTCAGGCACGCTCAGCCAATCTCGTGATTGCCAGTGATGGCTGTGCCGAGCTGCTTCCAGTCTCCGGCCTCAGCTGTTTTCATGCGAGTCACTTGACTGAACTGGTGCGTGGACTCACGTCAGGTCAATTGGCGGTACGTCCGACGTCATCTTCAATTTGGCGCGAAGCCGAAGATCTCCCCGACTTCAGCGAAGTGCAGGGGCTGCCAGATGTAAAACGCGGGCTTGTCATCGCTGCGATTGGTTCTCTCCATGTATTGCTCGTCGGTCCACCGGGCTCGGGCAAATCCATGCTGGCGGAACGGTTTCGTACGATACTGCCGCCGTTGACAGATGAGGCGGCGATTCAGTCGTTTGCGCTGCATCAGACGGCGGGTCAGGCTTCATCGCCAACGCACTTGCCGCCACTTCGGATGCCACACCACAGCATTACCCGCGCAGGCTTGCTGGGCGGCGGCACGCCGCTGTCCGCAGGCGAAGCTACGCTGGCACACCACGGTGTGCTGGTGCTCGACGAATTTCTGGAGTTTTCCCGAACGGTGGTTGAGTCTTTGCGTGAACCGCTGACCGAAAAATCGATTCGTCTGGCCAGAATGGGTCGCCACGTCACACTGCCGGCAGCGTTCCAGCTGGTTGCGACACTCAACCCTTGCCCTTGCGGCCTGTATGGCTATGGTGACTGCCGCTGCGGTGAACAGGCGATTCGGCAATACTGGCATAAAGTCTCGGGCCCAGTTTTGGATCGGATCGATATGAGTCTGTCCGTCCCGAACAGGCGCCGTCTTCAATTGGAGCAGCAGCCCACTCCATCTGCTGTCTGGCGTGAGACGGTCACAAGAGCCCGCACGTTCTTGCGGGAACGGGAAGAGTGGCTGGAACGTAGGTACTCTACATTCGGTGATTTCGATCCGTCAGCAAGGGAACTCATTGGCAAGCTGCAGGAGCAGCTCCTGTTAACCGGTCGTGGTCTGGTCTCGGTCATACGGATGGCGCGCAGCATTGCAGCCTTGGAGGGGCAGACCAGTATTCAGTCTGCCCACGTCCAGGAGGCCGCCAGCTATCGGATGCAAGCAATGGTCTGAGCAGGATCTGCTGCTTCAGTCGGCCTGCACGAATACACCTTTTGCGTGAGAAAACTCGCGGAACCCATAGACGCCGTGATACGCCCCCAGCCCACTCGCATTCACGCCGCCGAACGGAAGGTTCAAGTCGGCAAAATGAACAACCACATCATTAATGGCTGCGTTGCCGGATGATGTGGAATTGAGGACATGATCGATCAGCGACTGATTGTGGCTGAATACATACAGCGCCAGCGGTTTGTCATGCCGGTTCACGTAGTCAATGACTTGGTCGACGGACTCATAGTCGAGCAACGGCAGCAGCGGTGCAAAAATCTCTTCCTGCATGATTTTCATGTCTTCTGTGACATCCCCGAGGATGGTCGGCGCAATCGTGCGATCGGCTGCGTCAAACTCGCCGCCAAACAGAACCTTCGCTCCCTTTTCAACCGCATCGTCGAACAGCGCCTTCACGCGGTTAAAATTACGTTCATTGACGATCTGTGTAAATTTTTCGCGGTCAAACGAACCATCTTCCGCGCGGTACCCTGCGTTGATTACCTCAGCGAAGTGGTTGGCGAATGTCTCCTGCTGCGCCTTCTTGACGAACAGGAAGTCAGGCGCAATACAGGTTTGGCCAGCATTCATGACCTTGCCAACGGCAATCTTTTTGGCTGCATCGGCCAGGTCATAGGACTCGTCGATGAGTGTGGGGCTTTTGCCGCCAAGTTCCAGTGTCACGGACGACAGATGCTTGGCAGCAGCCGTCATGACGATTTTTCCGACATTAGTGCTGCCAGTGAAGAAGATATGGTCAAAAGGCAGTTCCAGCAATTCAGTCGCAACATCGACGTCGCCTTCAAAGATGGCAACTTCCGCTTCGTCAAATGCTTCGCGGATGATTTTCGCAGTAACACGCGCCGTCTCAGGTGTCAGATCCGATACTTTCACAATCGCACAGTTGCCAGCAGAGATGGCTGTGATGACAGGTACCATCACGAGGGAGAATGGATAGTTCCACGGGCCCAGGATGAGGCAAACACCTTTTGGTTCGTACGTCACGTAACCTTTGGCGTTCGGGTTCAGCATCGATCCCACTTCCGTCGGCGCCATCCATTCGTCTAGATGTGCCAGCGTATATTTAATGGAACTTGTTGTTCCGACAACGTCCCCCCACTTGATTTCCCGCGGTGGCTTGCGAACGTCCTGGCGGATGGCTTCAATCAGTTCGGTTTCATTCGCCTTAATCACATCCAGCAGTTTGGAAAGCTTGTGTTTGCGCTCTTCCGCTGTGGTCGCACGCATCACATGTTGATGTTTTTTCTGCAAATCAAAAACACGCCGTATCTCATTTTTTATCTGTGCATCCATGTGTCGAGTTCCTCCTTTGATTCTTCAAACCAGTGACTTGCAATCCAGGCGAGACATCATGCGAGTGCGTCCCGGACATGCCACATTCTGATAACGCTTTCATCACGCATCAGCAGGCCAATCACGTCAATGCGGACGTCTGCCGGCTGAACTGGTCGATGTTCTGCCAGGTACCAATTCACAAGCCTGCGCAGCCGCACCTGCTTCGAAGGATTCACCGCATCCAATGGATGTCCTGCTGTTAGTCCCTGTCTTGTTTTCACTTCAATAAAGATTGTAAAGTCAGCTGCCTGTGCGATGAGATCGAGTTCTCCCCCGCGACAGCGCCAATTTCGATCGACGACAGTCCAGCCGAGCGTGCGTTCAACGTATTCAGTGGCAAACTGCTCGCCAAGCCGTCCGATACGCTTCGTGCTAGCGTGACTGTCGATAGACATACGCAAGTACCTCGGCCACTGCAGCATACAGTTCCCGTGGGATGACACTGTCGACATCGAGTGACATGAGCGCATCAACCAGCCCTTCGTCCGGTATCACCGGTATGCCAGACTGCTCGGCGAGTGCGATGATCCGATCCGCGACCTCGCGGGCACCCTTGGCCACAACTCGCGGCGCCTTATCCTGATTCTGTTCATATCTCAGTGCGACTGCCTGCTTCCGCATCATCCGCCTCCTGGCCAACTATTTCACGACATCTCTGCCGCTGCCCGAATCCTGCGTAAAGTCGCTTGTGCTCCAGTTGTCGACATGCCAACCAAGCTGTCGCAACGTTGACAGAATGCCTTCGTCGGGCTGTGCAACGCGCCGGCGAACGTGCTGATCCGCCGTTTTGATGTGAATCGATAAACTGGGTTTGGCGGACAGAAACGTGATCTCCACCGGGCGACCAGCTACTTCAATATTTAGCTTGAGGCGATAGACAATCTGACCTGTCCTCGTGATGCGTGTCTGCCGTTCTGCCTTCCAGCGCACCGCGTGCTTGGCGTCTGCTGGCAAAGGCTGCTGCAGCATCAGGCCAGGGAAAAAGAAACCGCTGCCCGTCCTCGGATCGATCGGAGTCGCCACTGCCCCTTGCATGCGATCTAAAACCACACCCGCACGCTGCTCTGCATCAAGCTGGCGCACATCCGACGGGTGCAGTCTTGCAAATGGAACCAGCGGCTGCTCGGGCATTTGACCTGGCCACTGAAATCCGGATGGTGCCTGGCTGTTCGCTTGGGTCAGCGCATCCATGTGCTGCCACAGCGTTTGGATGGATTGCTCGAGCACCTGCGCGGCGTTTGAAGTCCCTGTCTCATTTCCTGTTTCCACAGGCGGCTGAGTGGCAGCAGCCTGCTGCATCCACTCATCAATCACGGTGCGCCGCCACGCCCATTCCGTGCGCATGGCCACAGGTGACTGCAGAATCGAAACGGGTAGCAGTTCAGCAAGTGAGGCTGTAGACCGTCCCGCAATTGGCCGTATCGAGCAGCGTTTTCGCCTCGTCCACAGCAGCACTGCTGCCTAGCCCCGGTCTCGCTGCGGTGGGTGTCACGTGGTTTGCGTTCGCTGGTGCAATCTCGTCCGTACGCTTTACCGCAGGCGGGATCGATTCGGTTAGCGATGGTGACTGAATGCGCAAGTCATCCATCAATCATCAACCTAGTCTGCAAAAATGCGGCAACCGGCGCAAAGGAAGACCGGTGCACTGGAGACGGCCCATAGAGACGCAGCGCCTCTCTGTGCGCGCTCGTCCCGTAACCCGCGTTCTGCGCAAATTCATAGGCTGGATAGATTTCGTCCAGACTGGCCATATAGCGATCGCGTTCGACCTTTGCGACAATCGAGGCCGCACTGATAGATGGGCATCGCGCGTCTCCATCGACCACCGCCACAACACGGCGGGCACCGTCAGGCAGATATGTAGGTGCAAACGTTCCATCTGCGAGCACGCAGTCCGTCGGGACAGGGAGCTTCTCCAGCGCCCTGGCCATCGCGAGCCGAGAGGCATGCAGAATATTCAGCTCGTCGACTTCACTGACAGACGCCTCACCGACACTTACCGCCGCCGCATGCTCCAGAATGGCCTCATAGAGCGATTCACGCCGTTTTTTGGACAGGCGCTTGGAGTCATCCAGGTCCGCCCACAGGCTGGCATCACCCTGAAGTACCACCGCAGCAGCAAACACTGGACCGGCCAGACATCCACGTCCGACCTCGTCTACGCCAGCGATAATTGAACAGCCATCGCCAAGCCATGCTTCCAATGCGAAGCCTTCCAGTGGAGTGTCTTCTCTTCTGATTACCGACCAATCTACGCTCATGAAAAAATCCCCCGTAAACTGCAGCGCCTCGTTCCAGAGGCTACTTACAGTCTAGCTGGGGGATGCCAGTTTGACCAGAGGGGTAACGCTATTTTTCGCCATTCCATTGAATTAAGTGACTTCAGTCGGCCACTCAAACGACATTTGACCTAGTTGTCCGGTCTGGACATCCCGCAGCAATGCGTCCGCCGCCCGTGCCACATCCGGCACACCGCCACTTTGCAGAAAACCGCGGCGTTTCGCTGCAGCCGCAAGAATTGGCTCAACGGAGGGCCAGGCTGTCGCCACGTCGACCCATTGTTGTGGTTCCAGCGTAGCAATGCCATACCGATCGGCCATTGCGTCCGGGTAGTGGGTGCTCAGCCAAACTATCAGGAATGCAGCGAGCTCCTCCGCATCCAAGATCGACGACTTAATCGCGCCACTGACAGCCAGCTTGAACGCAGCGACTTGATCTTCCAGTTTCGGCCACAGAACGCCAGGCGTGTCTAGCAGTTCGATATCGCCTAAACGGATCCATTGCTGAGTTTTCGTGACACCGGGCTTATCACCCGTTCTGGCCGCCACCCGTCCCGCCAGGCGATTGATTAGAGAAGATTTACCGACATTCGGGATACCCGCAACCAAAACCCTGAGCGGTCGCGGGCGGATGCCTTTCTTCTCCTCACGCTGGCGCTTCTCATGCGCTACTTGTTCAAGTGCCGGCACAATTTTTTTCATACCGTTTCCCTGACGCGCATCAACGGTCACCACCGGGATCTTGCGGGCCGCAAAATACTGCTGCCAGGCCTGTGTCTGTTTCGGATCGGCCAAGTCTGGGCGCGTCATGACGATTACGCGCGGTTTGTTGCGCAGAAGACTGTGCAGCATGGGATTGGAGCTGGCAAGCGGCAACCTGGCGTCAACCAATTCTACTGCCGCATCCACGAGTTTCAGCGATTCAGACATTTGTCTGCGCGCCTTCGCCATGTGTCCAGGAAACCAATGAATCTGCTGAATGATTGCCACCTCTTTTCCTGAGGCATCCAGGACTGCCCTGTTGCTTGATCAAAGTATGCCCACAAAAACGGGGGCCTTCGGCCCCCGCATCGTTCTTATCGACGTTGTCCGAAAAGGGGCCCCCGGGGCTATCGCCCGGCCTAAACGGGTCCTGGGTGTCCACTGGACACCCGGCTTCGCCCCCACTGGGGACTAGGCCCCTTCACGTACCAAGGACGTACGCTCTGTGCGCATTTTTGTCCGCTTCCTTGCACCGTACGGCATCTTACCTTGACCCTTTTCGGACACACACTTATCGAATTTCCTTAATTCTCGCTGCCTTACCGGAGAGTTTACGCAAGTAGTACAACTTGGCGCGTCGTACCTTGCCTCGCCGCATCACTTCAATTTTTTCAACGTTCGGCGTATGTACCGGAAATGTACGTTCCACGCCGACGCCATATGAAATCTTTCGGACCGTGTAAGTCTCGCTGATGCCCCCGCCACGGCGGCGAATCACAACGCCTTCAAATACCTGAATACGCTGACGCTGACCTTCGCGAACCTTCACGTGTACGCGAAGTGTATCGCCGGGACGAAAGCTCGGGATATCTGTACGCAGCTGCTCCCGAGTAATCTCACGAATGATGTCCATTTTTGCACGGCCTCCTTCCCGCAAGTGTTCATACCGATATCACGGCAGAGGACCACTGTAGTCACGGCGAGTATTGTAACACATGCCCCTGTCCACTGCAATGGTCAATCTGGGCCACGCGTGTCAAGCTGCGCCTCGGGGCGCGCACAACAAAAAAGACCCGCAGAGCGAGCCTTTCGTCAAAAGGACATTCCACCTATTACTTCGTCGTACTTTCTGTGACGTCAACTCCGTCACTTGCCTTTGGGTCGGTTGAAAGTTCCTGGTTTCCGCTGGCCATCCGTTTCAAGGAGTGTACAATCTCCATGTCACGTACCAGATCTGGAAGTTCGGGTTGTTTCTTCACGACTCATTCCCCCTCGATTTAGACTTCAAACCGCGGGTTCCAAAGCCTCTAGATGTGGAAGCAACCTTCCATGAATGAATCATAGAAAGTCATGCCACCCTATCCGCTTACGGAGTTAGCTGTCGGGTTCGGAAGTAGGGCTCTCCCGGCGCAGTTTGCGCTTCACCCCAAATCTGAGTGGGTCCTCCGCTTCCATTGGAACTCAGCGATAGTTTACGTAACAATTGTATCCTTTCATACGCTAAAGATCAACCATAACTTTAGCGAATTAACGCATGACTAAAATTGTTCACAATTATGGGATTATTGATTGTTCAGGTGTGGTACCCGTAATTTTGTATGTGCCGCATCGTAATAAAATTCGATGTTGGTCGTAATGTCCGCAATTCCAGCCACACCTGCAGCATCCGTTCCGCTTGTCTCGACAAACCGCAGCCGATGACTTCGGTTTCCGATGAACAGCGTCAATACGGTCGGGCTTTGCTGACTTGCAGTCGATCCTGTTGCCAGTGGCTGTACTTGGTCCTGCAGCCACGAAGCCGGAATCGTCAGCTGATCGACCGCATTCTTTTCTCCCCCGAGAGACTTCTGCGGCAGCGTCCGCATTGGAATGTGCTTCTGTTCCGCTTTCTTCAACAGGTCTGCGTACGCTTTGAATAGGTTGATGGAGGAAAGCGGCACCGTTCGTGTCCAGTTCCCGGCGTGATCGACATATGCCTGCGATTTCGTTTGGTAATACTGATACCCAATGCCATCAGCGGACACGGTCATGAGCATTCGCTGGCCACGAACAACGACCGTCTCCGTCACGGAATGCGCCGAGTCTTCATGGAGCCAGTGAACATGACAAACCGCGCGATAATCACGGGTCGCTTCTGAATTGGTGACTGCAGTGATGAGCCGCGACCAGTCACTGCTGTTACTTGTTCTACTGCCGGCTTTCGCGGTCTTTGCCGCTGAGGTGACAGCGGCTGGTGTGCAGCCGGCAATGGCTGTAAGACACGCAATACTGACCATTGCCAGAGGGAATAAGCCCGTCCTAGTCATGCCGCTTCCTCCTGCTCGCAAGCTGCCAGGCAAAGCCGCCAATCACGACCAGCGTGAATAGTCCCGCTGTGAGCTGTACAGCTGGAAAATCGTGACGTCGGACGACAACAATGCGCTGTTTCTCGGCCAGCACGAGCTGCGTTGACTGAGGTCCCAGCAAATGAACCGCTGCAGCGTTGTTCACATCGCTCAGATCCATTCGCCAGTTGCGCTCGAGCCGTCCATGTTCGAATCGATAGGATGTCAGATAGACCGTAGTAGAAGTGGATCGTAAGTAACTCGTGTCGTTCGCGATGATTTCCGGCATAAGGTGGTTTTGAAACTGTACAGCGGCCAGAAACCGCAAATGCGGGTTTGGCGCCGTATAGACTTGGCGCCATCGTCCGTTGCTCGTCATTTCAAGAATGTGCGCGACATCCCCATTTCCACCATCGTCGTTGACATAGACGGCATCGCGGCCGGCAGCGTCGATTGGACCAACGAACAATTGCCCGTAGAGTGCGCCAGCCGCAGCTAAATGGTACGTCGAAATCACATGCGGGTGCTTGTCCAGCGAAACGACCTGAAGCAGATTGCCCCCTTCAAGCAGAAGCTCATGCGCCCCGGCTCGTGAAAACGATCCCTGTGCGACAACTTTCGTCGCTGATACCGGCAAATGTAGCGATTGTCCGTTGTAAGTACCCTTGAGAACGCCATGCGATACGTACAGCGCTGGGGACACTGGTTCTTCGCCAAGCTTCGCCAATGCAGCCTTCCAGGACTGCTCGGCCGTTGCAAGCCCAATCGACCACTGTGTACTCAGCTTCACCGGGACAGATGTAAAGGATGCTGTCCAGCGCGCATAGTCCAGTGTACTCATTGATGATTGAAAGGAGACAAGCAGTCTGCCGCCCTGAACATGCCATAATGGCTGAAATAAAGGTGATGTAAACGCAAGCGCCTCGTTCGGCGGAAGCTGAGCGAGTGTCGCCGCTGAAGCCGGCTGCAGTCGGATATGACCAGCAGTTGCAGAAATTTGTTGATAGCTGTACGCCTGTTTGAGAAAGGCTGAAGACTGTGACCCAACGTTTTGCACCGTTACCACGCTTTGCTGCTTGCCCAACTGTGTTACAAACAGCGGCGTCACTGAAAACGCGTGGAGATCGAGCGAATGTGCCTGGTCCAGGACGACCGAAAACTCTGCTAAAAGCGGCCAGTCACTGACTGGTACGACCCAATTGAGACCGACGAGTGCCACAAGCGTCACGGCTGCATTCAGTACGGTCAGCCTGCCAAACCAGCTTGTCAACGCAATCAGGGCCAAAATACCAAGCGACACCACCGACAGGATGTGAAATTGTGCGATTCCCGCCAGGCCTTGTCCAAGCAGCAGAGCAGCCAAGGTCAGTACAGACAGACTGCGCCGCAGTCCACGCGGTACACTGAACAACCAGATGGCCGCTATCACAATCACGCAGAGTATGCCGAGGGCGGCGAGGTCGTCGATCAATGGCTGAACGAGCCAAACGTTGATGAGATTGATGAATACAGCCCAAGCTGCAAAACCGAGACTGATGAGCACGTCACGGACGATCTGCCGTTTGGACCAGCCTAAGATCAGCTTCACGCCACGTCCCCCTCAGATATCCACGCAGATCGAGCACACGTTGGTTCAAGCATGTTGCTTGAGCCGGAAGTTCGGTTCCACACGTCCGACCACGGTGCCTTGATGATTTTTCATAGTGGGATGATGAAATGATTCCAGCGCTTCAATAACGGATGAAGATACAAGGCCTGTCTGCGCCAGTGTTTCCACTACGGCCGGATACGAGCCGCGTCCATTTCCATCGTCCACTTTGACGCAGATGCCGATCCCATGTTCGACCAGTCCGGCGCAGTAGACACCTTCAGCGCCTGCCTTGCCGACAACTGTGCCGCCAGCACGCTCCATCAGGCTCGTGCAAAAGCGGCCTGTTCCGGCAACATAGTGCGGATGCGCCAGCATGGCGTCGCGCAGTCGCGTCAACGTCTGTCGCCTTGTGGCGGACTCATTGTCAGGACGGGCCAGTTTCGCAAACGCCAGGGCCATGTTTGCGATTGGCAGCCCGAAGACTGGTACACCGCAGCCGTCCACGCCAATTTGAATGTCATCTTGTGCGACTACTGTCATTTCCGACACGGCTGCCAGAATTCGCTGTTGGACGGGATGCGTAAGATCTAAATAGGTATCGAGATCGGCGTCCAGATACTTGGCAAGCGCCAGCATCGCTGAATGTTTGCCGGAGCAGTTGTTATGTACAGCCGTGATCTCTTCTCCGCTCCGAAGCGCCTCTTCATAAGAAGCGGTATGATACGGCGGATGCGCACCGCACTGCAGGGCAGATTCGGCAACCCCGATGCGTTCGAGAAATGCCCGTACTTGATTGACGTGTGTCGCTTCACCGTTATGCGAAGCACAGGCCAGTGCCAGTTCCTCACCGGACATGCCAAAATGGTCGGCAGCCCCCGACTCTACCAGTGGAATGGCCTGCCATGGCTTGGCGGACGAGCGCGCATAGGTGACGCGGCCTGGATCGCCCAGTGACCAGAGAACGCGTCCATTTAGGTCAACCACCGCGATATCGCCGTGATGCCGTGATTCCACAAGATTGCCGCGCCAGACATCTATCATCAGTTCACTCAATTCTCGCACGCTCCATTCCGGTTAGCCGCTCCTGCTTTCTCCGCTTTCGTTGTTCATAGCGCATTGGCGCGGTTTCAAAGTGCCACTTTTCTTCTTCTGTCTCTGGTATCACCGGCGGCACTTGCGTCGGCCGACCGTCCGCCCCCAGTGCAACAAACGTCAAGTAAGACGTGGCCGTCAGTTTGACCTCGCCTGTGAGCAGATTCTCTGATTCAATCTTTACGTAAACCTCCATCGAGGTGTGATGCGTCCACGTTACAAACGCTTCCAGTCGAATGGCTTCACCGACGGTGACAGGCTCTAGAAAATCAAGGCTGTCACTCGAAGCAGTAACCACAGGTCGTCTGGAATGTCGCATCGTCGCAATGCTGGCAATTTTATCGACATAGGCCATAACGCGACCACCAAAGATGGTGCCATGATTATTGGTATCAGGCGGCAGTACCAAATCCGTCATGATTGTGCGCGAGGCGCTGGCCGGTTTGCCCTCCATTGTGCTGGCTCCTTTCGCTGCGCCATCAATCGCGAAAAGCCTCTGGCTCTTCTTCCGTCGGATCCCAGTCTTCCTGCATGCAACTGCGAATATGGTCGAAGAAGGCCAACCTCAATTCATCGTTCTGCATGCTGGCATAGATGGCGAGCAAATCTTCCTTCGATAACTTTTCAATTGCTTGAAACGCGATGGATTCGCGTTCGTATGGCTGCTGTTCCGCGTACAGCTGCGGCAAGATGACAGATTCATACCATTCATGAAAGGTCATGTGTGCAAGCGCCTCCTAGCTCATGTGTGCCAAAACAGGTGCCAGTGCCGCCGTCTGACCTGTATGCCCTGCTGCATTCAAGCCCCTCCATTGTCAATCCGTGATTATTGTAATGAATCAGTAGAGGATGAGCAAGGAGGGGCAATGAAAGATGCTAGTCTGAATCGGATGGCGTCGTGATCTTCTGCGGCAGCCGCTGCCATTGATTAAGCGCTGCTGAAGGGCTGTACGCCCATTCACGCGTACCGCTGTGCTTATACATGCCAAAGTGAAGATGCGGCGGGAATTTACCGGCCGTACCCGGCGGTCCATAACCTGTACTGCCGACATAGCCGATGACTTCGCCGGGACGAACGAGATCGCCTTGATGAAGGCCTTTTGCAAAACTGGACAAATGCGCGTAATAGTAATAAACGTTATTAGCGTCACGAATGCCGACCCGCCAACCGCCGAAGCGATTCCAGCCCATTAATTCCACGTAGCCATAACTGCAAGCGAGCGCTGGCGTTCCATAGTTTGCAAAGATGTCGACGCCTTCATGAATCCTGCGGCCGCCGTAACTGCGTCCAGCGCCAAACGTATGTTTCACCGTATAGTTATATCGTTTCGCAATGGGAAAACAATGGCCGGTTGGGTTCAAGCCAAAGGCATCGAATATTTTCTCAAATGAAAATACGCGATCCATCGCGATTGAATCCTGAAACAGCGTCCAGACACCTTCTTCGAACCCTTCGCTGTCGCCGTCACTGCCCGCGACCGTATCAAACCAGTTTGCCAGGGCTGGAATTCGGTCCGCTTCATCCCAAGGCAGCGCCAGTGCATCACCGTTGCCATCCAGTCCCATGCCGTGAAATACCTTAATGCGCAGTGGGCTGATGTCCGGCTGAATCGGATTTTCAATGCCGGACCAAGCGGACGATTCAATCCCGAGGCCATAATAGGGCGCCTCTTCCCGCATCGCCTTCGTTTTGGTCAGCTCTGCATAGCGGTCGATTGCCGCAAGCAGTGTCCAGGGCACATCATACGTTTCAGCGGCTTGTTTATAAAGCGGAACCAGTGCTTCCTGGGCCGTGGCTGGCAATTGCTTGGACACCGCCGCACTTGCCGTCGGCAGCAGGCCAGGCAGAGCCATGCCAGCCACTGTACCAAGAATGATTCTGGCAACTCGTTTCATTTTGGACACCCCAGTATCGTATCAGTCCCACAAAATTGCGGTAACTTTACCGTACCCCAGGGTGCCCAAACTATGCCTGTTATGCAGTGCCTCGCTGTGCGATCCCAGCAGCCGCATGCAGCAACAGGCTCGCTGCGACGCGCGAAGTCAGATTGCGTACATCATTCGTCGGATCCGCACAGACAAAGTCAAACCCGCGAACGGCTTCAAGCTTGCCCAGCCGTTCCAGCGCATCACACGCCTCCCAGATATCCATGCCAAACGGCCCTGGTGCGGGCACGCCAGGTGCGTGCGCCTGGTCGAGGACATCGAGGTCGAAGGAAACGTAGATGACAGCGTTGTCTCTGCCTGCAATCGCTATGGCTTCGTCCAGTACACTTTGCAGTCCACGCTGGCGTACGGTGCGCATGGTGTACAGGGTTACACCGTGATCGCGGGCGAATTTGGTGTACGAAGCAGCGTTCGCAAAGTTGCGCAGACCGATTTGAACCAGCCGCGATCCGTCGAGCTGCCGATTTTCAAGCAGCGTGCGAAACGGCGTGCCGTTGGTACGTCCGCCGTCTTCAAGGTTGCGCATGTCGTGATGCGCATCGAAATGAATGACACCGACCGGACGATCCGATTGTTGCGCCAGCGTACCGATGACAGGGGCACTGAGCGAATGATCGCCGCCGATGACAATCGCTGTAAAATGACCTGGCAGTGCCCACATGTCGCGCGCAGCCTCTTCGATATTCGCGTGGCAACGCGCCAAATCGGTCACATGCATGGCAACGTCGCCGAGATCGGCTGCTTGCAAATGTTCGGCCAAGTCGAGATCGGCATCGAGATGGTAGGTGCCAAACGAAGACAGCGCCTGCCGCACAGACTGTGGAAACAGAAACGCACCAGAGTGGCTGATGGACGTCTTCGACAGTGGCACCCCAAGGACGCCGATGTCAAACGTTCGACTGCCGTCCCACGGTTTCAGCCACTGGCTCGCTTTCATCTCTTCGCGATCGCGAAAGACTGCCTGCCCAGCCGGCACTAGGTGACTCAGTCCCATAGCGCCTGCCCCCCTCGTGCCGTCAACTTGCCGTCCACCCAAACCATATCCGCGTGGTTGACGCCAAAGTGATACATCATGTATGCCGGATTGGTCGCATTCCATAAGACGAGATCAGCCGGTCGGCCGACATCGATGATACCCGCTTGCTCGCCACGGCCGATGGCATACGCTGCATTGCGCGTCACTGCCGCGAACACCTCAAGTGGTGTCAGCTTCAGCAGATGTGTGGCGAAGGCCATCACCAACTGCAGATTCTCAGTGGGGCAGGAACCTGGATTGTAGTCGGTGGCGACGGCAACGGGCAGGTTAAAGCGGTCGATCATCTCCCGCGCACGCGCGCCAGGTTTCCCTAAATTCCACGACGTTCCGGGCAGAACGACGGCAATTGTCCCGGCCTCCGCCATCGCTTCGAATCCGGCGTCAGACGCTGCAATCAGATGGTCAGCGGAAATCGCACCAACTTCAGCAGCTAGTTCCGCTCCGCCGAGCGAGACAATCTCATCCGCGTGGATTTTCACGCCAAGGCCAAGCGCTCTCGCTGCTTCCAGGAGACGACGCGACTGCGCCACATCGAAAACACCTGTTTCGCAAAATACGTCACAGAATTCGGCCAAGTGCTGTTCTTTCACGTCTGTCAGCATTGCGATGACGCTGTCCACAAACGCATCCGGACGTCCTTTATATTCAGGAGGCACCGCATGTGCGCCGAGAAACGTCGACACCAGATGGACTGGCTGCTGCTGTTGCAGGCTCTTCACCACCTGCATTTGCCGCTGTTCAGTCGGCCAGTCGAGGCCATAGCCGCTCTTCGCTTCTACCGTTGTTACACCGAGCGCGTTCATCTGGCGCAGACTGGCGAGCGCCTTTGCAGCCAGTTCGTCGTGTGACGCTGCACGCGTGGAACGGAACCGTGCTCAGAATTCCGCCACCTGCGGCCAGGATGTCCAGATAGGGTACACCGGCAACCTTTTGTGCCAATTCGTTCTCACGCGATCCCGCATGAACCAGATGCGTGTGCGGATCGACCAAACCTGGAGAGACCATCCGCCCTTTTGCGTCTACCTTTTCGGAAGCATGCGCATACGCAGCTTCCAGGGCTCCGGTTGACCCAACCGCCACAATCACACCGTCCTTGATGTAGATTGCGGCTTGTTCCAGCACTTCGGCCTTAGCCATTTGCCGGCCGCGAAGCGGACCATGAACATCGGCCCGCATCGAGAGCAGCTGTCCAATTCCATAGACAAGTGTGTCACTCATGATTCCAGCATCGGGACACGGACGCCCCGCTCCTTCGCCGTCTGAATAGCGAGCTCATAACCTGCATCAGCATGCCGAATGACGCCCATGCCCGGGTCGGTCATAAGCACCCGGCTCAGTTTCCGTTCGGCCGTCTCCGAACCGTCCGCTACCACGACCATACCTGCGTGAATCGAGTACCCGATACCGACGCCGCCGCCATGATGCACCGAGATCCAGCTTCCGCCTGCAGCCGTGTTGACGAGCGCATTGAGAATCGGCCAGTCAGCAATCGCGTCGCTGCCATCTTTCATGGCTTCTGTTTCACGGTTCGGACTGGCGACAGAGCCAGTATCAAGATGATCGCGTCCAATGACAATCGGCGCTGAAATTTCCCCTTTGCGCACCAATTCGTTCAGCGCCAGGCCAAATTTCTGCCGTTCGCCGTAGCCAAGCCAGCAGATGCGCGCTGGAAGTCCCTGAAATGCGACTTTTTCCTGGGCCATTCGAATCCAGCGGCACAGCCGTTCATTTTCCGGAAACAGTTCCAGCACCAGTTCGTCGGTGCGTTTGATGTCATCCGGATTTCCGGACAGTGCCGCCCACCGGAATGGCCCCTTGCCTTCGCAGAACTGCGGGCGGATGTATGCGGGTACAAAACCTGGGAAGTCAAAGGCGTTCTTGACGCCTTCGTCAAAGGCGACCTGGCGAATGTTGTTGCCATAGTCAAATGTGACAGCGCCGCGTTTCTGCAGCGTCAGCATCGCCTTTACATGTTTTGCAATCGTCTGCCGTGAAAGCCGTTCATACGCAGCCGGATCGCTTTTGCGGAATTCATTCGCAGTCTCGACCGTGTAGCCTTCCGGCACATAGCCGTTGAGTGGATCGTGAGCGGAGGTCTGGTCAGTCAGGAAATCTGGCGTAATGCCGCGATCGACCAGCTCCTGCAGCACAGTGGCAGCGTTTCCAAGCAGGCCAATCGACAATGGACGTTTCTGCGCTACGGCTTCCTGCGCAAGTTTGAGCGCCTCGTCGAGTGACGCCGCTTTGACGTCGCAGTAACGTGTCTCAATGCGTCGCTCGATGCGCCAGTCATCCACTTCGACCGCAATCACAACACCGCCGCTCATGGTCACAGCCAGCGGCTGAGCACCACCCATACCGCCGAGACCAGCGGTTACCACAAGCTTGCCAGCAAGGGTACCATCTGCATGCTGTTTTGCCGCTTCGGCGAATGTTTCATATGTGCCCTGCAAAATGCCCTGCGATCCAATATAGATCCACGATCCAGCGGTCATCTGACCAAACATCGTCAGGCCCATCTTTTCATATTCACGGAACTTGTCCCAATTAGCCCAAGCTGGGACGAGCATCGAATTGGAGATGAGCACGCGCGGCGCTTCAACGTGCGTCTTGAACACACCGACTGGTTTGCCGGACTGTACCAGCATCGTCTCGTCTGATTCCAGTCCTTTGAGCGTGCGCACAATGGCGTCAAACGCCTCCCAGTTGCGCGCAGCTTTGCCGCTTCCGCCGTAGACAACGAGATCTCCCGGGCGTTCAGCAACCTCCGGATCGAGATTGTTCATCAACATCCGAAGCGCCGCTTCCTGCTCCCAGCCTTTGCACTGAAGTTCTGTTCCACGCGGTGCACGAATGACCCGTTTTGTCACAGTCACAATCGGTTCCCTCCTCAGAATGACAAGCGCAATCCGTTCATTAGCCTTATTGTGACAAAACGCCGTACCGCCTGCCAAGTCTCTGAATTAGTACGTTACTTAGATAAACCGCCAGCGTTCGGTATACTGGAGGTACACGTGACAGTGGAACATACGCCGGCCTGGGAGGGTACACTTCATGCAGTGGCAAAATGAAATTGAAATTGTGGTCCGCTCAACCGAAATTGACGTGAACGGACACGTGAATAATGCAAAATACCTGGAGTATCTGGAGTGGGGACGCGAAGACTGGTTTGAACAGCACGGGCTGGACTACGAGACATTGAAAGCCGCCGGCGCTGTGACGGTCGTCGTACATGTGAGCGCCAGCTATCGAAAAGAGTCGGTGCAAAATGACAGGTTGCGCATTCGGACATCGATAGGGGAAATTGGCAACACCAGTTTCCGCATGCTGCAGCAAATTGTGAATCAGCGCGACGAGCCAGTCATCGATGCTGAGTTTGTCATTGTGACGGTCAATCCAGAAACGCACGAGAAAACGCGTGTACCGGACGTCATCCGAAACATCCGAGGCTAGTGGCCTATGGTCGCCAGCTTTGCGCCTTGCGCAGAACCTCTTCGCTTAGGCCGAGCGCTTTTGCCTGGCGTACAAACCCGTGTGGCAGTGGCGCGGCAAATGTCTGTCCTGTCGGTAGCTGCAGCCAGGCAGCATGCAACAGCTGGTGGCTGCCAGCTGGCATCTCCGACTTATGGCTCTGGAGGTACTTCTTATCGCCCCAAAGTGGATGCCGAATGTGTGCAAAGTGGGCCCTGATTTGATGTGTTCGGCCGCTGACAAGCTGGACTCGTACCAGTGAGACGCTATTTCCGAACGCGATCCGCTCATACTTCGTCACAGACGCCTTTCCGCCCTCGTCGATGGTCGTCTTGTTTTCACGCGCTTCCCGACTTAACGGTGCATTGATGATCCCGTGATGAGGGGCCTGGCCAACGACCACAGCGAGATACCACTTGCCAACTTCATGCGCGGCAATGGCGTCAGCGAGCGAGCGTGTTGTATCGCCATCCTTTGCGAATACGACGAGGCCGCTCGTGTTGCGATCGAGCCGGTGCACTGGCGCGGGTGTGAACATGCCAAACTGTTCGCCTCGCCGGTACAAATATGCAAGGACACGGTTGACCAGCGTGTCCTTGTGCTCACCCTCCGCGCCGTGAACCAGGAGTCCGGCCGGCTTATTCACGACCAACAGGTGATCATCCTCATACAGAATTTCAATGTCAGACGAGACGCCCGCAAATTTTTTCGTAGGCTTGCGCACCTTCTCGTAGTCTTCTTCGGCCATGTACAGCCGCACCACATCACCAGCCTGTACCACCTGCTCAGCCTTCGCCTTCTTCCCGTTCAGCTTGACACGGCCTGTTCGGATCATCTTATGTACACCTGAAAGCGGCATGCCAGGCAGCATCTGCCGCAGCAGCCGATGCACCTTCTTACCCGCCTCCATGGGCTGAACCGTAACTTCCACCATTCGCTTGCACCTCATCCATGAGTGTTGACTTATCGTGTTCCGCAGATACGGGCGCGAGATAAGCGCCCCTGTTTAGCGTTCGTTCGCCAGCAGCGTCGCTCCCGTAGACGTTGCCACCAAATCCTTGCTCCGGCAAAACTTCGCTGGGTAGGATTGCTACGCCAGCGTACCGCATTTGAGTCCTGATTGAAAGTGAAACGGGTGGACAGGGATGAGAATTAGGCCGTTAGGGTACCATATGCGGACTGGATGGGATCGCGACTGAGACCGCGACTGGCTCGGCGTCGACTGGCTCGGAGTCGACTCTCGGCCATCGGCTCCCACGAAATAACGCTTTCCCGCAGCCTTATTTTGTTCGGGCAGCCTTGATTTTGGCGAATAAGACGTTGCTGGATCGTTATTCGCAGATTTATCAACTAGCCGGTTCCGCATCTATCGGAATAAGATTTTGGGACAACCTTATTCTCGATCCCGCACCTGTCCCGAGTTCAAATAGCGCGTTCAGACAGCCTTATTTAGGGGCTGCTGAACGAAACTAATGAGCAGCCTCTATTTGAGCTAAATTGGATCTTGTGAATGTAATCCAAATGAGCCAAAGAAGAAGCCGTAGCTTCCGTTCCAGATTCATCACCAGCAGTTGCATGGCAATGACCGTTTCACTAGTCTGGCTCAGGTGTGCCCGAACCATCCCAAGCCCGTACTTCCGCTTACCCTCTCCAAACTTTCCTTCAGCCGCATTCCGTTCGCCTGCATCCAGTCGCTCAAGCTTCTTGCTTTCAGTGACTGCTTCCTTGGACGGACGCCCCAGCTTCGGTCCGCTCAATCTGATGCCATGCTTCTTGCAGTACTGGAGGTTCTCTCGAGTGCGGTAGATTTTGTCCGCCAAGATGGCCTCCGGGTAAAATCCGAAGCGTCTCACGTAGTTCTCTACCGATTCAATGAGTGTAGTCCCTTCATTGAAACTATCCCAGCTCACTCTCTCCATAAACGAGTATCCGTCTACCACGCTGATGGCCAGCTTGGCGCCAAACTCTACGTTGGCCTTTGCTTTGCCTCGTACGATGGGACGTACGTGCGGTTGTGCTATGTTCACGATTCGATCGTCAATACGGCGGGAACGAGCATGATACATCTCCGATTGCTGCCGGTACAACTCGTTGATGACCAGGAGATTGCGGTACTGTCGCCGGGTGAGCGCAGTCAACTCGGTGTGCTTCGCCAACTGTTCTACAAATCGCAGATCCCGCCCAACGTAACGCAATTGTTTGCCAATCGCTTTGCGAATCCCCTTGCTGCTGAGCCTTCGATTCTTGGACGCTCGAAGGTAATCTCTCCGAGCTTGCTGCCGCCGATCTCTAGGTTTTTTCAACTCTCCTTTGTGGGGTCGATGAAGACTGTCAATGATGTCTTCTAGTTTCTCCCGTGCTTCATTCAGTAACGACAAATCTGTTGGAAATGCGATATCCGCTGGCGCACATGTGGCATCCAGGATAAGTTTTCCTTGATGTGAGGGCGGTTCCGA
Source organism: uncultured Alicyclobacillaceae bacterium (assembly GCA_963758235.1). Lineage (GTDB taxonomy): Bacteria > Bacillota > Bacilli > Alicyclobacillales > Alicyclobacillaceae > CAVWUS01. The sequence continues at coordinate 7,097 of CAVWUS010000010.1, read as the reverse complement.
AGGCTTGCCATCTGTTCCGGTTTCCTTAGTCGACGTCGGGGTGGAAGGCGGTTCATCGTCGCCGTGTTGGTCATTTTCCTGTTCGGCGAGAACAATCCATTCGTTCACTTGGTTTAGTACGTCCGGGCCCAGTCGTTTCCGGAAGTGCGTCATAAGTGAAGGGTGGAATAAAGGTTCCTCTTGATATCCCGGAAGTCCGAGAAAGTACTGCATGTAGGGGTTCTCAGTGATGTGTTGCACCAAGTCCCTATCCGAAAATCCTTCTCTCTCTTGAATGATGAGCGCCCCAAGTGCGATGCGAACCGAAATCGCTCGCCCACCTCGAGCGGAAGTGCTAAACAGCTTGCTGTATTCCCGCTCCACCTTGCGCCAAGGAATCAAATATGCGAGTTTCACCCATCGATTATCTTCACGAAGCCTGCCTCCGAATGGCAAGAAAAAATCGCCAGGGAGTATCTGTTGGTCCTCGTTGTGCGAGTACATAACCGACCTCCAAGTGCACGGTTTTTCGCCCGTTCTAACCAAAATCCATACACTTGAATTCGACACTAACACTCGAAATCCCTTGCCATCTTTGGGTTTTCCGTTCGTTCAGCTGCGTATTCCGGCGAAATCGGCCACCCATTCCGGTAAATACCGGCCACTGAATCCGATAATTATCGGCCATGCGTTCCGATAATTGTCGGCCACCTCGCCTATCTCCAAAGTGTGGCTGATTTCTACTTACCAGACTCCTGAGAATTTGACAAGCTGCTTGTGACCTTTCGCATTGATTCTCCGTTCAAATTCAGTTGGTATGCGTTGTGGACGAGTCTGTCCAGAATTGCATCTGCCACCGTTGAATCCGCAAATTGCTCATGCCAATGTTCAACTGGAATCTGGCTGATGATGCATGTTGAGTGCGTTGCGAAGCGGTCATCCATAAGGTCAAGCAAGTCTCTGCTCTCTGGCGCTGCCATTGGCGCCAGACCCCAGTCGTCAAGAATGAGCAAATCTACTTTGAGTAATGCATTGATGATTCTCGCGATAGGAACCGTCTCCTTTCGCGATGACGATGTCTTGCAGTAATCGCGAGAGTCGATGGTAGCGCACACGCATGCCTAGACGACAGGCCGCTGTACCTAAGTGCGCAGGCAATGAACGTCTTCCCGATTCCGGTTGGCCCAGTCAGGATGAGGTTGTGATGTGCGGTAATCCACTGCCCTGTAGTCAGACTACGTAGCAGCCCTTGGTCAACTCCTCGTGCTTGGTGATAGTCAATATCCTCTGGATTGGCGTGAACCTTGAGTCGGGCTTCTCGCAGTAACCGAGTCAGGCGATGGTTCTGGCGAGCTGTCATCTCTGCGTCGACCAGCATGCCGAACCGCTCCTCGAATGGCAGTTCAGCAAGTTGCGGGTTTTGTAGTTGCCGTGCATATGCGTCAGCCATACCAGGCAAGCGCATCTCGCGAAGTGATTGGATGGTTTGATTGTTCAACATGTTCGTGTCCTCCTTAGGGGCAGATGAACTGCCCCAGTGGTTTTAGTGAAATGTCTTCAGTGGCGCAGCCGCACTGCGGTAGTAATCCGCTCCACGAATGTTTGCGTGAACGGGAGATGGCCTCTGGCACCTCCAGAGACAAGGCAGTTTGCTCAATACGTTTTTGAAGGATGGATTTTACGCTGGTGTAGGAGCATGCGCCAATGGTCAGAGCACGTAACGCTGCGGCCTCCATGCGTTCCTTTGGGGTACTTTTTACTCAGGCTCAGTAGCCCCAGACAGGAACGGTAGCCTTGTTCAGGGTGTCTTCTTTGCTCCAGGATCCGTTCGACCAATATGCCGGTGTTTGGGCCAATGGTTTGTCCCCAATGAATCAGCCGGGACGGCGTCCACTCTGCGATGCTTCTGGTGAGACTTGGGGCGATGAAGTGGCATCGGTGACATACTGGCCCTTGTGCCGTATGCACGGCGTGGCTTGCGACGCGTTTTCCCCGGTGGAATATCTCCACCACGTTCTGCGTCATCCGTACGTCCAGCTTGCTGGCCCACCAGCTGTATACGGAACACTGTAATAGGCCTTATCCACCTCCACGTGGTAATCTATGTTTGCCTTCGCGACTCGCCAGGTGGCGAACTCGTAAGGGAGCGGTCGGGAGCGGGCGGAGGGCGGGCTTGTCCAGGCTGCTCAAACAGGGACTTGCGTGAGCCCTCCAGCTTCTGAAACGGCCGTTCATTCAGCCTCTCGAGCAGTTCACCAATTTCCTGGTTCATCTCGTCCAAGCTGAAGAACCGTTCGGTTGACGAAATACCGCCAGAATCCAGCGCTCCACAACCTGTACCCCGGCTTCTACCTTGGGTTTGTCCTTTGGTTTTCTGGGACGCGCTGGCATGATGGCAGCACCGTAGTGGGTTGCCATTTCAGGATAGGTGCGTTGAGGGTGGGTTCGTAGCGGTCTGCACGGCTTTACCCCCGCTTTGAGGTTGTCCGGCACAATGAGTTCCGGAACACCGCCAAAATTCGAATGCACGCACATGACCGCCAATGAATGACTCCAGTTTCTGCGAGGGCTGCGCCTCTGCAAATGAGTAACTGCTGGCGCCAAGCACAGCCACGAAGATCTGTGCCTGCAAGATTTCACCCGTCTCGCGGTCAACGTACGGTACTGTGGGCCCTGCGTAATCCACGAACATCTTCTCACCGGCACGGTGCTCACCACGCATGGAGAGATGCAATGTCTTCTTCCACCGGCGGTAGCGTTCGCAGAACTGGCTGTACTGGTAGCCGTCGCTGCGTTCGGCCTTATACTCCTCCCAGAGAAGTTGCAGCGTGACGCCTTTCTTGCGGTATTCCTTGTGTATGTAACTCCAGTTTGGCTCGGAATAATTCTTGGGGCGTCCCTGGGCGCGTGGAAACAGCAGCGCCTCCAATTTGATGTCGTCGATGTCAGCAGGTCCAAGGGCCATGTTAGACCCACTTCGCTGGCACGGGTAAGAATCCGTGACACCGTATCTCGCGAGACGTTGATGCTGCGAGCAATGGCCCGTTCGCTCAATTTTGCTTCGTAGTGTAGGCGTAGTACTTCTTTGATTTTGCGCATTGGCGTCCTCCGTCTGGCCAAGTAAAACACTTCTCCTCTCCAACCTTGATGTCGGTTGGATTCGGGAATGAAATGTGTCTACCTGCCGCGAATTGTGTCGCCAACACTGAGGAGAAAAGACGAGGAAAGTGGATTCCGATAAATTGTCGGCCACCGATTCCGACAAGGCTCAAAAAGCGGTCGGTATTTACCGGAATGACTGGCCGATATTTAACGGAACAGGTGGCCGTGAATTACCGGAATGGGTGGCCGACATTTTCCGGATTCGGTGGCCGATTTGCTCCGGAATACGCATTCAGCAGCCCTATTTATTTTCGGCTTTTGACTGAGGACATTCCGGAAGAATGATGCCGTCAAATAACTGTAGAATTTGCCCTTATTTCGGCCATCGATGGTGGTTTCGAAAATATAAGGATAGGAATTACCACTATCCGGCTCCAATTCACGCGCAACCGGCCGCTTCCTCGGTTTTAGTGGTAAATTCGGGACTTATTTTACCCGCTCACGCTCGAGTCGGGTACATAGTGGTAGATTCTACCCTTAATCGCATCCACCCCACCAGATATACCCCCTGTGACCCAATCCTCAGGTCGCTTTACCGGTATACGTGGAAAAAGCCCAGTGCAAATGCACTGGGCTTTCTCTGCTCTTGCCTGGCAACGTCCTACTTTCCCAGGAGCTCGCGCTCCAAGTATCATCGGCGCTGGAGGTCTTCACGGTCGTGTTCGGGATGGGAACGCGTGTTTCCCCTCCGCCATAGTCACCAGACTGGATAAAGGGCATCGCACTCCACTTCTGCGTTTACACGAGCCATTCCGTGCAACGCCCTTTATCCTCGGTTATCTCACTTGTAACTCAGGTGCTTACCTGACTCACAAGGTAGATACCTTGGAAACTGAATGCGAGTGTCATCTCTCCTGTCAACCAGGGTATGCCCTGGTGAAGCCCTCGACCGATTCGTATCCGTCTGCTCCACACATCGCTGTGCTTCCACACCGGCCCGAATCTACCTCGTCTTCTTCAAGGGGTCTTACTCCATTGCTGGATGGGATACGTCATCTTGAGGGGGGCTTCGCGCTTAGATGCTTTCAGCGCTTATCCCTTCCCGACTTAGCTACCCAGCTGTGCTCCTGGCGGAACAACTGGGACACCAGCGGTCAGTTCATCCCGGTCCTCTCGTACTAAGGACGATTCCTCTCACGTATCCTGCGCCCGCGGCAGATAGGGACCGAACTGTCTCACGACGTTCTGAACCCAGCTCGCGTACCGCTTTAATGGGCGAACAGCCCAACCCTTGGGACCGACTACAGCCCCAGGATGCGATGAGCCGACATCGAGGTGCCAAACCTCCCCGTCGATGTGGACTCTTGGGGGAGATCAGCCTGTTATCCCCGGGGTAGCTTTTATCCGTTGAGCGACGGCCCTTCCACTCGGTGCCGCCGGGTCACTAAGCCCGACTTTCGTCCCTGCTCGACCTGTCCGTCTCGCAGTCAAGCTCCCTTTTGCCTTTACACGCTTCGCGCGATTTCCATCCGCGCTGAGGGAACCTTTGGGCGCCTCCGTTACCTTTTAGGAGGCGACCGCCCCAGTCAAACTGCCCACCTGACACGGTCCCCACACCAGTTTCATGGTGCCAGGTTAGAAGACAGGCATCTCAAGGGTGGTATCCCAAGGGTGACTCCACCGAGGCTGGCGCCCCAGCTTCTCTGTCTCCCACCTATCCTGTACATGAGATACCCATCTTCAATATCAAGTTGCAGTCAAGCTCCACGGGGTCTTTCCGTCTAGCCGCGGGTAACCTGCATCTTCACAGGTATTACAATTTCACCGGGTCTCTCGTTGAGACAGCGCCCAAGTCGTTACGCCTTTCGTGCGGGTCAGAACTTACCTGACAAGGAATTTCGCTACCTTAGGACCGTTATAGTTACGGCCGCCGTTTACTGGGGCTTCAATTCGGAGCTTCGCCTTGCGGCTAACCCCTCCTCTTAACCTTCCAGCACCGGGCAGGCGTCAGCCCCTATACGTCGCCTTTCGGCTTAGCAGAGACCTGTGTTTTTGATAAACAGTCGCTTGGGCCTTTTCACTGCGGCTCTTTCGAGCGCCCCTTCTCCCGAAGTTACGGGGCCATTTTGCCGAGTTCCTTAACGAGAGTTCTCCCGCGCGCCTTCGTGTTCTCCACGCGCCCACCTGTGTCGGTTTGCGGTACGGGCACTCCTTTGCTCACTAGAGGCTTTTCTCGGCAGTGTGATTCGCGGGACTTCGGTACTTTGCTTCCCTCCCCATCACAGCTCATGCCCAGGTGCACGGATTTGCCTATGCACCACACTCGCTGCTTGGACGGCCTCTTCCATCCGGCCGCTTCCCTGAACCTCCTGCGTCACCCCATCGCTCAAACGCTCGGGAGTGGTACTGGAATTTCCACCAGTTGTCCTTCGACTACGCCTTTCGGCCTCGCCTTAGGTCCCGACTAACCCTGGGCGGACGATCCTTCCCCAGGAACCCTTGGGCTTTCGGCGGACAAGATTCTCACTTGTCTTTTCGCTACTTATACCGGCATTCTCACTTCCATGCGCTCCACCATACCTCCCGGTACAGCTTCTCCGCCCATGGAACGCTCCCCTACCACGCATGTTTAACACGCATCCAAAGCTTCGGTGTCCAGTTTAGCCCCGTTACATTTTCCGCGCAGCGCCACTCGACCAGTGAGCTATTACGCACTCTTTGAATGGTGGCTGCTTCTAAGCCAACATCCTGGTTGTCTGTGCAACGCCACATCGTTTCCCACTGAACTGGTACTTTGGGACCTTAGCTGTTGGTCTGGGCTGTTTCCCTTTTGACCACGGATCTTAGCACTCGTAGTCTGACTGCCAGGGTCGATATTGCGGCATTCGGAGTTTGACTGAGCTTGGTAACCCTGGTCGGCCCCGCACCCAATCAGTGCTCTACCTCCGCAACTCATCCCCTGACGCTAGCCCTAAAGCTATTTCGGGGAGAACCAGCTATCTCCGAGTTCGATTGGAATTTCTCCCCTACCCCCAGCTCATCCCCTGGCTTTTCAACGCCAGTGGGTTCGGGCCTCCATGCGGTGTTACCCGCACTTCACCCTGGCCAGGGGTAGATCACCCGGTTTCGGGTCGATGACAACCAACTATTCGCCCTCTTCAGACTCGCTTTCGCTTCGGCTCCGGTCTCCACCTTAACCTCGCTGGTCATCATCACTCGCCGGTTCATTCTACAAAAGGCACGCCGTCACATGTCATGCATGCTTCGACTGATTGTAGGCACACGGTTTCAGGTTCTATTTCACTCCGCTCCCGCGGTGCTTTTCACCTTTCCCTCACGGTACTATCCGCTATCGGTCGCTAGGGAGTATTTAGCCTTAGGAGGTGGTCCGTCCCAGATTCCCACGGGGTTCCTCGTGTCCCGCGGTACTTGGGGTCTTGCGACAAAGTCGCCACTGCTTCGAATACGGGGCTCTCACCCTCTTTGGCCGGCCTTCCCATGCCGTTCTTCTACAGTGTTGTTTTCTTACTTCGCGGCCAGTTTTGCAGCCTGGCCTACGCAAGCCCCGCTACCCCGTCTACGCAACCCCTGCAAGGTCTCTCGCGTATCCGGTTTAGGCTCTTCCGCTTTCGCTCGCCACTACTGACGGAATCACGTTTGTTTTCTCTTCCTCGGGGTACTGAGATGTTTCAGTTCTCCCGGTTGCCTCACCTGCACCTATGTATTCAGTGCAGTGTACCAGCCCATCACGACTGGTGGGTTCCCCCATTCGGACACCCACGGATCAAAGCTCGCTTACAGCTCCCCGTGGCATTTCGGTGTTCGCCCCGTCCTTCGTCGGCTCCTAGCGCCTAGGCATCCTCCGTGCGCCCTTTCTACCTTCACCTGTGTCAGGCATTACGCCCGATACATAGTTACCCTAAAAAGTTTACAGGAGATTAACTCGCTATCCAGTTTCCAAGGTACCTGATGCTCGATTGCCTTCGCATGGCTGTGTCGCTTCGCTTCACTCGGAA
>CAVWUS010000009.1:0-8258 GCA_963758235.1 uncultured Alicyclobacillaceae bacterium | reverse complement strand
ACAGCGTGTGTACAGGTGGCTCTTCCAGTGTTTTCAGCAGCGCGTTGAACGCTTCCGTGGTCAGCACGGTCCGTCGCCGACAATATAGACTTTTCGTTTGAGGACCGTCGGCGCATACTGCACCTTTTCACGCAGCTGTCGAATTTCATCAACGCCGCGGTTGGACGCTGCATCGATTTCCTCAACATCCATGCTGTTCCCGTTTGTAATTGCGTCGCAGGCCGACAAACATTGCACGGCTCGCCGGCTGTCGGCTGCAGACAATTGACCGCTTTCGCCAGTATTTTGGCGATGCTGGTCTTGCCCGTTCCGCGCGTACGCACACAGCAAATAGGCATGCGCCACCTGATTGCGTTCAAGCGCATGCACCAAGGTTTTTTTGACGTGCGGCTGGCCAACGAGATCGGTGGAGACGTTTGCGGTCGCCATGCGCGGTAAATCGCCTGATAGGACAGTTCAAACCCTCCTTCGCAGCCCCAATCGGAGAACTTGTCCCCTTTGGCAAGCGGGTTTGCTGTTCTAAAAGGTATCACAGGCGTATGCCAGTCACAAATGGTTTTATGCAGATACCCCCCTGTTCCCCCTGCTTCTTGGCGGAGACAGGCAGTAAAACGGTAAAGGTTGCACCAAAACCTTTTGACGAGACCCGAATTTCACCACCGTGATCCTGCACAATTCGCTGGCAGATGGGGAAGTCCGAGGCCAATGCCAGACTCTTTGGTTGTAAAAAACGCGTCAAAAATCCGATCGGTTTGGTAATAGGGAATGCCTGGCCCTGTATCCGTGACATCGACAATGATATCGTCATCCGATGCGCGCAGCCGGATGGTCAGTGTGCCACCTTCCTCCATGGCTTCCAGACCATTGTCAATCAGATTGAGGAAGACCTGCTGAAGCAGTTCGGGATCGCCAGCAAAAATGGAGCACATCGCAAAGCGCCAGGTGGATGTCAATGCCTTGCTTGAAAGCCCGGCTGCGCGTACGTGCGTGCAGTTCTTCAAGCAACTGGCCGAGATTGACTGGTACGGACGCCAGCTGCGCTGGCCGCGAGAGCATAAGCAGTTCTGAAACCAGGAGATCAACACGGTTGATCTCTTCGAGCATCACATCTATATAATAACGTTCTACGGACGCAGAGCCATTTTCAATGCGAGTCGATAGCATCTGCAAAAAACCTTTGATTGTGGTGAGCGGATTCCGGATCTGATGCGCCACGCCAGCTGCAACTTTGCCGACCGTGGCGAGTTTTTCTTGCCGCTGCACCTGCTGCTCGAGTGAAGTGAAGTTACCGAGATCTTTGATGGTGATGACAACGCCGGTCACATCGTCGCGCGCATCTGTGATGAGAAAGGAGTCAATGAGTACGTGGCGCATCCGACCATCGGTATCCCAAACAGACACGGTATCTTTGAGTTGACGGTTTTCCCTGACAATGGAGGTAAGTACATGATATTCATCGCGCCCTGGTGACAGGCACGTTTCCAGTTTCACGACATCCCCAGGAGCCAATGACGCGTCAAACAGCTCTGCCGCTAATTCGTTGCAGATTCGCAGGTTCAGTTCGGCGTCCAGATACACAACTGCAGCGTTCATCAGCGAGACCCATGACCAGTTCTCTAGTTGCGGCGCCAACGACACAGTAACTGCCTCCTCCAGCGAGACTTGTCCTCTGATCTTCGCAGTCTGCGCACATCTTCCTGCCGTCTCGACAAAGGCTCCCAGGATACGACAAAACCTTTCATTTTGCGCGTGTTACGCGTGGCAAGGGCTAGCAAGCGCCGGCAACGGCCGTATCATAGCGGCATACAGCCGCCCTGGCGCACCATGGGGGCAGTGCCGGGAACGATAGCAATCGTTGTAATCCTTATGCGATCGATGTAGCAGTAGGGATGCCCTGGATAGTGCCGTCCCAAACGAACATGGCCCAACGGCCACGGGAGGAACACCCCATAGCGATACGACCGGATGGGGTTCGGCCAGGCATGGCTGAGCAAATAAAGCCGTCTCACTGTTTTATCTGATTTGAACCTTGCACGATTTTACGGATAAAGCTTTCACGGTGCTTTATTTGGCTAATCACGCTCCAACGCCGAGAGTCATCGGAGAAATAAGGCATCGCCAAGGCTCTACCCGCCGAAAATTAGACTTAGCGAGGCAAATAAGGCCGTGAGAAAACCTTAACGCAACCTTGGTTGACCAGAAGGTGTTGCCGATTCTCCTATGCGTATCAAAAACTTAAATGGAGTAAATTTGTCGATGGGCGTTCCTTACAAAAACAGCCAAATCAAAACGCGTCTTCTGACCAGAAACCAAATCAGGTGACCCCACGTCGCCCGAGAGGTCTCCCTTAGTGCTGCTTCCGTCAGGACCTGACACGGTTCGGGAGTTCTCGCCGCATGGGACCCAATTTGGTTCCTGGGCAAAAGACGCGTACTTGTTTTATTCTGCCCGCCGGCACAGCAGCGTGCAGCGCTTAACCCGCATGGGCAATCTTCAATGGCGGAGAGAGTGGGATTCGAACCCACGAGCCCCTTGCAGGGCTACTCGCTTTCGAGGCGAGCTCTTTCGACCACTCAGACATCTCTCCGCGGTCTACACTTGATCCGCACGCAAGGTGCGGAAGAAATCCTTAAGTATCATACCACATTCATCGGCCAAGATGCCACCGGTTGATTCTGGATTATGGTTCCACCGGCCTGGCTGGTACAGTTCGATGCGGGATTCAATTGCGCCGCCCTTTGGATCAGTCGCGCCGTAGACGACACGCTGGATCCGCGCCAGCATAATCGCACCAGCACACATCGGGCATGGTTCCAGTGTAACATAGAGTGTACAGCCATCGAGGCGCCAGCCCCCGAGCTTGCGGGCAGCTTCCGACAAAGCGATGATTTCCGCGTGCGCTGTCGGATCATCCCAGGTTTCACGCCAGTTATGTGCCACCGCAATCTCTCGGCCGTCCTTGACGATAACAGCGCCAATTGGTACCTCGCCGTGTGTTCGCGCTGCGTCTGCCGCTTCGAGGGCAACACGCATCCAGCGCTCATCATCATGATGCTGCACAGATTGCCCGGTCATTCGCCGGCAGCATCCTGATTCAGCTTATGGCGTGGTTTACTGCCCACAATTTCGACCGCACGCGTCAACTCCGAAATGATATCCGACTGCAGTTGCGGACTCATATACTGTGATTTCACGTACGCATTGCCCAGATCGGACGAAACATAACGAACGGGCAAGTGATTGAGGGCAAAGGCCAAAATGTCGTCCCGACACTGATCGCAGGTACAGGGTAGTTTACCCGTATTCCGAAAAGCGTCATCAAACATAAAACGCGTTAATGTCTCCGTGACATTGTGCAATGGCATGGTCATTCTCCCTACGCTTGCGCGATCAACCGTAAATAAAGCATCTGTGACAAAGACTGGTGCATGTAACGAATCTACTTCAATTTTTTGGATTTTGCAAGAACCAGCTCTACTCGCCGCAGATAAAAGCCATAGGCGCACACCCAGATTCGTCGGTGCATAGATTGACTGAGTGACAATTCAAGCGAGGAGGCTGCACCGAATGTGTGGAATCGCAGGCTGGGTAGACTTTGAACGGGATTTGACCAATGAGACCAAGGCAGTTCAGGCGATGGGGCAAACATTGGCCTGTCGCGGACCGGACGCAGATGGCCTGTGGCTGTCAGCATCGGCCGCCTTCGCGCATCGTCGGCTGATTGTCGTGGATCCAAGCGGAGGCCTGCAGCCGATGGTGCGTCAATATGGCGATCATACGTATGCCATTACGTACAACGGCGAGCTGTATAACACGGAAGATATACGAAAAGATCTGCTCGCCTGCGGCCATCGCTTTCAAACGTATTCAGATACAGAAGTACTGCTGACCGCGTATATCGAGTGGGGCACCGAATGCATCCATCGATTGAATGGTATTTTCGCCTTTGCCATCTGGGATGAAGCCCGGCAGATGCTGTTTATGGCGCGCGATCGCCTTGGTGTAAAGCCACTTTTCTATACGCAATGCGGCTCCTCATTGATGTTCGGATCGGAATTGAAGGCCATTCTCGCACACCCGGAAGTAGAACCAGTCATCGACGCAGAAGGCTTGGCCGAAGTATTTTGCGTTGGCCCAGCGCGCACACCTGGTCATGGCGTCTATAAGGATATTGCAGAACTCCGCCCCGGTCACACGCTCGTCGCGACCCGCGGCGGTACGCACATTGAAGCATACTGGCAGCTGACCAGCCGGCCGCATACAGACGATCTCGATACAACCGTCGCAAAGGTACGCGAACTGCTGGTCGATACCGTTGAACGGCAGCTCGTCTCGGACGTACCCGTCTGCACATTCCTCTCCGGCGGTTTGGACAGCAGCGCCGTTTCGGCCATCGCAGCAGCTGCCTACAAGCGCAACGGGAAAGGCACGCTGCATACGTATTCGATTGACTTTGCCGACATGGCAGAGAACTTTGAAGCGAACAGCTTTCAGACTGGCCTGGATGCTCCCTGGCCCGCAAAGTGGCCGAACATATCAACAGCGTGCATCATCCAGTCGTCTTCGGCATGGAGAAACAGCTTCAGCATCTACTCACGCCAATTGGCCCGCGTGATCTGCCCGGATGTATGACATCGACACATCGCTCTACCTGTTCTGCCGGGAGATCAAGCAAAGTGCAACTGTTGCCCTCTCCGGTGAAGCGGCTGACGAAGTGTTCGGCGGTTATCCATGGTTCCATCGGACCGAGTCGCTCGAGGCAAATACGTTCCCATGGGCACTCAAACTCAATGAACGCGTGAATGTACTGTCGCCTGCGCTCGCAGCGGATATTCGTCCTGCAGAATACGTCGCCAGGCGGTATGAGGAAGCATTGGCTGAAGTGCCGCGGTTACCCGGTGAGGATGCACGTGCAGCCCGCATCCGCGAAATTTCCTATTTGAGCCTGACGCGTTTCCTGGCAACACTGCTCGATCGCAAAGATCGCATGAGCATGGCCACCGGCCTCGAAGTCCGCGTACCGTTTTGCGACCATCGCCTCGTCGATTATGTGTTCAATATCCCGTGGGAGCAAAAGTTCTGTGACAATCAGGTCAAAGGGGTACTGCGTCGGGCCATGACAGGCTATTTGCCGGAGGACGTACTCTATCGCAAAAAGAGTCCATATCCGTCCGATCCGAATCCACTCTATCTGCAGGTGACACGCTCCATGCTCGAAGACATCCTGCATGACTCCGAAGCGCCGCTTCGCGATCTCATCGATACCGCCGCTGTAACGCGGCTGATCGATGAAAGCAAGCAAAAGCAGGAACATCGTCCGTGGTTCGGACAGATTGCAGGGACTGCGCAAATGTTCCACTATCTCATTCAAGTCGATACGTGGCTGCGAAACTACAAGGTACGCATTGTCTGAAGCAGCGCCCCAATACGGAGAAAGAGGATGCCTGCGCGGCATCCTCGTTTCGTTTTACTTTTGTTTCTGAAGCTGTGACAACACTTGCCCAAGTTTCGCCAGATCAGCCCCAGCGGCAGTGAAATCGCCTTTGGCAGTATCCTGACTGTACTGCTGGAACAGTTGGTTCGCCTGATTAATCAGCGCCCTGGTGTTGGCGTTCGTGCCCTGCCCACTTGTTTGTCCAGTAGCCTGACCTGCCGTTCCAGTACCGCCCATTCCACCGGACGGAGTGGAAGTTCCCGCGCCACCGCCAGTCTGATTGGTCGACTGCAGCAGGTTCGAGAGCGCATTGCCGAGTGAGTCGCCCATATATACCTGTTGGTTGTAGTCGATAATCACCCGTTCCAGTTGCGGCAGTGAATTCGGCCTGTCAGCGACGAGGTAAATCGGTTCAACGTAGAGCATTGTGTCACCGACTGGAACAAGCAGCAGATCGCCGCGAACCACATGCGAGCCCTGTTGATTCCACAGCGTCAATTGAGACGACACGTTCGGATCGGAATCAATCTGGTTTTCCGCCTGCATCGGGCCAAACACCAGACTCGAATCCGGAAAATGGTACAGCGTAAGTTGACCATAGTCATCCGGTTCGTTATCGGCGACCAGCCAACCGTTCAGATTTTGCTTGTTCGCCGGCGTAAACAGCGCGCTGAGTACGAACTGAGGCTGCGTCTGGCCGGGCATGCGAATCATCTGATAGACAGGCGGACGGTTGGTTACTTGATTCTGCTGATAAATCTGTTGTGCCATTGCCCACAGATCTTCCTGGTTGTAAAAGGCAGACGCGCTCGTCATGTGATAGCGGGTCAGCGCGTTTGCCTGTGCGGTAAAGAGATCGGTCGGATAGCGGAAATGCGCCCGTACATCCGCGGGAATCTGCGTTGTAAAGAGACCGGGATAGGCAGCCATCAAGCTTTTTACCAGCGGATCGCTGGGATCGATCACGTAATAGGTCACCTTTCCGGTGTAGGCGTTCATAACCACCTTCACCGAGTTGCGGATATACTCGGTACCCATGGCTGGCTGTGCATACGGGATGTTCGATGTCTCCGTGTACGCATCCAGCATCCACTCAATCTGTCCATTGTTATCAATAAAAGGAAAGGCATCGTTGTCATAGTGAAGAAACGGTGCAATGTCCTTGACGCGTGTATAGATATTTCTGTCAAACAGCCATTCAGACTGGCTGGTCAGCTGATCGCTTGTATAAAACTTGAGCGTGCCTGTCTCAATCGCGAGCAGTAGGCGGTTTCCTTGTACAGGCAAGCCATAGCCTCCTTTATAATGCGATGTATGATCCGCTGACCCAACCGGGTAGTCGAACTCTGGTTGTTTCGACGGTGCAATCACATCGTTATTCATCATGCCAAAATAGATGTTCGGCTGCTTGATAACCGGCAGCGGTGCCTGCGTCTGCTGCGGTGTATTTTGCGCCCACATCGTCGGCAGACCATCTGAATCAACTTGATTGACAGGTGAAACGGCAAGCCCATAACCATGTGTGTAGACGAGGGTCTGATTGATCCACGTCTGAACGGGCAGCTTCGAAACATCCATCTGACGAGCCGACACGTAGACCTCGCTTTGGCCATAGCGATCGACACTCACTGACGGAAAGACAAAATAGCTTTTAAAACTTTGAAGCTGATTGTAGATGGCGGTCGTCTGGTTTTGGTCGTTGATACGCACATTCGCGAGCGCACTTTGATCGTTCTGCACATCCGCCGCGGTTAATTGCGTGGAAGGGGTAATCGATTTCGTCTGGACATGCTGCAGGCCAAGTGCGAAACGGGTCGCTTGAATGGTATTTTCAATGTACGGCAGTTCCGCCGTGTTTTGATTCGGGTGTACATAAAATGCATTGACGGCCGCATTCACGATTCCCGTCACGATGTATAAGCCGACATACAGGCCAGCGAACTGGATGGGACGCTTGAACGTCCGCAGCGAAATTCGTACAACCCCTTGCTCAAGCGGCATGACGCGATTGACCCAAATCGCGGCATAAAGCGTCGAAAGTGCAAAGATGAGCAGTGCAGCGATGTGAATCCAAGAGAAAATCGGTATGGTCAAATGAATGGCCACAAACCCCGGTCCGTACAAAAACGAGCTGCCGTCGCCAGGGGAAAGCGCCATCTGATACCGCAAAAGTACGGCGTCGATGGTTGCAAGCAGCAGTATGGCTGACAGAACCGCAAACAGTGCCCGTACCTGCGCCTGTAGCCCTTTCCCGAAGTCGGTGCGGGAAAGAACCGTCTGTTGGCGTAAAAAGGAGACAGCCACCAGCAGCAAACGTACAGCCAGAAACAGACACAGCGTACCGATGAACCGTCCAATCAGCCCAATGAGCAGCGGCAGTTGATAGACGTAAAAGGACAGATCGAGGTGATAGATGGGATCGACCCGATGAAATGCAGCATGCGAAAAGAATAAATACCAGTTGGTCGGATTCAGCGACCACATGGAATACCCAATCACAAACCCGATAACGCGAAGCAGGAGACGCATGGCGTTTGCCGCCGGTACAGGGACACTCTGGGTAATCGGCCGAATGGCGAGCGGAGCCAGCAGCGCATATAGCAGCGCGCCAAGATAACGCGTCAGCAGTTCAAACCACATGTTCTTCTCATATACGCCTGCGTATCCCAGTGCAGCATGTGTCTTGTAACCGAACCAGAGATCAAGTCCAACGTGAATCGCGATGATGAGCAAGATAATACCAATTATGATTTTTCCACTGCGCCCGATTCGCCCACTGCGAATGCGAACAACCCTTTGTTTCAAACCACCCTGCCCCTTTCCG
>CAVWUS010000008.1:0-94501 GCA_963758235.1 uncultured Alicyclobacillaceae bacterium | reverse complement strand
ACGGGATTTGCTGTCCGAGCCAAAGAGCAGCGTAAGGTCGAGACCGTCAAGGCGAAGAAGGTCGGAAAATCAGACCGCTATACGTTTACTCTTGACCTGTTGACGAGCATCGCAATTGACACATTGGCTGTCGGAAAAGATCGCTCAACGGTAGTCGAACTGGCGATTGCCCTGATGCTCGCAAACGATCCGGCGGCCAACGCCTACGTCGAGCGCAGGCCTCGCAGTTGAAAAAGTGACTCGGCTCTAATGTGTGACCATCTTGGAGAAGGATCAGTCCGCTCGTTAAAAACACGTGGTAATGACTTGCACCATTTCATCAACTCTTCCTACGATATGCGCATTCACCGGCAGAGCCGGTAAGGAAGGGGAATTGATGATGTTTTCGTGGAGGAAATCGAACCCCGTCTCACTGGGCGGCGTGGATAACGTGGTGTGGTACGGGCGGATAAAGGACAATAAACGTGAAGTAACGCAATGGATGCGTCCAGAGTTTTACCAAGTATGGGAGACGGCGATGAGAGAGGCGTTTGATCTCCTGGGCATGATGGATAGATTTCGGGACATGATTTCTGACGGCCACCGTGCAACAGCAGACAATCTCAATATGCTGAAACCTGTCCCTGGGTGGAAGAACCGCCATCTTATGAGAAAGGTGATGCCTAACGTTGGGAAGGCTACAACCACGCTTAGAAAAGTAGTATCGAAAGACGGGATCGCCGTATGTTTCACCGGTGAGATGGAAGCAGCTTTGGACCAGTGGCGAACACTTGCGGAACTGTTCGGGCAAGCGACCAGCATGGCAATTGTCACCGAGGGACTGCACTACTACGTGCAAGGAACGCAGGTTGGCTACACACCATCAACACGCCATCTTTTCCGGCGGAGTAACACGGTGGAGCGGGTCGGACTGCCTGACAAACCGCACTGGCGCATGAATGTATCGGGGTATCAGATCACGATCCTGGGAGATTGGAGCGAAATCCGAAAGGTGCGTAAATCGACCGGCTACAATCTGTTTCAAATTTTGCAACTGAGGCTGAATGAAGAGTTGGAGAAGGCGATACAGCAGGGGTAATGATATGTTGGGGCTGCGTTGGCGGCACCGCTACATGATTCTGAGTCAACATTCCACGGGCCATGTTCTGAGCCACGGCCGCATCATAGCCAAACACCCAGCACACGACATATGTAGCGGGGAGTTCCCCGCTCAGGCTGCTCGATTTACCAAGATTACATCTAGCGATCGGAAGTATTTTAAGATCAACACCATCGCCGAAACGATCTCTATGGTTTCCTGGTATTCATCGAGCACAAATACTCGGATCCCTTGATTGATGACGAGTTCCTCCAATGCCTCGATGACCGCTTCCTGTGTATGACCAAGAGCTGCCAGAGTATCGATGAAGAGTCCTTCGCCTGCACCGAGGGTAGCCGTGACTTCGGATACGGCGACTTGCCCAACACTCTCACGAACTACGTCGTAAAAGCACATGACGAATGCATTGGCGGATAACTTCTCTAGGGCCTCCCGATCACCCCTGTACGAATATAACATCGAGCGCTTGTCTAATATACGCACCACCTCCTTGTGCATGGAGTGTACGGAGAGTTGAGCGGATAGATCAAGCTCTCCGTGCGACTGTTATCTCTTTCGAATCATGACTGCTTTCTGGGCCACATTGTGGCTCGATGAGTAATACGGATTATGCTTCTGTTCCTGTGGAGGCAGGTAACAAATATCCATGTTGACCGTCGGCCACCTCTGAACCAAGAGCTCTCGTGCCGCTCGGATCTCCTGAATTTGCGATGCTCCAAAGGTGTCTCCACTCTCGCTACGCAACAAGTGCTCAATGTGGTCGACGTCGCTATATATCACGATCTTTTCTGGCATGCTGACTGCTTTGCCCACTATAGATGGACACCGCTCGAGGGCGAATCGCACGGCTAGGAGCTCTCCGTAGGTGGCCTGCAACCGTTGGGATGGATCACGTGCCTGCCGTGAGCGCACCAATACAGATCCGTCGTAGACATACGTTGCGGCGATCCCGAACGCCTGCAGTACATGGGACGCCGAACAGTCGCCATATACACGCATGGTCTGTCGGTCGTATAGATAATGTTCCATCTCTGCCTGCCGTTCGGGTGATGGGCGATGTTTTGAACGGCGCAAATCAACCGGTGATGCAGGCTTTGGTAGATGTCGACTCATTTAAGCCAACACCTCCTAAATGGTCGGCTGATCGGAGAATTCGTCTATCACTTTGTCGTCAACTGCCGAAGAAAACGGTGCAGTTCGCCTGATGCCAAGCCGGCTTGCCCGAGAGATAATGGCCGACCACGAGCGGTTCGGAAGTTTGGATTCGATGACCGAGCGTGGTTCGTCTGGATAGACGGTACGTAAAGCGGCATCTTCCGCCGGCGTCCATTCAGCACGCCGCTTAACACCAAGCCTCATAGCACGGCTTGCGATGCTCGCCCACGACCGTCCGGGAAGCATCTTAAGGAGTTCCTCCTGCGGTTCGTCAGCGTAAAACTGCCGCACAATTGCGTCCTCGTCGGCAGTGAAGTGTCCACGCCTACGTGTCAGGCAAAGGTGTCAGGGCCTTGTGTTTTATGGCGTCCGGCGTCCTGTGACAGGAAAGCATGGCTTGGATTTGTTCGATTGGTAACTTGCCGTAATGGTTCTTTACGATGTCAGTGTCTGCATCACTCCACGGCTTGCCAAACGTCGCTCCTTGTTTTGGGTCGTAGGGAGGTTGGGAGGGATGATAGTACATCTTCTCTAACTCCTCGACACCAGAAATGTAGTCATCGTAGAGTGCACGATGGCCGTGTTCCATGCTCTCAATAATCTGGCAGATTCTGTACACTGTATCGGAAACCATCTGCTGCGTGAGTTCATCCTCAATCCATACCGGCAACCAGACCCAGCCTAGCTTTTCTGCAAAGCGGCGTTTGGCGTAGTCACGATTGCGACGATCAGCATGGGTACGGAAGTGATTGACTTCAACGGCGACCTTGAATCCTGACGGAAGCTCAATGGGGATGTCGATCTGCCAGCCACGTCCCTGACTCCAATCTCGGTTTTTCTGCCAAGGCACAACGGCATCGCCAAACTGTTTGACGAGCGCATCACGAATCAGGCGCTCAGCCAGGGATCCGTCTTCCAAGAAGGAGATATCTGACGGATGACGCCCGATGACGCCAAGTTCCTTTTTGAGTTGGTCGGACACATGTCGCACTGCCGCATACTTCAGCCCCATTTCATAGGCGATTTCCTTCAAGGATTTGGTCGTCGACTGGATCATGTGCCAAACCGCCTGCACTTGCTCGGAGGTGATTGTGCGATTCGACAACTGCAGCTTCCGAATACGGGCATGGATAGATGCGGCTGTCCGATTCATGCGTTGTGCAATATCGGGGATGGAGGCGCCGCTGTTATAGCTTTGATGCAGGGTGGCGTCTTCGTCGTCGGTCCAAGGCTTGTCCTTGTACACTGCAGTCGTTTCGGTTTTACCGTGATGTTGCTGGCGTAGCTTGTTCAGCACGTTATAGACAACCCGTTCGGTAACAACCCCGCTGACCACACTTGGATCCCCATTTAGCATGTCTGCGATCTCCTTTGCGGTATGGTCACGGTACAGCTCAGATATCCTGTGACGGAGATAGTCGGCATCTTTTCGTTTCTGTGGCATCATTGTCGCCTCCCTTGGAAATGTCACGCCGGGTACGTGGCGAGTACATCTACGTGAACATTGATTTCGTACTCGTCCGAGTGGTCTGTCGGTCGGTAGCTCTGAACGGAAAAGTGCAGCGAGTCCTGATCGATCTCTCGTTCAAGCACGACGAATGATTCACCGATGGTGAGGATAGCTGACTGCACGCAGTTTAGGTCTACCGGGATATTGCGGATATGCTGATCGATCCAAGCAGCGTCTTGGGGCGTGAAGATGGTTAGGGTGACAGGGCCGTATGGGTGATGCGTGGACAAACGGTGATACCTGGCTTTTTGCATGTGAATCCTCCTCATATTAAATAGCTATCAATTTGGGTTTCCTTTTGTAAGAGTGGGTGCTTCATGACGGAATCCTTCAAATGACGGGTATCCGTGTGAATATAGATTTTCGTCGCTGTCAGATCTGCGTGCCCCAGCAACTCCTGAATGGTCATGACGTCAACACCTTGTTGCATCAGGAGCGTGGCATATGAGTGACGCATCTTATGGATGGTGTATCCCTTACCTTCTAACCCTGCCAGTTTGATGTACCGTGCAAATAACCTGCGGAGTGGCCACGGGGTAAGACGTTTGCCGTTGACACTACGGAAAACCGGTGTCAAGTCAGTAACATCCTGCATGGATTTGAACATCTCGAGGTCCCGCAGCAATTGTGGTGGGAGGGGGACGAGTCTCTCTTTGTCTCCTTTACCACGAACTCTCATTGTGCCCTCCCTGAAACTGATATCACCCCAATTCAAATCAATGAGTTCTTGTCGCCTTAGCCCTGCAAAGGCGAAGGTCTGTAGGATCAAGCGGTCACGTAGCCATGTACGACTGCGCCCCTTTTTTGTTGGAGCGTCGAGCAATGACCGGAGCTCATCTTCTGGAATGTAGATTGGAAGAACACGTTTCTTTTTCGGAGGAACAACAGGTAATGTGGGATTCTTCAGAATGTATTCCTGGGTTGTAGCAAACTTAAAGAAACTGCGTAGGCTGTTGAACTTGCGCCGGATACTGTTTGGTGACGAGCTCTTCTCCTCTGACAAATAGGTAATGTAATCCCGAAGGATGGGGGTGGTGATGATTTCAAGCTCGGGCTCGATATCCTCTTTGGATAGAAAGTTGAGGAAATCTTGAAAGTCACGTCGATAAGCGACTACTGTGGCCTTGGAGTAGTCCCTCTCAAGGCGCAGATACGAGGAAAACTTCTTGAACACAGCTTCAAGGAGCATATAACCTTCCCTCCATTGGTAGTCCGTAACTCGGACTGATGATGGAGGTCAGATAAGTCAAAAGTGCATGTTTTCCCAAAACCTCGAGATTGCTTGAAGTTCGAGAATGCTTGTCCTACAATGGGTTCTGCCTATTTTTTTGAAGGTGCAAGATACCTCGGCTTACAGGCTTGTTCTTTCCGAGCGTACATACCCTTGCACCACCGTACCATCACGCCGGCTCAAATCCGCGTGATGGTGCGGTTTTTTTATAGGTAACTTTACAATTTCATTAAAAGTCGTTATAGGATGACTGTAGAAGATGTGAAAGCAGGTTGATGATGGCACATAAATTGTTGATTGCGGACGATGAGCATGAGATTGTCTCCCTCATCAAAGAAGGATTCTCCGACGAGGGATTTACGGTCTTAACCGCATATGACGGGTACCAGGCAATCGAAATGGCGAAGCAGCAGCCGGACTTGATTTTGTTGGATGTGATGATGCCGGGGCCGGTTGGGTATGAAGTGTGTCAAGCCATTCGCGACATCGTGAAATGTCCCATCGTTTTTCTCAGTGCCCGGCATTCTGAAACGGATCGCATTTTGGGGTTGTCGGTCGGCGGTGACGATTACTTAATCAAGCCCTTCAGCCTTCGAGAGTTAAAGGCGAGGGTTAACGCACACTTGCGCCGAGAGGCACGCAATCGCGAGACATCCGATCGGGTGCAGCTTCGATTTGGGACGGTCGTGATCTCGCTCAACGACCGAGAAGTCACTTGCAATCAACTGCCTGTCCCCCTAACGCCAAAAGAATTTGACATCGTTCGTCTGTTGGCTATGCATCCCGGACAAGTTTTCTCCAAGGAGCAGATCTACGACAGAATTTGGGGATTGGATGCAACTGGGGATATATCGACTGTTGCCGAACACATAAAAAATATCCGCGCGAAACTGTCCTCGCACGGTTCGGGATCACAATGGATCTCTACGGTTTGGGGGGTAGGGTACAAGTGGGAAAGGTCAAATTCGTAGAACGCTTGTCCCTGAAAGGACAAATCATCGTCACTCTGGTTTTGATTTTTCTTTCCAGTTGGGTAGCCACAGTCGTGACGTTTGGCGTAAGTGTTTGTTGGGCGAGAGCGAGTGGTCTGCACGGTGCCCTCATGATTCGGTATCCAGTTCATGGGTTGGCGGCATATCGTTTACCGGCTTTTCTTTCGTACGTGACTCCGTTGATCCCATTTTTGTACTTTTGCATCTTTACTTATGTATTTACGAGACGCTTTGGTAAACGAATCAACCAGCCGTTGCAGCTTCTCGTCCAAGGCGCACAAAGGATTCAACAGCAGGACCTGGATTTTGAAATTGAACCAGTCGGTTCAAATGAAATTGGACAAGTTGTACTGGCGTTTGAAAACATGCGTGCTGCGCTGAAGGATGCATTGGTTCAACAATGGCAGATGGAAGAAGAGCGCAGATATATGATCTCGTCCATCTCACACGATCTGCGAACGCCGCTCACGATTATACAAGGGCATGCGGAAAGCTTGCTGGATGGCGCAATGTCAAACCCTGAGCGGGTAGAGCGTTACTTGCAGACCGTCCTTCAGAATACGAAGCGTGTTGTACAGCTGATTGAAGATATGCAGAAGGTAACAGACATCGATCAACCTGGTTTCTCTCTGCGCCCTGTTCCGGTCGACATCCGTGAATTTTTCACAAAACGGGTACGTGATTTCGAACTGATGACATCTCAGGCAGGAATCGAGCTGTCGTTTCATTTCGATGATCAGCGTGCTGAAAAGGGACCTTTGTCGATTGATCCAGAACGCATTTCACAAATCCTCGACAACATTGTTTCGAACAGCGTTCGCTTCACGCCTGTAAATGGGAAGATCGGCATTCAAATTGGAGTCGCTGAAGACGTCATCTCATACAAAATTTCGGATACAGGGCGAGGGTTTTCGAAAACGGATCTCCAGCATCTATTTGACCGGTTTTACCAGGGGGATGCTTCACGCTCTGCCATCGGACATAGCGGACTTGGACTTTATACGGCCAAAACACTGGTTGAGAAGCATGGAGGCACCATTGCAGCCGGAAATAATCCAAGTGGTGGTGCCTACATTCAATTCACGATTAGAGAATTGTAACTTAACCAGATTTTTTTGTATCTTTATAAATTCTTCATAAAGCTGATATAGGATGTAGCTCGGCGCAGTGCATTATGACTGCGATGATTCTCGAAATGTTATGGATCAGCCGCATCGCAACCTGCTATATGGTACCGAATCCAGGGAAGGGTGTTTAAAACAAAATGCGTTTTCTCACGAAGTTTTCTCTGAGAAATCCAGTCGCCGTGATTATACTTGTTCTTCTTGTCGCCGTTGGTGGCATTTTGTCCGCCTTCGGTCTACAGGAAGATCTGATGCCGAACATGACGATCCCGGTTATCTCCATTGTGACAACGTATCCTGGCGCATCACCGAGCCAAGTGGCGACAGACGTAACCACGCCGATTGAGAAGGCTTTGAATGGCGCGCAAGATGTGCAAACCATCACGTCAACGTCTTTAGCCAATGTGTCGGAAATTGAGCTACAGTTGAATATGAATGCGAATTTGAACGCAGACCTGCAAAACGTTCAACAAATCGTGAATCAGGTCCAACTGCCATCATCCGCAGGGCAGCCAACTGTAAAATCCTATTCCTTTAGCAATACACCGGTGCTTGAGTTCACCGTCGCTTCAAAGAAGCTGTCGAGCGAACAGCTTAAAAACGTGGTCAACAATACAATCATTCCTTCGCTGCAAGGTGTCGCTGGTGTGGGAACCGTCAGTGCAGCAGGTGCTGACGCAGATAATGTTGTGATCCAGTTCGATCCAGCGAAGCTCACGAAGTACAATTTGACCCTCCAAGAGGTGCTGCAAGACCTGCAGAACGACAATGCGTCGACGCCTCTCGGAACGGCGACAGTACAAGGTAAAGTACAGCCAGTGCAGTTGAATTCGACCTTTAAATCTCTGGCCGATATACGGAACCTGAAAATAGGTATTCCGGCTAATCCGACAGCGAGCATTCAAAACGCAATTGGAAGCAGTTTAAGCCAAATGGGACAATCCATCGGGCAAGTGGCGCAGGGAGTTGGTCAACTCGGCCAAACAGTGGGGCTCGTACAGGTAGAAAATCAAATTCTTACAATCCTGCAGCGGATTCAAGGCCAGATCTTTGGAGCAGAACTAGCGCTCAATCAGCAATTATCGTTGCCGAAGGCACACCAAAATCAGCAGGCAATCACGAAGCTGCAGAATGAAATTCAGGCACTGGAAACGGAACAAAAACAACTTCAACAGAAGTTGACCCAGCTGCAAAGCAAAATGAGTGCAGCGGCTGCGAGCTCATCGAGGCCGACAACGGGATCGCAAGTATCGACAGCTGCTAAAACCAGTACGACGAGTTCTTCGCAGTCTTCAACACTGAAAACCATCCCGTTGTCTGATGTCGCAACCGTTTCCATACAGCCGCCAGCAGGGAGCTCCATTAACCGTACGAACGGACAGCCGAGTATTTTAGTGACGGTCTCAAAGACAGAGGACGCGAATACCGTCAGCGTTGTGAAAGCCATTAATAATCAATTGTCCAGCGTTAAGAGCCAACTGCCGAGTGGGGTTCAAATCATTCCCTTATTCGATTCGTCGAAAATGATTACATCATCCGTCAATGGTGTACTTCGCGAGGCCATTTTGGGTGCGATTTTCGCGGTGCTCGTTATTTTACTGTTTCTCCGGAACGGGTTAACCACGCTCGTTGCAGTTGTGTCCATACCAATCTCAATTCTCACTTCTATTATTTTGCTGAGTCGCTATGGTGTGACCCTGAACATCATGACGCTCGGCGGCCTGGCAGTGGCCACAGGTCGAGTTGTGGACGACAGCATCGTCGTCATTGAAAACATTTATCGAAGTTGGAAACACGGATTGGGGTTTGGCAAAAAACTCGTCTTGTACGCCACGGCGGAAGTCGGTAACGCCATTCTATCGTCCACGTTGGCAACCATTGCTGTCTTCTTACCGTTGGCGATGGTTGGCGGGATGGTTGGAAAGATTTTCTTTCCGTTTGCTCTGACTGTTGTTTGTTCTTTAGCTTCATCGCTCATTGTCGCTTTGACCGTCGTGCCAATTCTTGCGTGGCTGTTTGTCGTCCGTAAACCAGCCAAGGGCGCAGTATATGATTGGGCAGATGCCAACGATGGTTCAGATGGTACGATCCATCCTAGCCTCGTCGACACCGCCATCGGTGGCGATGCTTCATTCGTAGCCGCAACCTCGGCGCTGCGCCGTTGGCAGAAGCGATATCAGTCCATCCTTAGTTGGTGTTTAAATCATAAGGGTTGGGTTGTTGCAGGTACGTCATTGGCCTTTGTAGCGTCACTCGTGGTCGTGCCATTCGTCGGCAGCACCTTTATTCAGAATTCAATGGAACAAAGTGCAACTGTCTCAATCACGATGCCTGTGGGAACACCGCTGAACGTGACAAATGAGAAGGCGAAGCAAGTTGAAAATGTGCTGAAACAAGATTCAGCAGACATTCAACAGGTCAATACATCCGTCGGCGGGGGAGGCGGTTTCGGAGTTGGGTCCGGAACAACGACAACCAATACGGCGTCGATTGACATTGCGTTAACCTCAAACACCGATGTCAATCAGTTCTTGGCACGCGTTCGCCAACAAACTGCGAACCTGGCATCGGACGGCACGACCATTCAAGTGGAGGGTCAAATGACTGGTGGCGGTGGGACGTCACTGGATCTGGTCGTCAATGGACCGAATAATGCTGCGATACAGCAGGCGGCAACTCAAGTTGTCAACCGACTACAATCCATGCCGGGCTTGGCAAACGTACAAAGCAATCTGGGACAAACGCAGGCTGAAATCAGCGTTGATCCCAATAGTGCAGATGCAGCGAAGTACGGACTGACAGCCCAAGAGATCGCAGGAGATATGCGAAATTATCTCTCGCAACAAAATATCGGCAGTGTGAGCCTGAACGGTCAAACGTACAATCTTGACGCCGTATTGAACAGTTCAACCGCGTTGAATAATTTATCAGCGATCCGCCAATTGCCGCTGACTGCCTCTACCGGTCAAACGATTAAACTGGCCGACGTGGCTCAGGTGAGCATTGTGCAGACCCCAACATCCATCTTGCACGAAGATGGCAAATCGTACAGTGAAATAACGGGTGATTACACTACCCAGAATACAAACAAAACGTTAAAAAATGCGATGAAGGCAATCAAATCGCTCCACCTGCCAGCGGGTGTTACCGTGGGACAATCATCATCTGCAATGCAGCAAAGCCAAAGCTTCTCACAACTGATTGAGGCCATCCTGGTTGCGGTTGGTATTGTCTATATTGTGATGCTAATTCTATTTGGAGAGTGGTCTGCGCCGTTTGCTATCCTCTTCTCCATGCCAGTTGCGCTGATTGGCGCCTTCTTCGGAACCTTTATTGCACACGAACCGCTCAGCGTCTCGTCGCTCATTGGGATTTTGATGCTGATGGGTATCGTCGTCACGAATGCCATTGTCTTGATTCAGCGGGTTGAACAGCAGCGAAAGCGCGGTCTGAGCATCCGTGCGGCGTTGCTGGAAGCAGGTACGACACGGCTGCGGCCAATTTTGATGACCGCCATCGCCACGATATGCGCCCTGATTCCACTCGCAGTGGGCGCATCGGAAAGTGTACTGATTTCGCAAGGTCTCGCGGTCGTTGTCATTGGCGGATTGATCACTTCAACAATCTTGACGCTGTGCATTGTTCCGCTCATGTATGAACTTCTTCATTTCCGCTCGCACCGCAGGGAAATGAAGCAGACGCCAGCTTTGTAGGTTGAATGATGAGAGGGGTCGACTGCGACCCTCTCTTTTTTCATATCACGTGAGATCCGATCCACTGGGAGATGAAGCTTGCTCCAATCTGGCGTCAATTGCTTCAATCGTCTCGTCGAGTACTTGCGTGATTTGGTGGAGTTGATGCCAATGAATCGTCTGTTCGAAATAGGATTCGTAATCTTTGAGTATGTCCAGCGATAAAGCCAGTTTCCAGTTCATTTCGCTTAACATATCGGTACAGAGCTGGAGATCCTGCTGAAGCGATTTTAGTTCCGCCGCTGCCAGGACAGCGTCGTTTGATTCCTCTTCCATGTCCTCTGGTTCTTCGTCGTACTCCAAGATATACGCGTTGCCGACAAGCTGATAAAATAGCTCCTCTTCCGACAGGTGATCCATGAACAAAATCCCGTTCAAGTGGTCCACTTCGTGGCAAATCACGCGAGCCAATAAACCGGATGCCCTCATCTTGGCTGGCTGACCGGTTCGATCTTTGAACTCGACCGTAACATCCGTTGGTCGATTGATTTTGAGCGTATAGTCTCGAAAGCTGAGGCAGGATTCATACCCTGCTTCCTGACCCGAAGTCTCGACTATCACAGGGTTAATCAGTTCCTGAAGACCTTCTCCGATGTCCACCACGAACACCCGTTGGTGAACGCCAATTTGCGGTGCAGATAAATCTAAGCCCCGGTTGGCTCGCAGTGTGTCGTGAAGATCTTCAAGCAGCGTGATGAGCTGTTGATCGAATGAAGAAACGCTGTCGCTGACACGCCTCAGTTCAGGAATATCGCCCTCCAGAATCTTTTGGACGGTCATAAGCCCCCTCCTCTTTCCTACGGTATAAACAATGCGCGAGTAACGCGCCGGGAATCCGCGAATGTCCCTAGGGGCATGCGCCTTTTTCGAGAGATAGACTGTTTGCATACCTGTAACAGGGGGGAGTGGCATATGATCAATGTTCGTGCGACCGAAGAAATTGCGATACTGAGACAGTGCGGCAGGATAAACGCACAGGTTCACCAGGAAGTTCGAAAGCTGCTCGAGCCTGGCGTGACGAGTCAGGAGCTCGATGTGAAGGCCGGACAAGTCATGCGGGAGCTTGGTGCAGCATCTTCAATGATTGAGCAGTATGACTTTCCAGGCCACATTTGTGTCTCGGTGAACGACCAAGCGGGACATGGTATCCCAGGGAAATACACCATTCGAGACGGAGATACGGTGAAAATTGATGTAAGTGTAGTGTATGAGGGATACCACACAGATTGCGCCATTACGTATGTTGTTGGTCAAGCATCGCGCGATGCCATCCGCTTGGTCAATGTTACCAGACACGCGTTGTGGGCTGGGATATCCTGTGCAACTGCAGGGAGACGGTGTTCGGACATTTCCTCTGCGATTCATCAGGTGGTCAGACAGAATGGTCTGGCTGTGATACGTCATGCGTTTGGGCATGGAGTAGGCAGGGATTTGCATGAATCACCGTCTATCGCAAACTTTGGTCCCGCGAATCGAGGGCCGAGATTGAGACCTGGTATAGTCCTCGCCATCGAACCAGTCACCAGTGCAGGCAGCAGCTGTACTCATCGACTGAATGATGAATGGACAGACGCAACCATTGATGGTTCGCTCAGTGCACACTTTGAACATACCGTACTGATTACGGACGCAAAGCCGGAAATATTGACGCAATCGACAGATGAACTGCACCAGGACAGTCTTCAGTCAGAAAGATCAGACATTGCTTATAGAGAGATTAAGGATAACGAACAGTCGCGGCTGTTTGAATTAGCGGCAACGGAAATGGATCCAATTCTGATAGATGCATGGGGGCGGCGAGCAGATATTGAAGAAATCTTCGGATCTGACGGAGAGGTCATCGTCCTGGAACAGCGTGAGACAGGCGCAATCCTGGGTTTTATGGTGATATCCCAGATGAACCATTTCACGCATTTGAACACGATTGTGATCGATCGCCGTTATCAGGGGAAAGGAATCGGCAAACAGGCAATGCGGAAACTGGAGGAGATAACTCGAGATCGACAATTAAGGGGTATTCGCCTTTGTGTTCAAGCGAACAATCAACGGGCGACTGCATTTTACAGGAAACTCGGCTTTGACGTGATTGGCCGTCCATATGTGAACACGCTGCTGATGCGGAAAACATTGTAAGCCTTTATGACGATCGCGTGGGCAAGTACCCCAATTACGCAATAATAGGTAAGTACCGCTTCCCTACAATTATCTCGCTTCATACGTTGGAGCATGTCTGAGATGAAGGGAGATGTTACGGATGGATGGCGGATGCTTTGGAGGATACACCCGTTGGGCGGTTGTATTCCTAATCATCTTCGTGTTGTTCTTCCTGCTTGTTCCAGGATATGGTGGAGGAGCCGCCTGGTAAGCTGCGGGCAGCACGAAACCTTTATTGGTAGCGATCAAGTCGCCGACTGTATGCCTTGAACGGTGTGCAGTCGGTGAGTTTATTCCGCCGGTCCTGGGTTGGACAGGATTTTCGCGCATAGAATAACGTGGGACAACCAGCGGCTAACCTATGTTGTCCTGCGGAGGACCATATGCATCAGTTCATGACGATCTTCATTTTGAGTTTATTAACGAGTCTCGATAACGCCATTGTAGTGAGCGGCATTGCGAGACGGACAAAGCATAATCTCATGCTCGTTGGCTTGATCTCGTCTATCGTGCTCACAGGATGCCGCACGGCGCTCATTATGGGGATTGTCTCCGTCTCAACCCTGCCTGGGTTTCGCCTTGGGCTAGGACTTATCGTACTTTGGGTTGCCGTCAGACTGACCGAGCTCACGACAGAGTCTTCGGATCGCAAAGACATATCTGTTTTGCGACTCATCCTTCTCATTACGGTGACGGATATGGCACTTAGTGTCGATAACATTGTGAGTGTGGCGACCGTGTCCAAAAACCCCTGGCTCATTGGAACGGGTGTGTTCTTTAGCTTGGTTCCGCTTTTCTTGTTACTCCCCTTTTTTGCGAATGTGATGAAACGAGTCGAGTGGGTTCAGATTCTCGCTGCGGGATTTGTCGCTGAGCTTGCGATCGACGCAATAACAGATGATAAACTGCTCAAATCACGTGTCCCGACCGGATGGACTGAATTCATCATCCGCTCCTCAGCTGCGCTGATTGTCATTCTCTACGGCTTTTGGCGGTATCGAGCCGCAAAGCGAAGTATAGTCTAGAGAGAAAATAACCAAGCCATCGTGCCTTCTCCTTGGTCTTCTAGCTATTCCCGGACGCACAAATCGAAATTTGTGTGATTGACGGGGGGCACACATCCTGCCCTTGGTCCCGCCTCGAGACATAATGTTCATCATGTCGTACAGAGAGGAGGGGTTCTGATGTACGGATACGGCACATTCGGGGGATACACGCGCTGGGCGGTTGTATTCCTGATCATCTTTGTCCTGTTCTTCCTGCTTGTACCTGGATATTATGGCGGCGGAGCCTGCGGTGGTGCAATGGGCGCCTACTAAAACCCTTGTAGGATTGCAGCTTCCAGCTAGAAGGGAGGGATCACGCATGTACGATGGCGGTGCATTTGGTGGATACACCCGCTGGGCGGTTGTATTTCTGATTATCTTCGTGCTGTTCATCCTTCTGGTCCCGTATGCCGTGACAACGACGTGTACAACTACGTATTGATGTGAAGGGAACCAAGAGAAAGTGTACCGTATGCTGGTGTCTTCCAGCGTGCGGTACGTTTCTTTATAGCAACAATCTTTGCGAAAACAGCCTTGTAAAATCCAATTCCGTCCAATCATTTATGTATACTATAAATATACGGAATATTCCGTTATAATTCGTGGGATGGGTTGGACGTACGGTATCTTCGGTCAGGTTCTGTATCGCGAGGATAGGGGAGTTTGATGAGACATTTGGCTGTAGTGGTCAGCTTTCTTTTGATGTTCGGCAGTGTGACAGGCTGTGCCGTGTTTGGAAGTTCTGGCACGCCATCGAAAAGTGCCGTCTCGGTGTCGACAAAACAAGTGAAAGCGGAGACTTTGAAACCGCTTGAGGCGACTGCAAGCGAATTGAAAAATGCAATTGATCTCGATACAGGTTATGGAGCCATATCAAATCTGTCCAATGATAACGCGAACGCTTGGCGCCAAGTTACACAGGACGCGGTGTTGGCGACCGTGGTTCAATCGTTCATCAGCAAATCAAAATGATTTAAGTTCTAAGGTGTTTACGCAAAAATTGTTGCTTGTGATGAAGGGGAGAGAGGCCAGATGCCATCAACCTAGCTTAACCGTGGGTGACGTGGCCAGGTTGCGGCGACTAGGGAAGGTGATGTGCCTTAGCTACGGGCCAGACGGTCAATCTGGCGGCTGCTAAGGAAGGTGACCTACGTTAGGCACGGGCCCACAATGGGGTTACGATCTATTGGGGAAGTACCCTACCCTACCTTAGCTTCGAACAAATGAACAAATACCGATCGGTTCGATCGCAAATACGTGCCGCAGTACCTGCCCGGAAAAGTGAATGTACGGACCGTGATCCAGGGAAGATGAATGAATGCGCGTCGTGCACGCCTTCACACAGATTTCATCAAGCCTTAACAATTCCTTTACAATACTTTGTTAGCCTACAGATAGAAGTGTACATTTCGACAACGTTCGCACCACTGGGAGGTGTGAATTCACACGTCGAGCACATGGACTGTGAAGACACAATGACAAAGAACAGCAAGAATGTCCTGCAGGCGCTGGATGACGCCCCCCTCAGCTTATTTCATCTGCGAGCCGTACTGATATCCGGCTTGGGTTTTTTCACGGATGCATACGATCTGTTTATCATCGGTGCTGCGCTTGTCCTTCTGAAACAGGAATGGCACTTGAGTCAGACATCGGTCGGACTCGTCGGCAGCACGACACTGATTGCAAACTTCCTCGGCGCCTTTGTCTTTGGCCGCCTTGCAGATATCATGGGTCGCAAAGCCCTGTACGGGCTAGTGGCAATCATCATGACCGTAGGTGCCTTTTTAACGGCCTTTTCACCGAATATTTACTGGCTCATTGCGTTCCGCTTCATTCTTGGGCTTGGCATCGGCGGTGACTACCCGATCAGTGCCGTTCTGATGAGTGAGTATGCGAACGTGCGCGATCGCGGTAAGCTCGTCGGCATGGTGTTCTCGATGCAGGCACTTGGCCTTGTGGCTGGTCCGATTGTCGCGATTACGTTGCTTGCGAGCGGAATCAACCACGATTTAGCCTGGCGGATTATGCTCGGATTAGGTGCGCTGCCGGCACTCAGCGTCATCTATGCGCGGCGCAAAATGCCGGAATCACCGCGGTTCAAAGCGCAAGTACTGGGACAGGCAGATACGGCGATGCAGGATCTGCAGTCCTATACGCGCGGACAGGTACAAGCCTCTGCACCCAACGGAGAGGTACGCAAGGGCGAGCGGATATCCTTTCGCAACTTCATCACAAATCGCCGGATGCTCGTGACGCTCATCGGAACCGCGGGTACATGGTTTGTGTTTGACTACGCATATTATGGCAACTCAATTTCCACACCGCTCATTATGAAGATGGTGGCGCCAAACGCCAGCCAAATTCAGAGCGAAGCCTGGACATTGATTATCTTTGCGATTGCTGCTGTTCCTGGATACCTGCTCGCCGTTTTGAAGATTGACAAAATTGGTCACAAGAAGCTCCAGTGGATTGGTTTCACTGTGATGGGGCTGGTGTTCTTGGCGATGGGCGTGATCCCGGAGATCACGACGACAGTAGCGCCATTTCTCATTCTGTACGGAATCAGCTACTTTTTCGCAGAGTTTGGTCCAAATACCACGACGTTCATTCTGCCGTCTGAGCTATTCCCGATCAGTGTTCGCACAACTGGGCATGGCATGTCGGCGGGGATTGCAAAAGTAGGCGCGTTCATCGGTGTCTTTGTCTTTCCGATTTTGACACATTATCTTGGTTTGAAGGGTACCTTCATGATCACGTTCCTATTCTCCATGCTCGGCATTGCATTGACCTCATTGCTGCCGGATCCGACAAACCAATCCATTGAATCCCTCCAAACCAGTCGCAGCGAAAGCATCGCGACGAAACCGCGACACGCATAAAGACAACGTTCCAATTGGGGCTCCGGCCCCTTTTTTGTTGTGCTCAGCCAGCCTGGAGAATAAATCTTGACACAGTTTTCGCATACGGTAAACTTGTAGTAACGTTATAACATTTTTGCGAAGGACCCGCATTCCGCTTGTTGATTCGAATCCGACAGCGAGGGATGTGACTGCGATGGGTTTACCACTGCGACAGAACCATGATTGGGCGGGAAGACTCCCTTTACAGGCTGTCCGGCAGCGTGAGGGCTATCATTGGTTCGTCGTTGGCACAGTCTGTGTCGGCGCATTTATGGCCGCGCTCGATGCAAGTATTATCAACATTGCGCTGCCGACCCTGAAGAACCACTTTCATACGCAGATGTACATGGTTGAGTGGGTGAGTCTGGCCTATCTCCTGACGCTCGCAGGCCTCATCATCCCATTCGGCAGACTGGCGGATATGTTTGGTCGACGCTGGATGTATGCGTTTGGGTTCGCCGTCTTTATCGTCGGTTCCATCCTGTGCGGCATTTCGGGCAATTTGCCACTCTTGTTGGTGTCGCGTGTTGTTCAAGCTGTCGGAGCGGCGATGCTGCAGGCCAACAGTGTGTCCATCATCACTGCAGCCACACCGGCGAATGCGCGTGGCCGGGCAATCGGAATTCAGGCAAGTGCGCAGGGCGTCGGTCTGAGTATTGGCCCTGCAGTCGGCGGTGCACTCATTACCTTTCTCAATTGGCGCTGGATTTTCTTTGTCAATGTGCCGATTGGCATTATCGGTACGGTACTTGGCATTTTACTGCTGCCGCGAGACGAACAGAGGCAGCAGCATGAACGGTTTGACTACGCTGGCGCACTATGGTTTATTCCGACCATTGTCGCTTTGATTTACTTCATGAATTCAGGCTTGCAAAACGGCTGGCTGTCTAAATTTGTGGTCGCAAGTTATATCGTGTTTGTACAAGGCTTTGTATGCTTTCTTTGGGTCGAGCGGCGCTCGGAGGCACCGCTAGTCGATCTCGGCCTGTTTAAAAATCGAATCTTTTCCATCGGCGGACTGATCGGTGTTTTGTCCTTCACCGTGATGTATGCGGTGTTATATTTGTGTCCATTTTATTTTGACAACGTCAAGCACTTAACCCCATTCGTTTCGGGGTTATTTTTGACGTTGATTCCAATCGGCATGACGCTGTTTACCCCTCTGTCAGGTTACATTGCCGATCGCGTAGGTGTACTTCTCCCGACCGTACTGGGCATGACCGGATCGATGGCTGGATGCTTGTTCCTATGCTTCGTGCAAGCCGGCAGCAGTCTGTGGCTGACGCTGATCGGCCTGTTTTTGGTGGGAGCTGGTCTTGGCATGTTCACACCGCCGAATAACAGCAGCGTCATGAGCAGTGCGCCCCCGAATCGATTGGGGGTGGCTGGCGGCATCCTGAATATGTCGAGAACGCTCGGCATGGGGCTGGGCGTTACTGTTGGAGGTCTATGTTATCAATTATTTCTTGGTGGCGCCGCCAACGAGAATACGGCGACCGTCGGGCAAATGGTTGCCGCCTTCCGCTGGTCGTTCGTAGTGGCGGCGTGCCTCGCTGGAGCGACAGTTATACTGACGCTGTTAGGTAAACAGAGAGCTCGGCTGAGTGTCGTAGAACACCGAGGGCATCATCGGTCACACTGATTCATTTGATTGGCGGCCAATGATGGGGAAGATGGAATGAAAATAGGCTGCAACCATGTGTTCCAGCCTGTTTTTAAATGCCTTCGTTTTATGAAGGTTGTCCGAAAAGGGTTAAGAACTCACTTTATGCCTTCGTGATGGCGAGGATACAGGAACAGAGACCAAAGCAGGCGCTGGCGACGTAGAGAACGAGAACGGCCTGTTTTGGCATAAAGCCGCTGTCCATGAGTCGAAAGTGAACGTGTGTCCGGTCTGGGTTATAGATGGGCTTACCGCTGAGCAGACGGCGGATAACCACGTACAGCCCATCAAAAACAGGCACGCCGAGTGCCAGCACCGGCACGCTGACAGACACGATGGCAACGCCTTTGACCGCACCCACAACCGATATACAGGCAAGGATGTAACCCAGGAACATGGACCCAGTATCACCCATGATGACGCTCGCCGGATAAAAGTTATGCCGTACGTAACCGAGTGCGGTACCGACGACTGCAGCAGCAAGCAGAGATGGTGACGATTCGTGCATGATGAGTGAGACCAGCATCAGCGAACTGGCGGAGATGGCTGCAATGCCGCCAGCCAAACCGTCCAGGCCGTCAATAAAGTTAAAGGCATTGATGACGCCCACAATCCAGAAAATCGTTACAATCGATCCGAAGATGGGTGAAAACGCAAAGTAATTATGATGCCCAAACGGGATCCGCACACCGTGAATGCGAATGCTGTACGTTGTAATTGCGGCTGCGCCAATCTGCATCAATAGCTTCGGCAGGGCGGGAAAGTCCCGCTTTCTGGTTTTTGCGAAGTCATCGAGGAACCCTGCGATGAAGAGGATCGCCATCCCCAGCAAAATCGCTACATAGATGGGGGTACTGACTTGTCCAGCAATGTACAGCGTTGTGAGCATGCCAGCGAATGTAACCAGCATGCCGACACCGCCGAGCATTGGTAGTGGCTGCTGTTGATGTTTGCGGGCATTTGGGTGATCGACGAACTGATACCGTTTGGCCACGCGAATGCAGACTTTCATGATTGCATAGCTGAAAATGGCAGAGACAATCAAGATAAACAGTTGAGATGTCATGTATAAGGCTCCCTGATTGGAAGAGTACATTTCATGCGAATGTCGTCGTTCCTTCTATGTCGAATTATACACCTATCAACATGGTAGTCTAATTTTCGTTGATGAGCTAGAGAAATTTTAACATTCACGGAAATCGGCAAGGGTCAGTAGTTACCTATGGTAACGTTGACCATTTGGATGATCCGTTTGTTTAAACGGGGAAATTGGGTCTAGCTGCTTTTACTCGGATAATGCGGCTCGATTCTGGGGAATCTGACGGCAGACCAAGTTGAAAGGGGACGTTTCTGTGGAGCCGCATCTGCAGCGCTCTCTCCACGCCAAGTATGGCGGTGTACATTTTCTGAATTTGGTACCTGTGCGTGAGATTAATCAATTCGTCCGGGATCTTCCAGGCGACAAGCGGGACAACCTGTTTGAAGTGATGCAGGCGCTCGATGAGAACGGTTTGATTCAAATCCTCAATGATGAGCAGTGGACGGATGCACAAGGTGAAATCCATCCAGAACGCATGTAGCGGCTGTCCGAAATGGGACACCAAAATGCAGGACCCGCGCTGGGCGGTCCTTTTTCATGTTCGGATTTCAACCCCGTTGTCATCACCGATGATGATGCACTTTTGAAAACCGGTAAACAAACCTGTTTCAATCACGCCGGCCTGCAGTTTCAATTGCTGATGCAGCGGTTCGGGATCGCGGATGGAACCAAAGGAACAGTCGAGAATATAGTTGCCATTGTCGGTGACGAACGGCACCCCTTGCTCGGTTAGCCGTAACGCTGCAGTACAGCCCAGCTGCTCGATGCGCTGCTTCGTCAGGTGCCAACCAAAACGGACAATCTCGACGGGAAGCGAAAACGCTCCAAGGTACTGTACGCACTTCGAGCGATCGGCGACAATCACATAGCGCGAAGACGCGACAGCAATCAGCTTTTCACGCAGCAACGCGCCGCCGCCCCCTTTGATGAGGTTTCCGTTTGCGTCGATTTCGTCGGCGCCGTCGATGGTGAGATCGATCGATGTGACATCCTCAAAGGATATCAGTGGAATGCCTGCCTGTGCGGCGATTTTTTCCGTAGCGCGCGATGTCGGCACACCCCGAATCTGCAACCCATCTGCAACCATGACACCTAATTCAAGCAGGGTCCAGTACGCGGTTGACCCCGTTCCAAGACCAACGGTCATTCCATCTTTGACTTGTTTCGCGGCTTCTCTGCCGGCACGTTCCTTTGCTGAAGTATTCAATCCATAGCCTCGATTCTGTTAAAACCGTAATTTGTCCATTCATACTCACCTACATCGTGAGTGTAATCATACTAGGTGTGTTCAATACGTTTCAGGTGAAACTGCCGATGCACAAGTGCGTGATCGCCAATTGAACAGAGGGGGATCTGCTTGGCCAAACTCAATCCTGCGAAACTGCATGTACGTTTGCTCGAAGGTGTCACACCGCTCGAACCAATCTATCCGCGTAAATATACCTTAACGCATTCGGATCGGACAGGGAACCTGTACTTAACGATTGCAAGAGAATATGCGTGGCAACAAACACAGGGTCTATACACGCGGCTGATGCGGGATGAAATCCTGGCGTCATGGGAACAAACGGGAGATGCGCTGGAACTTCACCTGAATTGTCATGTGAACGGAGGGCTGGTGGTTGGAACGGCCAGGAGACGGAATCGGGCAATGATTCGGGATCTGCCACTGATGTTGGAAAGCCTCCGGTATGGAGATTCCATGCTCGTCGACCTCCATCCCGAATTGGACGAAGCGCCTGTTTTCGTTCATTTTCATTCCAATACCGATCGTTATCGGCGCGTCGAACCATATAGCTGCTTTGGTGACTATCGGATAAAATAATAATATCACGAAATTGAACAGGCACCGTGGTCAGGCAGCAAGAAAACGGGGAGGACATGGATGGGTACGCTGTTTCAGAATCGAAATTTTGCCTTGCTGTTTAGCGGCCAACTGGTGTCTGTCTTTGGAAACAATATCTTTACGCTCGCGCTGCCGTGGTTTATCTATTCGGTGACTGGTTCAAAGGCGGATTTGGCAATTGTCGGTTTTGCCCAATCCTTGCCGCAGCTTGCTGGGCTCGTTTCTGGTGTCTACGTCGATCGCTGGCGGAAGAAGCAGACGATGATATGGTCTGACATCGCGCGAACCGCGATTTCCCTCGCCGTCTTTATATTTGCCGCGATGCATGCTTCCTTCTGGTTTATCGCTGTGATGGTGTTTTTGCTTCAGTTCCTGGGAACGTTCTT
Organism: uncultured Alicyclobacillaceae bacterium; assembly: GCA_963758235.1. Lineage (GTDB taxonomy): Bacteria > Bacillota > Bacilli > Alicyclobacillales > Alicyclobacillaceae > CAVWUS01. The sequence continues at coordinate 72,544 of CAVWUS010000008.1, read as the reverse complement.
CGATCCCGCAAGTTCCACGCTGCTTCCCATGATTGTTGAGGAGACCCAGGTGCCGCAGGCGATGGGCGTGAGTCAGTCGAGCAATGCAGCCGTACAGCTGCTCGGTCAATTTGGCGGCGGCACGCTGCTCGGTTTGTTTGGTGCTCCATTACTGTTTCTCATCAATGCCATCACTTTCTTCGTTTCGGTGCTCAGCCTGACTTGGTTGCGCGCGCCTGAACCAAAGTTAAAAGGCGAAACACAATCCTTTGCACAGCAATGGCTTAGCGGGGTGCGCACCATCACGAAGTCGCGGCTGTTGCTGTTGATTATCGTATCAGCGATTGTGGTCAATTTTTCCTTGGCACCGTTTGATATGACATTGACCGCATGGGTAAAAGGACCGTTGCATGGCAATGCATATTGGCTCGGCGCCATTGGTGGGGCTTTCTTCGTCGGCGTGATGATCGGCGGCATGACCATCGGGATCATCACGAAGCGCATGAAACTGAAACAGATTGTGATGACCGGTTTGATTCTGTCAGGATTATTGATTGGCATCATTGGCATAGTGGATAATCGTTACTTTGACATCTGCGTTATCTTCTTGGCCGGATTGGTCAATGGGATTCTCAACGGTTCACTCGGTTCAATGCTCATCCAAACCATACCGAATGAATTGCGCGGACGTATCATTGCCACAGTTAACGCCTTGGCGAAACTTGCAATGCCGCTTGGCATTGCCGTGTTTGGCGCACTGATGGTCTATGTGCCGCTGATGCTCATCTTTATCCTGATGGGTACGATGGCTGTCGTGAGTGGGCTGAGTTTCCTGGTTCCAGTTGAGGATGAGTTAAAAGCATTGAATTCGCTTACAGGTGATCAACCATCTATCGAAACGAGTGCGAATTAGGTAAAATAGTTCTGATGGTTCATTGGGTTGGTAATTTACTAAAAACGATAGAGAGACGAGGCGTGACCGCAGGGGGTCCACCGTGTTTAAATATCTCATCACGCACCCGCAGTACTTACGTTATTGGCTCGCAAGTTTGTTTTCCGACCTCGGCCAACAGGTACGAAACATCGTCTTTTTGTTCCTCATTTATACGATATCCGGCCACAATGCACAGGCAGTGTCGATTATGCTTGTATGTGAATATGGACCAGTCGTACTGGCGCCTGTTGTCGGCGTCTTTGGCGATCGCTGGAATCGCAAATGGACGTTTGTCGGAGCCAACATAGGACGAGCCCTGGCTGTTATCGTCGTCTTACTGCTCATACCGCTGCACGCGGCGTGGATCACGTATGTCGGGACGATTCTCGGTTCCATCGCCAGCTTGTTTGCACAAAGTTCGTCCTTCGCATTTCTGCAGGAATTCGTTCCTCAAGAAGAGAGACGGCAGACTACTTCGCTACGGCAATTGGTGTACAGCGGCATGCTGCTCATTGGACCGCCCATTGCAACGGTCATCTATTCCTGGGTGGGTCTGACAAGGTCATTGGCAGTCTGCTGCGCGTTGATTGTCACAGCCAGCATTCTGTTTTCCACGATTCAGGGCAATCGCGGTATCCACGGTTCAATGGGCCGGCAATTGACATTTTGGCGCGATCTGAAACAAGGGATCTCGTACGCGACGAGTTTCACGTTGGCCAGACAATTGCTGGTGGGCGCCGTGGCAAACGGCTTCGTGGGCGGCATCATCAATCTACTTGAGATATTTATCATTACGCAATTTTTGCATCTGCCAAAGTCAATGCTTTCAATCCTGTTGTCGGTTCAGGGGGGCGCAATGCTGATCATGGCTCCACTTTTCGGCCGCATCAAGGTACGGCTGGAGCGGCTCCTCGCGCTCAGTCTGGTCATCATCGGTCTTGGCCAGTGGCTGATGATCTGCGTAGCGTGGTTCCCTTTGACGCTGCTCGGTGTGCTGATTGAGGGCGCAGGCATCTCCATCTTTCAGATTTCTGGCGCAACGCTCCAGCAGACGAAAATCGACCCGGCGTTCCAGGGGCGGTTCAGCACGGTCAATAATATGGTTGTTACCTCTGTGATGAGTTTGACGATGATTGTGGTGGGCTGGCTGCACGCGTATGTCGGCGTACGCGCGCTGTATCTGCTGAGTGGGCTGGCCGCCTTAGCCATTAGCCTGGTTTTGTATAGCATGGGACTGCGCAGTGCAGGTCAAATCGCAGATGAGGTCTCTGATTCAGCGTGAGAACAGGCTGCACAGTAACGCATAAGAAGCGACAAGGCTGTTCCGAAGCAGTGAACCTGCAGCGGGACAGCCCTTTCTTATGCGAAATCGTTGCCTTGTATAAAGGTCGGCCCTTTCGGGCACGCACGTTCAGTAGAAAATGACGGCGCCGACAATGAGCAGAATTGTAGCAATCACGTACACGGAAGCTCTGCTTGTGCCATCCTGCTTCGGTTTGGTCCAGCCGTGAAATAATACTGCAGCCACAAGCATGAACAGTGGGTGAATCAAGAACCATCCATAATGCTTTGTTATAATGATGGTCACAATCCCGAGCAGAATTTGCAGGTCAATGAGGCCAATCAGTGGCCCGCGCAGTGGGTTTTTGACGCCTTTCTGGCCTCTCACTACTTCCATAATCGTTGCTACAACGGCCAGAATCAGTATCACAATGCCGAGTATTGAATGGATTGCTGTCCATACCATAGTGCTTCTCTCCTTCATTTACGTAGTCCAGCTACATAAGCACGTCCTAAGTGCACGATACCTGAACATGCGGGCGGACGCAATCTGCCGGAACATAGGAAGGAAGTTGACCGTGAAAACCATTCAAGTGCAGCAATATGACGCTTTTACACAGTCGCCATTCGAAGGTAATCCAGCGGGCGTGGCTGGGATGCGCACTGCCTGTCAGTCGATGAGATGCAAGCCGTCGCAAGGGAAATGAACTGCTCTGAGACGGTTTTCGTACTGCCAGCAAACCATGCGGATATTCGGATGCGCTACTTCACGCCAGCAGTTGAGGTCGATCTGTGCGGGCACGCAACCATCGCTGGTTTAAGTGCTTTGGCTGAAGCCGGAAAACTGGCTGGGAAGACAACGGTCGAAACCAATGCGGGCATTCTCCAGATGGAGGTACGGGCTGATGGCAGTGCGTGGATGCGGCAGGCGCGTCCACAATTTCGAGCGCTGCCTGAGGAGCAGCAACCATTCGTAGCCAAACTGCTTGGGATGTCAGCTGACCGTATGGTGCAGGAGATCCCGCTGGGCCTTTCCTACACCGGACTTTGGGACTTGATGGTTCCGGTCGACAATCTCGATACATTACAGTCACTTTCTCCGGCAATGCCTGAATTGGCAACTTTTAATCGTGAACTCGGAGTGGCATCCACGCACGTGTTTTGTATGGAAACAAAAACGGAAACCGCGACTTTGCACGCCCGTGACTTTTCGCCGGCCGTCGGTGTGCCAGAGGATCCGCATACGGGCACGGCGAGTGGCGCGCTCGGGGCTTGGCTGGTACACCAGCGTATACTTGAGCCAGGTGAATATGTATTCGAGCAGGGGTGGTCAGTCGGGCGTGCCCGGCTTGATACAAGTACGGATTGAACAAGCCGGCGACGTTTGGGTTGGGGGCCACGCTGTGGCAGTATTGACCGGTGCAATGCGCCTCAAGTAGGTGCGACAAAGGTGGCTGCAGCGTTTTGATGCGGTTCACCGCATCGCATGGATGGGGACTTTAAATAGCAGCATCAATAAGATGACGACGAGCAGTGACAAAGCATATGCGACGAGCGGACGTTTATAGTGGATCATCAAGATGGCGAAAATGCCGAGGTCAAATACAATGGACATGAAGAATGTCCAGCCGTGATGGTAGGAAATGAGTCTGGCGCTGAACATGATCCGTTCGATCAGCGTGTATACGACGGCCACCTGATGATGTAGCATATCTGCTTCAACCGCGTGTTCGGGTGTAGGGTAAAAACAGTAGAACCGTACAGGGAAATGCAACAAATGAGAGCAGGAGCGCTGAAATTGTATGATTCGGCAGAATGCCGTCGCCCGCGTACTGCCACATGGGATATTTGTAAGTAAGCACCTCGTATAAGAGCGAGCCAAGCGAATAAAAGAGGATAGTCGCGTGATAGTTGCGCCAATTCCTCCAGTCTCCCCACCGCCACGTCACGAGCACAAATGCAACGGCCAGCAAAAGACGCAAACGACTTACTCCCCTTAGGCTTCTCGTGAAATGATTGCGATAGGCCTAGGGTACCCAATTTTTGTTATGCAAGTCATAACCAAGGACCCGGTAACGGTTGCATCGCAGGGTGCGCATTTGGGTTTGGTGTTTTTGTCCCTTCTTCGCCTTGCTTTACCTTTTTCAATTCATCTGTCAAGCTGTCCACTTTCATGCCCACGGCTTGAAGCTTTTGCTGAATCGAATCCAGCCGATTCCAAGACTTGCGGTGACCAGAGCGAAGTTCACGCATGATGCGTTCAGGTGTTAGCGGCTGATTCTGTCGCTTCGGCCGTCCGATCCCGTTCTGCTTCACTGTCCTCTGCTTCGCGCCAGCAAGCTGTTTACTCGCGGCCCGCTTGCGCATAACCGGCACTGTACGCGATGCCGATGCAGTGCTCGATGTACGCTGTACCATATTTGAAGACAGCGCTGGCTTTGTGTTGTCCGCCGCAGCCATGCGAACCTGCGCTTCCCGGTATGCATCAACCAACATCGGAATCCAGCGCAGCCGAGCGAACTTTGCCATGCTTCATCACCCCTTACTCATGATGCTCATCATACGCCTGACCTCGCTTGAATTTCTGGACGCATAACATGGCGGAAGTGCTTTTTTACCAATATGGGCACAAGCCCGTGGTTCACTGCGCTTACCGCAGAAATAGACAAAAGATGATAAACCCAGTCAAAGAAAGCGCATTCATCAATTGGCAGCTTCATATAGTCAGAGAAAGAGCAGAAGTACCGGGTTTCGGTGATGGCCTGTTGGATTTTTCGAAACCGCTTTCGCCTTGCAGCCGTACCTGAGGGAAAAGGATGACAGATATGACAACCATCTATGATATCGCGAAACGGGCAGGCGTCTCGGTTACAACCGTGTCAAAAGTGTTGAACCAATATCCGGATGTCAGTGAGAAAACGCGCAGCCGCGTCCTGGAAATTACCAAGGAGCTTGGCTATCATCCCAATGCCGTTGCGCGGGGGTTGGCCACTAAACGTTCGATGACGATTGGCGTATTTGTCGAAGACAACGTCAACAGCGGCCTTCGGCATCCGTTCTTTCACGAAGTGCTTGCACAGTTTAAAGACGTGATTGGATCCGAAGGGTACGACTTAATTATCTTTGCCAACAGCTTGTTTCGGGAGTCTTCGAGCGACTACGTGGCACATGCAAGGAATCGGAATGTAGACGGCATCATGCTGTTTGGTTTGCCTCGTTCCGATCCCGGCCTGGTACCGCTTTCGCAGAGTCAAATTCCCTGCATTTGCATCGATCTTGATTTGACCGGCCCGCGAGTGACCTACATTACGTCCGATAATGTCGGCGGAGCCACGCGCGCGGTGGAATATTTGCTCGCCGAAGGCCATCGAAAAATCGCCTTTATTGGCGATCCGTTTTCAGCTAAGCCCGGTCATGACCGCATGATTGGCTATCAGGAAACGCTCTTCAAGCATCGCGTTCCTTATCGATCCGATTGGGTCGTCTCGGGAGATTATTCAGAGGTAGATGGCTACCGTGCGGCCAAACGTCTGTTAGCCCTCGATGACCGGCCCACTGCGATGTTCTGTATCAGCGACATGATGGCACTTGGTGCAATGCGGGCCATTCGGGAAGAGGGGTATCGCGTACCGGAAGATATTTCGATTGTTGGGTTTGATGATATCAACTTGGCGAGTTATGCGACTCCGCCGCTGACAACGGTACGTCAAAATACCGTCGAATTAGGAAACTTGGCCGCACAGGAACTGATGAACCTCATCTTTATGCCTGAGCGGGCACCTTCGGTAACTACCATTGAAACAGAACTTATGGTTCGCCAAACGGTTCGTTCCTTATCGACAGTGGATTTGAAGTAAATCTATCGCGCCTAATTTCGCAAGCGCTTTCGAAGGTGTCATCAGATAGGGATCGCAGAGGAGGTGATGCGGGTCGAGGTAGAACAGCAAGTATTCAAGGGGCCAGTGTGATTGCAATTTGGTTGTCATTACAGTTTGTATCAAGTTGGGGGGATTATTTGTGAAGCGTAAGACCAAGTATGTCGGCTTGGCGGGCGCTGTTCTCGCTCTCTCCATGACCGTCGTCGGGTGCAGCAGCGGGGGAGCAGGAAACGGCACGTCCACCAAAACGACCAGTGGCGGCACGAGCTCACTCACGCTTGTTGATGTACCTGCACCGTATGGATCGTTTCAGCCGAACTTTAATCCCTACTCGAGCAGCGCAAACCCGGGAACCCAGGGCTTCATCTACGAACCGCTGTTCTACTTCGACCCCATCAGCAACCACACCTATCCGCTGCTCGGGAAGAGCGAAACCTGGAGCAACGGAAACAAGACGCTTACAGTTGACCTGCAAAACGCAGACTGGTCGGATGGCAAACCGTTTACTGCCGCTGATGTGGTTTTCACGTTCAACATGCTGAAGAAGTACCCCGCGGCGGATTCAAACGGTGTGTGGCAGGAACTAAGCTCTGTCACAGCCAATGGGCAGAATCAGGTCGTGTTTCAGTTTAAATCCCCAGATGTTCCATTCGCGGACTATGTCCTGGAGACGTACATCGTACCGCTGCACATTTGGTCAAAGCTCGGCGATCCGTCAAAAGCAAGCATCACGAATCCCATTGGCACGGGTCCCTATGTTCTCTCCAAATTTACGTCACAGGACTACAAGCTGACTGCAAATCCACATTACTGGGGAGGAGATCCGCCAGTCAAAACCATTGACTTTCCGTCCTATGACGGCAATAACAGCGCAGACCTCGCACTCGCGCAGGATCAGGTGGACTGGGGCGGTGCGTTCATTCCAAATATCAAGCAGGTATTTACGTCAAAGAGTCCAGACAACCATTACTGGTTCCCGCCTGCGAACGACGTCATGCTGTATACAAACTTAAAAGATCCGGAGCTTAGTCAGTTGGCCGTTCGCAAGGCGATCAGCATGGCGATCGATCGCCAGCAATTGTCAACCAAAGGTGAATACGGCTATGAACCAGTAGCGAATCCGACTGGCGTGATTACGCCGACTGACCAGTCCATGCTCGACCAGAGTTTACCCGCTGCAGACTTGAAGTTTACCTACGACCCGCAAGGCGCGGAAAAGGTGCTGCAGCAAGCGGGCTTCAAGAAAAATTCAAACGGGATCTACGTGTCGCCGTCAGGTAAACCGCTTTCATTCACACTGGATGTGATCTCAGGATGGTCTGATTGGGATGCCGATGCTTCGATGATGGCGCAGCAACTCCAGCAAATCGGCATTCAAGTCACCGTCCATCAAGACCAGTATGGTGCGTTCATGAATAATCTTCGTGCACATCACTTCCAACTCGCCATGTATTCCACGCAAGGCGCCGGGCCGGGTATGTACTATACGTACGACGATTTGCTGGCTACAGGCAACGGCTGGAATGTTGAGCAATGGAGCAGCCCTGTAACGGATAACGCGCTGAAACAGTTTGCATCAACGACGGACACAAGCAAGCAGCAGCAGGCGCTGAACGTCCTTGAGAAAGCGGTTGCGGAACAAATTCCGTCGATTCCACTGCTTGAAGGCGTCAACTGGTATGAATACTCAACGGCACACTTTACTGGCTGGCCGACGGAGAGCAACCCATATGTGAACCCGGCACCCTGGGCCTGGCCTGCACCCGAGATTCTAGTGATGCACTTGAAGCCGAAGAGTTAAGCAGCCAAAGAGGGGCGGGTACGGCGATGACCAAACACTGCCGCCGTTTCCCGCCCTCCTCATAGAAACTGCGCTCAGGAGGCGGGCACATGCGATATTTGCTAAACCGTTTAATCTTTTTTGTGGTATCTCTGTGGGCGGCTGTGACCATCAACTTCATCTTGCCGCGGTTAATACCGGGAAACCCGGCAGAAGCGATGTTTGCCAAAGCGCGCGGCACGCTCAATCCAAATGCGTTGAAGGCGATGGAACTTGAATTTGGAATCAGCCATCAGCCAATGATTGTGCAGTACGGCAATTATTTAAAATCGCTGGTAACTGGACATTGGGGACTGTCGTTTACCTACTATCCAACTCCGGTCACCACCGTCGTTGCAAACAGCCTGCCGTGGACGGTGTTCCTGGTTGGCATCGCAACCGTTTTATCTGTGTTTCTGGGAACGTTCCTTGGCATTCTCATCTCCTGGCGACGCGGCGGTGTGCTGGACGGAATCCTGCCGCCAGTGACCATGTTCTTTCAGGCAGCTCCTTATTTCTGGATGGCGTTGTTGCTGCTGTTCGTGTTCGGCTTTAAACTGAACTGGTTTCCGATGTCACACGGCTTTGGCAATTCGGTTTCACCGGGGTTCAATCTTCCGTTTCTGGCGAGTGCCATCTGGCACGGCATTTTGCCTGGCCTGACCATCTTCCTCGGTTCCCTGAGCGGATGGCTGATTGGCATGCGTAACAACATGATGATCACGCTTGGCGAAGACTACATTGTGTTTGCTGAAGCCAAAGGCGTATCGACACGCCGGCTGATGTTCTCCTATGCAGCGCGAAATGCCTTTTTACCGCAGGTGACGGGGTTCGCGATTGCGCTTGGGAACGTGGTCAGCGGCTCCATTTTGACGGAGGTGGTCTTCTCCTATCCAGGAATCGGGAACATCTTGAACCAAGCGGTTTTGTCGCAAGACTATCCGCTCATACAAGCTTCATTTTTGATTATCGCAGTCTGTGTGTTGATTGCGAATCTGCTGGTGGATATCTTGTATATCCGGCTCGATCCACGCGTTCGGACAGGGGGTGCGGCGGCATGATGGAAGCGACTGAGCCGAGTGCATACGCGCCTGTCAAACGAACGCGCCAGCGAAACAGACAGCGTCCGTTTACTTTGTTCTTTCATAATTCGAAGGCCGTCGTCGGGCTCTGCCTATTTCTGCTGTTCGTGCTGATTGCCATCTTTGCGCCTGTACTTGCTCCGTACGATCCGCACAGCACCGCCTTTGCCATGTCACTGCCGAGCGCCAAGCATCTATTTGGCACGACGAACCAGGGACAGGACATTTTTTCACAATTCGTGTTTGGAGCGCGCACAACCCTCATTGTCGGCGTCGGCGCCGGGATTTTGTCCACCGTGATTTCCTTGTTGGTAGGGGTGACGGCTGGTTACACAGGCGGATTCGTGGATACCGTCCTGAACTTTCTGTCGAATATCTTCTTGGTTCTCCCTGGTCTCGTGCTGCTGATTCTGATTGAAGCGCTGGTTAAAGGCAGTACGCCCGTGTTCAACGGTTTCATTATTGGTCTCACCGGTTGGGCATGGGGAGCGCGCGTGTTTCGCGCGCAGACGATGTCGTACGTCAACCGTGACTTTGTGGCCGCAGCCAAGTTGTCGGGTGCGTCAGCTTTCCGCATCATGACCACCGAGATCGTGCCGAACATGTTATCTATCGTCGCTGCCAATCTGATGTATTCCTGTCTTGGCGCCATCCTGGCTGAATCGGGGCTCGCCTTCCTCGGACTTGAATCAGGCCAGTCTATCAGCTGGGGAACGATGCTGTACTGGGCCAGCGAAGGTGATGCCAATCTGACCGGCGCATGGTGGTGGTTCGTGCCGCCCGGACTCGGCATCGCGTTGGTTGGACTGAGTTTAGTCTTGATGAACTTTGCCATTGACGAAATTACGAATCCGCGGCTGCGCGGATCGAGCAGGAGGGGTGTCCGTGTGCGCCGTACCCGTACTTGAACTGGACAACGTTTCGGTTACATACGACTCGCCCAGCGGTTCGGTTGCCGCCGTGAGAGACGTCAAATTGTCGGTTTACCCTGGCAGCATTGTCGGGCTGATTGGCGAATCGGGATCGGGCAAATCAACGCTGGCACTGGCTGTCATGCGGCTGTTGCGAAACAACGCGACCTTGTCTGCAGGTACCGTTCGCGTCAGCGGCCAGGATGTGTACAGCTTGAGCAAACGGGAACTGCGGCGGTTCCGCTGGGAAAAGATGTCGATGGTCTTTCAAAGCGCCATGACCGCGCTCAACCCCGTGATGAACGTTGAAGATCAAATGCTGGACGTATTTCGCAGCCATCGCAAAGGGATGACACGAGCCGACGCCTTGAAGCGCGCCCGTGAACTGCTGGAGCTGGTCCGCATCCATCCCAAGCACCTGCAGAGTTATCCCCATGAGCTGTCAGGCGGCATGCGCCAGCGCGTCGTCATTGCGATTGCCATCGCGCTCGAGCCCGATCTGGTGATTATGGACGAGCCGACCACGGCCCTGGACGTGGTCGTACAGCGTTCAATTCTCGATGAGATTCGCAAGATTCAGCGAGCGCGCAACTTTGCCATTCTATTTATCAGTCACGACTTCAGCCTTGTTTCCGAACTCGCCTCAGAAGTGGCCGTCATGTACGCCGGTCGGATTGTCGAACAGACGAACAGTTCGACCCTGAATCAGCTGACGGGACACCATCCCTACACGCAGGGATTAATGCGTGCTATCCCCAAGCTCAGCAGTGAACAAGTCACCATCGAAGGGATTCCCGGGAACCCGCCAGACCTGATCGATTTGCCGACAGGATGCGCCTATCATCCCCGCTGTCCGGTTCGCGCTGGACACTTGCTGCGTCCTGCGCCCACAGCGGGTTGACACAGGTGATGCAGTGATTGAATGCCACCTGTTTCAGGCAGCCGAGAGGGGGCAGGATGTCCATGTCTGAGGCGCAGGAAGCGTTGGTCCACGCATGCAAGAACCTGGTGGTGCGCTTTCCGGTTCGTACGCGCGGCGGGCGTACCTATATCACACCGGTTGACCAGGTTGGATTCGAGATTCACAAAGGTGAAGTGCTGTCGCTGGTAGGGGAATCCGGCAGTGGGAAAACCACGATTGGCCGCGCATTGCTCGGCCTGGTTCAGGCGAGCTCAGGTAAAATTGTCGTCAATCAGCGCGACGTGACCAATGTTCGGGGGAGGGAGCTGAAACGACATCGTCAACACGTGCAGATGGTGTTCCAGGATCCGTTCGGATCGCTCAACCCGGTTCGTACGGTACGCCAACACCTGCAATTCCCGGTGCGCAGACATGCGCAGGGCGAGGGCTCTGTTGACGAGCAGATTGAAGCCTTGCTCGAGCGCGTCGGATTGACGCCCGTTGCTGAGATGCAGAGCAAGTTTCCGCACGAATTGTCTGGAGGGCAGCGGCAACGCCTCGCCATTGCCCGGGCGTTGAGCGTGAATCCGCGTTTTCTGGTGGCAGATGAGCCGATCTCCATGCTCGACGTATCGATTCGGGCGGGCATCTTGCGGCTGCTGAATCAGCTCAAACACGATTTCGACCTGGCCTTCTTGTATATCACGCATGATCTCGCTTCCGCACGTTACTTCGGCGACCGCATCATGGTAATGTACGGCGGCCGCGTGATGGAGGTTGCAGATTCGGCTGAACTGGTGCGAAATCCGAAGAACCCTTATACGAAGCTGTTGTTGGCGGCAACGCCCGGATCGAACAGTAAAGGCGACTGCCTGAAGTGAGGGGCGAAGCAACCGATTTGTCGAAAGGCCGAACTGGCTGTCCGTTTGCACCGCGCTGTCCCATGGCTACAGAGGAATGCCGTCAACGCACGCCGGACTTACATGTGTCGACAGAGCGACATCTGGTCGCCTGTCATCATGCCTAACTGAAAGAATATCGGAATGATTGGAGTGGGGAATCTGATGGGGCAAAATGACGAGATTCGTTTAGGGTTTATCGGCGCTGGAAACATCGGTCGGGTGCACTTGGAGACGTTCGAAAAAGTTGAGGGTGCGAGGCTTTACGCCATTGCGGATGTAGATGGGCAGCTTGCACATGCCCGGGCGGCACAATTTGGCATATCCAAGGTGCACGAATCTGTGGATGCACTCGTCGAGGATGCGAACGTGGATGCAGTCGTCATCGGTGTTCCGAACCGCCTGCACGCGGAATTGGCTATCCAGGCACTTGCGGCAGGCAAGCATGTGCTGCTTGAAAAGCCGATGGCCCTCAACGCTGAGCAGGCGAAGCAAATTGTCCGTGCGCATCAGCAAGCCGGAACAGTGCTCATGATTCCACACCAAATGCGCTGGCAGTGGGTGTCACAGGAAATTCGCCGACAGGTTGAACAAGGCGCCATCGGACGGGTATATTTCGCGAAAACAGGCTGGCTGCGCAGGAAAGGCATTCCTGGCTGGGGAACTTGGTTTACAAGGAAAGACCAGGCAGGCGGCGGTCCGCTGATCGACATCGGCGTACACATGCTCGACTTGGCGCTGTACCTGATGTGTAATCCAAAACCCGTCACCGTCTTTGGTTCGACGTACGCGGAGTTTGGGCCGAAGAAAAAAGGCATCGGCGACTGGGGCACGCCGAATTGGGACGGTTACTTTGACGTGGAGGACTTGGCCAGCGCCCAGATTCGAATGGAAGACGGCAGCACCCTCACGCTCGAGGTTAGTTGGCCGTGCATGCAGGGACATCGAGCGAGCCGTTTGTACAGTTGATGGGTACAGATGGCGGGGCAGAGATCCAGGGGTACGAAGGGAAAATGTTTACCGAATTATATGACCGGGCGGTCGACGTGCCACTCGTGCCTCCACGCCATGACGAAGGAGAACGGCTCCGCCTGTCGCGTCACTTTCTGGATTGCATCCGTGAAGGCAAAGAACCCATCTCCTCCGCGTTCTCCGGCCTTACCAACAGTTTAATTCTGGATGCCATCTATGAATCTTCCCGGACTGGTCACGAAGTTACGCTGGACTGGAACCTATAATCTGACCATCTATCAGCAAAGGAGACGATGGAATTGGGACAGCAGGGAAAAATGGGGATTGGCTTACAGCTCTACACGTTACGCGGGGCACCAGATGATTTGCCGACGAAGCTGCGGAAAGTGGCCGAACTCGGCTATGAAGGGGTGGAATTTGCCGGCTTTGACGGCTTGCCGGCAAACGAGGTCAACAGCTTGCTGGCAGAACTTCACTGGAATGCGTCAGCAGTCACGTGGAATTCGCCGAACTGGCAGCAGAATCTGGACGAGGTCATTGCGTTTCACAGAGCCATCGGCGCGTCCTACATCGTCTGTCCGTGGCTGAATGAGGAACAGCGAAATATACGGGCAGCCAGCATGCAGACAGCGGCAACGCTTCGCGACTGGGGGCAGACGATTGCCGCAGCTGGGCTGCGTTTCGGCTACCATAACCACTGGTTCGAGTTCGAACAGTCCTTCGACGATGAACGCCTGTTCAATCTTCTGGTGAAAGATGCGGCCGACACGGTGAAGGTGGAACTGGACGTCTGTTGGGTGCAACATGCCGGACAGGATCCGCTCGCATATCTGACTGCCTATGCTGCACAGACGCCGTTGATCCACTTGAAGGACATGACGGTAGATGATGAAGGAACTACGACGACCGTACCGCTAGGCACCGGGATCATGGATCTGGATTCGGTTCTGAAAGTCGCCGAAGACACAGGTGTCGAGTGGCTGATTGTGGAACAGGACGAATGTCAGGGCGATCCGTATGCGAACGCAGCCCACAGCCGCAATGGCTGTCTGAACACTATGACGGTGTCAAGCGCTGATTCGGAGGAGGAGGACCGCATGAAACTCGGTGTTTTCGCCGTTTTGTTCCAGAACAAATCGTTTGAAGAGGCGCTCGATCTGATCGCGCAAAGCAGTCTGGATGCCATCGAGATCGGCTGTGGACGCTACCCTGGAAAGGCGTACTGCCGACCGTCAGAACTGTTGCAAGATAAAGAGCGGCTCCGCACATTTCGAAGCGCCGTTCCGACCGTGGACTGGAAATCAGCGCCCTATCCTGCCACGGCAACGCGCTACACCCTAACGCAGCGATAGCCGCGGCAGACCACGAGGACTTTGAGAACGCCGTGCGACTGGCCGCCGAGCTGGAAGTGGATACAGTCATCACCTTTTCCGGCTGCCCTGGGGAATCGGAAGATTCACGCCACCCGGTGTGGGTGACCTGTCCCTGGCCGGAAGAGAATACGCATGTGTTGGAGTGGCAGTGGCGAGAACACGTGATTCCATACTGGAGTAAACAAAACGATTTCCTGGCGACGCACGGCGTGAGGGTAGCGATCGAAGCAGCATCCGCACTTCGTCGTCTATAACACCGAGACTTGTCTGCGTCTGCGCGAGACATGCGGCAACCAGATTGGTGTCAATTTTGATCCAAGCCATCTGTTTTGGCAGGGCATGGATCCCGTTCCCTGCATCAAAACACTCGGCCAAGCAGGGGCCCTGTTCCATGTGCACGCCAAAGACACCACCATCGACAGCCGAAACACTGCGCAAAACGGCGTCTTCGACACGAAGTCGTACGCGCATGAATTGAACCGTTCCTGGATTTTCCGGACGATCGGCTACGGCCACGGCGCGGAAACCTGGCGGCACATCATCAGCACACTGCAGCTGGTTGGCTATGAAGGCGCCATCAGCATCGAGCATGAAGACAGCCTGATGTCCGTGGAGGAAGGGTTTCAAAAGGCTGCATCCTTTCTGAAGCAGATCCTCATTCGAGACAGGGTCGGTGAAATGTGGTGGGCGTAAAACGCGCGCTGCGAATCGGCATGATTGGATACCAGTTCATGGGCCGTGCACACGCGCATGCCTACCGCGATTTGCCATTTTATTTTGACACAGAGGTCACGCCCGTCCTGCACGCCCTGGCTGGGCGAAGTGAAGACAAGGTGAGAGAAGCTGCTTCCAAGCTTGGGTTTGCGTCGTATAAGACGGATTGGCGCCGTTTGATAGAACGGGATGACATTGACGTCATCGACATTGTGACGCCGAACGACACGCATGCCGAGATAGCGATGCTGGCGGTACAGGCCGGGAAACACGTCTTGTGCGAGAAGCCGCTGGCGATGACACAAGCGGAGGCAGAAGCGATGCTCAAGGCCGCGAAGGCTGCAGGCGTCGTTCACATGGTCTGTCATAACTACCGATTCGCGCCCGCTGTGCAGTTCGCCAAGCGCCTCATCGAGGAAGGCCGCCTTGGCAAGATCTATCATGTGCGCGCACAGTACCTGCAGGACTGGCTTGTCGATCCGCCGGCACCACGAACCTGGCGTCTGCAAAAGCACTTGACAGGTTCTGGTGCGCTTGGCGATATTGGTACGCACATCATCGATCTCGCACGGTTTCTCGTCGGGGAGATCACAGAAGTCGTCGGAACGCTGCAAACATTCGTGCGTGATCGGCCTGCTGAAGATGCAGCGGTCAACGACGGTTCGGTTCGCACAGGGAGCGTCGACGTCGATGATGCGGCGGTGTTTCTGGCCAGATTTGAGAACGGGGCACTCGGCACGTTCGAAGCGACTCGATTTGCGGCCGGAAATCGGAACGGAAACCGGTTGGAGATCAACGGCGAACGCGGTTCCGTCCGCTGGAACCTGGAGGATATGAACTGGCTGGATGTCTACTTTATGGACGATCCACAGGGGCTGCAGGGATTCCGACGGATCAACTGTACCGAGGCGGCGCACCCGTATGCAGCTGCATATTGGCCTGCCGGACACATCATCGGCTATGAGCACATGTTCATCAATCTGGTGAAGGAATTCACAGACGGCATTGTCAGGCATACAAATCCGCAACCGAGCTTTTTGGATGGCGCACGAAATCAGGCCGTCCTTACCGCTGTTGAAACGTCACATGAAAGTGGGCGGTGGGTTCCAGTTTCGAAGGTGGAGTAATGTAGCGGGCCTGCCGAGGGTGAGGCAGGCCCGTGAATTTGCTCTTTTTTGTAAGGTTACAACTGTAAGTGCGTGTCCAACAAGGGTTAAGGTAAGATGCCGTGCGTTGCAAGGAAGCGGACAAAAATGCGCACGGAGCGTAAGTCCTAGGTACGTGACGGAGCAATTTTGCCCGCTGACACAGCAACGTGCAGCAGGGCCTGGTCGCCAGTCGGGACCGTTCAGGCCGGGCGATAGCCCCGGGTGACCCTTTTCGGACAACCTCTGTAAGGATGGCTTAATGTGGCTTTCGGTGCTGTTCTGCGCCTTGTTCAACTGCGTGCCGGCGCCTGTCACGAAGCCAGTCATGAAGCTGAATGTCATCCTCTGCACCGACCACGTGACGTCCATAGGGTGCTACATAGGCGCATAACCAGCCTTGTTCACGACCCCAGTCCAGAATTTGCTGCGGACTCATATGACCGCGTACATTGTGGCCCTCACCATCACTTGTTACGAGCCAGTAGTTCTCCGGAATGTTATCTTTTGGCCCCGTCAGTTCCCAGTCTCCTGCATATTCGTTGACATACTGGAGGTCTTCAGGGAAGACCGTAAATCCTAGCCCGGATATGGTATTGTGGTATTCCTGCCGACCCATGTCACCCCTCCTCACAATGGTTATCTTATCGTTACCCGATGCCATCAACGTCATGCAAACAGGAGGCGTTGTTCTGACGCAGCGTTTTCCGGATACTCAGCGGAACCGGTCTGCGTTATCTGTTGCCCATTGTTCGAATGTGCGGGCAGGTCGACCGGTTACATCCTCTACCGTAGTCGTAGGGGATTCGGCATGCTCTTTATTGTCTTTTATTAGGGAAAAGATTGATTCAACGATTTCTGGCGGAGCAAATCGCTTCATGTTCTCTTTTGCCATCGTCTCAGGGATGTCATCAAAACGAATGTCTCTTCCAAGGACGGAACTCAGAATTTGTACTTGCTGAACCGGTGTCAACACTTCAGGTCCAGTCAGCGTATATACTTGACCGTCGTGTTCTGGTGACACCAGCGCGGCGGCAGCAACCGATGCGATGTCTCTTGGGTCAATTGGCGCAGTACCAACGTCGCCAAACGGTGCCCTCACTACGCCTTCTGCTCGAATGGACGGTGCCCACTGTAAGGTATTCGACATAAAAGCGCCTGGACGTAGAAATGTCCACTTGAGGCCCGCCTCTCGGATGAACTGTTCCGTCTGAAGATGATACCGTCCAATCGCATTCTCGGTCGGTGCGTCAATGGCACCCGAGGAGAGAAAGACGATTTTTTCGACTCCGGCCTCCTTCGCAACCCGTGGAAAAACATCGCTGCCGGGGACTCGAATCAAGAATACTTGCCGTACACCACGGAGCGCCGGTTTCACAGTGTCGAGCGCGGTTAGGTCGCCCGTAGCAATCTCCACATCGGCAGGAAATGAAACTTTCTCTGGATTCCTGGTCAGAACACGTACAGGATTCCCCGCTTGATGCAATCGCTGTACCAGCTCACGTCCGACGTTGCCTGTTGCACCCGTTACTAAAATCATTTTGTTCCCTCCTCGTTCTTTGCACAGTCACAGCCATACAGTTCAACTATAGCCGAGCTGGCACGTTCATTCATCAGTCTAAAGGCGGAGGCTATGATGACCCTTTCGGTGGCCTTTAACATAGAGCAGTTTGTGGAATAGAAGGGGGTACCTACAGGTACCCCTTTATCACTTATCTACTGTAGAAAATGATTTTCTATATTGACGGTATGAATGTTCCACTGTATTATGTTGTAGAAAAATGTTTTCAATAACTGTACGGGGTGTGGGAGTTGGATAAATCCTTAGTCAAAGAATTATTAAACGATCAAAAATTTCGTTTGACCGCCGAACGGGAAACTTTGTTAGAACTGTTTGCAACATCATCGTCCATGTTAACCCCGGGTCAGCTCTTCGAGTTGGCGCAAAAAAGCAACGTGAAAATTGGTTTGACTACAGTTTACAGATTGCTTGAAGTGCTTACGAAAGTGGGCGTTGCGACGCCTTTTCTGGTTGATGGGAATATCTTTTATGCATTTTGCGGCTCCGAACATCATCATCACTTTGTATGCCTTTCCTGCCATCGTGTTTTAGACATTCATGATGGATGCCCTTCGTTCAAGGTACCAGAGAACTTTCAGGTAAGTAGTCATCGTTCCGATTTATTTGGAACTTGCCCAAACTGCCAAGCTGAACACGAGATGGGGCGTTGTGATTGAACTTTTGGTACGATTCGCACCATATTACGTGGGCAATCGATTGGTAATTGTTGATTCTTACGGGACCTTTTTGAGAAATATACCGGATGAACATACTTGGCCAATTACCTTTGACTAACCGAAAGGAGAACGGTCATGTTGGGAGAGAATCAGAGAGACTGGAATAATTCTGTACGCAGAGCGTTCACACGAACCCGATTGATCGGGGGAATCGTGATCTTTGCCACTGTATTCGGGATGAGTGGCTGCGGAACCGGTGCCTCGTCTACTAATGGGACTACGAGTCTCGCCGGAAATCAATCAACAGGAACTTCGTCGGGTTCGAAAGTTATTCAAGCAGTCGGGGCGGAAAATGAGTATGCGGATGTAATTAAGCAGATTGGTGGTCAGTATGTCTCCGTCACGGGGATTATGGACAATCCCAATACCGACCCGCATACCTATGAGGCAAGCACAAAGGATGCAATCCTTGTCGGTAGTGCCACGCTGGTTGTCCAAAATGGGCTTGGTTATGACGACTTTATGAACAAACTCGAATCCGCTTCGCCAAATTCAAATCGAACCGTCATAGACGTCGCATCGGCTTTGGGATACGGCAATACGACTAAAAATCCTCACCTCTGGTACAAACCAGACACGATGCCAAGGGTAGCGAAATTGATTGCGGACGAACTTTCCAAGCAAGATCCATCCGAAGCAGCGTACTTCCAGAACAATCTAAAGACGTTTGACCAGTCCCTTCAGGCTTGGAATCAAGCACTTGCTGACGTCAAAAAATCTTTCCCGAATGCGCCAGTTGCTGTGACCGAACCGGTATGTGATTATCTCTTGGAAGCAGCCGGAATGGACATAAAGACTCCATGGTCCTTCCAAGCGGCTGTTATGAACGGAGTCGATCCTTCCCCTCAAGATGTTCAGATTGAGGAAAATTTATTAAAGAACCATCAGGTGAAAGTTCTTTTGTATAACCAACAAGCAGTGGATGATGTTACAACTGCACTCTTGAAACTTGCAAAAGAAAATAATATCCCAGTCGTCGGTGTGTACGAAACCATGCCACCGAACCACACATACCAGACGTGGATGGAAGACGAAGTGAAAGCTTTGAAGAGCGCAATTCAAAACGGCACTTCAACGGAGACGATGTCATGATGGACGCAGAGAAGACGGTCCTTGAACTGAATCACATCGAAGTTCGTTTTGGCGATCGGAGGGTCTTGAATGACATTAACGTCAAGGTGCAGCCTGGGGAATTTGTGGGCTTAATCGGGCCAAACGGTGCAGGGAAGAGCACACTTCTTCGGGTCATTCTAGGACTTCTTTCTCCCACGGCAGGTGGCGTTCGAGTTGCAGGGAAGTCCGTGCACAGGGGAAACCGATTGATTGGCTATGTACCGCAAAAGATTCAGCTCGATCCGGACATCCCGCTTCGTGGCCGTGACCTGGTTGGATTCGGACTTGATGGCCATCGTTGGGGGATACCTCTCCCAAACCGGAAGCGTCGGCAACGGATTGATGAAATCCTTGCTGCTGTTGACGCACATAAGTTTGCCGACACTCCTGTCGGACGACTGTCAGGCGGAGAACAGCAACGCCTAATGATCGCACAAGCGTTATTAACAGATCCGAAAATTCTACTCTTGGATGAACCACTCTCGAACCTCGATATACGTAGTGCACATGAAGTGGTACGGTTGGTGTCACGAATTGGAAAGGAAAGAGGCATTGCCGTGATCATGGTTGCGCACGATATGAATCCGCTGCTTGGTGCCATGGATAAAGTACTGTATTTGGCCAAGGGACACGCGGTGATGGGTAGAGTGGATGACGTGATACAAAGCGACGTATTGAGTACACTTTACGGATACGATGTGGAAGTTTTGCGCGTACGGGGTCGTATCCTTGTCGTCGGCGGGCAAGAGTCCGAGCTCGATGTCCTCGACTTAAGTGAAGGGTTGCACTGTAAAGGCGAGGAAGTGATGATCCGGTGATGGGGCTGCTCCATACTCTATTCGCCCCCGGATTCTTTCAAAGCAGCCAAGTTATAAATGCACTCTGGGTGGGAACTTTTGTAGCAGCGGTTTCCGGCGTTATTGGTGTGTTTGTTGTTATTCGGGGTCAGTCCTTTGTCGGGCATGCATTAACAGACCTTGGCGCTACTGGTGCTTCGGGAGCATTCTTGATAGGTGTTAATATCTGGTATGGTTTTCTGTCATTTGGTTTACTCGCAGGCGCTGGTGTTGAATCCTTGGGGAATCGTGCCCGAAACCGGGATGTTGCCACAGGAATTATTCTCTCATTTGCGATGGGGCTGGGTGCGCTTTTCTTATATTTCGATACCCTTCATACGAGCAATGCCTCTGTATCTATGCTTGTGCTGTTTGGATCGATTTTCGTCATGGATCCAGGTATTACACCAATCGTCGTCGGGGTTGGACTTTTTTCAGTTATTTTATTATGTGTCTTGTACCGACCCCTCATTATGTGTTCGGTCAGTCCGGAAGTCGCTCGTGCCCGTGGTATTCCACTTCGCTTGGTGGGCATCGCGTTTATGATGTTGCTAGCGGCTGCCGTGGAAGATGGTGCACTGGTGGTTGGGGCTTTGCTTAGTACAGCGTTACTGGTTGGTCCAGCGGCGACAGCTGTTCGACTTACGTCTAGGACTGGCTTGGCACTCGGTCTGTCTGCCTGCATCGGGATGGTTGCTACTTGGTTAGGCATTATCCTCTCTTACGATAGCTATACGTGGCCTCCGCAAGGTCGGGGTTGGCCGGTAAGTTTCTTTATTGCTGCTCTCATCCTTGTGTTTTACCTGATATCGAGGCTGTGGCCTCGGGATTTGTCTCGAGCCCACCAATCCTCCATACAGGAGGTGGTATAAGGATGGGCCGGATTTTGTTTGGAATCGTTCAGCCAAGCATGTTTTCACAAAGTTTTATGATAAATGCTTTTATCAGTGGCACGATTGTCGCCATTGTCGCTGCACTGGTCGGTTTCTTCGTGGTATTACGTGGTTCCGCTTTTGTAGCGCATGCCCTTCCTAAGATTGGATTTGCGGGTGCAGCTGGCGCGGTAATGCTCGGTGTAAATCCAATCATCGGCTTAGTTACATTTGCCGTCGGCGGTGCAATTAGCATTGGTTGGCTTGGTAAGCGTGGTCAACATGATGTGGTTACGGCGCTTACACTGGTTGTTGCACTCGGTACCGGCGCACTGTTTCTTGTTCTAACCAACAACTATGCAACCGGTGCGTACGCATTGTTATTCGGACAGCTCGTGGGAGTTAGCAGTAGTGAAATCATGGATACGGCTGTATTGGGTATAATATGTATTATCGTTTTGACCATTCTGTATCGACCGCTACTGTTCGCATCAATCACGAAAGAAGGAGCTAGAGCCCGTGGAATTCCGATTCGTCGGCTCGACATAACCTTCTTGATCGTCGCTGGCATTGCGACAGCCGTTACCGTTCCTGTGGTCGGCGCGCTGTTGTCCTTCAGTTTAATGATTGGCCCGGCTGCGACCACATCATATTTGACGCATAACCCATTACGGTCTCTTGGATTGTCTACCTGTATCTCCGTTTTTACGGTCTGGATAGCTCTTGTCCTGGGGTACGACACTGGGTGGCCGATTGGATTTTTTGTTGCGACACTTTCGGTTACGTTCTATGGCGGGGCACGTTTAACCGCAAGGCTTCGTCAAACACATTCAAATGCCAAATACACCTCAAGTCCTGTTAACCAAAGCTAAACCATCGTAGCGTACTGCTGATTATTTTCGTTGTTGGTGGAGCTGGCGGTTACTCAATATGGGGAGCAATGCGAAAAAATTAGCGCTGTATTAGAAATGTAATACCATTCCCTTGAGGACATACCTATGACGGTACGTTGCAAACAGCAATTCCGTGCAATTTCAATGCAATTTTTATACGAAAATCCTGCAAAAATCCGGTGAAAATTGGTGCTATGATACGGCCAAGGAAGAGTATGTCCAGATGGATTTGCAATGGAAACAGGCATTCGTACAAATGTGTGGGTGCCTTTTTCATTTACCCTTGTGATTATTCAGTACACAACAATCTCCATCCTCCCGAAACTGGCGCTTGGTCAGGTACGCCACAGGCAGCCTTCAATCGCCAATTACGAGAATGGTGGCGCCACACCTCCTTTCAGCTTGAGCGTGCCGCTGTGTGTAAGGATGGGGCTCGGCAGTGTGCAAGTCCTAAAAATTGATGTGTTCATGAGTTAGGTCGCTTGGTTATAGGTACGGGTTTTTTAGTTATCGAAAGGGTACAATTGAGAAGTGACTTTCAAGATGGGATTTTTTCCGAATAATAAGGAGGTGGTGCCCCATGACAACGAACGGTGTGCCCAATAGATTAGCCAAGGAAAAGTCACCGTATTTACTTCAGCATGCGTACAATCCAGTGAATTGGTATCCTTGGTCAGATGAGGCTTTTGAAACAGCGAAGCGCGAAAATAAGCCCATCTTTTTATCTATTGGGTATAGCTAACGTTATTTCCTAAAAACACTTGTCATTGGTGTCATGTGATGGAGCGCGAATCGTTTGAGGATGAAGCGGTTGCGGAACTCCTGAACAAATATTTTGTATCCATCAAAGTCGATCGCGAAGAACGGCCCGACATCGACCACATTTACATGCGCTTCTGTCAGGTCATGACCGGGCAGGGCGGCTGGCCGCTGACCATTGTCATGACACCGAATCAGGAGCCGTTTTACGCTGCAACGTACATACCGAAGGAACGCCGCTATGGCCGGGCAGGATTGCTCGAATTGTTACCTCGTATTGCTGACCAGTGGGATCGCAAAAAAGATGAACTGGTTGCGTGGAGCCAGAACGTCAGCAAGGAAACGAACGCGGCGTTCAACAGAGTGTTCGAAGGCGGGGCAGAGGTCAGGTGGATCGATGAGGCCCTTGAGACGCTCACCGAAACATTTGACGGTCAGTACGGCGGGTTTGGTAACGCACCAAAATTCCCGAGTCCGCACCAGCTGATGTTTCTTCTGCGCCAGGCCGTTCGCAAACCGGGTGCCCCGTACCTGGAAATGGTCACCCGAACGCTGGATGGCATGCGTCAGGGCGGCATTTACGATCACGTTGGTGGCGGCTTTGCGCGTTACTCCACGGACGAGCGCTGGCTGGTACCGCACTTTGAGAAAATGCTGTACGACAACGCGCTCTTGGCAATTGCCTACAGTGAGGCGTACCAAGTAACGAGAAATGAGCTGTATGCCGAAACTACGCGCGCGATCTTAACGTACCTCGACCGCGACATGACGTCTGAAGAGGGTGCATACACGTCGGCAGAGGATGCAGATTCAGAAGGTGAGGAAGGCAAGTTCTACGTGTGGACGCCAGAGGAAGTAATCGATATCTTGGGACCATCCGATGGCACCTGGTACTGTGAGCAATATGACATCACCGCTGAAGGCAACTTCGAAGGCAAGAATATACCGAATCTCATTGGCCGCTTGCGGCTGCACGAGGATTCAAATGATGCCCGAAGGGCCGCTCGATGTAACGAAAAACTATTGGCTGCGCGATTGCGACGGGTTCGCCCACACCGCGACGACAAGGTACTGACTGGCTGGAATGGGTTGATGATGGTGGCACTTGTCACAGCTGGCCGCGCATTGCAGGATGATGCACTCGTTGCACAGGCTGTAGATATCTGGCACTTCATCCAAACACGCCTGATGAATGAAGATGGCAGGCTCCTGGCCAGATATCGCGATGGAGATGCCGCCCACTTAGGCTATCTGGATGACTACGCGTTTGTAGTCTGGGGGCTTATCGAACTCTACCAGGCCACGTTTGAGCTTGAATACCTGGAACAGGCACTGGCTTTTCAGCGGGATATCCAGCGATTGTTTCACGACGATGCGCGCGGGGGTTACTACTTTACTGGTTCTGACGCGGAAAAGCTGTTGACGAGGCCAAAAGAGATCTACGACGGTGCCTTGCCTTCAGGCAACTCGGTTACGGCTTATAATGCAATCCGGCTCGCTCGCTTGACGGGCGACGAGCACCTGGATAAGCAGGTATCTGAGATATTTGACGCGTTTGCTGCGGATGTGGGATTTGCACCTGAAGGACATACGTTTCTCTTGTTGGCACTCGATTTGGCCGCTACATCGTCCAAGGAACTTGTGTTGTCGGTTGAGGACGGCGTGCCCTCGGACTGGAAGAATGAACTCTTTAGGACATTTCGACCAAATCTCGTGACGCTTGTACGGTCGGTGGAAAATGCGGATCGCCTCGCGGAGGTTGTTCCGTTCACAAGCCAACAGACAATGGTGGATGGACAGCCAACAGCCTACCTGTGTGAAAAGTTTGCATGCAGACAGCCGACAACCGATTGGAATGAAGTCATGACTGGGTTGCAGTCATAGTCGTATTGTTGACTGAACGTAGGGCTGCTGATCTGTGCTGAAAAGCGCTGCTTAGCAGCCCTTTTTGTGATCTGAAATACTGGTATGCGAATATGGTTTGCGCGAATTTCGTTGAAGGAACAAGATCTTTATCAAATCGGGTAGGAATCTAGCGACTTGTGCAGAAATTTAGGTAGCAGCGAGAGAAGAGAAGTAATTTTTTCCAATTCATGTGTCTTTAAGGGGGAGATGGGTTCGTCTGAAAGGGCGAACTTCACATTTTTTCAGTTCCAATCATTTTAGGAGGCGAAGGCTTTGAAAAAACGGGCATGGATTGCCTTGTACACTGCGGCTGGACTTCTAACGCCCGTAGGTCTCACTGCGATTGCGCCGACAACTACGATGGCGGCTACCAATCCGATACTCTACTACGGATCACGCGGTTCTGCGGTGCAACAGCTTCAGCGCGAATTGAATGCACTTGGCTTCAAGGTTGGTGCAGTTGATGGGGATTTGGCCCAGAGACACTGTCTGGGGTCAAACGCTTCCAGAGCAGCCGCCACCTTACCGTCGACGGCATTGTCGGCCCACAAACATGGGGGGCATTGAATGCATCGGGAGCAGCGAGTTCCAAGACGTCTGCGACCAAGGCGAAATCGAGCACCCCGACAGTAAGTACACCAAAACCGACTGCCCCCAAGACGACTACAACCAAAACCACGACGAGTGTTCCAAAGTATCCGGGACGCTTAATTCAATATGGTGTACGAGGTAACGACGTTAAGGAAGTGCAGACCCAGCTCAATCACTTGGGCTTTAATGCCGGAACCGCAGACGGCATCTATGGGCCGAAAAACCTATGCAGCGATTAAGGCTTTTCAGAAAGCGCATCATCTCACGCAGGATGGCATTGTAGGCCCAGCAACCTGGGCGGTACTGTTTGCGCCAGCGAAGTCGACGAGCTCATCGTCATCATCGTCGAAATCGTCATCTTCGGGATCGTCATCGACTTCGTCGAAATCGTCATCTTCGGGATCGTCATCGACTTCGTCGAAATCGTCATCTTCGGGATCGTCATCGACTTCGTCAAAATCATCATCTTCGGGATCGTCTTCGACTACGTCAAAGTCATCCTCCGGCTCATCGTCGTCCTCATCTTCGACGCCGAGTTCAAGAGGCGGCTCGCTGTCGACGCCCGTAACCTACGCCGTCTATGATTTTTATGGCAATCAGCATGGAACATATACCACCTTAAGCAGTGCTGAGCAGGCGGTTAAATCGTATCCGCGCGGTATAGTCAAGGATAGCACGGGTAAGATCCGCTATACGCAGGCAGGGTATGCGGCGTATTCGGATCCGGCGAATCTGATTGGGGTCTACGCGAGCTATACGGAAGCGGCAAACAAGGCTGGTTCCGCTGGTTACGTCGTGAATGCCAACAACAATGTAGATAAGCAGCCATCGAATTATTATTACCTGTCTGGCAGCCAGTGGACAAGCGTGGCGTACGGGGTTCAGGGTACACAGGCACCGCCTTCATCTGATGTTAAACAAGGCGTTAGATATTTTGCCGTGGACGTCAATCCGGGTAACTCGCCGTATAATACGAAGTTTTATCCATTTGAGCAGGCTGTCAGTGGAACGACGAATTGGCATTATATTGGGAATGCTAATAGCTCGTTCATATGGGAAAACACTGATCGGCAGTTGGATCTAAGGTTACCTTCGGCCGCGACTGCTACGGCAATAGATCAGTGGCTGCAGGGAAGCCAGGGTAATCATTCATCGCTGTATGGTTTGGGTGCCTCCTTCATCGACGCACAGAATTACTATGGTACCAACGCCACGTACCTGCTCGCGCACTCGATTATTGAAAGTGGCTGGGGAGAGAGCCCTATTTCGCTAAATAAAAATAATATTTTCGGGTACGGAGCATATGATTCTAACCCTGGAGATGACGCCGGTATATTCCCAACGGATGACTATGCCATCCATTATATTTCGTGGTTTGTTCGTAACGCGTATTTGACTAGTGGAAGTTCCTTGTACTATCAATCTCCAACCCTAGACGGAATGAATGAGTACTATGCTACGGACCCTGATTGGTCAGCGGCCATAGCCGGAATCATGAATGACTACTCAGCAAATACAGGTCAGCCGACTAAATCTAGTTCCTCAATACTTGAGCCAAAGTCGACTGATGAACCTGTGTACATGGCAAATGGGTTCCAAGGTGTTGGTAACATGCCATCCTTTGTAGAGCTGAAGGAATATAGCACCAATACAGCAGCGGTCGAAACGTTACAAAACGCTCTTAACGCGAATCGTAATCCGAGCGACAGCAATTGGCCATATCTTCAAATTGATGGCAGTTTCGGTTGATTGACGCAGGCTGCTCTGGAAGAATTCCAGAAGCAGCAGTCAATCCCTGTCACGGGTATCGCTGATGCAGCAACATGGGCAGCTTTGTTCCCATCCAGTTCGACTAAATCACCGCTGAATATTGATGAAATCCGCATGGGAATGATGGGTTCGACGGTGACGGATCTTTACCATGTCGCGGAAGGCAAGAACCCTGGGGTATGGGTAGATGCCCCGTATATTACGTTTACGAACGTGTATCGGGTCGAGCCGGTGACAGGTATACCGACGTCGTCGAATTCCTCGGTTCCGGTTCTAGATTCTACAGGAAAGCAGCAGATTGGCGTGATTCATGCAGGTGACTTTGTATCAGCATCAAGCACGTCGCCTTCCAACAGTTTAATTGCAATTCAATATACAACTAATATGGTCAATGGAAAGGTAACGCTCACATCAGGCTATGTGAGCTCAAAGAGCTATCGACTTGTTAAGTATAATCTGCCATACGTCGACGTGAATGATCACGTGATCAACTAACATGTGTATTAAAGGGGCTGTCCCAAAAGTCAATTTTTGATTTTCGGATCCCCACTTTGGCTAATAACTCATCAGTATAAAAAGCCTCCATCTCCACCCTAACAGTGGGTTTGGAGGCTTTCTCATTAAAATTTTGGGACTGGCTGATTTAGCGCGACCCTTTTGGGACAGCCCCTTCTTTCTATTTTTCATATTTCAAAGGTGGGGTGTAATTCGGCAGGGCTACACGAAGCTTAGGCTTGGCTTGGCCTGGTTGGGTACGCATGATGTGAGGGGGATATGAATAAGCGCGTCTTGATGTCTTATTCTAGAAGGGTAAGGCTTACTTTGGATGGATAACTTCGTCCAAGCATCCTATTTCGGGTAAAAGTGTAATGGAGCACCTAAAGTTTAGGGAATAAGGCCTCCGTGATGCCTTAAAGTTTTCGGACGGGGTACCGCTCGTAAAAATTAGATCGCGAAACAACCCTATTTGTCGAGGCGTCCGGCCGCGATCGTGTTTGGCCACATATCTAACAGTTTGGCCGATCACGTACGTCATCCATGCCTGGGCGGTGTCATTGGGGCTACGTATGGGGTCGCGGGAGCGTGACCGTCGGCGATCGCGCCCAGCCCAACACCACTTACACGTACTTGCCCAGCACCAATCCGACAAACATCAGCATTCCAAACTGCATCAGGGTGATGGCTGTGCCTTTGAAAGCGCGCTGAAGCTTTTGATGATCCGTTGTCGCGAAGTAGCCGCGGATGACTTTAAAGGCAGTTGGTACAGTCAGGAGTACAATCAGCGCCCAGGGCGTTAACCAGCGTACTGCAATCAAGACGAGCACCAATAAATAGGTAATGAGATATACTGCGGCGAATAGTCTGCGGCCGCCTTTCGGGCCGAGCAGGATGGCGACTGTGTGGCGGCCGCCGTTGATGTCGTGTTCGAGATCGCGGATGTTATTGCCAAGCAACAGGCCGCCAATCAGCAGACCAATCGGCAGGGAAGCCATCACGGCTGCCGGCGTCAACGTATCGGTTTGAATGAAATAGCCAATCATCACGATGACCGGGCCCATTGCAACAGAGGCAGCTAGTTCGCCAAACGGCGTGTAGGACAGTGGCTTGGGGCCGCCGGAATAGAGAAATGCGACCAGAATGCAGATGCTGCCGATGAGCGCGATCCACCAGCTGGATACAGAGCACAGATAGACGCCGAGCAGGACACTTACGCCAATGAAACTCCAAGCTAGAATCAGGATGGTGCGCGGCTTCACACCGTCGCGTACAATCGCGCCAGCAATGCCGACCATCTCCGCGTTGTCGAGACCGCGGCGAAAATCGAAGTACTCATTGAACATATTGGTTGCTGATTGAATCAGCATGGAGGCAACCAAAAAGGCGATGAATCGGCCTACGTGAAAGTGTGATTTCGTCAATGCCAGACCGGTGCCAATCAAAACCGGGATAATTGACGCAACAAGTGTATATGGGCGCAGCAGGCGCCACAAAATAGCTGCGTTCTGTTTAACCATGGTCAACGTCACGCCTCTCTATGTTTCATATGACGGATGTATAACAACTACAAATATTAACAGATATAAAAGTGACGGAGCAATGACAATCCGTGGAACTGGTTTCTGGGTTTGTACACCCGAGTGCTATAATGAAAACAGTGCCGTACATGCTATACGGCATGGTCTGAGTGAGGAGGGGTATTACAGATGACACTCAATTGGGAAGTCGTCAAGGAATATGAGGACATCATTTATGAGCGGGCGGAAGGTATTGCGCGTGTAACCATCAATCGCCCAGAAGTACATAATGCATTCCGGCCGGAAACCGTCAAAGAGATGATTGACGCGTTTAACCATATTCGCGATGATGAAACGACTGGTGTGGTCCTGCTGACCGGTAAAGGTGACAAGGCGTTTTGCTCGGGCGGAGATCAGCGGGTGCGTGGAATTGGCGGTTATGTCGGATCCGATGAGGTACCACGGCTCAATGTGCTCGATCTGCAACGGCAGATCCGCGCCCTGCCGAAGCCAGTCATCGCAGTGGTGGCGGGGTATGCCATCGGCGGCGGCCACGTTCTGCATGTCGTCTGTGATTTGACGATTGCAGCCGACAACGCCATCTTCGGGCAAACTGGACCAAAGGTCGGCAGCTTCGATGCTGGGTATGGTTCGACACTGCTCGGCCGATTGGTTGGTCAGAAAAAAGCCAAGGAAATCTGGTTCCTGTGCCGTCAATATAATGCCCAGGAAGCGCTTGAAATGGGCCTCGTGAATACAGTGGTTCCGCTTGAACGCCTTGAAGAAGAGTCGATTCAGTGGGCGAAGGAAATCCTTGAGAAGAGCCCAATTGCATTACGGTTTATCAAGATGGCGTTCAATGCGGATACAGACGGGTACGCTGGTCTGCAACAATTTGCTGGCGATGCCACGATGCTCTATTACATGTCTGAAGAAGCGCAGGAAGGCAAAAACGCGTTCCTGGAGAAGCGCAAACCTGATTTCTCCAAATTCCGCCGCCTGCCTTAAGCAGGGTCACTTCTGCATACTCGAGGTACGCCCCGTTACAGACGTGACGGGGCGAGCGTGCAATTGGACATGCACTCAAAGGAAGGCATAAGCAGATGTCTATGGAAACTCCGGCGATGGTTCTGCCGGACTGGCTCACGCGGCAGCATGAGGTGATTCCGGAAGCAATTGCAATTGAATGGGATCACGGAACCATCACATATGAACAATTATACAAACAAGCGACCGGCATGGCGGCGCAGTTCCGGGCAATCGGTATTGAGCCCGGGGAAAATGTTGCAGTGCTTGCAAAGAGCGGCGTGCTGTTCGCTGTGACCATGCATGCGCTCATGCAGCTAGGCGCGGTGCCTCGTTCCGCTTAATTGGCGGCTGACCGAACGTGAGATGGCGTGGCAGGTCGATGATGCGAATGTTCGCTTCCTGCTCGCGGATGAGCCGCTGATGAACACAGCGGAAGCGACAGCGGCGCGGGCGAGACCGAAAGCCAAGTGTCATCGCCATTGAGGATGTCCGCGACCAGGCTGTACGCGAGGACACTCGTACAATCGGGCGGGGCGATGTTCAGCTCAGCGACGTTCATGCGATTATCTACACATCCGGAACCACAGGGTATCCGAAAGGCACGCTCATTCAATATGGGAACGAATGGTGGTCAGCCATCGCTTCCGCGCTCAATTTCGGCCTGGGCAAGTCGGACAAGTGGCTCGTGCCGATGCCCCTGTTTCACGTAGGCGGCCTGTCCGTGCTGATGCGCAGCGTGATTTATGGCACTACGGCCTATGTTCAAGATGACTTTGATGCCCACGCTGTCAATCGTGCAATTGATGAACGTGGCGTGACGATTGTCTCGGTTGTGCCAACCATGCTGCAGCGAATGCTGGACGATCGCGCAGGGAAACCCTATCCTGCACATTTGCGTTCCATCCTGCTCGGCGGCAGCGCGGCGTCGAAGCCGCTGCTGTTGGCGGCACAAGAGTTGGGCGCACCGGTAGCGCAAAGCTATGGCTTGACCGAAACGGCCTCCCAGTTCTGTACGCTCGATCCCGCACGTGGCCTCGACAAATTAGGTTCCAGCGGCCGGCCGCTTCTGCCGAATCGATTGAAAATAGATGCTGGTCCTGATGGCGTTGGCGAGATTTTGGTTTCAGGTCCGAGCGTTACCAGTGGCTACTACCAGCGGTCGGATGATACAGCGAAAGCATTCGATAACGGCTGGTTTCGCACTGGGGATATCGGGTATTTGGACAGTGAAGGCTATTTGTACGTGATCGACCGGCGAAAAGATTTGATTGTATCCGGCGGTGAAAATGTGTATCCCGCTGAAGTGGAGGCGGTGCTGCTCCAGCATCCGGCTGTGCGAGAAGCGGCCGTTGTTGGCGCCAGTGACCCAGAGTGGGGACAGGTGCCGGCTGCGTTTCTTGTCTGCCGTAAAACGGTCACTGTCGAAGAACTGACGGCGTATTGCCGCACACAGCTTGCGGGCTACAAGACGCCCAAACATTGGCTATTTATCGATGAACTGCCGAGGAACGCCTCGGGGAAACTGTTGCGAAGGAATCTGAGAGAATGGCTGGAGAACCATCCGGAACAATTACATACAACACAGCCCAACCGCTAAAGGACGCGATTGTACGCGCGCTGGAGACTGTGCACTTAAACGATGCCCGGCAAATGCTCAGCGTACAGGCGAAGCTGGAGCTTGATTCGCGCTGGCTCCATCAGCGGCTTTTGACGCGCGCCGTTTTGCCGTGCCAGGCCCTTTGGCTGCCTGGTCGTGAGAATACGCTTTGGCTCGGTTTCGGGACGGCAGCCGAAGTCTCAGTACCGCGCGAAGAGCCCCTCACGCACCTGGCTGAACAGTTTCGGAGGCAACTCCCGAATTGGCTCTGTGCAGCGTGTACGACGCCGCCACGGTGGTTTGGCGGTTTTGCCTTTGCGGCCAATCGCGTCGGAGACCCATGGCAGGCGTGGCCAGCAGCCAAATTGATGCTGCCGGTATTTCAGCTAGAACTACCATGTACGGATGAAGGATTCAATCTGTCCATACTGCCGGAGACGCTCGCGACAGTGGTGACGTATTCCTGCACAGTTCAGGAAGGTGACTCGGTGGAACGGATCCTGCAGCAGTTTGAACAGGACTTTGCAAACTGGCAGCGGATTGAACCTCCGCATGAGGTGTTCCGTGAAGGAAACGGTACGGCGGTGGCGGCGCTCGATCAGACTGCTTGGGTGAACGCCGTACGGGATAGTGCGCAGGCGATTGCCAACCACGAGCTGCGAAAAGTCGTACTTGCGCGCCTCGAGGTGTGCCGAGTGCCGTCTGCCGGAACGGAAGCATGGCTGCCGAGACTGCTTGCAACGAGCGGATCGGCCACGGCGTTTGCAGTGGCACATCATGAAGACCTGTTTATTGGCGCCAGTCCTGAACGTCTGGTGCGTGTCGCCGATGGGGAAGTATCCGTCGACTGCCTGGCTGGCAGCCGGCCGCGTGGACAGACGGATGCGATGGATGCAGAACTTGGACGCGCCCTGCTCGATAGTCCGAAAGATCAGGCTGAGCACCGCGTCGTCGTGGACTGGGTTCGTTCAAAACTGGCACCGCTGACGCAATCACTGGAGTTGCCGAATCAGCCGCGACTGAAGCGGATGGAGACAGTACAGCACCTGCATACGCCTGCGCAGGGACGTCTGTACGATGGTGTCGATGTCCTCGATGTTGCGTTTGCGCTGCATCCGACCCCTGCGGTCGCTGGTGATCCGGCCGATCGCGCACAACACGTAATTGCGCGCTATGAACCGGTTGACAGAGGCTGGTACGCAGGCTCTGTTGGCTGGGTCGATGCGGCTGGCAACGGTGAATTTGTGGTTGCCCTGCGGTCTGCGTTGGTCCAGGGGGAACAAGCGATTCTGTACGCCGGCGCCGGCATTATGGCTGATTCCGATCCGCTGCAGGAATGGCAGGAGACAGGATGGAAACTGCGGCCGATGCGACGCGTTATGGGCTGCGATGAGGAGCTGGGAGATCATGCCTGAAAATCAAAGTCTTACGATTGTATCGCAGTTTGTTGATGCGCTCTATCGGTCGGGTGTACGTCAGGTATGTATCTCACCGGGATCGCGATCGACACCCTTGACCATGGCGTTCGCGCGGCATGGAGCGTTTCGCATTTGGTCCCTGCTCGACGAACGATCCGCCGGTTTTTTCGCAGTAGGCGCTGCCCGCGCAACTGGGGAGTCGGTCGCGCTTGTCTGTACGTCCGGCACTGCAGTCGGTAACTATCTGCCTGCTGTCATGGAAGCGCATAACGCACGCCTGCCGCTCTTGCTGCTAACGGCTGATCGTCCGCCAGAACTGCACGGCGTGGGCGCAAACCAGACGGTGCAGCAACAAGGCGTCTATGGCAGTTTTCCGTGCCTCTCGATTCAGATGCCAGTACCTGCCGAAGAACCGCTGCTCGGTCAGCATGCTGCATCAGTCGCGCTGCGCGTGGCTGTCCAGTTGGCGCGTCGAACGGGACCAGTTCATGTCAATTGGCCGTTTCGGGAACCGCTCATTCCTCCGAACGACGAAGTGCCAGCATTGCCGCCGACGAAACGCACATATATTCTTCCTGAACCTGCACGGCCAGCTGCCGAATCCATGCAGATGCTGGCTGACAAACTGTTGGTCGCGGGGCGGGGGCTGATTGTAGCAGGGCCGACACAGCAAAAGGAGAGCGCATCCGCCATCCTGGCGCTCGCAGAGAAACTTCGCTGGCCCGTTGTGGCGGATGCATTGTCCGGCCTGCGCGGGATTGCGCCGGTTCAACAGCCGCATGTGCCTCAGGTCGTGATCCACGGCTTCGATGCGTTTTTGCGCTCGGAGCGCGTCCGCCATCAGCTTGAACCGGAAATCATCATCCGCTTTGGTGGTACACCAACATCCAAAGCGCTGGGGCAATACCTTGCACAGCATGCTGGAAGTCATCAACTGGTTGTGGATGATCACGCAGAGTGGAGCGATCCGTTTTATTCCGCAACCGATCTCATTGCCTGCGATCCGGTAGCATTTTGTGAAGGTCTATTGCCACTTCTGCCAAATGATCGGGATGTATCCGACTGGCTCGACAAGTGGCAGGAGCTAAACGATATAACGGAAGAGATGATGGCGCGTCACTTTGCCGCGGATGGCTGGCATGAAGGCGCCATCTACCGGCTGCTGCTCGACGCACTGCCGGCGAATGCCAACCTGTTTGTCGGCAACAGCATGCCCGTACGCGATCTCGAGACATTTTACCCGGCCCAGAACAAATCGCTCACGGTATTAGCGAATCGAGGCGTCAGCGGAATTGACGGGGTGGTGTCCTCGGCAGCGGGCGCAGCAGCAGCATCAGGGCGCAAAACCGTACTCGTGATTGGTGATGTATCGCTGTACCACGATTTAAACGCTTTGCTGCTGCCAAAAAGAACCGGCGCAGATCTGCTCGTCGTGGTTCCGAACAACGACGGCGGCGGCATCTTTTCGTTCCTGCCGCCTGCAAACTATCCGGACACATTCGAGCATTTCCAAACAGCACACGGACTGACATACGAATATGCAGCCAAACAATTTGGAGGCTGGTATCAACGCGTGGAATCCCGGGCAGATTTTCTGGCAGCGCTGGATGCGGCCTTGCCGTTGCCAGGCTTGCGCGTAATTGAGCTGACCTTTCAAGTGACTGACAACGTAGCTCTGCACCGCGAACTGTTCACCGAGATCATCGAACAAGCGGAGCTCATCTGTTCATGAGCGGGCAGGTCATTACCGTTCGTGGGCTGCCGTATTATGTGCAGCAAATGGGGCAGGGTCGCTGCGATTCTCTGGTTGCATGGATTTACTGGCAGTCATGAGACCTTTTTACCATACGCAGCGCAGCTCTTGGGGTTTACACACGTACTCGTCGATCTGCCCGGTCACGGCCGCAGCATCCAGGGCTTGACACCTGTACGCCTGCGTGCGCAAGAACTTGCTCGCGATCTTGATCTGCTCATGAGACAGTTAGGGCATGAACCATTCAGCGTGATTGGCTACTCGATGGGTGGGAGAATTGCGATTGCACTGACTGCCTTGGTGCCAGAGCGTATCACGCGGCTGGTTCTGGAGAGTGCAAGCCCAGGGCTCGACTCGATGCGGGCGCGGGTGCAGCGCAGGGCTGTAGACGAGGCGCGCGCTGACAAGATTGCACACGACGGATTGGCTGCCTTCCTCGCTGAGTGGGAGCAACTACCGCTGTTTGCGTCACAGGCGGGTGGAGACGAAGAACTACTCCGCCAGCAGAGAGATATTCGACAGAGGCAATCTGCAGTGGGCCTCTGCATGAGTCTGCTCGGGCACGGTACTGGTGTTCAGCCGTCGTACTGGCCATACTTGATGCGGTTTGCACTGCCTGTCTATCTGTTGACGGGCGAACTCGATGAAAAGTTTACGAATACAGCCAAACGCATGCTTCGCTATCTGCCTGACGGAAAGCATGTTGTGGTACCAGATGCTGGTCATACCATTCATATTGAGCAACGTTCAACGTTTTTGTCTTTGCTCGGCTCGATATTTGAAATGCGTGGCCGAAAAGGGTTAAGGTAAGATGCTGTGCAGTGCACGCCCTTTTCGGACTACCTCTTGAAGAGAAAGGGGAGGAGGCACATGTATAGGCGGCTGATAGCCAGCAGTGCTCTGGCAGCACTCCTCGTCAGCGGTTGCAGCGTACCATTTCAGGTCAATGTTGCGGCGAATAACACAGGTGTAACGACCAATTCCACAGGAGCGGTGAACGCGAAAAAAACAGCTCCAAGCTTTTCTCTGGAAGAGTTGAAGACAGGTCAGAAAGTTTCATTGAATGCGCTGTTGGCAGAGGGCCATCCAGTGATTTTGAACACGTTCGCGTCATGGTGCGGCCCATGTAACCAGGAAGCACCGGAATTGCAGGCACTGGCAATGCAGTACCGGGATAAAGTGACGTTTGTCGGCGTCAATATTACGGACGGTGATACATTGTCTGGCGTCAAGAAGTTCGTGACCAAATATCAGCTGACGTATCCAGTGCTGTTGGACCATCAGGATATGTTTGCCGACGCGTACGGCGTGGTGGCCCTGCCGACTACGTATGTCATCAGCCCGGACGGTATAATTGTTGCCACACACCAAGGCGCGCTCACAAAGACGCAAGCGGAAGCCATGTTCAGCTCGGCTGCAAAGCTTGCTTGAGATTGATCCTGTTCAGTCACGTACTTGACGTGCTTGTTGCACAGGGCGTGCTAACTGAACCGATCGCAAAAAAATGGGCAAACCAGCTGCTGCGAGCTGGCTTGCCCATTTTCGTTTGACAAATCAGCTGTGCGTTGCGGACGCACTGCCGCTGTTGGCCTGTTTCACGAGCCATTCGGCGACTTGCTGGACTTCAGTGTTGCTGCTCAGGCCGCCGTTTTTCGGCATGCCTTGCGCCGGGTTATGAATGTAGTTTACTAGTTGCTGCTCATTCCAGTACTTGCCGATGCCGTAAACAGCAGGGCCAATTTTTCCTTCGCCCTTCTGGCCGTGGCACGTCGCACACTGGCTCTCAAATACTTTATAGCCTGGCATACTTGTATCCGTAAAATGAATGCTGCTTGCAGGAATCTGCTTGATGACTGGCAGGGATTGTGAGCTCGAGCCTGAGCTGCTGGCTGAGCTGGTCTGATTGACCGACGTCTGAATTGCTGGATTGCGACTGAGGTCCCGATGTGTGTCTGCGTTTGGCAGCATGAAGTAACCCACAACCCAAATGACAATGCCGACAACTGCGCCGAGGCCGGCTACCACGACGCCCAAAGGTGACATCCTCATGTCCGCTCCTCCGTTTCGAAAACCAGGCAAACTGATGTGCAATATGTACCAATTCATAGTCTAGCATGGAATGCCAGAGTGTGACTAGCTAATGCGCCAATT
This sequence comes from uncultured Alicyclobacillaceae bacterium, assembly GCA_963758235.1. GTDB lineage: Bacteria > Bacillota > Bacilli > Alicyclobacillales > Alicyclobacillaceae > CAVWUS01. The sequence continues at coordinate 35,656 of CAVWUS010000008.1, read as the reverse complement.
TTCAGACGTTACTCATGTATACGCCTGGGTATGGGCTTTAGGCACGGGTCCATTCAAATCTCTGAAACGTCCAATCTGGAAGAAATATGATAATATGGTCTTAGTCATCAGGGTTGCCTGAATTGCCGTGTAATTGGGTACGGCGGGAGGAGTGAAAAGGGTGGATAACGCGAAGATAGAGGATGTGGCAGGCAAGCTCGAAGCCGTCTGCCGTGAAATCGAGAAACTGGTGGTAGGGCAGAAGTCGGTTGTTCGCCAAGTACTGGCAGCCTGTCTGGCTGGTGGACATGTATTGTTGGAGGACGTCCCAGGCACTGGCAAAACAACGCTGGCGTCGGCGATGGCCAAAGTGCTGGGTCTGCAGTTTGGTCGGGTTCAGGGGACACCGGATTTGCTGCCGAGCGAACTGGTCGGCACGATGGTGTTTCATCCTGGCGAAGGAACGTTTTCTTTTCGAAAGGGGCCAATCTTTACCCAGATTCTGTTGATGGATGAGATCAACCGTGCGACGCCTCGAACGCAATCAGCCCTATTAGAGGCAATGGCAGAAGGCCAAGTTTCTGTTGACCGTCATACATACCAACTTGAAGCACCCTTCTTTGTGATTGCCACTGCGAACCCAATTGAGTCACAAGGCGTATTTCCACTGCCAGAAGCCCAGCTTGACCGTTTTTTGGTACAGCTACGTTTGGGGTACGTGGACAAGACGGACGAGATTGAGATGATTCAGCGGGTGCGCTTCGCGCAGAAGGTTGAGTTGTCGGCGCAGCTGAATGCGGCTGAATTGATTGCAGCGCGCGAGACTGCTGCACGGATTCACGTCTCTCCTGAGCTGCTTTCCTACTTGGTTGAGCTGTGTCGGCAAACGCGATCGCATGATGAAGTCGTCCTGGGGGCAAGTCCGCGCGCCGCAGTCCTCCTGACGTCGTTCGCACAGGCGTTGGCTTTATTGGAGGGCCGCGATTTTGTTACACCCGACGACATCCAGCATGCCTGGCTGCCGGTCATGCGGCACAGAGTCACAGTCATATCCGAGTGGCGCGAAGATGGACATTCGAGCACCGAACGGATATTGAACCAGATTATCTCACAGACACTGGTGCCAACTGAATTCGCCAGAAAGGTGTGAGGCAGCGGTGATTGTACTCTCGCTCGTTCTGCTGCTTGTATTATGGTGCTGGCCAAGCCTGTGGTTTACTGTTGTCCGAAACCAGCTCGACGTTCAGGTGAGACTGCTGGCACATACAGTCGAAATTGGCGACCTGATTGAGCTTGAGTGCGAGGTCGCAAATCGAGGGTGGATGCCGTGCCCGATTTTAGTCGTCTTTATACAGTTGCCGGAAGGGCTGTCGGCGTACGGATCGAAGGACGTTCATGTGTTAAGACTGCGGACGCATCTAAATGGCAGGCAGTCTGTGATGATACGGGGCAGGGTTCAGGGCACGGCGCGCGGGCTTCAGTCGTTTCAGCATTATCCCGTGCATGTGACGTTAAATGAAGGATTTGGTCTTCGCAGTTTGGCGATTTCACGGGAAGTAGCAGATGAAGTGGTGGTTCTGCCAGCGTACTCCGGGGCCGGCTGCCAAACCTGCAAATGCAGGCGCTGGTGGGGCGGCTCGAAGTATTTCGCTGGCTGAATCCAGACGAATCGTTGCTGCGCGGCGTGCGTCCATATGCGTATGGCGATCCGTTCAAGCACATCGCAATGAACGCCTCAGCGTCAACCGGGGAGTGGATGATCAAGCAGTATGCCTCCTCTACGGACATCGACGTTGTGCTGGTGCTAAACGTCCAGTTTCACGCACAGCATTGGTACAGCACCGACAGCCGGCGCCTGAACGATATGGCCTCCACGCTGGGCACGCTTGTCAGACACTTGGAGGAACGTGGCTATCGGCTGCACTTTGCAACCAACGGGGTGCTGCCCAGCCGGCCAGGCCGGATGTTTCACACTGCCCAAAGCGCGGCTGGTATTCGTCGTTTGCTGGGTGAGATGCAGGCATATGCCAATGCCGATTTTTCCGAACTGTGGCACGAGGTGATGAAGAATACGCCCGACTCAGCGCAGGTTGTCCTCGCCTCAGGGTTTTTTACGGACAGCCAAGAACAACTGTTGGAGAGAGGGAAAATCGAAGCCAGTAGAATTCATGTCATTCCGTTTCCAGCGCCAGTTATTGTTGACGAGGCGGTGGATGCATCATGATGCGGCTTGAGACGACGTCACTTATCCATCTGCATAGACGTTTGCGGCTCGCGTTGCTCTTGCTCGTGACTGCCGTGCTGCAGCTCGCCTGTATGGCAGTCGAACTCAGCTTCGCGCAGAACATGAACCAGCTTGCGGCCACAGTCGTCGTCGATTTTGTCTTGATGATGGGGTTGGCGGTGGCATGGAGTGTGTTCGATCCGGTGCGGCAAGCGCGGCTCGTACGCCTGCTGTCGATTATATGGACTCTGTTGATGGTACTTGGTGCCATCGCCATGGACATCGGCGTCGTACCGATTTGCCTGTTATGCATAGCAGCGTTCGCTGCTATTTATCGCTTCGTCTGGCTGCACAGCGACCGTACCACAGCTGGCATTCAGCTGCACTTTGGGGTCGATACTGCAGCACTCGTCTTCTTCGCGGTGTTTGTCGGTGTGGGCGCGTGGACGCACTCGTTCTCGCTCGGAAATCTATGGGTGAGCGTTTACTCGGTGATGACGCTGTTGACCATTCTCGGCTGGGTGGCTGTACTGTGGTCGATTGAGCGCGCACTGACAGAGACGGCCGGCGCCAGTCGCATTGGCGTCATGATATTGCTTGTCTTTGCCCTCATTTGCGGGTTGTTTGGACTGAAAGCCGTCTACAACACCCTACTGTTTCTGCTGGGCGGGTTTGGCATTATCATGTCGCCGGTCATGGGTTCCTTACCAAAGCTGAGAATTAGTAAACAACAGTTGCAAAAACATGTTCACCAAATGCAGCAGTCGCGTCTACATCTGAAACCGCTCAGTCACGTACAGCAAATCGTCATTTCACCTGTTGTTGTTCACGTTGTCGCGATTGTGGTTACCGTGGCTGCCGCCGGGATTTTGTGCATTTTTGTGTTTCGCAAGAGATCTGCGGTGCCGAAGCCGGAGAACGAAGAGATGTCGCTGGCAATCGTTTCTCGACAGGCTGCGCCAGGTAGTGAGGGCCTGTTCGTTCCCACGACCGATCCAATTCGTCTCAAACTTCAAGCGTGGCTTCGCCGCCAGATACGTGCGAAAACAATGATTCTTTCATCTGACACTGCACGCACCTGGGCGGCACAGGCAGATGCAGACGATGATATTCGCGAGCTGCTGCCTCTGTATGAACGCAAGCGCTATCGAAACGAAGGGTGAGTGGGCTGGCCGCCGCTCACCCTTTTTGAGATAATCTCAATGCCTGTGCGTATACTATGTACGAGCAGGTGAATACTGCAGACGGTCGATCTTCTCAGCTCGATCGGGATTTGGCATGTCATGGAATATGACAAGTTCCGTCAAATGTTTTATCATTAAAGTATTGTGACTTGTGTGCACAGGAGGCGAAACCGCTTTGAAAGCACTCCTGATTACCGCTTCATTTGGTGATGGGCACAATCAGGCTGCCAATGCGGTCGCAGAAGCTCTCCGCAAACAGGGCGTTGTGACAAAGGTAGCGGATTATACTGAATGGCTGCATCCGGCTTTGCGATCGTTTGCAAAATTCAGCCTGATTCAGGGCGTAAAAAAGGCGCCAACTCTGTATGGATTGTTCTACCGCTCAATGTCGAAGCTGAATCCAGACTCGTCACTGCAGCGACAGATCAATCACCTTGGTATGGCACAGCTGCGGCGCTATCTGCATAAGTTTCGGCCGGATGTGGTTGCCTGCACGTTTCCTACACCAAACGGGGTACTGTCGGAGCTGCGGCAGCAAGGGCACATCCATGTACCGATTGCTGCGATTCTGACAGATTATACGGTTCATGGGCAGTGGGTGCAGGATGCCACGGACTTGTACTGTGTGGCGACTCAGAGCAATAAGTATGAACTATTGGCGCAAGGTGTCCCTGAAGAACGCATTGCTGTTACTGGCATTCCAATCCGAGAGAAATTTTCGGAAGAAAATGCGACGGAACTGCTCCGGCGACGGACGTCAAATCGCCAATTGGAAGGTTTGAGATCGGATAAGCCCCTGATTCTTTTGATGGGGGGCGGTGAAGGCCTGCTCGGTGACATCCACGACTGGATTGAGGCGATGAATGTAATCGATCTTCAGTTCTGCGTCATCTGTGGGCGCAACGAACGGCTCTATAAGAAGCTGCGACCGCTCGAATCCAATCGGATTCGCATCCTGAGTTATGTGACAGACGTCGATCGCTGGATGTCCATGGCCGATCTCATCGTGACCAAACCCGGCGGCATCACATTGACGGAATCACTGGCGATGGAGCTGCCGATTTTGTTGTTCCGCCCCATTCCCGGGCAAGAAGAGCAAAACGCAGCGTTTGCACTGCAGGCAGGTGTCGCACAGTTAGCATATGACGTGAAGTCAGCCGCCAAGCTGCTTCAGTCTTTCGTAGAATCACCTGAGATTCTACGCACGATGCGGGATGCAACCAAGCATGTACTCGTTCGGGATGGAGCCGGACGAATTGCTGATTTGCTCGTGGACCTGGGTCTCCGGCATCCGCAGTGGGTGGACGCGACGATTCATCCGCAATTAGGTTGAGCATACTCTGTCGTTACTTTACAATACGAAGGATGGATTGTTTGTGTGGGTTATTTGGTGCATTCTAGGATTTCTCGGCATCCTATTCATTGTCTATGCTGTGGTTCCAAATGTATGGACGCGCATGCTGCACCAAGCCTGTCACTCTTTGCCCGCGGGTGAACGCCAGCTGGCACTGACGTTCGACGACGGCCCCATCCGGACTATACACCGCGTCTGCTCGATATCTTACAGCAACTTCATACGCGTGCAACTTTTTTTGTGATTGCGGAGAAGGCGCTGGCGCATCCAGATATCATTCGTAGAATGATAACGGAAGGACACGATGTAGAGATTCATGGCTTTACACATGCGATGGTGCCATTTCTAGGCCACGCCTGACGACAAAGCAGTTTGAACAGAGCAAACGTGTACTCCAGGAGCAATTTTCGATTGATGCTGTCTACTATCGACCGACCTGGGGGCTCTGTAACTTATGGACACTATTGCGACTGCGGAACCTGACTCTGGTCACTTGGTCAATCATGGTAGGTGACTGGCGAAAGACAGCTCCGACGACGCTGCTGACAAGAATTCTCAATCGACTGCATCCGGGGGCAATTCTCGTTTTGCATGACAACGATGACACCCCGGGTGCTGAGCAGGGCGCACCCAATTCAGTCATTGACTTAATGGAACCGCTCATCGAAGCGCTGCACGCGCGTGGGTATTCAGTGGATTCCCTGCGCAATCTCGCAGTCAATGCGTCTGCTCCCAAGAGGGGGATAAAGGGTGTCTAAATTTCGACTGGCGCTGTGGCGCGCCTTTGAATATATGTTCGCCCGAATCAGCGGCGTACACCCTGTCAGTCAGGCGGAAGAAATGCTGTTTTTAGTAGCGAAACGCACGTACTTCAGCCAACCGTTTACGGTACAGGGCATATCCGTTCACCGCGGAGACAAGGTGATTGAACTGCATATCAACAATGAGCTCGTGATGAAAGTACTGCAGGAAGAGAGCTCGTTGGTCGCGGCCACTGTAAAACTGCTGATCATCGCAAAACATTCGTTGCCGGCATTGGCTGCCTATTTATCTGCGGATACCTTTGTGGACCGCCAGGTACTGTACGGTATTACGTTCATTCATCGGGGCATTTCCCGTTTGGGTTTCGAAACCCTGCCCATGCCGGATGGCTGGTTTCGACGATTTACCACGTGGCACTTAAAGCGTCTCTACCGAATTGTAAATCCGAATGCGACGGCAGCGATGGCGCACAGGCAGACGGACTTTGTGCCAAAAATCGTGGCGATTTCCAAACAGGAGCTGTTCCGCCGCTATCTGCACACTGAAACTACCGACCCGCTTTCGCAAAAACCGGTCGATATCCGGGATGTGCAGCCGGATGCTTAAGGCTGTACTCCTGACAGCTGGATTTGGGGATGGACACCACCGTGTTGCAGAAGCGTTGGCCGAACAGTTCAGCGCTCGGGATGTACAGCCCGTCATCGTGGATTGCTACCGCTCCAATCACCCAAAATTAGCGGGAATGAGTGAATGGGTGTATGAATGGACGACCCGCTATGCGCCAGCTGTATACGGTGCCAGCTACAACCTGACAGCTGGCCTGGGACCGGATCACGGCTTTTGGCGCCTCCTTTCATCTGCATCCAAAAAACGTTTAATTGAAACAATCAAACAGTTGAATCCAGACATTATCCTGCAGTTGTTCCCGGATCATATGCTGGCGCATCTGGACAAACCGCAAGGACGACCGTTTATCGGCACTGTGCTCACAGATTTTAGTGTTCACGGCCGCTGGTTTCATCGAAATGTCGACAGGTATTTCATACCAGATGAACAATTGGTGCCTGCACTCCAGCGGTTTTTAACTGAGAACAGCCAGTGTACTTTCTCCGGTATTCCGCTGCGCTCGCAGTTTACAGCGTGTCAACTTGGGATCCCGCAGGTCAAACGGAAGTATGTGCTCATTGCCACCGGTGGGCGAGGCGTGTTCCAGGCATTGACCAAAACAATCGCCTATCTCAGGCGATGGTGGCGGGCGCACGATATCTACGTACTCTGCGGTCGGAATGAACAGATGCGCACGCAGGTCGAGGCCCATTGGCGATGGGGTCATTGGCCTGCCGTATCAGGAGCATATGGCTGGCTGGCTGCAGCATGCGGATTTTGCGGTCATGAAGTCCGGTGGAGTGACGATGGCTGAATGCCTGGCAACTGAAACGCCGATGCTTCTGTATCGTCCACAGCCGGGTCAGGAGATGGGGAATGCCATCTTCGCCGAGCAGATGGGTGCTGCCTGCATTGCCCGAGATACGGCCGCACTGGAGCGTGTGTTGCAGCACATGGCAAATCCTGAAGTCCTGACGAACATGAAGAAAGCTTGCCTGAGGCTCGCGCACGTGGATGCTGCCGCTCAGGTCGTCGACACCTGTCTGGCAGCGATTAGCCATTGTACATAAAGCAAAAACGGCTCACCAGCTTGCAACCTGGTGAGCCACTTTGTTTGATCTCATTGAAACGCGCTGTATTGTCCGTGGTAATACAGGAGGGGGGATTTGGATGCATCGATGAAGGCTTCATCAACCCGGCCGACATAAATGGTATGATCTCCACCAGGAAACGTGTTTACAAGTGCGCATTCGAGCGTGGCGACAGTGTCATTTAAGAGAGGCAATCCGCTTTTTCCTGGATGGTACTTGACGCCATCGAATTTATCGTCTGAACGGCTTGCAAACCGATTGGACAGATCACGCTGGTCTGCAGCCAAGATGTTGACCGCAAACTGCTTCGTCCGATCGATCATCGCCAAAGCGGATGAACTATTATTAATGCAGATGAGGATATATGGCGGTTCCAGTGACAATGAACAAAACGCAGACACGGTAAGGCCCGTCTTTTCGTCACCGTCCGCTATCGTTACGACGGTTACGCCGCTGGCAAAACGGCCAAGTGCATTTCTAAACTGTTGCTCGTCGACAGCCAATGCGCCGAGCCTCCTCTCCAGCTACTCTCCAGAAGTATCGCCTATTCATTGTAGCAGACCACGCTAATAAATGAAAAAGGTTTAGCCGCTTACTATTTTCCTAGAATAATCGGAATTACAATTGGTACCAGCAGTGACACGATGACACCGTTGATGAACGCCGCGATTGCCATGTTGGGCGAGAGGCTGCGCGCGAGGATGGGCAATGTGGTGTCCATCGTCGTCGCACCGCCAATGGCAATGGCAGCAGTGCCTCGCGCATAACGTACAAGCCAGGGAATCGTGATAAAACTGATGAGCTCACGAAATACATTGGCAAGAAAGGCCAAGGTTCCCGCTTGCGAGACCGGCACCCTGATTCAGCAGAAGGGCTGCGAGACTGTACCAGCCCATGCCGGCGCTCGTGGCAAGTGTTGTTCGTAGTTGAAGATGCAGCAGCCATGCGGCGGCCACTCCACCCGCGAGCGTACCGACGAGAACTGACGCTGGTATAGCCAGCATACGCAGGCCCTCAGCCTTGATGCGTGACCACAACGTTCGATCCCGTCCGAGACTGTAACCGACAGCGAACAGCAGGATGGCGAAACAGATATTCTCGACAAATCCGGGGATCTGGAGTGCGCCATGTGTCAGCCAGCCAAGTACGATGCCAAGTGCAACGGATACGAGAATCAGCCACGTCACTGACTGTCATCTCCTTCGGTGGAGGGTACGCTCCGATTGCGGAACAGCCAGATGCTGCACGCAGCTGCGATCAGACCGGAGCCAGCCATCGTACACAGCGTAATCACCAGCCCTTGGACACCGAGTATGCCGAGATGACGCAGAATCGCCGGCTTTGTTCCAACTTGCATTCCCAGGAAAAAGAGAAGCAGCGCGAGGCAGGGCGTGATCACCCAGGAGGGATGCTGCAATAAAGCCGCTGGCAGAAATTTTTTTCTGCCAACGGCCAGTCCGAGCAAAAACGTTAAGATAAACCACCACATGAAGGAACCCTCAGTTTCTCTTGGTTGGAATCGTTTGAACACCTTCCGGGGGCACAATCAGTGTTGCTTCTGTCAGGTTTTGGACGTCTTCAACCGTGTGTCCGGCGGCGACTTCGCGCAGCACCAGACCCTCTGCCGTCACATCCATAACCGCATAATCCGTGATAATGCGATGAACAACGCCTTGACCCGTAAGCGGCAGTCGGCAGTGCTTGAGAATCTTTGATTCACCGTGTTTGTTGACGTGTTCCATGGTGACAATGACGCGCTTGGCACCGTGTACCAGATCCATCGCGCCGCCCATGCCTTTGACCATTTTCCCTGGAATCATCCAGTTGGCCAGATCGCCGTTTTCCGCGACTTCCATCGCGCCCAGAATAGCAATATCAATGTGACCGCCGCGAATCATCGCGAATGACTCGGCGGAATTGAAGAACGCAGCGCCGGGGAGGATGGTCACTGTTTCCTTACCCGCATTGATTAAGTCCGGGTCTTCTTCGCCCTCCCAAGGGTAGGGTCCAGTACCGAGCAGTCCGTTTTCCGAGTGGAGGACAATGTCGATATCATCCGGGATGTAGTTGGATACCAGCGTTGGCATTCCGATGCCTAAGTTGACGTAGAAACCATCCTCAATTTCGAGCGCAGCGCGCTGGACAATTTCGTCTCTCGTAAGTGGCACAGGGAATCACAACCTTTCGTTCTGGATGGGATCGCGCACGTCAGCTTCGCGCCCTAGTCGTTCTGCGTTCAATGCGTTTTTCGTAGTGGTCGCCGACCACAATCCGCTGGACATAGATGCTCGGTGTATGTATGGCGCCAGGATCCAGCTCGCCGGGCTCTACCAGTTCTTCAACCTCGACAATGGTCACTTTACCCGCCGCAGCCATCATCGGATTAAAATTCTGTGCCGTTTCTCGATAGATAACATTGCCAAGACGGTCAGCTTTCCAACCTTTAATCAGCGCAAAATCTCCGGTAATTGCACGTTCCATGACATAGTTTCTGCCGTCAAACGTACGCGTTTCCTTGCCTTCGGCGACAACCGTGCCGACCCCGGCAGGCGTATAGAAGGCTGGAATGCCAGCGCCACCGGCACGGATTCGCTCAGCGAGGGTACCTTGAGGAATGAGTTCGACTTCGAGTTCACCACTCAAATATTGCCGTTCAAATGTTTTATTCTCGCCGACGTAGGACGACATCATCTTGCGAATTTGGCGAGTCTGGAGCAGTAGACCAAGACCCCAATCGTCGACCCCGCAGTTGTTGCTGACGCAAGTCAAATCTTTCACACCACGATCGCGCAGGGCAATGATGAGATTTTCCGGAATGCCGACAAGCCCGAATCCCCCGACCAGGAGTGTCGAACCATCGGGGATATCGGCGATGGCAGCAGCCGCAGAAGAATAGACTTTATCCACCCAAAACGTCCTCCTCTCGCAGTACATACACGATTAACTGTCATTATTACCGCATAGCTACGGCGATTTTGCAAGCGGTTTCGCGTCACTTGAAGCGCAGGATTTGGCACGAAATGTACATAAGATTATCTAAAAATCGTGAAATTAACTTGATAGACTTCCAGACATTTTGATATAGTTGCGATAACTACAAATTTTGATAAGAAGGAGTTTGATGCGTGAGATCGCGATTGAAGATTATTCTATCCTCGTCGATATGCGTCGCATCTTTGTCAGGCGTGGCATTTGCCGGCACATTGTCGCATCGAGCTAAGAGTCGTCCGATGTCGTCACCTGCCAATGGATCTGCCACAACCGTTGCATTTCCAATCTCTCCATCCGCCGTACCGAATACGCCGGATCAGACGGACAGTACATACATACAGCAGTTATATCTGAAGGATGCCAGTTCGTTTGAACATACGCCTGCACAGCCGACCATGGTCACATACACAGTCGACGCAGTACAGACGCACCAGATGACACTGAAGTTAGAGGCAATTGCGCAGCATGAGAAAGCTGTGGCCAAAGCCCGTGCACAGGCTCGGGCAAAGGCGGAGAGAGCGAAGCGCCAGGCAGCTGCGCATCAGCTGCAGCAGTTGACGTATCAACAAACACCAACGCTGAGCAGCCGTGGCAGTTCATTGTCGAGCGCAGTCGGCGGCGGTTCAGTGGGTGAGGCAGCCCAGATTGCCGAACGATATGTCGGCGTTCCATACGTATGGGCAGGTGCTTCTCCGAGTGGTTTTGACTGCTCTGGGCTGGTGATGTACGTCTACAATCAAGTGGGTATCCCGCTGTCGCATTCCAGCTATGCTGACTTTAATACGGGTTCCGCGGTCAGCGAAAGCGACCTGCAGCCTGGCGACTTGGTGTTTTTTGACACCGACGGTCCTGGCGCATCACACGTCGGCATTTATGAAGGCGGCGGAACATTCATCAGTGCTTCTGGCAACCACGTGCAAAACAGCTCTTTGTACGGTGGTTACTGGGGAAGTCACTTTATCGGCGCGCGCCGCCCCTGACAAAGATTTTTTCCTGGCTATTTGCTACGCTGAAGAGGGCATCTGCATGGGTGCTCTCTTTTTAGTCATCTTCATCACCCCATATTCACCGGGAGGCTGCAGCATTGGAAAATCGAATCACCAAATTATTCGGTTGCACCGTTCCAATCATCGAAGGCGGTCTGGCTTATGTCGGCAATGGGGCGCTTGCCGCCGCCGTTTCAAATGGCGGTGGATTCGGCCAAGTGGGTGCAGGCGGCAGAACCGCAGCAGGACTGGCGGAACAGATTCAAATTGCCGCCAGCCAAACCAGTCGTCCGTTCGGTGTGAACTTGCCGCTCAGCGAGCATCGAGATCCGACACCAGTACTGGAAGTCATTCGGGCACACCGTGACGCTATCCATGCAGTCACACTCTCAGCCGGCAATCCGATACCGTACATTCAACCCCTGCGCGATTTGGGGCTTGTAGTCGCTACGTTAGCTTCCACTCCTCGCCAGGCGGCCAAGGCGGAAGCTGCCGGAGCGGACGCCGTAATCTGTGAGGGCACGGAGGCTGGCGGACATAATGGTCCCGCTGAATTGACAACGATGGCATTGATTCCGGCAGTCACACGTATGGTCTCAATCCCTGTCATTGCAGCCGGCGGCATTGCGAATGGAGAAACGGCTGCAGCAGCATTCTGCCTCGGTGCGGAAGGCATTCAGATGGGGACGCGGTTCGTTGCCACGCTTGAATGTGAAGCACACGAGGCGTATAAGCAGCTGCTTGTCACGGCACAGGGGGAGGATACACGCGTAATGGAGCGTACGCTCGGACGGATCACGCGCGTGTTGAAATCCCCGTTTGTCGATCACGTTCTAGCGCAGGAAGCAGAGACACCTGGCGACATCGATGTACTGCTGCCGCTGATTGCTGGCAGTCGAAACCAAATTGCCGCCATCGCTGGCAAAGTCGATGAAGGCTGGCTAAACTGCGGCCAAAGTGTCGGGTTGATTGACTCGCTCATGTCTGCAGCCGATGTTGTAGAGAAGGTCTATCAAGATGCCGTAAGGATACTCGAGACGCGGCTGCGCTTGTTTCAGCAGCCGTAGCGATGGAGCTGTCAGACGAAGGCGTGCAGGGAGACGTAGCCGGCAGTACCGACGACCATTGCAATCGAAAAGATGACAGCAATCCGCTCGGTCGTCCGCCAAATTCGTTCGATGTGGCCCCAAGGATTGTTCTGGCGTTCTTTCATACGAGTTCACCTCTTATGAACGATTGACCCAAGTGTATCACGATGCATATGTCGAAGGGTGCCAAACGATGTGCTATATTTGTGACGATTCTACGAATGACTGTTTTCACTAGCAGATGGATTCATTGAAGCGGCATATTTTGTTCCGGCAGCCAAACAGCTGCCGGCCCAGTACGTTCATCGGCGCTCTTTCTTCTTCTCGCTGTTGAGGTCGTCGCCTTTGACTTCGTACTGTTTCATGTTGTCTTTTCGTGCGTGTTCAATCCCCGCGACGTCGATTGGACGAAGTGAATACCCCGGAACTCGCTTGGAATCCTTCATTCGTTCGCCCTCCCAGGCAGCGGCTATGAACCGCCAAAAGATGCGAAAAAGGCGGCGAAACCGCCGCCTTTTTCAGGTGCAAGGTCCGTCTGAATGTCTACGCGAAACCACACCCTCAACTGCAGGATACCTGAGTTTCAGTGCCTAGTCTCATCGCAACATCAGCCTCCCTTACGCCACTTATATTGTCCGGAATCGAGGCAGGATATGCGTATCAATATCATCTAAACGATAAGGCGTCTGTTGGTACACGCAATAATTCAGCCAATTGCCAAACAAGAGATGCGCATGGCCGCGCCAGTTGTGGAGCGGCTGTGCATTCACGTCATCGGCCGGATAATAATGCAGGGCCGGTTTTGTAGCGAGGCCGCGTTCGCGATCGCGAACATATTCCTCATGTAGCGTCAGCCGATCGTACTCTGGGTGCCCGGTAATGAAGATTTGCCGGCAGTCCTGCGTTGCCGCCAGATAAATGCCAGCTTCCTCCGATTGAGCGAGGATCTGCAAATCTTCAACTGCGGCAATTTCCGCCGGGTTCGATTCCGTATAGCGGGAGTGCGGAGCGAAAAATAGTTCGTCGAACCCTCGCGTCAACGCCGAGTCTTCAACCAGCGTATGTGGAAATACGCCAAACAGTTTTTCGGATAGTGCCGTCTTGCCGATATCATAATGATGGTACAGCCCGGCCTGTGCGGCCCAGCAGATATGCATCGTGGAGAATACGTGGCTCGTCGACCAATCAAGAATGCGCTGCAGTTCGGGCCAGTATTCGACCTGTTCAAACGGCAGGTGTTCGATTGGCGCGCCAGTGATAATTAATCCGTCGAAGCGGTCATGCTCCACCTCAGTAAACGTGCGATAAAACAGGTTCAGGTGTTCGGCTGAGGTATTTTTAGCTTCATAGCTGCTGATGCGAAGCAGCGTAATGTCAATCTGCAAGGCACAGTTACTGAGCAGACGGAGCAGGTGCGTTTCCGTCTTCTCTTTGAGCGGCATGAGATTGAGAATGGCAATTTTCAGCGGGCGGATATCCTGATGATCGGCCCGTTCTTCATCCATGACAAAGATCCGCTCTTGTTCCAGGACACTGCGCGCTGGGAGGTTGTTCGGAATCTTGATGGGCACCAGTGTCACCTCGCGATTCGTTTAGACTTGGAGCATGCTGGCCAATCCTTCTGAAGTCGTACGCTGTCCGACGAGAAATGGTCCGAATTCAGCGAAACGCGCGCTGGTTTCGTCAAACCGCATCTCATAAACGAGTTTCTTGAATGCGAGTGGATCATTGGAAAACAGGGTCACGCCCCATTCCCAGTCGTCGAGTCCCATCGAGCCGGTGATAATCTGTTTCACGACGCCTGCATATTTGCGGCCGAGCGTACCGTGATCGCGCATCAGATTACGCCGTTCTTCGGCCGAAAGCATATACCAGTTATCGGCGCCTTCACGTTTTTTGTTCATTGGATAAAAGCAGATCTGCGACATGTCCGGCAATTCTGGTTTGAGCCGGCTTTGCAGGTATGGATCGGTCTCTGGATCAACACCGGGCTTGGCCAAATAACCACCGAGTTCGACAACAGATACGTATGAATAATCAGCATGCAGATAGTCCGAAAAGGCGGTTTTGTTTAAACGTGTTTTGGCTTCAATCAGACCCTCGACAGTCGGCCCCATATGCAAAAACAAGAGGTCTGCCTTGTGGCCGGCAATCGAATAGAGGCCGAACAAGCCTGAGTGATCGCCATTGACGGCGTCAAACTCTGCAATCAGTATTTGCAGGCTATCGACAGCTGCAGCTCGTTCAGCGGCAGATGCAGCCTTCCAGCTGGGCCAATCGATGGTGCGAAAATCGTGCAGTACAAACCATCCATCTAGTGTTTGTGGTGCTTCGGGCATCTCCGTTCTCTCCTTATACCGACATCATAACTAAATTACGCTTGACAGCCTGTCGAATCAAGACCTGCTGGCTTGATTGTCGATGATTGACAACATTCGTCGGATGTCGATTCCGAAGAGGAATTCATTCCCTTTGATGCGAAATGATTGATGAAAATGATAGAACGGTGGAACGCGGAGGAGGGTAAGCGAGCAATGGAAGGACGACGGCTGCGAGATGACGGCATTTCGGTCGGACGACTGCCGACAGGCGTGAGAAACGACATTACGGATGTACCTGGTGTTCGGGTCGGACATGTGACACTGACAGCCGATACGACCGGAGATACGGACGTCTGTACGGGGGTGACGGCGATTCTGCCGCACCTTGGCAATTGGTACGAAGACAAAGTACCCGCTACCTGTACCGTGATCAACGGCTATGGCAAAACGACTGGACTGGTGCAGTTAAGCGAACTCGGCGTGCTGGAGTCACCAATTCTGCTTACCAATACCTTTTCGGTTCCTGCGGCGACTGAAGGTGCACTGCAGTACATGCTCGAGCACATGCGTCCGCAGAGCGCCCTTGCATCGGTCAATGTGGTCGTCGGGGAGTGTAATGACAGTTATTTGAATGACATGACAGCGATGGCGGTATTGCCGGAACATGCCGAGCTGGCGATTGAGCGGGCGAAAGCGGATGCACCCGTAACGGAAGGGAGTGTCGGGGCTGGAACAGGCATGCGCTGCTTTGGCTGGAAGGGTGGAATCGGATCGTCCTCGCGCGTCCTGCATTGCCGCGGCGTCGAACGTCAAATTGGCGTGCTTTCGCTCTGTAACTTTGGCGATCCCGCAGATCTCACCATCCTCGGCCTGCCCATCGGCATGAAGATACGGCCTGAGACGATGACACGGGACCAGACGGCTCCGTCATTGTGGTCATTGCCACCGACCTTCCACTGGACACCAGGCAGCTTGGACGCCTCTGTCGACGCGTACCGTTTGCGCTTGCGCGGGTAGGCAGTATCGCTCACCACGGAAGTGGGGATATCGCCATTGCGTTCCGGACCCCGAGTGTTGTGCGCCCGGATGAGTCAGTCCTGTCTGAACGGGAAGAGTCAGAGTTGATATCGACCTGTTTTCGCGCAACGGTCGAAGCAGTAGAGGAATCGATTCTGAATGCACTGTTCATGGCGGAAACCACGTATGGCCGAGACGATCACGTTCTGTACCGCTTCCCGTCCGAGCGGATCACCGACATTCTCCGAGCGGTGACAGAGCGATGGTATCGTTAGTCGTCAACGTGGACAGTAAGCGCCATCCCGTTCTTCTTGAGCCAGTCCTGTGCTTCACGCCAGCGCGGGTAAGCACGGTCGACAATGGCCCAAAACGCGCGTGAATGGTTTGCCTCCATTAAATGCGCCAGTTCATGTACGACGACATAATCAAGCACCCAGAGCGGCGCCATCATCAACTTCCAGTTAAAGTTGAGCGATCCGGTTGCAGCGTTGCAGCTACCCCAGCGCCGTTTTTGCCGTTTCACTGTGACTCGGGTCGGGTGTACGCGCATCAGTGCGGCATAGTGGTTGACACGTCCCGGAAAATACTGTTTTCCTTCCCGAATGTAAAACGCTTCGACAGCATTGGCAACTGAATCGTGTGCGTCCGCCAGGTTTATACCAGCAGGCAGTTGAATCATCAGACGAGCACCGCTTTTTTCAACCCGAATCGATCGCTGGCGGGGCATATGCTGGTGTTCAACGGTCAATGGTTGGCCGAGGAGTGGCAATTGATCGCCACGGTCAAAGGTATGCCTAGGAATCAGCCTTCGCTTCGCCTCGAAAGCCTGAAGTTTGTTTCGAATCCATTGTTCTTTGGACGCGACGGCGCGTTCAAAATCGCGATCGCTCGTCCATTTTGGTCCGCTCACTGTGACACAGCCATCCAGCGATACGGTGATAGTGATGTTTCGCTTGCGCGGTCGGCGAACGACCTTGTACGAGAGCGCTTGTTTATGCATGATGAGCTCCTGTTGGATTGGGTAAGACGCTGTATGTTCAGTGTAACACGAATGACAAAATGCGACGTTTCGGGCTGCAGCCATATGGTAAAAAATTCAGGGTTGCAGGACTGCGACGCCGCTGATATAATAGCCATTGTCGCCGCGAAATACGGTGGCACAGACAACCAAACATGCGGTCGTGGCGGAATTGGCAGACGCGCAAGATTCAGGTTCTTGTGGGCGCAAGCTCGTGGAGGTTCAAGTCCTCTCGACCGCACCAGATTACAAAAAATTGCGCGTAGAAAATCTTTCTACGCGCAATATATTTATGTACGAGTCTTGTACGCCTCCCGTAAGATACAATCTTGTGGAGGCGTTTTTTTGTGCCTGGAAAAGCGAAGTCGCCAAACGGCAAATAGGTGGACGCAGACCACAGCCTCATCTTCGAGGAACGGATATTGACACGAGCGTGCCTATCGCCCTAATGGCGTCATTTCCTCAATCACCGCCAGAAATTGTTTGAGCACTTCCGATTGGTCGTCACGGCGCCATGCCAGTCCCATTTCAACTTGCGGCGCTTCGCCTGTAATGGGCAGATAACGGACGTCGCGCGTGTGGACATGCTGCGTCGATCTTGGAAGTATGCTCACCCCCATCTCCGCCGCCACCAGACCGACTACTGTTTGAACCTCTGTCACCTCAAGACGAATCGACGGGCTGAATCCCTCGGCATAAATCAATGTAACAATGCTGTCGTACAGGCCAGGCCAGGTGGAACGGGAAACCAAAATCAGCTGATCATTCCGCATTTGTTTCATCGTTACAGACTTCTCCTCAGCAAGTCGGTGCGACGCCGGAACGACAGCGACGCACTGATCACGCTGAATCGTGCGAACCACCAACGCCGGGTGGGACGTAGCAGGGCGTAGCACGCCGACGTCAATATTCCGATTCAGCAATGCATCCATCTGATCTGGGCTCGGCATCTCATGCAAAGCGAGATCGACGTCAGGATAGCGCTCCTTGTACACGCGAATGAGGCTTGGCAGCACATCGTATGTTGCAGAGCCAACGAACCCGAGCACAAGACGACCAACTTCTCCAAATTGGGCCTTGCGCGCCATCTGTTCGGCATGTTGGAGGCCGGAAACCACGCGGCGTATCTCACTCAGGTATACGCGTCCTGCGTCGGACAGTTCTACATGGCGTTTGGTTCGGTGGAACAATTGCACCCCGAGTTCATGCTCTAACTGTCGAATCTGTTGGCTGAGTGGTGGCTGAGTCATGCCAAGACGTATTGCAGCGCGACCAAAGTGCAATTCTTCCGCGACAGCGATAAAGTATTCCAATTGCCGAAGTTCCAAAGCGGAGCCTCCTCGTTATTTATTCGCAAATCGACTTAATTACATTACATTTATATATTGGACGCACTCAATTATAAAGCGTACGCTAGGTAAGGAAGGAGGGTCTAAATTTGATCTCGACCATACGCTCGAAAGTCACACAAATCGGCCTGATGGCGCTGCAAATTGCAGGCCTATTCGGACTCAGTGAGGTCGGAACGTTGATCTCGCGGCTCGCGCACCTGCCGATTCCGGGGAGTATATGGGGACTTATCATCCTGTTTTTACTGTTGAAATTTCGGATCGTCAACTTGAACTGGATCCGCAGCGGCGGTGACTGGTTGGTACGTGAGATGCTTCTGTTTTTCGTACCTTCCGCAGTTGGCATCCTGTCATATAGCCATCTTCTCGTACATCAGGGAATTCAGATCGTTGTTACCATCGTCGCCAGCACTGCCCTTGTGATGCTGTTCACGGGTGCTATCGCGGACAACATCTGGAAGTTAAAGCAGCAGCGCCGACGGACGTCTGCAAATGCCAAAGGGGAAAGGGCCTCATGTTAACGTGGGTTGGACTACTCGCCACGGTGCTGTGTTATTGGGGTTGCAAGAAATTATATCAGCGGTTTCACTTCGTATTGTTCAACCCAATGATTACTTGTCTGGTCGTGCTGGTTGTGTTCTTGTTGTGTACACATATCTCTTACTCGACTTATTTGTCGCGAAGCAAATTGCTGACCGACATGCTGAATCCTGCGACGGTTGCTCTGGCCATCCCACTGTACCGTCATTTTGAGGTGCTCAAGAAACATATCACCGAGTTCCTGTTCAGCTTGGCATGCGGGCCACTATCGCTATAGTGTCCTCCGTGCTGCTGGCGCGCGCAGTGCGTCTCGGCGGGAGCATTACTACGAGTGTGGCACCGAGGTCGGTTACAACGCCGATTGCCATGGATATTTCCCAGACACTTGGCGGTATTCCGACCCTGACTGCGGTATTTGTCATCATCACGGGAGTGTTCTGGTGTCATGGATCCCACCTGATCATCCGCTTCTGCCGGATTGAGTCGTCGGTGGCCAAAGGTGCTCTGTTCGGGATGGGTTGCCATGGGCTCGGCACGGCGCGTGCGTTCGAACTCGGCCAAATGGAAGGCACCTGCGCGAGCCTCTCGATGGTGACAGCCTCGTTCATGACGCTCGCCCTCGCACCCGTGTTGGTACCGCTGTTAGGAACCTGAGTTGAGTATAGGGATAAGCGAAATGCCCCTTGGAAAGTACAAGGGGCATTCATTCTCAGTGAAAATCAACGTCAATTTGATGACCGACTTGTTTATGCGCCTTTGGAATCCTGATTTCCAAAACACCATTCTTGTAGGATGCTTTTGCTCCTGTTTCGTCAACGCTGGTCGGCAATGGGATTGTCCGAGAAAACTGTCCGTAGTATCGTTCCATCCGATGTACATTCTCGTCTTTTTGTTCACCTGTACGCTCGATTTTACCGCTCAGGTGCAGATGGTTGTCATGAACCGTGATACTGACGTCATCTTTCTTTTCAAGCCCAGGAATCTCGGCTGCTACAACCACTTCATTTTGTTTCTCGCGAACATCCACCCTGACACTGGGCATGTTCGCAAACTGACCGCTAAACCAATCGTCGTCGAATACGCGAGGGAATGACGATAACGGGCCAAAGTCACGTTTCATGATCCCAAACGGATCATAAGGAACAATCGGCATATTTACACCTCCAAATTCGAAATGACACGGTTTATCGTTCCCATCTTATGTCGAAACTTACACGCTGTTATAAAAAAGACTGACGTGGGGAAGAGGAACTTCCTCACGCCAGTCGCTGCGTTATCGTTAATAATCCATGTCATCCATGCCTGCGCTCGACGCCATGGCCTTTTCCTTCTCAGGCTTTTCCGCGACAACCGCTTCAGTTGTGAAGAACATTGCTGCGATGCTTGCGGCGTTCTGAATTGCGGAGCGAGTGACTTTAGCCGGGTCTACGATACCTGCCTCAAGCATATCGACCCATTCGTTCGTAGCGGCGTTGAACCCAACGCCGACCTTTTCGTGCTTGATGCGCTCAACAATGACGGAACCGTCAACGCCAGCATTTTCAGCAATTTGCCGCAATGGGGCCTCAAGCGCTTTCCGCACCAGGTTGACGCCTGTACGCTCGTCGCCGGACGCTGAAATTCCTTCGAGTGCCGGCAGAATGTTGATGAGGGCAGTGCCGCCGCCTGCCACGATACCTTCCTCAACAGCAGCGCGGGTCGCATTTAGAGCGTCCTCAATGCGCAGCTTTCGTTCTTTCAATTCCGTCTCGGTTGCCGCGCCTACTTTAATGACGGCTACGCCGCCCGACAATTTGGCGAGACGCTCTTGCAGTTTCTCCCTATCAAAGTCGGATGTCGTTTCTTCAATCTGGACTTTTATCTGCTTGATCCGCGCGTCGATTGAGGTCTTATCTCCAAATCCATCCACGATAATCGTATGATCTTTGCTGACTTTGACCTGCCGCGCCCGGCCAAGTTGGCTCAGTTCCGTATTTTTCAGTTCCAGACCGACCTCTTCGCTGACGACCTGACCACCGGTCAGAATTGCAATGTCCTGAAGCATTGCCTTCCGCCGGTCACCAAAGCCAGGTGCTTTGACCGCAACAGCTGTAAATGTTCCGCGCAGACGGTTGACGACCAAAGTCGCAAGCGCTTCTCCTTCTACGTCTTCTGCAATGACAAGCAGGGGCAGGCTCGCCTTGACAACTTTTTCAAGCAGCGGGAGCAGTTCCTGAATATTGCTGATCTTTTTGTCGGTGATTAGGATGTAGGGGTCTTCAAGAACCGCTTCCATTTTGTCTGAGTCTGTGATCATGTAAGGGGAGATATAACCGCGATCGAACTGCATACCTTCGACGACTTCGAGTTCGGTGTTAAAGCCTTTGGATTCTTCAACCGTGATCACGCCATCTTTGCCAACTTGCTCCATAGCGTCCGCGATGAGACGCCCAATTCCTTCGTCGCTGGCAGAAATAGCGGCGACTTGAGTGATGTTCTCTCGGCCTTGTACCGGTTTGGCAACCCGCTTGATCTCATCGACAACGGCAGTGACGGCCTTGTCGATGCCACGGCGAATTTCGACGGGGCTGGCGCCAGCCGCGACGTTCTTCAATCCTTCTTTAATCATGGCTTGGGCGAGAACCGTAGCCGTGGTGGTACCATCTCCGGCTACGTCATTGGTCTTCGTTGCAACTTCCTTTACGAGCTGTGCGCCCATCTTTTCAAAGGGATCTTCCAGTTCAATCTCCTTTGCAATCGTGACACCGTCATTCGTAATGAGTGGCGATCCGAATTTCTTTTCCAGTACGACATTGCGCCCCTTTGGGCCAAGCGTGACTTTCACTGCATCCGCAAGCGCATCGACACCCCGGAGCATCGACTGCCGGGCACTTTCACTAAATTTCACATACTTCGCCATTACAAATCCTCCTTACCGTCATGCGATTAGTACAGGGTCTCGAAGGTAAGCGAATGGTCATTGAAGCTTGGAATCACGGTCTGGTTTATTCAAAGGTTGCAAGAATATCTGATTCACGTAAAATCAGCAGTTCTTCGCCATCTGCCTTAATCTCTGTGCCAGCGTACTGAGAGTAAATCACTTTGTCGCCCACTTTGACATCAAGGGCAATGCGCTTGCCTTCGTCTAAACGGCCGGGGCCTACGGCAATCACTTCTGCTTCGTGCGGTTTTTCCTTCGCATTCTCTGGCAAATAGATGCCGTTCGCCGTTTTTTCATCCTGCTTGAGCGGACGAACAATTACCCTGTCTGTGAGCGGGCGCAGCCGTGTTTTAGTGGCAGTGGTCATGTGAATACCTCCTTGGCATTGGCATCTGTTAGCACTCCATCTATTTGAGTGCCAAATCCAGATATCATTTTATTTAGACACATACCACCGTTCAAACGATGTCAGAGCAAGATTGACAAAAATTGCGCGTGAGCGGGTGAGCGCGAAAAAAATAATTTTCCGTATTACTTAGTTTTCAGTCTTTTTGAACGAAATTCGGCCTACTGAAGAATTTGATTCTGTAAGTCAGAGGTTGTTACTTTTAAAAAACTTGAGTGGAAACGGAGGGCATCCCATTTGACGACTGCCGCCTGCACTTAGCCCGACTTGTTTTGAGGATTCGATCCAGATTCCGCGTGCATTGGCCCGAACTCGACCCACATCATTCTGAGATAAGTACCATAAGAGTTGTTATCCAGCCCATTCGAGGCTGGATTTGACGAAATAGGTATCAAAATAGTGGTTATTGCTCTGTTTCAGTAGGTACGAAGAACGGAATTTAGGCATGTAGCAACTCTTTATTGTACGCTCAGAACTGCGCCGAGCCTCGCAATAGGAACCATGTTGACACTAATCCTTGCAGCAATAAAACCAGGCAGTGACGAATTTTGGCCAAATTTATCCATAATCTCGTGAAATGGATGAAACACAAAAACTATCGTGCGTGATCGTCCCAAGGCTTGGTCTTTGATCTTCAGACACAGTCGCATATCGTTTGAAGGATATGCCATCCAGGAATAAAATAAAAACTAGAGTTAGCACTCATCGATATAAAGTGCTAACAACCAATTCAAGATAAGGAGATGGTCTTGATGAAGTGGCGAAATGGCTTAGCGGCTCTCATTGGCGTGTGGTTCATCATTGCTCCATGGGTTCTCCACTTCTCTGGACAAACTGCAGCCATGTGGCTGAGCGTCGTGGTCGGCGCAATTCAACTGATTACTTCGGCTTGGGCGATGTTCTTGGAGAGATCGACGGGTTGGAAACAGTGGCAATCCTGGGTTTCTGTCCTCACAGGCGTTTGGTTCATCGTGCAGCCATTCATATTCTCACAGAGAAACGCAGAAATCTGGACAAGTGTCATTCTTGGCGCTGTGACCATCATCTTACACTTGTGGTCGATGGGTGTTAAGGACGACACGTATCATTCAGACGACAAAACGCACGCGCACGCGTCATAAAGTAAGTATTCCGCAAATGGTTTCTATCTCATGAACTTATCAAAGGAACTGTCACCAAGGCCGCAGAGCGGCTAAGGGCAGTTCCTTTATTTCAGGAAGCAGTGCTACGTCCACATCGAAGATTACCGTCTGCTTTGCGCGGAATACCGGACGATTTGACCGTACCACTCGGCCAATGCCAGACTGAGTCTCTGCCGGATAGCTTTCAGGTCATAGCTTCCTTCATAGGCGGTTGTGACTGGCTGAGGGGCATCACTACCTGTGGCCGCCAGCGAAATCAAAAGGGAGTCGTTTGCCTTCAATTGGGCGGAGATCATCAGTACCGCCTTAGTCTGGGGCGATGTAAACGTCAGGATACATTGACCAGCAGCTGAAGTAGGTACCAATTGCAGACGATCATCGAACGTCGCGACGAGGTCTGCGACTTCATCGATGACTTGGTAGAGTGCTGCGGTTCGTTGGTGTGTTTCATCATTCTTCGCTGTCATGACTCGTTACCACCGTGTCATATGGTCGGACAGCTGACGCAATTCCTGCAGCCGACCTTTATTTTCCATAAACTCTCGCAGCAGATCATAGTTCGGAGACTCTTCAGACAACTGTTGCCTTAACCAGTTCTGCCTGTTTTGGAGGTATTCGATCCGATGCAGCACATACCATTGTGCCCGTTGCATCATGGTGATGTGGTTTGAGGCGCTCTCCTGCTCCACTCAAATCGCCTCCCTCGAGATTCAGCCTAACCCAATTCCAGTGGAGTGTCCAGAATCCGGAAAACTTTGTTTGCTCTCTACACTTGTCCCCTCGATTGAGACTTGCATGCATGTGAAAAATTGTCCGTCCTACGAAAAAGGCCATGCGCGTACAGCACCAAAGCGTCATTCTGAGAACGAATGGATGTTGGAGGTGGCAATAAATATGTACGCGTTATTACAACTGGGAAGTACCGGTAATCCGGTTCGTACGCTGCAAACTCAGCTTAAAGCTGTGATGAATTTGGATGCCTCCTTTCCGGTAGATGGGCAGTTTGGGGCGAAGACACAGGCTGCAGTCAAAGCCTTTCAGCAGCAGCATGAACTGCAAGTCGATGGCATGGCTGGAGCAGTTACGTGTGCTGAATTGAACCGAATCTATCACCAAATACAAGGCCAGCAGCCAACATTGAGCACTACAGGGACAGTGGGCAGTGGGACGTCGGCTGTACCAACTGGATCACAGACGCAATCGACATCAGGCGCGCCAAATCAAGCGGAGTCAGCTGATTTGAACATATTACTGCAGCAGCTGGAGCAGGCCATCGAGGCGCAGGTAGCCGCGGCACAAAGCAAGGTACAGGCTGCGGAACAGCGCACGTCAGAATTGCAGAATGCTCTGAATCAGGCACTTCGTATTCTGGAAGGGGTACTCAGGTCGTGAATGCTATCGAAATGGACATCTTACACGCTTTGCTCGGCATTTTATCTGCAGCGGTGACGGCAATCATCAGCTATTTTGCAACCAGGCTGAAAAGCGCAGTAGACGCGCACCTGACCACTAAACAGGCACAAATTTTCAATCATGTCGTCAATGGCTTGAGCCAGATTGCTGATATGACAGTATCCGATTTCAATCAGCGGGTGGTCACTGACGCGAAGACCCAGGGCGTCTTTACGCCTGCATTGGCAAAGAGCGTAAAGGCGGATGCGGTTGCTGTAGTAAAGAGTCAGGGCAGTGCGCTGATCTCACTGGCAGGATCATCGATTTCAGACATCGACCAGCTCGTATCGTCACTGATTGAGCAGTCTGTGTCAAAGCAGAAGGCACAGACCACTGCAACTGCATCTGCAGCAAGTACATCCGCAGCATCCTGATCTCTCATTTACACTGAGAAGTTGATGCAAGGGAAAGGTTCGCGGCAGTCGCAGCGTCACAGTTCCGCATCGTCTGGATTATCGATGACAACGTTTGACTTGACAGGCATTTGCCTGTGACTCTGCTCATCCTGAAAATCGCCTTCATAAGGCATATCGTCAGGGCTGTCCACTTGAACGAGTTCCTGCTGGCGGGCCTGCTGTTTGGCTTGTGGTTCTTTTGGCATGGATTCGTCACCTCTGATTGGTTGTCATTTCACGTATAGCATTCAACATCTCGCCGTCCGCATACATCCGGAAGTATTTAGGCATGTGTCCGCTCACCTCAAAGCATCCAGTCATATGCTGGTTCCAACCATCAGAAAGCAGAAAAACACAGACATCAGTATTTGCCTACGAAATCGTTCATTAGGGTGGTAACAAGTGTCACCTCGTCCCTGTGGATGAGGTGACTCTTTCATTCCAAGATGATGGAGGGTGAGCGCACATGGTCTGTCAGAGGGTAAGTCGCGCAGCGCAATCGCATGCGACAGTTGTAACTGTAGGTACCCATCAAGTTGGTGGCGGAGCGTTTACATGGATTGCGCAGGCCTGTTCCGTTGAGAACGAATCGCAGATCAGTGCGATTGCCCAGCAGCTCAAGAGAAAAGGGGCGCACATGCTGCGCGGAGGCGCTTTTAAACCGAGAAGTTCACCGTATTCTTTCCAGGGGCTGGGTGAAGAAGGCTTAAAATATCTCGCTGCAGCCAGGGACCAGACAGGTCTGCCAATCGTATCCGAAGTAATAGACCCAGCTACTGTGGCGCTCTGCAGTCGATATGTCGATGTTCTGCAGATTGGCGCACGGAACATGCAAAATTACCCCCTTTTGAAAGCCGTAGGGCGTACCACGAAACCAGTACTGCTAAAGCGCGGGTTTGGCGCAACCATTGACGAATGGCTGTGGGCTGCAGAATACATCCTCGCAGAAGGGAATCCCAACGTCATTCTGTGTGAACGAGGAATCCGTACGTTCGAAACGGCTACGCGCAACACGCTTGATTTGTCGGCCGTGCCCGTCATCAAGGAACGCAGCCATTTGCCGATTGTGGTCGATCCGAGCCACGGCACTGGCGTCAGCCGGTATGTCCCGGCAATGAGCCGCGCCGCTGCGGCAGCAGGTGCAGACGGGCTGATTCTTGAAGTGCACGAAAATCCGGAGGAGGCCGTCTCAGATGGAATGCAGACCATCACGCCAGCGGTCTTTGGCGATCTCGTACATTCTGTCAGCCGCATTCTGTCAGCTCTGCGACAGAGTGACTCTGTGAATGGCGATGGACCTGCGCGATCGCTTATGGAATACCGAGCCCAGATGGACCAAATCGACGCGCAGATCATTGCGCTCTTGTCCGAGCGGCTGCAGCTGTCGCGGAAGATCGGAGAGTGGAAGCAGCAGAACGGATATGGTGTATTGCAGCCAGAACGCTATGCACGGGTGCAGAACAGTTTTATTTCAGTAGGAGCGGCCTATGGCATGGACGAACCGTTTTTAAAGGACGTCTACGATTTAATTCATACGGAGTCATGCCGTGTACAGCGGCACGCTGTTAGGATGGATTGAGATGAGAATCGGCTGTCTTGGGCCGGTTGGGACATTCAGTGAAGCGGCTGCGCGGCAGCTTTATCGCGGTGCAAATCATGAATTGATTTTGCTGCCGTCGATTTCGGCCGTTTTTCGGGCTGCAACAGAGAGGCAGGTTGATGTGGCCGTTGTACCGCTCAAGAATACGCTGGCTGGCGACATTCAAGCGACGGCAGAAGGGTTTATCACCTATACCAATGTTCGGCCTATCGCGCAAATCGTACTGCCGGTACGGCAGCATCTACTCAGTCTGCCGGGGGCCGAGCTGTCAGCAATCGCAGAAGTGTGGTCTAATCCTGCTGCACTGACACAATGCGCCAAATGGCTGGCCCGAGCAGGCGTGCTGCAGCGGCAAGTGGCTAGTACGGCGGAGGCCGCACGAAGGACGGCAGCGGCGGGGAGGCCGGAAGTGGCAGCAATCGCCTCCGAATTTGCTGCGGAGCGTTACGGTCTGGCCATCCTTCTTCACGATCTCCAAGACACACAGGCAAACGAAACAACGTTTGTTTCCATTTCGGTCGTAGGTGCTACAAGTCAGGATGACCCGGGGTGAGGGCACTCCGGGTCATTCCTCTGTTGGCGAAACGTGCACATCTGAACTCAGCCAATTCGTGCTGCACTTACGGCACAGTCCAGTCTGTAGATCGCGTCCACGATGGTGAACAAACACTGTGTGATAAACGCGAATCATTCTGATGCGAGGGTGCCGTTTCCAACATCGTACACAAACGTACATGTTCACCCAACCCTTTTACCAACCCGTTGTCCATCGCTCACCATTTTTTCTGTCTCTACGCTTTATGTGTCTACAATTGTAGCACTACATTCTTGTTGTTTTATCAAAAAATTCAAATTTAAATCATCGCTATCGCTGGAGCAGCGATTCCCATAGGTTCGCTCTACGGACGGGCAGTCCGTGAGCCGGACAAACCCAGTCAAATTCAAGCTGTCCTACACGTTTGAGTGAGTCTTGCAAAGCGGCCTTGTCCGTCGTCAGAATGCCCGGGGATGGCTGTAATCTGCCCTTTCGAGAGGTGACTAAGTCTCCAGCAAATAAGGTATCACCGAACCGGACAGAAACGTGGCCTTCCGTATGGCCCGGCGTGGGAATCACTTCGAGATCGCCAATTTTCTGTCCGGCTTCGTACGTCTTTTCAACGCTCGGTGTATCGACGCGCATTAAAAGCTGCGTCAGCTTGCGCAGACCGGCGCGGCTCTTGTCGCCGTGAATATAGGGGAGATCGGCTTCTGGTCCCCATAGCGTGGCACCGGTCGCTGCCTGAAGCTGTTTGGCGTTGCCGATATGATCGACATCGTGGTGGGTAAGCAGGATATGCGCAATGTCATGTGGATTGACCCCAATCTTCGCTAGCTCCTTCAGGATGCTGCCGCTTCGCCCTGGCATGCCGGTGTCGATGAGCACAGGTTCCTGGTCCAGCACCAGGTATACATAACTGCCTTTGGTTGTCTCTAGCAAGTGTACATTTTTGGTGATCTCCATACCATTTCATCTCGCTTTCGCAGTCTACGGATTCAGCATACCACGTCATTCTCCGGAAAACGCTTATCGGCGGCCCGAATGTCTGATACGATAGGTCTATTAGCATACGTGGAGGAGAAGCCGTTATGGGGAACCTGGTCTATGCGTGCGTAGCGCCGCACGGTTACGAAATCATTGAAGAGATCGCTGGACCGGAAGTAGAGCGATTCCGGCCAATCCGCGAAGGCATGGAAGTACTGGGGCGCGAGATGGCTGCGGCGGCACCGGATACCATCATTCTCGCCACACCGCACGGTTTCCGGGTGGACGATCACGTTGCCGTCGCGGTCAACGAGTTCGCGGCCGGCCAACTGACCAAATATGACGCTGAAGTCAACCTGTCGCTTCGATGTGACCAAGTACTGGCTGAACAGCTGCTCGATCGGGCTAAGGCAGCAGGTCTGCCGGCTGTGCGCACGTTTTTTGGTGCATCTGGTGGATCATGGTCTGTTCTGCCACTCGATTGGGGCACGTTCATCCCGATGTGGTTCCTCGGCGGCCGCAGCGTGAACCAGCCAAAGGTGGTCGTGGTGACGCCAGCGCGCAGCATCGGTCTGGAAGGGCTTGTTCGCTTTGGAGAGGTCATCTATGAGACGATTCAAGCGGCCAGCGGACGGATTGCTTTTGTGGCCAGCGCCGATCAAGGCCATGCGCACAGCGCCGATGGCCTCTACGGCTATCATCCTGCCTCGGCAGAATATGACGCGCAAATTTGCCAGCTTGTTTCTGAGAATCGGCTGGAGGATTTATTGACGTTCGATCCCGAATTTGTAGATAATGCCAAACCGGACAGCCTGTGGCAGATGGCAATGTTGCTCGGCATTCATCGGCACCAGCCGCTTGAAGGCCGACTTGTTTCCTATAATGCGCCCACATATTACGGCATGATGTGCGCGTCGTACAGCGTTGTTGACTAACCGTACGCGGTTTCTGAGGTGATGGGCAGTGGAGCGAATCAAGACACAACGGTTTCAGACCCGCGAGCAGCTGTTAGAAACGTTGATTCACTTGGTACAAATACCGAGTATCACGGAGAGCGAAGGCGAAATCGCCATTGCACATGAAATTGAACGCATGCTTCGCGATCTACCTTATTTTGAAACATATCCAGATGATCTTACGCTCTATGAAGTCGCCAACTATCGGAAAGTGGTGGCGGCATTCGTGCGCGCTCAGAAGCCAACCCGCAGGACGGTCGTCGTCATCGCGCATATGGATGTCGTTGCGGTCGACGAATTTGGCGTGTATGCGCCGTATGCGTTCAACCCGCGCGTCTGGACCGATATGATTGCGCACGGTGAAGTTCAGGTCACGGATGCGGTGAAACAGGATTTTTTCACAGGGGACTGGCTCTTTGGCCGCGGCACGATGGATATGAAAGCAGGTCTCGTGCTGAATCTGAAGCTGCTTGAAGATGCCTGTAACGGAGAATTTGATGGCAACCTCGTCTTTCTCGCAGTACCCGATGAGGAGCGCCATTCGGATGGAATGATTGGTGCGGCTGACCTGCTGCTGGAATGGAAACAGCAGCGCAATCTCGACTATCAGCTGTGTATCGACACGGAGCCAGCATTCATTGAACATGAAGAGGATGGTTCAGTCATTTATTCAGGGACCATTGGCAAACTGCTCGTCGGTGCATACTGTATCGGTCGCGAGACACACGTCGGCAATCCCTTCGAGGGGTTGTCAGGTAGTCGAATGACTGCGGAACTGACGCGCTTTTTTGAACTGAGCCCGCAGACCATCGAATATGTCGATGGCGAACGGACGCCGCCCATGGTCTGCCTTCAGAGCCGCGACCTAAAGCCGCATTACTCGGTCCAGACGCCGTATAAGGCAGGGGCGTACTATAACGTCTTTTTGATGCAACAAAGCCCGGCAGAGGTGCTGGCAAAGATTCAAAAGCTCGCGCTGGAAGCGATGGCGGAATTGGCTGGCTGGGTGGAACGGCGCAGCATGGAGGCAGGGCTTGAGCTGCCGAACATCGCGCGGCAGACGAAAGTGATGCTGCTGTCGGAGCTGATTGCATACGCTGAGGAAACAGTGCCAGAACTCGTCGAACGGGCGCGTGAGGCGGTGAGCGTCGGACATGGGACGGATTTGCGGGAGGCCACTACGGCATTCGTTGACACGCTCGCCAGTGCCTTGCCGGAACTGCAGCCGCTTGTGGTACTGTATTTGGCGCCGCCCTTCTATCCAGCTGTCTCTTCGGCCGACAATCCGCTGGTTCAGCGCGTCATGGCTTCTGTCTGCAAATATGCGGCAGACGAGTTCTCAATTGCATTGCGATCGCGCAAGTATTTTCCCGGCTTATGTGATTTGAGTTATGTTGGTTTAGGTTCATCACGGGACAGTATTGAGCAGCTAGTCGAGAACATGCCGCTGCTTGGACGCGGTTACGACTTGCCAGTTAGTACACTTGAGCAGTTGGAGATACCGGTCATGAACATTGGGCCATTCGGACGCGATCCGCATAAATGGACGGAGCGGCTCGAACTCGGCTATTCATTTGAAGTGGCGCCAAAATTGCTGCAGCGAGCCATACATGAAGTGTTTGCTGCGTCAGCCAATTCGCAGGGGGGATCTCGGTGAAAACCCTGAATGTGACGAAGATGCACGCGCTTGGCAACAACTACGTGTACATCAATTGCTTCGAAACCGATTTAACAGAGGCCGAACTGCCGCGGCTGGCCCGTGCCATCAGTGATGTTCGCTATGGCATCGGATCGGACGGCTTGATTTTGATTGGCCCGTCCACAAAGGCTTCTGCCCAGATGCGAATTTTCAATGCGGACGGCAGTGAAGCGGAAAACTGCGGCAACGGTTTGCGCTGTGTTGCCAAAGTACGTATACGAACGTGGCATCGTTCAGACGCGACGTTCGCGCTTGAAACGCGCCGGGGGTTATCGACCGAGATTCATCTCAAGATGGACGTGTGGAACCGGTGACATCGACATGGGAGAGCCGGTCTTTGGTGCTGCGGCCGTCATTATATAGGGGATTGGGAGCCACTTCGGCAGGCGCCGATGTACGATGAACGTCGGCCGGAACCTATCAGGGGACACTCGTCTCGATGGGGAATCCGCATTTTGTCATCTTCTGTGAAGATGCCGCAAACGCGTATCCGCTGACGGCCGAGGACCGCTCAAATTGAAAGGAATCCACTGTTTCGCAGAACGCGTCAATGTCGAATGGGTATCGCCCCACGGTCGAGCAGACCTCGATTTTCGCGTTTGGGAGCGTGGCTCCGGCGTGACATTCGCCTGCGGCACAGGTGCTTGTGCAGCGGTCGCAGCGGGCATACGGCGCGGAGACCTAAATGCAGATGTGCAGGTACATCTCGCTGGAGGGGACTTGTGGATCACGCAGCAAGACGGGCACATGCTCATGCGTGGCGAAGCTGTGGAAGTCATGCGGGGAGCGTTTGACTGGCGGGATTAAGCCGCTCTAAGTTCTATGGAAGCTGCGCAGAATGAGGATGACGAAGAAAGCCAGCACTGCAGCCATGATGATGATGGCCAGTGCGCCTATGCACAGTACGAACCATGTAACCAAACTGCCGCCGATGAAGAGCAGAAGACCGGCGACACCTGTTCGATGAAAGATATGATTATAGCCGAGGGCGATGTGCCAGAGGAGAGCCACCGCCGCGAGCAGCCAGAGGACGATGCCGACCGCTGCCGCGAAATGGTGAATCCATATGATGACGCACACTGGCGCTGACATGGACAGCAGCTTGGTTTCCAGGTTAAGCAGGCGCAGGCGCTGCCCGCGCACTTTGAATACGTTCAGCGTGAGGACATGGGTGACGAGTGTGTAGAGACGCAGGAAACCGTATGCGAGTGGGATGGCAATCAGCCCGCACAGTACATAGCAAATCCAGGCCGAGACGGATGGATGCGTGCTGTCGATCCGGCCGAACCAGTGTCTGAGCCTCGTCCAGGCGATGCTGCGTGTTGTGAGCCAGATGACGCAAACTGTCCAAAGGGTAGCCCACTTCGCTCGTGTGACAGCGAGCTCGAACGGAATATCGACCGTCTCAACCGTAGTTTTTGGGTGTAGTGCGAGCGATAAAAGCGTTCGCCAATAGGAAGCGAATTCGCGCATGTAAGCTCCGTCCCCTTCTTGTCTAGCAGCCACGCCTATATAGTGCGTTTCTCGCAAACTGAGTTCATTATAATATAGTCCGTTAAAAATATAGTCGTTCGAATGAACCTATGACGTCTCGTAGAAGTCAATCGCAGTTGGGAGGAGTAAGGACGGGTGACAGCAGCATCAGATCGCAGTTCAGATACCAAGCTTCGCAAAGCAGCTTCTTTGTTGATTTGCCGTGATGGTGAGAAAGGACTTGAAGTGCTGGTCTTGAAACGATCGTCGGCCATGCGCTTTTTGCCTGGTTTTCTATCGTTTCCCGGTGGCAGTTTGGATGCAACAGATGCGCCGCTGCGAAGCTGCTGGTCGCATCCGGTTACTGGCAATGAACAAGCGGACGACGCCGATTACGCGGCGGGCGCGCTCCGCGAGACCAGCGAGGAAACGGGGCTGTTGCCGGCTGTTTGTGACAGTCAGGGACAGACACAGACCGTTTTTCTCGATAAAACGCGCCAGCAGGCATTGCTGGAAGGGACAAGCACATTCGTAGAGCTGCTTGAGGCACTGCGGCTGCAAATCGATGGGCGCAACCTGCGATTCGTTGGTCGCTGGATCACACCGCCATTCATGCCAAAGCGGTTCGATACCCGGTTTTTCATCACTGTGGCAGCTGGAGCCGCCGACGAGCTGCGCGTCAATCCAGATGAAAACGAGTGGGCAGCCTGGTACCGGCCGAGCGATATCCTGGGGCGCGTTCTGGCGAAAGAGGAAAAGGCGGCACCACCAACGCAGGCCATGCTGCGGGCAATGGCGGAGTTTGATACAACAGCGGACTGCTTTGCGGCACTGTATGTACCAGGACCCGATCCGAACGACCCATCCCTGCGGTCGGTACTCCGGGATCTATAGGGCACGGAAGGCACGGGTGCAGCGGGCTCGGCCTCGCTGCCTAGTTCGTGACCGTCTGATAGATGAATTCCTGCCTGCCCGCATCCCATGTTCGCACGATTTGACCCAATCCAATCAATCGCTGCAGATGCCCTTGCACGGTTCGCCTCGCGACCCACATCGCCTCATCCGGAATCGTGCCACCATATAATGTGGCTACAAGGTCGTTTTGGCTCTGTGCATTGTCACGGAGACATTCGATGATTTGTGCTTCCCGCGCGAGGCGGTGGGATTTCAACCGCAGGGCGGCGTCTGCTGCGGGCGCGAGCGGATCGCCATGGCCTGGCGCCGCAATCTGCGCACCCGATGCGATGATTGCGTCAAGCGCTGCCAAGTAGTCATCCAGGTGACCGTCCGGAGGGCCAATCCAAACTGATCCTTCTCCGGCGAGATGGTCACCCACAAGCAACACATCGTCTGGCTGGATGTGCATATGAACGTGGCCATGTGTATGCCCTGGCAGGTGCTCTATGGTGACAGTGACCGAACCGATGGTGAGCGACGGTGGGAGCAGCCGCAGCTGTTCCTTTGGCACGAGCAGTTCCTGTGCTGCGCGATCGCGATCGTCCTCGTGGATATAGATGCTTGCATGAAGTAAATTTGCCAGTACGTCGAGTCCGTGTGTATGATCGCGATGGTAGTGTGTCGCTGCCAGTTGAATTCGCTGCAGTTGGCGTTTTTGAACGATGTCGGCAAGTTGGTGAAGCAGCGTTTCATCGGTAGTCGCGCCAATATTGCACCAACAGGCCCTTGACTGCCCTCACAAATCAGGTAACTGTCTGATGAAAAGCTGGCGGCAGCGTCGGCGTCGGCACCATCAGTCTGGTGACATGGGTGGACAAAGGTTGAACGGCAATCGATTGCTGCATGGACAGCCTCCAATGTGCTTGATGTGAAGCAGATGGTACTGTTACTGTACAAACCGGCGGTATCCGGGCAACAAGGCCTATGTCCGGGACGCGTGAGGCGGGAGCGTGGGCGGCATGCGGATCTATACGCGATCGGGCGATGATGGCCAAACGAGCCTGATTTGGGGCAGGCGAATCGGTAAGGACAGCCTGCGCGTGGAAGCGTATGGGACAATTGACGAAGCGAATTCGACGGCAGGGAGTGCCGTAAGCTTCCTGCCAGCGGACGGTTTTACGGATGTTCGTCGGGCGATGCAGCGGGTACAGCGTGATTTGTTCGATCTCGGTCTGCTGACCTCGCCACGCGAGAAGACAAACGAGACGGTTTTTATGTATCGGATGAGGACGTCAAAGTGATTGAACGCTTGATCGATTGATTTGACGCCGAAATGACCGGTCTGACACAGTTTGTGCTGCCAGGCGGACACCCAGCGGCGGCGCTGTTCCATCAGGCACGTACGACTGTCCGCCGCGCCGAGCGACTTGTGGTGGCGCTGCAGCGGGCGGAGACCGTGCAGCCACAGATTGCGAGATACTTGAATCGACTGTCTGATTTGATGTTTGTTCTGGCAAGACTTGTAAATAAGCGCGTTGGCGTAACTGAACCGACCGTTGACTTTCAAGGCGAAAAGCCGAATCCATTTATGGAGGATACAGAGTGATTGAACGAACCACACTAGGCTGGCGGTCTGGCGCTCGTCGATCTCGATGGCACGCTCTACAGCGGCGACCAGGTCATCGACGGCGCCTGTGCGTTCATTGAACGATTGCGTGCTGGCGGCATCCAGCCTGTGTATTTTACCAATAATTCCAGCCGGACACCGGAAGAGGTTGCGGCAAAGCTCGCTCGGATGGGTTTCTCGGCCGCTCCTGATGAAGTCGTGACTTCCGCGCAAATGTCCGCATTTCTTTTGGGACAGCGGTGGCAGCCAGGCAGTCGTGTTGCCTATATCGGAGGCAGTGGACTCTCTCAAGCGCTGCGAGTGGCAGAACTTGAACCAATCTACGTTCCAGCGTCATCGATTGAAGATTTGGCGCAGTGTACAGGTGCTGCAGTCGGCATTGATCAGACGGTTTCCTATAGCGATTTGGCACGTTTGTGCGATGTCGTCATGCGGCTGGGCTGGTTTGTGCTTACGAACGCGGATGTTCGATTGCCTCATGGCGACAGGTTTTTGCCAGGCAACGGTGCGCTCGGCCGGTTCGTCGCAACCGCAACCGGGATTGAACCGGTAGTAGCAGGTAAGCCGGAGCCAGCGTATGTGGACTATGCCCTGAAGCGCTTCAATTGTTCAAAAGAACAGGCGGTCATCATCGGTGACAACCTGTTCACCGACATTCTGGCTGGTGAACGAGTGGGATCGTGTCGATTTTGGTGCAGACCGGTATACGCTATAATGACGTAACCGGGCCGCGCCCGACCCATACGGCCCGATCCGTAGCCGACTTGTTTTAAAGGGTTGTCAGAGGTTTTCGCCCGCTGCCGAGGCGGTCTGGCCTGCCAAAATGTCGAAAAATATTATGAGATTGATAGGTTGATAGCCATATATCTAGTGTGTATAATGAACAACGCGGACAATAAGCACTAGATATAGTGGTGTCAAAATGCGACATTTTACGAGATTGAGAGGTGTTGGAGCGTGCGCTGTCCTTATTGTGAGTCGGAAAACTCACGTGTCATTGAGTCGCGCAACGGTGAAGACGGGACAACGATCCGCCGCCGCCGCGAGTGCTCCAACC
>CAVWUS010000007.1:0-38718 GCA_963758235.1 uncultured Alicyclobacillaceae bacterium | reverse complement strand
GGTACTACGTTGGGCGGCGGCAGGCTTCCTTGAGGCAGAGAAGAAGTTCCGCGCCGTAAAGGGATTTCGGCGAATCCCGATGCTCATGAAAGCACTACACCAATGTGCACATCGAGAGCAATACCAGGAAGAATCATCCATGACTGCGTAAATCGAAGAAAAAGGCCGTCACGAAAATCTACGAAGAGCGGGACAAGGCCCATCAATGCACCACGCCCTTCGTTAAGGAATCATATCGTGCAGGATTCTGTTTCATCAGCCTGTATTGTTGCAATTCATCTGGAACGGTCAATGGAGAAGAAGCCGTGGTTGTCGGCAATAAACGTGCCCGAATCTGTTCTGCTGTGACGACATCCGCACCAATATCCTCAATTGCACGCAACACGTCTTGTGCAGGAAACATCTTGTGGAGCAACAAAATCGCGACAAAGTCTTTGTACCCATCGGGACGACTGTTCGCCATACGCGCCGGATTACGGTAAATTCCTTCGATAACTCAGTCACCTTTATCAAGACACTGATTTTTTAGTTTAAGTTATGAACTTGTTTCTGACTTCTCAGATAGCCTCAGGAGGGTGTAGTCAGTACGACCCTTCTGAAAGTAGACTTCTGCAGGTGTTAGATAGTTAGTTTCAGGCGTAAACCGCATTGAGCTGAACAGCAATCCAATTGAGCCCATTAAATTATCTTTCGAATTACCTAATGGAAGGCTTTTGCCGTTTAAATGAGCGTTTTGCAGATTCCTGAGCCCTTGCGGGGCAAGGGATAACAGGACATAATAAAGGACTTCACCCCAAAATTGTTGAAAGTACAAGCGACCAAACTTTTACAAACAACAAAGGAACAAAGTCGCTTCTCCAAAAGTCCCTGTTTTCCTTTGAGTCATGGCTGGAAATTGAACCTCATGAGCGTTTGCAACGATTCTTTTCAGCTTAGACCTTGAGCCATCCGCCGCAAAACTGAAAAGTTCGTCACCCCAAGGAGCAAAACCCATTAACCGAGAGGCTATTTTGAGAGCCTTGCTTGCTGCTCCACTGGAGGGTATATCAACCTTCACGAGGCTACATACTCGATTGGATACCGACCTACGATTTCGTTATCAATGCGGATTTCGCCTGAACGAACCGACGCACTCTATCTCAACACTTAGCCGAGTTTTTGGAGCAATCACAGAGCAAGGTCTTGCCGAGGAACTCTTCATTGACCTGGTCAGTCAATGTCGGGAAGCTGGTGTCATTGACGGCAGTCATCTTTGCATCGATAGTACGGCAATCTCTGCTTATGAGAAGAAGCAACCCAAATCACGCAGCCAGAAAACCAGGAACGCCAATTGGGGTGCCAAGTTCGATACGTTTGGCAATAAAATCACCTGGTTTGGGTACAAGATTCATTTTTCGGTCGATACCCACAGCGAACTGCCAGTAGCTCTTGAGGTCACACCGGCGAATACGTACGATGGTGAGATGGCTATTCCCTCATGGGAAACCTTGCAGAAGACCTCAAATGGAAGTTCAGGTTTGTCATGATGGACGCCGGTTACGACCAGATAAAGAACTACGAAGCAGCTCGAAGATACGGCGCGCAGGCAATCATCGCACTCAACAAGCGTGGTGAAAAGGAACCACCTGTAGGGATGTCCACGACTGGTACGTCTCGCTGCTCCATGGGCTATGACATGGTGTAGTGGGGAGCCGACGGAGACCGCCTCAAGTTTCGGTGCCCGCACGTACTTGGCAAGGTGGACTGTCCACTAGGTTCCGCTGCGTGTTCTGATTCCGATTCGTAAAGCGAAACGTGACGGAGGACTTACGGCGACTATCCAACCCACACCGGAATACACAACGATGGGAAGCACTCTATAATGAGCGAGCTGCTGTCGAACGATGTAACTCAAGGGTCAAAGAAAACCTGACTGCAGATGATGTTCATGTTGGAGGAATCGAGAAGGTTACCACGCATGTTTACATCAATGCAATTGTTCTGCTGGCGTGCGCATTGGCAATGAGCAAAGCAGTAATTGTAGGGAAAGTCGCATAACGACAAGGGGCTTCGCAACAGACCTGACAAAGCCAATCCCAAAATGAAAACTATACGATTTAGACAAACGTTGTTTCTTTTTGGCTCTTTTCGTAAATATTGTTGCTATAGGGCATTCCTATTTAAGGCATTGGGTTAAACCACAATGTCCTTCTTCATCGTGACAGCGGACAAAGTTACTCCTGTCCAATTGAGTTTTATGTCCTCAAACTTCTCAAATCCGTTTCCAATCCAAAAATTAACTACTTTGTCGCTGTAACCAGTGACAACATCCAATCTGATGCACTTACACCCTCTCGACTTCGCATAGTCCTCGAATGCTTTATAGATTTGTTTGCCAAAACCCATATTTTCAAACTCCTTATGTATCATTAGCAGCGACAAATAGGCTTCCTGATCGATTTTGAAGTCAATGATTCCAACGATTTTTCTGGAATTCTTGTCAACCGCCTTGGATGAACAAAATCCTGCTTTTCTCATTGACTCAAGTTCTTCAGTCACCCATTCAAATGTAACTTGCCGAGTATCCATGTGATTTTCTAAGAAAAGCGTATTAGAGTTATACACTTCAACGACACTATCTACGTCTGTCATCTCAATTGGGCATACGTAAAAATTCTCCGATTCAAAAATCATTATATCGGTCATCCCTTTCAGGTTTAGACGGCTCGCAGGTATTCAACTGTAGTGTGATTTGCTCTTTTTGACATATCCCGAAGAATAGCCCGTTTCGCTTCGTATGCCGTCAAATCTTTGTATCGCTCCAGGAAGCGAAACCAGAACAGATAGTTGTCAAGATATTTGGTCGCAACGCCTTGGAAGCGTTCCATCCACTTTTTCAAGCGTTTATGATATGAGTTGACATGCTGAACATGGTATACGCCCTTGCGGACATACACGCCCTTCCGAACGTTAATAACTTCGTGGTGAAGTCCCTTCATCCTTGCAAACGCCATATAATTACGGGCGGAGTCGGTACAAAGCAAGGAATCAGGTGCAAGACGTGAACCCAGTACAGCATCAATTTGTATTGCCGTAATGCGTCCACGACCAGCGTTCTGTGCAACAACATCTCCGTCTCGGTCGATGGCGACCACGACACACACTTGTTCTTTGCTGATCCCTCGATGTTTTGCTACACCCCCACGCTTTCTTGGCTTCCGAAAGGTTACGGGTTTTCGACCTTTATGGGATTCCAAGAAGAAGGTTTCATCTGACTCTACAATCCCGTTCAGGGTGTCATGACCAAGCGAGCGAAGTGCATACAGCACTTTGTGTCGCCAATAGAACGCCGTGGACACATGAATGCCAAGCAATTTGGCGGTTTTGGGCAAGGTGAGACCATTCAACATGCACTCGATGAACTTGAGCCACTTGTCAGGGTAACGTGTACCCGACAGAGGGCTTGCGGTCGTATCGTTGAACGACTTCCCGCAGTCTTTGCAAAGGTATCTCTGGCGAGAGCGATACGTACCGTTTCGTTTGACCGCCTTACTTCCACAATGAACGCACGCCAACCCTGCACCGAATCGACTGTCACGAACCTCTTCGGCAACTTTGTCCAACTTTAACCGTGGCTCAGGAAAGAGCGTGTCTTTAATGGCTTCAAACAAGGCGAGTTTTTCGCTCTGGCTCAATTCATCGAAGTCTTCGTCAAGGTCTTTCCACCCCACTGGAACCGCCCCTCGGACAAGATTTGTCGAATATTATACAGTCTTGTCCAATGAGCAACAAACTATACGAAAAGAGCCTTCTTTTTTAATCTCAGCAGTTAAATCCATTCTGCAAAACGCTCAAATAATAATCTATGAGGATTTTGCAGAATTAAGTTTTGGAGGTGAAAATGCACACATATAGTGGTTTGTACAATCTTTGAACGCTATATATGGTGGTTCCTCTGTTCGTAATTGCTATTCTGCAAAATCCTCAATCTATAGTAGTGTTATCAAGATTAAGGCTATACGATCCATCGTTATTTCGTACGTACCCGTTTTCAAATGTTTGTACACTAGCCATCACTGATTTAATGGAAGCGGAACTTCCAGGGTCAGTACCAACAGTGTTGAAGAGTCCATTTTCATCGGTCCAAGCAATGGGCTTTATCCCCTTGTACCGCGGATATTTTGCAGAAATATCTAGCACATTCTACAAAATAGCTGCCAAATCACTTTCTGACAAAATCTTGTCTGCACCAAAGAGAACTGATGACTCTGGTTTAACCCATCCCATCTCAGTTCGTAACATCATTGTAAGGGCAGATTCCGCTTGGGTCAGGCTTAACTCCTAAGGTTTTTAGGCAGTTTGCAACTGCCGCGTCTCGTGGGGTGGGCCCACTCAGCATACTTTTCACAATATCTAATCTGGTATTAGAAAAGCCCGTTGAGCTTGGCGTAATTTTGTCTTCAAACAGCGTCATGAGGTAATCACCCCTCCAAGACAACGAGGTATAAGGTGTCCCCTATACCCAAAATCATTTTTGTGAAATTTTTCCATACTCTTCCTTCGTTAAAACTGTATTGCAATCCGGTGAATTTGATGCCCCTTCTTTGCTTCAGTCAGAAAGCTATTCCTTTGACGGAACTGTAGTTTATGATAAGAATTGACGAATTTTGTCTGAATCTAGTAAATACGCCAAGTGCCCTTTAGTTTAGAGGAGGTAATTTCCTTGAAAGCGCTGATTCTCAGTGGTGGAACAGGTTCGAGATTGCGCCCACTAACGTATACAGGTGCAAAACAACTGATTCCAGTGGCAAATAAGCCAATCCTGTACTATGCTATCGACGCCATTAAAGAGGCTGGTATTCATGAAATTGGCATAATCGTTAACAAAGAGACAGGATCTGATGTGAGAAAAGCATTAGGTGATGGGTCTGACTGGGACGTAATGATCACATATATCGAACAGGATGCCCCTCGAGGATTGGCGCATGCGGTTAAAATTTCCGAATCCTTTATCGGTCAGGAACCGTTCTTAATGTACTTGGGGGATAACTTAGTCCGCGATGGCGTGAAAGATTTTACCCGTAAATTTCGATCTGGGGACTGTAATTCGCTAATTTTGCTGAGCAAAGTTCAAGAGCCTCAGCGCTTCGGTGTTGCAGAGCTAAAGGGAGATCGCGTGGTTCGTTTAATTGAAAAACCCGAACTCCCACCGAGTGACCTAGCGTTAGTTGGCGTTTACTTGTTTGACCATTCAATTTTCAAAGCCGTTAACGAAATACAGCCCTCCTTTCGAAATGAGTTAGAAATTACGGATGCAATTCAGTACCTGATCGACCATAACTATAAGGTGGATTCCCACATCATTGATGGATGGTGGAAGGATACCGGCAAACCTGAAGATGTTCTCGAAGCTAACCGTATGATGCTTGAGTTTATTGAAGGAGTGATTGACGGTAAAGTTGATCAAAGCTCAGGAGTAACCGGCCGGGTGGTTATTGGGGATGGGGCGAGCGTCATCAACAGTGTCATACGTGGCCCCGTAGTTATTGCATCCGGTTCTAGAATAGAAAACGCGTATATCGGGCCGTTTACTGCAATTAGCAGAAATGTAACTATACGAAACAGTGAAATTGAAAATAGTATTGTACTTGAAGGCACAGAAATTATAGACATTCCCGTGCGAATTGATAACAGTCTGATAGGAAAAAATGCAAAATTAAATCGTGTGGTAGACAAGCCAAAGGCTCTTAACTTTGTCATTGGTGACAATAGTCGTGTCGATGTACTTTAAGTAAGTGCTTGAGAGGAATACCAACAATTCAGCGGAGTGAGTCAAGTAATGATGATCCTTGTAACTGGTGGGGCTGGCTTTATAGGAAGTAATTTTGTTCGCCACATGGTTAAAAAGTATCCAACGGACAAAATTGTTAACGTCGACTCATTGACTTATGCGGGTAATATCGAAAGTTTAAACGACGTCCGGAATGAACCTAATTACTTATTCGTACAGGCAGACATCACGGATTCCGACAAAATGGATGAAGTATTCGACATGGGAGTGGATGCCGTTGTTCACTTTGCGGCCGAATCACATGTGGATCGAAGCATCTTATACCCAGGCACCTTCCTGCAGACGAATGTCATTGGAACTCACGTTCTGCTTGAAGTCGCTCGAAAACATAAGATCATGAAATTCGTCCACATTTCTACTGATGAAGTTTATGGGAGTTTAGGCGAAAAAGGGCTTTTTTCGGAAACCAGTTCGCTAGCGCCGAACAGCCCCTACTCTGCGAGTAAAGCAAGTTCAGATTTACTAGTGAGAGCTTATCATGAAACCTATGGGCTTCCCGTGAATATCACCCGTTGTTCCAACAACTATGGGCGCTATCAGTTTCCGGAAAAACTAATCCCATTGATGATCATCAACGCGCTTGAGGACAAGCCTTTACCGGTTTACGGTGACGGGCTTAATGTGCGCGATTGGCTTCATGTCGAAGACCACTGTGCCGGCATTGAATTGGTTCTTCGCAAAGGAAAAGACGGCGAAATCTACAACATTGGCGGAAATAACGAGCGAAAGAATATTGAAATTGTGAAATTGATCTTGAACGCCCTCGGAAAATCCGAGGATCTCATTCGCTTTGTTGACGATAGATTAGGTCATGACAGGCGTTATGCAATTGATGCTACGAAGCTACGTACAGAATTAGGATGGGAACCGCAGTATACCTTCGATGCTGGTATCAAGCAAACAATTCAGTGGTACCTCGATAATAAGGATTGGTGGACGCGAGTTAGAAATGGTGCATATAGAAAGTTCTACAAAGAACAGTATGCTCCCAGGTTGGGTGGGAGACAATGAGAGTCCTCGTAACGGGAGCACACGGTCAGCTTGGGCGGGAAATTGTAAAGTTGTTCGCGAATGTTCATGAGGTTTTTGGGTTTGGGCATCGCGAACTAGATATTACCGATCCAGAACAAACCGATACCATTGTTGGGAGAGTTCAACCTGACGTAATTATTCACTCAGCCGCATATACCGCAGTTGACAGGGCACAGGAAGAACGGGAATTGGCGTATCTCGTCAACGGTTTAGGGACCCGCAATATCGCTGTTGCGGCTAATGCCGTAGGAGCCAAACTGTGCGCCATAAGTACAGACTATGTGTTTGATGGCCAAGCGACTAATCCATACACCGAAAATAACAAGACTAATCCGCAGAGTGTTTACGGATCGAGCAAGCTAGCGGGTGAGCAATTCATCCAAGATATTATGCAACGGTATTTTATCGTTCGAACATCATGGGTATTCGGTTTATACGGGAACAACTTTGTTAAGACGATGCTTAAGATAGGTAATGCCGGAAAATCATTAAGGGTTGTTAATGACCAAATAGGTAGTCCAACGTACACCAGAGATTTGGCTGCCTTCTTATTAGAACTGGTTCAGTCCGAAAAGTATGGCATCTATCATGCGTCAAATCGTGGTAGTTGTTCTTGGTATGAATTTGCTCTCGAAATCTTTAAGCAGACATCGTTGGCCGTGGATTTAACGCCGTGCTTGACAGAGGAATTCCCGCGACCGGCACCTCGCCCAAAGTATTCAGTGCTCGATCACGGAGCTATCATGAAAAACGGGTTTACGTTGCTTCAGCCTTGGAAACATGCATTGCAAGATTTTCTAACCGAGCTTATTCACGCCGACATGGAGGCACTGCAGTGAAACTGATAGAGACAACATTGAGTGGTGTATTCATTCTGGAACCAAAGGTTCACGGAGATAATCGTGGTTTTTTCATGGAAAGTTACAATGAGAAGGAAATGCGGAAGTACGGACTTGACTATGAGTTTGTTCAGGACAACCACTCGTTATCCGTTGAGTCAGGGGTACTACGCGGACTTCACTATC
The DNA here is from genome assembly GCA_963758235.1 of uncultured Alicyclobacillaceae bacterium. Lineage (GTDB taxonomy): Bacteria > Bacillota > Bacilli > Alicyclobacillales > Alicyclobacillaceae > CAVWUS01. The sequence goes on along the minus strand of CAVWUS010000007.1, from coordinate 30,831 downwards.
AGGATGACCCCATGGCCCAAACCAAACTTGTACGGGTACCGGTTGGCGCTATCTATGATGTAGCGGTAGATATTCGAAAAGATTCGCCGACATTTGGACAATGGTTCGGAGTAATCTTGTCGGAGGATAATCATCGTCAACTCCTTATTCCAAAAGGCTTTGCTCATGGCTTTTGCACACTAGTAAAGAATACTCACGTGATGTACAAGGTGGACCAGTTTTACTCGGCCGCGCATGATAGGGGGATTTATTGGAATGATCCCGACTTGAACATCAACTGGCCTTCAACGAATGTTATATTGTCAGACAAAGATAAGAGCCATCCAAGGTTGGCGGACTTATAAATGTTTCGGCCGAAACCATGTACCTAATGGTTCACGATGCTTGTACGATGAGGGCTCCAGCAAGCACTTATTACTGTCCAGTGAACTGTGTTGCCGATTGTCCCACCTCCTAATCTAGGCTATCATGAGCTGTAACAGATTCCGATGTAGAGGTGCGCACTATGCTGCAGGCACAACGCTATGAACTCATTCTCCAATATTTGAGTGAGCGCGGGTAGCTCTGTCCATGAACGAGCTGATGGAGAAACTGGGCGTCTCCCGCGAGACGGTTCGGCGCGACGGCCGTTCTGCCGACGCTGATCTACCTTTCAACGGTCGTAGCTTACACCGTACGAAAGCGTCGCCTTTCAGCGGAGGCAGAGAACTTCTCACTCGGTAAATGGTCGGGTCTTGTTACCACACTGTCGATTCTGTGGTGTATCGGCGTCATTGCCTTGCTGACCATTCCGAAGACATTCCATATGGTCAGCTACCGGGCCGGAGGCATCCTCGTTCTGGGCATCATCCTGTATCTGATTTTCTTCCGCAAGAAGATGCACGCCAAAGTTGCGGATGTACGGGTAGATTTGTAAGCGAGTTTGCGTTTGTGAAAGAGGGAAGCGGCCATGTGTCAGGTTCGACGTGGCCGCCTTTTTTACGAAAAATCCTTCTTAATCATTTGTTGTATCTCTGATTTCGGAATGATGATCTCGTCGTCATCGGCGTGCAGCACGTCGTTGTAGACCGTCTCCGGCGTGCCTTGGAGCTGGTCATAGTGGATATCTGTACTCGCGTCGAAGTGCCCCTTCATGGCAAGCCCAATACTGAGCATCGTCTGCGTGGACATGTTCGTCGTTGTAAGATAACTTTTGAGACTCTTCAATATTTGTGGCAGGTTGGTGACCTCACTTGGGCTCATGACTTTCTTTCGCGATCCCGACGAGCGCAGCCTCCTGTAGCCTCTGGCGTCCATAGTCGGTACCAGGCAGCCCATCACGTGTATGCGTCAATTCGAACGCCATCTGACCGTTCACGAAATGAGGTCCTGCCGTAAACGACTTGCCGTTATCCTGTGGATACCACGCGTGATTGATGGTAACTGGGAACGGTAAATTCATTGTGATACCGCCGACTGCGTTCACCATGTTTTGAATACCGTCATAATTGGTTTCCGCATAATAGTTAATCGGCACACCTGTTAGTTGGCTAATGGCCTTGACCGCGTCGACGGTTCCCTGCTGCAGGCCGTGATTCACCTGATCCATGTATTAAACAGTCGTCAATTTCGTATAGCCATATCCAGGGAAATAGACACGTGTGTCACGCGGGATACTGACCATATAGAATTGACGCGTATTCAAGTTGGCGTGTATGAGAATCATGGAGTCGGAATGACCGGCCGTTTCCCCTGGGCGGGCATCCGTTCCGATTAACAGCATGTTAAACGTGCCATTTTCCTGTTGCGTCGATCCCGTGCCGATAACTGGGCGTGTCGCCGCCGTGAATAGGATGACGGTTGCAAACGGTGATATTCATATAGGCCATATCCGCCTCCGGCGCCAATAATCACTGCAAGTGCGAGACCGGTATAGCCAAGAATTCGTTTCGCTTTACCGCGTTTTTTGGTTGGTTTAACATTCGATTGCTTGCCCTTATCTCTATCTACCATTCCCCCTATGCGAACTCCTTTCTTTCCATTTCAGTCGAAATATGTCGATGTAGATTCTAGCTGCCATGCGTACTTCAAAAGAATCTCTTATCTTGACGTGCCTAATGTTGAAGAGTATAGCGTAACGAGTGCTGAATCTATTTTGCCACGCGTGATCCTTTTGAAGGCATTTTTGGTGATTCACTAGAAAATCGAAAAAGGTGTCGAAAAGTGGCCGTTTCGTAGCTAAAATAGGACTACAAGGGTAATGAATTCTTTTGTGTCTCCTTGATTTTTGCGAGGTGATGGATGGTGCGGATAGTCAAAATGTTATCTTTGCTAGGCGTATCTGCTGCGTTCATCTGCATGACGCCACAGATAGCGCAGGCAACTGTACTGCCTCGGCCACACGCTGAGAAAATCCGGGCGACCCATGCTCCGGGGACACCATCATTGAAAGCTTCGCAAGTGACATCATCTTCGATTACACTCACTTGGAGTGCTGTACAGGGCGCTTCAAAATATGAACTTTATCGAAATGGATACTTGCACGACGTGACGAAAAGCCGGAGCTTGGTGGACAAACACCTGGCTGCACACACCAAGTACACGTATACAATTTATGCTATGAACGCATATGGACGGTCTGAGAAGCGATCCATCACGGTATGGACCGACTACAATGCCGTGCCATCAACACCGAGTGGATTAAAGGCAACATCCATTACACAAACCGCGGTAACGCTGAAATGGAATTCAGCTTCGCGCGCACAAAAATATACAATACTGAATGATGGTCACGTGGTTGGTAACACAACAGGAACGTCCTTCACAGTGAAGGGGCTGTCACCGCAGATTGGCTACACGTTTACTGTCTATGCATCGAATACACGTGGCAGCTCACACAGCGCATCACTGCATGTGTCGACGCTGGCTGCTCCAATGACGGTCAATCAGACAGAGGGTTCGCAATCAACAGCTACACCGACCTCGACTTCGCAGTCTGAGACGACCGCAGTGCAACCAGTGAGCACCACGCCGAGTACCAGCGGTGTGACGTCTGGGATTATTGTCAACGGATCGGCGACTGAATCGTGGTTTGATAACGGTAAGGACGTCACACTCCAGTCTCTGACTTATAATCCGGCAGACAACCTCATCCCGCTGCAAGGTCGGGTCAATTCGACTAGCAACCATAACGATTTGGTGGCCATTGTCTATAATGCTTCTGAAAATCAGCAATGGATCTATTCAATTCCGGTCAATTCAGCGGGGGATTTCTCAGATACCATTACGGTTCCCTATCATGGGGACGACAGCATTTGGATTGGGATTCCTGAGGACGCAGCTGGGCAGGACTTTTCCATTAACAACAACACGTCAGCCGCCATGGCGTTTTCCGATTCAAAAGCGGATTTGTCCGCTACGCAGATGGCGCTCCTGCAAAGCTGGATGGTGAACTATAACGAGTCACCTTCCATCTTGCAAACGGCGCAGGCCATCACGGCTTCAGCGACAACAACAACTGCCAAGGTGGAAGCGGTGAGTAATTGGGTGTCGGAGAACATCTGGTACAACTTCTCCGAAGCGAATACCAACAAAGTTGTCTGGCAACAAGCCACGCAAACCCTGTCCGTCCGCTCTGGCGTTTGTCAGGATGAGGCAGCTGTAGCTGCTGCGTACTTGCGGGCGCTAGGTATTCCGACGCGGGTCGTCGATGGGGAAGCGTATGATCCGAGCACAGGTCAGAAGCCTTGGCGGGCACGCGTGGGACGAGGCCTGGACCGGATCGGCCTGGATTACGTTCGATCCTACCTGGGATCAGAATTATACCGAGGCACAAGCAAAGTCCAGTGCCATTCAGAAACCGAGTTCAATCTCGGATACGTGGTTCAACATGAATGCCTCCACATTTGACAAATCACACGTCGCTGACGCGGAAGAACCCTATGGCTGGACACAGTTGATTGAGTAGTGCTTCAAGGGCCGTGCGCTGATGTCCGGCTATGCGGCCTTCGCCAGCTTCGCCCACTTTGCGACGTTGGTAGGATGGCGTGAGGTTTTAGCAATAATGCGCTAACTATCAAAATGTGTTTTCCCAACTGACTGAATCTGAGTCTTGCTCAGTATCCACTTCTTCGTCGTCCGCTCCTAGTGCGTCATTGTACTCCTCTTCAGACGGGCCTTTAATCTGATAACAATGCACCTGTGTACTCGGGCTGAAGTTTCCCTTGATGCTCATGCCAAAGCTCAGCATATCCTGCGTGGTCATATTGGTGGCAATAAAGTAGTGTTGCGAGGCTTTTGCAAGCTCTGGTCACTTGGTGATGTTTTCGGGACGGAGTGCGGCTTTCGCCGATCCCGATGAGTGCAGCTTCCTGCAGTTCCTGTCGACCGTAATCGGTACCTGGAACCGAGTATCGTTCGTGCACGACTTCGGTCACCATCTGGCCGTCAAGGAAGTGGCTGCCGGCGGCAAACTGTTTGCCGCCATCCTGCGGATACCATGAATGTGTGAGTGTGACGGGGAAGGGCAGATCCATGTTGATGCCGCCGAGGACATTCACCATATCCTGAAGTCCCCAATAGTCTGTCTCTGCGTAATAGTTAATCGGCACGCCGATCAGATTGCCAATGGCTTTCACTGCACTGATGATGCCAGCCTGAGTGCCTTCCTTGGCTTGATCCAGCAGCTGAACGCTGGTCAGCTTCGTGTATCCGACACCGGGCATGTAGACCCGGGTGTCTCGCGGGATGCTGATCATGTTGTATGTATGATTGTTGAGGTCGACATGCACAAGCACCATCGAATCCGTGTGGCTGACTGTTTGGCCAGGACGTGCGTCTGACCCGATCAGGAGCAGGTTGAAGGTGCCAGACATCTGCGTCGTATTGCTGGCATCTTTTGTCTTTGATTTGCTGGTCTTCGTCGCCGCCTGCGCCGGTTCACTGATAACGGGTATGTTCTGTTGTGAAAAATGCGCATCAGGCTGCAGCTGCTTGTACTCATACCAGCCAATTCCACCGGCAGCACAAACGATGACGCCTAAGGTGATTCCACTATAGGCTAGAATCCGCTTGACGCGGCTGCGCTTCTTTTTTTGTTTTCGAGCTGATGATTGATTTTTCATAATTCAAAGATATCTGCCGTTGGAAAAAAGTCGATAGCAAAGGGTGTCGAAAAAAGGAGGTTTGCACGTAAATAGGCAACAAAGGTGGCCCCGGGGTGGACGGAAGCGCCCACTGTCTAAAGATAATAAGAACCCCCATATCTGCACAATATGGGGGGCACAGTCGAAGTTTCAGCGATGATTCTGGTAGCCCTTGGGCTCTCAGCTTAGTTTACTTTCACGAATTGACTGGCAAAAGATCGAATTGCTGTCCAAGAAACAAACTCGCTCATGCCCTCAGCCATAGTGGTGTCTCCATTATCATCAACATATTCTGGGATGAAGTCAGCCATGCCATATACTTCATTGTTATAACCTACAAGCGGACCACCACTGTTTCCAGGATTAATGGCGGCATCCGTTTGAATGTATTGCACACCATTTTCAACATTCACGCTAGAAATAATTCCCTTTGTAACTGAATCGTAGATACCAAGTGGCGACCCAATAGCAAGCACAGTTGAGCCAATAGCAGGATTGCTTGTCGCAACGGATAACGGAGCAATTCCTGTCGCTGGCTTATTCAGTTTCAGAACCGCAAGGTCGTCTGTCGAATTAAACCCACAGACACTTGCAGTAAATACATTACTTCCAAGTTCAAATTCAATATTGGTGGGTGGATTAGAGTCGTACTGTGAAGGATCAGTTGACCCATCATTGATAACATGAAATGCTGTCAGAATATGTTCGTTATCTCCAATGAACCATGCAGCTCCTTCTGAGAACGTAGCATTTGAAGCGGCCGGATCTGATGAACCAAATTCGGCTACGATCATGCCAGTAGACTTCTCCGCATTCGATGCAACTGAAATCGTCTGCTCCTCATCGCTAGGAACCTTAGAAAGAGCACTAACCTCAGAACTCAATGCATTCTGTTGTGAAGTCAGTGCCTTATTCTGCGAGGTTAGACCGCTAACCTCCGAACTCAATGTATTCTTTTGCGAAGTCAATGCTTTATTCTGTGAGGTTAGACTGCTAACCTCAGAACTCAATGTATTCTGCTGCGAAGTCAATGCTTTATTCTGCGAAGTTAGACTACTGACATCCCTGTTTAAGGAATCGATCTCTGTCTGCATATGCGCCAAAGTTGTCATCGCTTCCATACGAGTGGAGGGAGAGCTCAAGTACTGACGCCCGTCAGACTGAGGATCAACGACGTGCAGTGGTTGCTTTACTTGTTCGCCGTCAGTGGATCGCAATGATGACTGTAAATCTTTTGGATAAGATGCTGCCAGTACAACTCCTGCGACAATGAGGCCAGCGAGGGTAGACGCACCTGTGAGTAAAATCTTCATTTTCTTGTTCAATGTCAAAGTTCCTTTCTGGGCATTCTCTTCAAGAATAAAGGATAGAAATCATACTGCTAATGTATGCTTTTTGGATAACGGCAAGGATGCTGCATACATCGGCGTAACCATCTTAAAACCAGTACACATGATACCTATAATTGAGAGAACCAAAATTATTTAAATATCCAATAAAACATCGATTCGTTTTGTACAAAAAATTTCCTGCATGACACCTTCATAAATCCTCGACATGAGCCATCGCAGCTCGAATTTACTTTGGTATTGATAGTGTAGATAACCTTGGGAATAAATGCTGAGCATCGTCTACGTGTAGTCGGTACCTGGCAGCCCATCACGTGTATGCGTCAATTCGAAAGCCATCTGACCATTCGTCATGGATGAAAATCGGCCAGACTCGGCATACTTTGATGGAAGTGTATAGGCCGACGACTTACGAGACTTCATAAATTGGAGGACTGCCAGATATGAATCAATCCGGTGAACCAAGTCCTTTCATGCTCGGCAGCATAGCGGATCCTACAAACCTGAAACTGTCTCATGACCGATATGAAGTGTACGTGAACGGCGACTTTGTTGGTCACAAGGTGCTGCTGACGCAGTCGGAATCGATTGATGATGTGGCAAAGTACCTGAAGAACAACGGATACCAGGGGTTTTCGACGAATCTGGATGGCGATCACTACTATATTGATGTGGACGGCCGCGGGGACAATGGTGCCAATGAAGCGGATCAGATCAAAAATCAACTCGGCGTCTATCTGGATATTCGATGAGGGTTCATCATATCCTATAGACTGGAACGTGAGTCGAGGCCAGAGCTCCTGCCAACAATCAGAGATCAATTGCGTTAGAGACGAAGAGAACCTGCGAAGACCTAGTTATTCCTGCCAAGCCGTCTTCTGGGACTCTTCTTTTATTTTGCCCAAGCGGACATCGACCGCGACCTGTCGTGGACAGATTGCAGTGACTGGGGGAGCAACATTGACAACAGGCCGAGGGTTAGATAACGAATTTGAGGCAGGGAAACCGTTGGTACTAGCACATCGGGGCTGGAGTGCAGCGTTTCCAGAGAATACACTGAGCGCGTTCCACGAGGCGCTCCTGGCTGGAGCGGATGGGCTCGAGTTTGACGTGCAGTTGACGGTGGATGGTGCGATTGTGGTGATCCATGATGCGGATGTCGCTCGGACGACGAACGGGATTGGCCTGGTTGCGGAATTGACGCTGGCTGCCATGCAGAGTTTCAACGTGGCGGCGCGGTGGACGGATCGGGCGCCTGAGCCGATTCCGACGCTGCGGGAAGTTCTCGATTTAGCATATGGGCTGAACAAAGCTGGTCTGTACAACATCGAAATCAAGACATATACAGACGATTGGGCCAAGCTGGCCGATGCAATTGCGGAACTGGCAGCGACGCACCCGCTTAGGTCACGCCTGCTGTTCTCGTCGTTCAACCACGAGGCGGTTGCCTATCTCAAGCAGAAAATGCCGGATGCGAAGATTGGCCTGCTGTTCGAGGACGACGTGCCGATCGCCTGGGAGAAGGCGCTGGAACTGCACGCCTGCTCGGTCAACATGGATTATCGCTACGTCACGAGGGCGTTCGTCGAAGCGTCCCACGCCCATGGTATCAAGGTCGTGGCCTGGACGGTCGATGCTCCGGCCGATCTCGCATGCATCGCCGACACTGGTGCCGACATCGTGATCACCAACCGCGTGGATGTGGGACTGGCGATGCTGCGGTAGGGGGCATTCGGCGAAATCCGGCAACGCGCAAAAACTCATAATTTACCAAATCTCCGCTGGGAAGCATGCGGGGGTGGTCACTTACTGTTGAACAACAAAACAACGACTGACACGGTACCGTTATGGCTGTGTCAGTCGTTGTATGGCTTGAGACTTACATATGAGCTAAAGGCGAGTTATTACTTCTTTGAAGTCTTTTTTGAGGATGACTTTTTTGAAGACTTCTTCTCAACCTTCTTTGAGGTCTTTTTTTCAGTTGTCTTCTTGGAAGATTGTTTCACAGCCTTCTTCGAAGTCTTTTCGCCTTTAGTATCGGAAGACTTTCTTGGCCTGTTGAGCTGAGCTAGTATGATGGGTGGTTTCGTGACTCACAGTTTTTGCCGCATTCGATGCTGCTAAAGCCGTCCCCCCGGTAGCACCCATCGTTGCTAGTAATGCGCCAACTGCCAGCAGTGATAACAGTGTTTTTTTCATTTTGTATCCCCCCTGCGAATATTTTTAATTCCAAGGGCTCGAAAATTCCTCAAATAATCTCAAATAATATTGTTGAAGAGATAACTTGTCTGTTTATCCACTGGATTCCCTAATACTCAACGGCTTTCAGTTCATCGTAGCGAAAACAACTTGTGATGTGATCCATCACGATACCTGTCGCTTGCAGAAAAGAGTAAACAATCGTCGACCCGACAAAGGTGAATCCTTTCTTCTTTAAATCTTTGCTGATGTTGTCACTGAGATCTGTCTTTGCGGGCACCTGATTGAGCGACGTCCAGTGCCCGACGATGGGCTTTCCATCTACATATGACCAAATGAACTTATCGAACGATCCGTATTCCTTTTGAACGGCCAAAAATGCTTTCGCGTTTTGTACAGCGCTTTTGACTTTTAATCGATTGCGAATAATTCCTGCGTTTTGAAGTAACTTTTCAACTTTTGCATCGTCGTAGGCGGCGACTTTTTCGGGGTCAAATCCATCAAACGCCTCGAGATATGCTTCGCGTTTTTTTAGGATGGTGATCCAACTAAGACCTGCTTGTGCGCCTTCGAGGATCAAAAACTCAAAGAACGTCTGATCGTCATGAACTGGAACGCCCCATTCCGTATCATGGTAGGCATTGTATAGATTACCCTCTGACCATCCGCATCTGTTCATATGTATTCGCTCCCTGTCTTGTTGGAGTAGATTCGCCCGTTTGCTTTCAATGTCCGCTTCTATCACATAGGATAGCATGCTTGGCACGCCAGGACGGTCCGATTTTGCACACAAAAAGAGCCGTCCCAAATCAGCAAGTTCACCTGCTGTCGGGACAGCCCTTCATTGAAATAGCGCGATTCCTGCGTGCGATGCTTGCGGCGCGCGCCTGATGCAGCGACAATCCTTATTACGCCTATTCTTGACATCTTCTGGATCTGTGACTTTGAGCCGGCTTTGTCGAGCAGGCCGAAGCGGAAGAGCTTCGCTATGGCGTTCGAAATTGGGAAGATAAGCTTCGAGAAACGCCACATGATTTGGCTTGCGATAATGCCGACAATCATGCCGCCGATGACGTCTGTTGGGTAGTGGACGCCGACGAAGACGCGCGCGATCATCACAAGCACAGCGATGATGGTAAACAGCCAGCTAATCCACTTCTGCTGTCTGCCCCACGATCCTGCGGCGAAACCGAAGCTGCCAGATGTGTGATCACTTGGGAACGAAGCATCCGCACTGTGCGCCACCAATTCCGTATGGTGCGGGATGGTCAAGAACGGACGCGGGCGGAACCAGATGTGCGAAATAATGACGTTGATGAGCAGCGCCAGTATACCGGACAGTCCGGCCATCACCAGCGCGTGACGATTCTTGATGTCGCGCTTCGGCAGGACGAACCAGGCCAAGACGAACAGGACTGCGTAGATTTCAATTGCATCTTTCGCAAAGAAAATGGCGATGCTATCAATCACATGGTTTTTTCCGGCGAATCCATTGATGAAATGGTAAACCGTCGTATCGAACGGATTGAGAAAAGCATTGTGAATCATGAAGTCCACTCCTGATGTTGGATTGACACAGTGTTGTATGACACGACAAGTGACGAATATGATAGCGAACGCACAACAAAAGAAGCTCAATTCTTAATAGAAGCTTAATAGCAACTTCACAATCGTATGCCAATTTAGCATGGGAAACAAGCATGGAATGCTAGCGATTTTGGGAATATTAGACACAGTGAGCAGTTGGCGAGCGCTGTGAATCGTGCGCCACAGCCGCACGAAACAGGATCGCTCAGCAACGGGTAATTGGCGATTTATTGGGCAGTCTGGCAATACTGGGTGTCGTTTGGGAGGCGCTGCTTTCTGCATATTCAAGCGCTGATTCATCATTATGGTTATATTGGTGTGTTTTTTATTTTGCTGTTGGAGATGATTGGGATCCCGTTCCCCGCCGAAACAACCCTCACCATCACTGGCTTCGAATGGACGCAGGGGGTTTTTCGGCTCGTGCCGCTGCTGGCGGCTGCTAGTCTTGGTAACATCCTCGGCTCGACCGTGGCCTATGCCTTGGGCCGATTTCTCGGTCGGCCAATCATCGTGCGGTTCGGACGGTTCATCGGGATCACGAATGAACGCCTCGACAAGGCCAACCATCTGTTCGCGCGGTACCAAAGTCCGGTGGTGCTGTTCGGCAAATTCATCGCGGGCGTGCGCGTGCTCATCCCTTACCTGGCGGGCATCAACAAGATGCCATTCTGGCTGTTCACGACGTACAATACGGCCAGCGCGATTGTCTGGGCGGGGCTGTTTATCATCCTCGGCCGCTACATCGGCGTCGAGTGGTCACGATACCACAGGGTGCTGCATCAGTACATGGTACCGGCCATCATTGTGGCGGCGGTGCTGGTAGCTGCGTACGTGGCACTCAAGGTTTGGCGGAAGCGCCGCGGGCGTGCGCTGTGAAGGAGACGGGCGTCGGCGGTGCGGGGGGACATGGATGCGGCGTATCCTGCGGTGCCGGGGGGCGGGGCACGTGGAGCGGCCGATGCAGGTATAGGCGTTGTGCGTGTGGAAGTGTAGGTCATGAACGAAGGATTTCGAACGGCTCGATAAGCCCTTCGATATGGACCTGGATTAACTGGGGGAATTAATGTGCTTCATGCCCACTGCTCGCCTCATTGTGCAGGTGCTGAACTTTTAGGAGATCCCTTGGATTTCGAGCATCTATACGAAGCTTTACATCAGGTTGCAGGTGAGGAAGAGGAGTATCCAAATTACTCTGGTAGCCGGATCCGCATACTTGGTATTTGCTATGACCTGCGCCACGCACTCATGGGAGATCGTGATATTGAATTTATTTCGAATGGGCCTGAACAAGAGGACCTAATGTATCAGAGTGTGATTGTGCCAGACAAGAACATGTACCTAAAAGTCGATATTCTCTGGCCTGAAGCCATATGGAATGGGATGCCCGGCACGGGCATCCTCCACTTTAATTTTTAGTATGTATGGGAGAATCGTCGAACAACCCACCGACAGCATACCTTCAACCCGCCGGCAACCCACCTTCAGCACACCACCCACCCCGCATCCCTTGTGTTACATTCTCATCCATTTGCATACCCATGGAGTTGGCGTTTGTGGATGTGCCGCGAAGGGAGCGAATGGAATGCAGATTGAGAACAATTTCGTTGTGCCGGCAAAGCTTGAAGAAGTCATGGCGTTTTTCTCGGATATTCCCCGTGTGGCCAAGTGTGTTCCTGGTTGTGAGGAGGTCGAGCGGATCAGTCCGACCGAATACAAGGCGAAAATGGTCCTCCAGCTCAAACTGCTGAAACTCAAGTTCGACGTGTCGGGCAAGCGCACGAAGCTGGCGCCGGGACATATTGAGGCGGTGACGTCAGGGCAGCCGCTGGCGATCGGCGGATCGTTTCAGACAAAACTGCGTGCCGATCTCGCCGATCACGGTCCTGGCAAAACCCTCGTCCGCTATGCGATGGAAGGCACGATGAAGGGTAAACTTGCGTCGATTGGCGAGATGGTGATGAAGAAGTCACTTTTGAAGAATGCCGAAGCGTTTGAGAAAAACGTGCTCGCAGTATTCAGACCTTGAAGCCGTTTTGCCTCAAGGTCTGAATACGGCTCGCGCACACCCAACGCTCGAAGAGCGCGGCGCCCACATGGACTCGCGCACGCTCAGCTCCTACGCGTTTGCGTGCTCCACGCAGGCGATAATCTGTGGCGCAATCTGCGGCAAGTCGAGTACATAATCGACGCAGTTCAGTTCAATCGCGGACTTCGGCATGCCAAAGACGACGCATGTTTGCTGGGATTCCGCGATGGTGCTGGCGGCGCCGGCCTGTTTGCCGAGTGCCATGCCAGCCGCGCCGTCGTTGCCCATGCCGGTGAGCAGGACGTAGTGCGCGATTACGTTCGGCAACGCAGCCACCGACTCAAACAGCACATCGACAGATGGCCGGTGTTCGTGGCGCTTGGCTGATGTGTCCAGCGCGATCACGTATGCCCCTTGACGGTATTTGACCGTCATATGCTGCCCGCCAGGCGCGATATAGACGACGCCATCCTCGAGCACGTCGCCATCCTGTGCTTCCACGACTTTCAGTGCGCACTGTCGATCAAGGCGATCCGCAAGCGATTTCGTAAAGTTCGGCGGCATGTGCTGTACAATCACAATCGGCGCAGGCAGGTCTGCCGGCAGCTGTGGCAGCACGTAGTCGAGTGCCCGTGGGCCGCCGGTTGACGTGCCGAGCGCCACAATTTGACGGCGGCTCTGTTGGCCGTGGTCATGTTGGTCATGTACTGGGCTGCGGCCGATATGGTTGGTGGGCGCTGACGAGCGGGATTGGGCCGGTGTACCGGGCGGCTGAACCTGGGCCGACTCGTTCTGTATGGTGGCTGGTTTCGCTTCCGGTCGTGATTGCTGTGGGGAAACCGGCCGTACAGTAGGCCGCACAGTAGGCGGCATAGTTGGTGCCACAGCTGGCGGCGTAATCGGCGACACCGACCCGGTCCGTCTGCCTGACGCAGGGCGCGCTGGCAAAGCGGGTGGAGCAGGGAGTGGGCGAATGCGGTGGACTGCCGCACTGCTGGCTGCCTTGATTTTGGCGACGAGTTCGGCGCTCAGTTGTGTCAGATGGTCAGGCGTGGGATTCGTCGGTTTGGCCATGAAATCGAACGCGCCATAGCGCAGCGCTTGCAGAGTCGCGTCGGCGCCTTGCGTAGTGAGGGTGCTGAGCATAATGATGGGCGTTGGCATCTCCTGCATGATGGCCTGCACAGCTTCAATCCCGTTCATCACAGGCATTTCCACGTCCATCGTGATGACATCCGGTTTCAGTTGCTTCAGTTTTTTCAGTGCATCCTGGCCGTTTCGGGCCGTGCCTACGACTTTGATGGACCCTTCGCGTTCAATCAGATCGGTCGTGAAAACACGCATGAACGCAGAGTCATCGACGAGAAGAACAGAGATGGTCACAGCGATACAGCCCCTTCGAGTCGTTATCTTGATGTCACACGCTGATAGAAAAAGCTTGTCACTTGGCGCAATCCATACTGCTCCGGATGTAGAATCTGCTCGGTGGCACCGACAAACAGGTAGCCGCCGGGTTTCAGCGCATTGTGAAATTTGTGATACAGCGGTCCCTTGGCTTCCTCTTTGAAATAGATCAATACGTTGCGGCAGACGATGAGATCGAAGTTGTAACCGTACGGATCGGCCAGCAAATCATGCTGCCTGAACTGCACACGCTGTTTCACGGCTTCACTAATCTGGTACGCCTCACCGTCGGCGCGGAAAAATTGTTTTAAATCAGCTGGCGGTACCGTTTTGACCGCGTCGGCTGTGAAACGGCCTGTCTTGGCTTTGGCTACGACTGCTCCATCGAGATCGGTTGCCAAGACGTCGATATTTTGCAGTGCCGTCAACTTGGAGAGCGCCATTACGAGACTGTACGGTTCTTCGCCGGTTGAGCAAGCCGCGCTCCAGCAGCGAATACGATTGCTGTGCTGGAGAATGTTCGGCACAATTTGCTGGCAGAGCACATCCCAGCGGGACGGATTCCGATAGAACTCGGTTACATTAATGGTCAACTGATTCATGAAATCATCATATACGGACGGGTCACGTTCCATCGCCGCGTAAAAGCTGCGAAAATCAGGGTAACCTTTGCGTTCGCGCAGGCTGTTCAGCCGTCGCTGCACTTGGTTTTGTTTGTATGCCAGTAAATCCAGTCCCGATCGCCTTTGGATTTTGCGCGCAAATTCCTCAAAATCTGCGGTATTCTGCATGACATCTGTCGCCACGCCGGCTTCCCCCCCCCTTGCAAAACCCCTGCTGTACGTCCAACATGGTGCGACATCTGTTTTGGACAGGCTTGTCGCCCAAGAGATTCGGCGAAGGCTGGCGGTTAACCTGCATGTGCCACTGATTTGCTACGGGATTGGTGACGTGATATCCGCGATGGCCTTTGGTTTTCAAATGGCGAAAGCTGTACAATATTGGAATGAAAGCTGGAGGAGATGTATCATGACAGAACTGGCGGCTGCTACAGCACAGCGGCCTACATATGTCGGCGCAAGGCGCGGCTTGCTCCTGTTCGCTATTGCGCTCGGCGTCCTGTTGAATCCACTGAACTCATCCATGATCTCGGTCGCCCTTGCCCGCCTGCAGACGGTTTTCCACCTCGACTTTACGAGCGTCTCATGGCTGATTTCCACCTACTATCTCGCGAGTGCCATTGCGCAGCCAGTGATGGGCAAACTGGCCGATCTCATTGGCCGCAAACGCATCTTCATCATCGGCATTCTGATGGTCGCGGCATCGACCATCTCGGCACCGTTTTCACCGAACTTCGCCTGGTTGATTGCACTCCGCCTTATTCAGTCCATCGGATCGGGCGCAATTTTCCCCGCCGGCATGGGGATTGTCCGCAACTATGTGACGGAGCGGCAGTCGAACGCCATTGCAATTCTCGCCGTCTTCTCATCCGGCGCAGCCGCGTTTCGGGCCATCTATCGGCGGCATCATGATGCACTTTGGCGACTGGCCGGCCATTTTCTGGGTCAACATCCCGGTGATTGTACTTGGCCTCGCGCTCGGTTTCTGGATTCTCCCGAGTGACAAATTCAGTCGCGGTGGGGCTCGCGATGGGGGCGACAGTGGACAATCTGGACGCGTCGCTGCTAACGGTGATGCCACAGGTGCTGCCGGCCCTAGTGCCAGTGCGGCTGCAGGTGGCTCCGCAGATGTTGCTGCAGGTGGGGTGCGGGAGGTGCTGAAGCAGCTGGATCTCATCGGGATCGCGCTGTTCACCATCCTCGTCGTGTTCGCCCTCTTGTTCCTGCTGTCCATTCCGACGGGCATTCACATCTGGGCAGGGGTCATCGCGGTGCTGGCGATTGCTGCCTACGTCTGGTGGGAACTGCGTGTGTCGCAGCCGTTTATCGATCTGCGCATGTTCCGCCAAAACATAGGCCTCTCCTGGGTACTGATTCAGTTCGTGACGGTCAACATCATTTTCTACTCTATCTTTTTCGGCATGCCGACTTATCTGCAGGAAGTGCGCCACTTCGACGCCCAGATGACCGGCTTTATGATGCTCTGTGTCGCGGGGTTCAGCGTGTTCATCGCGCCTATCACGGGCAGGTGGGTCGAAGTTTCCGGCGTTCGCCCGCCGCTTTTGCTGGCTGGTTTGTGTATGACGGTGGGATCGCTCTTGTTTCTCAGCCTCCACGCAGCTTCACCCGTCTGGTGGCTGGCGATTGTCCTGTCAGTGCTTGGCTTCAGCAACGGCTTCAACAACGTCGGCCTGCAGACGGCGCTGTTCCGCGTGACACCGAAGCCCATCATCTCCACAGCCTCCGGTCTGTTCCAGACGTCGCGCTACATGGGCACCATTTTCTCCACCGTGCTGCTCGGCCTCGTCCTCGGCAACACGCTGTCGGTGAATGAGCTGCATCACCTCGGCATCGTGCTCGCGGTATTGGGTGCCCTCGTCATCTGGATGAGCTGGCGTCTCCCGCGCAAGCGGGCGGAGTAGGCGGGGGCCGGGGGTATATTGAAGAGATCCGCTCCAGGTAGCTGTAGAATGCACCGCTATTTATACGGATCAGCTGTTA
This sequence comes from uncultured Alicyclobacillaceae bacterium, assembly GCA_963758235.1. GTDB lineage: Bacteria > Bacillota > Bacilli > Alicyclobacillales > Alicyclobacillaceae > CAVWUS01. The sequence goes on along the minus strand of CAVWUS010000007.1, from coordinate 14,522 downwards.
TCTACGAAAATAGCGGAGGGTTTTTTCTCTGAATTTTTGGCAACGGCCAATATACGCTGCTGTCTTCAAAAAGGTTATGATGCAAGAGAGTGTGCAGGCCCAGCCCACCTCAATTTGTCGGTAATTGCTTATTGTAAGTATTCCGAGCGGAATGGTAAGATAGGCGATGGATGTACGTCGGCACGAACATGAAACACACCCTTGGAGGGACAGAATGAGCAGTCAACCATTAGTCAATCGCATGATTCCGGCGGCGGAAGAGGCGCAGGTGCGAGCACACGCCAAGACGCTGCCAGCCATTACAGTCGATGATGTTGCAGTTTCCGATCTGATTCAAATTGGCATCGGCGCGTTTTCGCCGCTAACCGGGTTTATGAATGAGGAAGATTACAAGTCGGTGGTCGACACCATGCATCTGACGAGCGGTGCTGTCTGGTCCATTCCAGTGACGTTGCCAGTTTCCGAGGACACCGCGAAGGAGCTCACGGTTGGCAGCGAAGTTGCACTGAAACGTGAAGACGGTGTGATTGCCGCCGTGCTCACCATCGAGAGCATCTATCGTCCCGATCTCAATCATGAAGCGAGCCAGGTGTATCGGACTACCGAGATCGAACATCCAGGTGTCAAGCGGCTCCATACGCGGGGGCCGGTATACGTAGGTGGACAGGTTCGCGTGTTCAAGGACGAGCGCACCGATGAATTCACCCCGTACTTCTTTACGCCAGAACAAACGCGCGAACAGTTTGCGAAGCTCGGCTGGAAGACAGTTGTCGGCTTCCAAACCCGTAACCCTGTGCACCGCGCGCACGAATACATCCAGAAGTCAGCGATGGAGATTGTCGACGGGCTGTTCCTCAATCCGCTAGTCGGTCCGACCAAGGCGGACGACGTTCCGGCTGATGTGCGTCTGCAGGCGTATCATGCGATTCTGGAGTACTATTACCCGAGCGATCGCGTATTCTTCGGCGTCTACAAAGCAGCCATGCGCTACGCCGGTCCACGCGAAGCCATTATGCACGCGCTTGTGCGCCGCAACTATGGCTGCACGCACTTTATTGTCGGGCGCGATCACGCAGGCGTAGGCAGCTACTACGGCACCTACGACGCCCAGAAGATCTTCGACGAGTTTGAGCCAGGCGAACTCGGCATTACACCGCTGTTCTTCGAGAACTCCTTCTTCTGTAAAAAGTGCGGTAACATGGCGTCGTCCAAGACGTGCCCGCATGGCGATGACGATCACGTCATTCTCTCCGGCACCAAAGTCCGCGCCATGCTCAGCGAAGGCATCGCGCCACCGCCGGAGTTCAGCCGTCCGGAAGTGGTCGAGGTATTGATGCGCTATTACACCAAAGCGAATCAGAACAAGTAAGCGGCGTGCAATATGGATGGGATGCCCTATACGGGCATCCTACATATCAATTTTTATGAAGTCTCAGGAATGGGCTGTTTTTGGAAGCCCGAGGTGGGCCGGCTTGGCTAACCGACTTTCGGCCAACCTCCTGACCGGTTCGTCGCGAACGTTACTCGAACGTTACTGATTACGAGGAGTTTATGCCATGATCACCCGTTTGCGGGAACTCGCCATCCAACTGTATCTGTTCGTCTACTGGCTTGTGTTTTTGTGCTGCAAGCTGTTTCCGCTGCGGGATCGGGCAGTGATGATTGAAACCATCGGCCAGCATGGGCCGTTCGTGATTGATGCATGGCTGGATATCTGTCCTGAGAAGTCAATCGTCTTGCTGAAGAAGGGCGGACGGCGCGGTGAATACCGCAATTCGGCGGGGGAGATGGTGCAGGGGCCGATTGTGATCCCGTTCCCGTCCAAACAGCCGCTCGACTTTCTCCAGGCCATCTATTACATTGCAACCTCGCGCTATATCCTGATTGACAACTACCACGCGTTTCTCGCGGTCTTGCGGTTCAAGCCCGGCGTGACATGTGTTCAGCTGTGGCATGCGGTTGGCGGATTCAAGCGGACCGGTCTGAAAGACCGGCGTACCGATGCGCGATCGGACAAGGCGCAGCAGCGTTTCCGCAAGGTCTATGATCAATACGATGAACTGCCGGTTGGCTCAGAAGCCCTGGCGAAAATCCATATGGATGCGTTCGGACTGCCGGCGGAGCGGATGCTGCCGCTTGGCGTTGCACGCACGGACCTGTTTTTCGACTCGGACAAGCAGGCGCGGCTGGTGGCGCAGCTTCGAGCGAACAACCCTGCCCTGAACGGCAAGACAGTGCTGTTGTATGCGCCAACCTATCGCGACAACGAGCTCGACCACTTTGTCATGCAGCTCGATCTGGATGCGATGCAGCAGGCACTTGGGGACGAGTATGTACTGCTCCTGCGCCTGCATCCGGCGATTCGGCAGCACGAGGATTATGAGCAGAAGTACCCTGGGTTTGTCTATGATTACTCGTCGTATCCAGGCGTCAACGAGTTGCTGCTCGTGGCAGACTGCCTCATCACCGATTACTCGTCGGTCATCTGCGAGTATGCGCTGCTCGGGCGGCCGATGATTTTCTATTTGTATGACTTGGATATATACTTGCGCGATCGCGGATTGTGGGAAGGCTATGAGGAACTGCTGCCAGGGCCGGTGGTCAAGACGACCGGAGAATTGATTGACGTGATTACACGGGGGCAGTTTGATCTCGACAAAGTGGCAGCGTTCGCGGATAGGTGGCATACGTACTCGAAGGGGCAGTCGAGCCGCAACCTGGTGCTGCACTTGCTCGAGCAGACGCAGGTTGATGCTGCTCGAAGTTAGCGTTTCAGGCGGCGCAGGACAGCGCCAGTAAGCAACGGAACGGTCTCGACTAACGCAAATGGCGATGTGTGCGTTCGGACCAACCGCTCGAATTCGCGAAATGCAGGAGCCGCCTCCGGCTGTATTTTCCGCTTGCACAGCAGTACGTTCAGGCGAAGATGGGAACGGAGACCTGGCACCGTCTTGAACAACTGTGTGTCCAGTGTCTGAAGCCATGCGGTGAGTGACTGGAGCGCGGTCCGTTGAATGGCTGGATGGCCTCCATAGATGGCTGCCCGAAAGCGCGGCAGCAAATCGGCGATCAGTACGCGGTTTAAATAAAACGCAAAGAGCCTTGGTTGATTGGCCAGGATGGTTTGCGCCATGGCGACCATTTCGTAGAGATCGCCAAGGCGCTCGGTCGGATTCAGCAGCGCTCGTCCAGTCAGCGATGGTTGACTGGTGCTGCTCACCCGATAGTAGTACACCGTAGCGTCAATGATGTAGATGAGACTGGCGCGCAGGTACGCCTGCAGGACGAACGACTGGTCTTCGCCAAGCCGCAGATGCTCCGGGAAAAAGACGCCGTTCAAAAGGTCTCGGCGATACAGCTTGGCGGCTGCCATCGCGTACAGCAGTCCGGGATGCGTTGTGAGATGCTTTGGTCCCGGTGCTGCGATGCCGTGTTTGACGTATTGCGGAATGGGCCATGTACGGTCTCCGTCCCAGCGGACCGTTTGGCCAATGACCAAATCGGCATTGTGACAGGTGGCGGTTGCATACAGCTTGGCCAACGCATCCGGCGCGAGCTTGTCATCGCCGTCGAGAAAGAACAGATATTGGCCGCGTGCATGCCGCAAACCGTTGTTTCTGGCGGCAGAAGGAGCCTTGGTTGGATTGTTGAAGCAGTTGAAACGCTGGGTTGTCGGCGATTACATCGCGTACGCGACTGGCGGAGTTATCCGTAGAGCCGTCATCAATCAGCAGGTACTCAACATCGTCCAGTGTCTGCTGAAACAGGCTGTCCAAGGTATCCTGAACGACATGTGCGACGTTGTAGAGCGGCACAATGACCGAAATCTTTGGCACGAACTCATGCGGCAGGGACGCACGTGGCGTCGAATCGTGTGAAGCCGAACCGCTTGGTGCCGAATCAATTGGCGTATAGGAAGCCGCTTGGCTGTTTGTTTCGTCAGACTGCATTTGGCACTGCACCTTTCTCATTCAACCTGTCGCCCTGCCTGCAGCTGCATGTGGACATGGCGCGTTAAGATCAGATATAAACATCACAGGCAGACATGGTCAGTATAGCCAGACAGAGACGAGATGGGCAACAGCGTGCCTTGCCTGTGCTATAATGCGGACAGCGGCGGGGCGGTGCGAAGAAGACGCGCTATCCCGCTGCAGCAGTGTTCATCCGAATGGGGGTCACGCGTGTGCACACAACCGAGTCGACAGCTGCTGACACCTGGCTGATTCGCGGTAGCAACCGCGTGGGTCGGTGGTGCCTGTATGTGCTCATCGCCTTTCCCATTATCGATTTCGCCTTCCGCAACGACTTTGGCCGTATCGGCGCCGCATTTGGCATGGTCTGGCTCGAATTGTTGTTTGTTTTGATGCTCATCGTTGCAATCATCAGATGGCGTCGCGGCCTGCGTCCGCAGTTTTTTCACTGGCAGCGTTTTCTGGTTTGGTTTCTCCTCTATACTGTGGCGCTTTTCCTGACGTCGTTTCAGGATTATGGACAAGCGCTGCAGGGTCTGAGTATGGATGACTTTAATTTGTTGTTCGTATTCTTCATTCCGTTTTTGGTCGGGCCTGAGGACGTGCGTCCGATGCTCCATGCTGCGGCTGTTACGGCTGTGCTGATCGCGATCCACGGGTGGTATCAGTACGCAGTAAAAACGCCAATCCCAGCGAGCTGGGTCGATCCCGGTGAACATGTCCGCACACGTGTATTTTCCATTATCGCGAGCCCGAATGAGCTTGGCGCGTATATGGCTTTAAACATTCCGCTGTTGATTGGCCTGGGTTTGGCCGAGCAGAACCGCTGGCGAAAGTGGTTCTACCGCCTTGGCACACTCTGCTGCATCGGCACGTTTCTATTCACGTTCACCCGCGGTGCCTGGATGGCGCTGATGTTTTCCATGATTATCATGAGCATTCTGGTTGAACGGCGTTTCCTGATTGTGATTGCCATCTTGTGTGCCGTGGGCTTCTTCATGCCGGCGATTCACCACCGGATCACCGATTTGATGTCGCCTGTCTACTGGATCAAAACGGAGGGCTCACTCGGCCGGTTGGCCGCTGGAATGACGGCTTGAACGCGATGCTTGTTAATCCGCTATTCGGTGCGGGGCTCGGCAAGTTTGGTGGGGCAATCGCACTTAAGTTCCACAACAGCATCTACTCGGACAATTACTACATAAAAACGTTGGCAGAGACTGGAATTGTCGGTCTGGTGCTGTACGTTGCGCTGCATCTCGCCTTGCTCGTCGATCTCTTTCGGCACGGCATCCGTCGCCTGCGCGGACGCCAGCGTATCATTATGATTGGCGGCGTCACGGGCATCCTCGCCATGCTGCTGCACAACACGGTCGAAAATGTATTCGAATACGCGCCGAGTATCCTCGCGTATGTCGTACTCGCGAGCCTGCTCCTAATCTGGTCGACACAACCAGAGGATTCACGCCAGCACTGATCGATCTGTCACCCGACATGATTGCGGTCGTCACCGGCAGTCGCGTTGCGTTTGTGAATCCAGAGGGCGCCCGGATGATGGGCACGACTATGGCTGCGATATCTGCAGGGCTTTTTCTTCGCGCGGCCGATGGCATACGATGCGATGACCGAGTTGCTGCTGGCAGATGGGGCTGAAGCTGACAATCGGGATCGTGCATAGTGGTAGCGTCCGGACGACGCGGAGGGCTGCTTCGGGGTGTGTCAGATGAGCTTGAGTGTGTCGGCGTCTGGATCGATCTGGATGCGCAGGTTGCCGGCGTTGCAGGTAAAGTAGATGACACCGTCTTTGCGCAGGCGGGCCAGGCGCTGTTCCGCTTGTATACAGGCTTTGGTGCATGCGGCGCGGGTCTCCGCATCGGATCGCGCTAGTTGACTTACTGCCTGCATCCAAGCCGCCACCTCTCGCGCAATGCAGTAGTCTTCGAGCAGCGTGTACTGACTGCGGGTGAGGACAATTCCGCGCGGCAGCCGTCCGCGCTCTGCCTGAAAATGACGAATGCTAGCGTCCACTTGGCGGCGCAGTACCGACAAGTAATCGACGTGATCTACCAAAATTCACCCTCCTTCGCTATTTTTCGCACAATTTTCCTGTACGGATACGAGTTCGTCCGCTATATTTATAACAGTTAAGGTTTGACCGGCTTATGACAACCGGCAAAGGTACTGCCGGTGAGAAGGGGATTTCACGTGGACTACTTAGTTTACATTCGGTTTGAGGATAGTCCGTCCCAGGCACGAAAACATGTATTTGCTGCCGAACGAGCTGGCGGCAGCCAATATGTGCTCGATGCGCGCTATGAAGCGACGCCTGGTGAAGAAGCGGGTATTCTGCATGAAGCGTTCGACGCCGCGTTTGGTTTGGATAAGTATATCACACTTTACCGCGGCTTCCCGGTGGGACAAGACGTACGCGGCCGGAAGCTGTTTACCCCGGTTGGACTGGTATGGTGCAAAGATCGGATTGAACTCGGCCAGATGCTCGGTCTCGAGATGTCGTACGAGATCCAGGAGAACTTTCGGCCGTCTACCAGAAACATTGAAGACACACAGCATCCGGAAGCGAACGTGCACAGCCCGTGGAGCGAAGGCGGCGCCAAAGGCATGGATTGGACACGCCCGGCACGCGCTCAGGAACAACGCGACTGGAACAGCAAGTGGCTGGAAGGAACCGAAGAAGACGGCCAGAGCGAAAGCCGTTACAGCGATGGCCGCGGCAGCAGTGGGAGCCGCGATTTGGAGGCGGATGCGCTAAGAGGCAGCCGCAGTCTGGAGGACGATGAACAGGGAGGCAGACGAAACCTGTTTGCGCCCAACTATGATGATGATGTGCTCACTCCGGAAGAAGAAGCGATTGTTGCGAAATACGCGCGCGCTGAACGTGACGGGTTCGGACGCGATGCGAGAGCTGCTGGCGCGGGCAACGAGGTGAATGCGCGCAATAGAGGCGGACGCAGTGGGCGTGGTGATCGCAGCGGGCGCGGCGACGGCTACGATGCGTACGATGACCGGTATGGCGATCGGCCGTTAAAGCGATCCGCCTGGGCGATGAATCGCGACTCTGACTATGAAGAGGAACGATTTGATGCGCGGCGGGATAAACGAATGAATCAGCGGGCGGTGGCCTACGACGACGACTTCGGTGAGCCGCGCCGGGGCAAAGCCTGGAAATGGGTGCTGGCCTTTGCAATCTGCCTGGTTGGCTCATTCCTGCTGGTCTACGGAGGCGCCCGTTTAATTGCGGGATAAGCGATTCACGCAGCGTAGATGCAAGGCGCAACCGGGGGCCTGATCCCCAGTGGGGGTAAAGCTGGGTGTCCAGTGGTCACCCCGGACCCGTTCAGGCCGGGCGATAGCTCCCGTTAACCCTTTTCAGATAACCTCTATCGAATAAAAGTATGATGTGAAGGATAGCCTGGCTGGCGCGGGCTGCTGCCGTCGGGCGACACCGCGAAATAACGATAAAATTTACCACGATTCCGCCTGCCGCGGGTGGTTCGGGAAAATTAGGGGTGAAAATTGCCCCTAATTTATCGGCGAGCCGGATATGCGACCGTATATTGGCCGATTCCGGAATTTTAGTGGCAAATTTTCGCACTAACTGCGTCACGAAGTCTCGTCTGCGGCAGATAACGCATCCTCGGGGCGCTATTTTAGGTATATCGGGCGCCTCCTGAATCGGTCGATGAAAATAAGGTCTTACAATGCTTTATTGCCCTTCGGCCAGTGCTCATGAAAAATAAGACGTCGTGGGATCACTATTCGATTCCTGATACCCCTAGGCAATCGTCTACTCACTCCCGCGGGGCCATTTTCAGTGTAGGACAGGATGCCCGTACGGTCATCCCCACATGAAAAGCGTGCAGATCCACGTAGATCTGCACACCTTTTTTAATATCAGCTGATAGGCGAAGGCTTTACCGAATCGGCAAAGACTTCATACTACCGGCACCATTTGATCAGTAAGCGACTGCTCCGCCAGCTGCACCAGTACCGCCGTACGGTACAATCAAGATGAAGAGTACGAAGATAATCAGAAACACAACAGCCCATTGCGTGTAGCTACCGAAGACTCCCATGAAGTAAGTTCCTCCTTTTTTGTTGGGATGGTTTACTGTATGGGATCCGGGCGAATGGCGTATAGACGGGTGTCGTAGGCATTCGCCCGTTATCAAACGCCCGTTTGTCCACGCATGCTGCACGCAGTGCGCCAACCGCCGTGCATCCGCTACTTTCGACCGGCGCCCCCTTAACCAGCTGATTGGGCACAGCCGCACCGGGCCAAGCCTTAATATTCGCTGATTGGCCCGCGGCCAACCAGCTGATTGGGCATAGCCGCAATCAGGTACAATGAAGATGAGACATAGAGAATGAGGTGCAGCAAATGCAGAGTAGTGAATCGATTCGCCCAGACGAGCATCGACAGCAGGAGGACAATCCTCGCAGTACCCTGGGGACGGTACGAGTTGTCACGTACATAGAAGACGCAGTGCACGTTTCGTGTGAGGGCGGATGGGTGACCATCCGCTTTTACGCGGACGATCTCGTTCGTATCCACATCACACCCGACGACTCTCCAAACCATGTGCCTGATTTACGATCTACCGATGCCATTCTCGAACAGCCAGTCGTCACCCCTGTGCTGTCGGAATCCGAGGTGGACGTGCGGATGGTGACCCCGAGCCTTGAGGTCGTCGTACAAAAACAACCGTTTTCGCTGGCGGCGAGCAGGCGGGGTGTGCACGATCCGTTCTACACACTCTCCGAGGTGTTCGTAAGCGCCCCTGGCGCCCTGACCCTCGTGCAGCCAGTTCCGGCAGATTCACACTTCTACGGCCTGGGTGAGAAGACTGGGTATCTGGACAAGCGCGGCGAATCGTATGCGATGTGGAACTCGGATATTTACGATCCGCATGTGCCGGAAATTGAGGCGCTCTACGTATCCATCCCGTTCCTTCTTCACAAGCGTGATTGCCGTGCCGGTGATTCGGTTGAAGTGGTCGGTGTGTTGCTTGATAACCCTGGCCGATCGCGTTTCGACATGCGCAGCCGCACCGATGCATACATCATTGTGACGCAGACAGGCGCTGCAGATCTCTACCTGATTCCGAGTGCTTCTCTTCAAGATGCCGTGCGGCGCTACACGGCACTGACTGGAAGAATGGCGATGCCGCCAAAGTGGGCGCTTGGCTATCATCAGTCACGCTACAGTTACATGAGTTCAGAGGAAGTTCTGGAACTGGCACGGACATTTCGTGCAAAGCAGATTCCGTGTGACGCGATTTATTTGGATATTCACTATATGAATGGCTATCGTGTGTTCACGTTTGATGCGGATCGCTTTCCTGAGCCGAGCAAGTTGACGGACGAACTGCACGAGCTGGGTTTTCGGCTGGTACCGATTGTCGATCCTTGGTGTGAAGGTGGATGAGGACTATCACACGTACCAGCAGGGTGTAGCGGAAGATATGTTCTGCAAAACGCCGGCTGGCGATCGTTATACGGGCGAGGTCTGGCCAGGAGAGAGCGCGTTTCCGGACTTCACCTCGGCACGTGTACGCAAATGGTGGGGAGCGCAGCAGAAGGTTTTGCTCGACAACGGGATCGACGGCCGTTTGTACTGACGCGTTCGGGTTATGCGGGGATTCAGCGTTACGGCGCGGTATGGACGGGAGACAACCGCAGCTTTTGGGAGCATATGGCGATGGCCATTCCGATGGTCATCAATCTTGGGCTTTCCGGTGTTGCATTTAGCGGACCGGATGTGGGCGGATTTGCGCATCATACGAGCGGCGAGCTGTTGGCGCGGTGGACGCAAATGGGTGCATTTTTCCCGTATTTTCGCAACCACAGCGCGATTGACACGCTGTATCAGGAACCGTGGCGCTTTGGGGAAGACGTGGAACAGGTTTGCCGCGAAGCGATTGCGCTGCGCTACCGTTGGCTGCCGCATTTGTACTCGCTGTTCTACCAGGCAGCAGAGACGGGGATCCCGGTCATTCGGCCACTCGTGATGTACTATCCGGACGAGGATATCGTCATTGTGACAGAGGAGTAACAGTGCGTGCGAGAGCTGCGAAATTTTGGTAAGAGGAGTAATTCTGCGCGCGGGATCGGCGCAACAGGGAAAGCAAACGGGCTCCGTTATCCGTTCGAGACCTCGGCGGAGCCCAAGTTCGCGTGTTGACTGCATATTCCGCAGGGAACAATGCCATAGCTTTCGATTCCTTGATAAACGGTGCGCATGATCTGCACGGAAACATCATTCTTGACCAGGCGCCTACAGTATATGCACCATATGACTGGGCAGTCCTGAGGCGCGCCGCGATAATCGTACAACCCGTTCACCCCAACAACAGTATTGATTTCGGTGCTTTCTCTTTATCTCGTATATTCGCTATCCTGCTGCACCCATATCATATTAAACTTTACTAGTTACGAAAAGTAAATCTGGCAAATTGTCATACTTGTTAAGGAGTTGTATGTGGATGATTGTCGTCGTTGATCGAATCCCGGATGTGGAGCGACACCAACACTGGCTGAGTGAACAGCTTGGGCAGGCGGTTCCGTTTTATGAGCGGATCGCCGATGTGGACTTAACAGATGTCGAAATCTTGATTGGGCCTTCCAGCCGATTTACTGTTGCCGATCTCGATCGCGCACCAAACCTCCGCTGGTACCACGCACTGAGCGCAGGTGTCGATGCGCTGCCGCTGGCGGAACTGGCCAAACGGGGCGTGCTGCTGTCGAACTCAAGCGGGATCCATCAGATACCGATGGCAGAACAGGCCTTTGGTTTGATGCTGATGTTCGCGCGGAATTTGCATAACAATGTGCGCAATGCGTTGGAGGCAAAGTGGTCGCGCGGTTTCTCGCGGCTGTCGGAACTTGCGCGATCGACCCTGTGTATCGTGGGCGCAGGTCGAATCGGCGATGCGGTCGCGGCGCGCGCCCAGGCGTTTGGGATGCGCGTTGTCGGCGTAAAGCGGACGGTTGAAGGAACGTACCCGAACTATGACGCGATGGTGCCGCTGGCTGATTTGGATAGCGTGATCCCGGACGCCGACTGGATCCTCCTGTTGCTGCCACTGACCGCCGAGACTGAGGGGCTCTTTGACGCGAAGAGGCTGGCCTTGATGAAACCATCCGCGATACTCCTCAATATGGCACGTGGCGGCGTCGTGGATGAAGATGCGCTGGTGCAGGCTTTGCGGGCGGGCACCTTGGCGGGGGCGGGGCTGGATGTGTTTCGCGAAGAGCCGCTGCCGGCGGACAGCCCGTTGTGGCACATGGACAACGTCATTGTGACACCCCACACAGGCGGCTCGTCACACCTTTATTACGACCGCGCGCTGCGTTTGTTCATGCATAACTATGACTTTTACCGCCACGGCGAACGGCTTCCGAACCTGGTCGATCTCGCACGCGGGTATTGAATATGGAATCGGATGCCCGAAACGGGCATCCTCCACTTCAATATTTAGTACGTATGGGAGAAGGCCAGGCCCTTCGACGGGCTTCGAGACCCACAACCCGAGGCTTAGAGCTCTCTTGCCCAGGCGGTATCTCGCCGACTCCGGCCTGGCCCGCCCATACGACGATTCACCCAATAGCCGTCAAATCGGTGACCTTGCCGTCGGCGACGCGGAGCTGGAAGTTGTCGATGAGCCGCGCCTTTTCGCCGACATAGGCGGCCACGGCCAGCATGATGTCTCCATGGATGGCACCTTCTATCGGCTGCAGCGTGTCGAGCTGGACAATTTCCGCATAATCCAGGCGGACGCCGCGTGCGGATTCGAGCCGGCTGCGCATCAGGACTGCGATATCGCGCCCGGTGATCGCGTTCGCCTCACGGACGCCAGCTCCGCCGCTACCGCCATTACCCGCTCCGCCGTCATGACTTACTGCACCACTACCACCACCGCGGCTCACACTCGCCTCAAGTGCGTCGCGGGCGGCGCAGAGGGTGTGGTAGAGGGCGAGGGCGTTCTGGCGATCGTCATCCGATAGATAGACGTTCCGCGAACTTTTGGCGAGGCCGTCGGGTTCGCGGACGGTTGGGCAGGTGACCACTTCGACCGGTATGTTCAAATCCGACACCATGCGCTTGATGATGGCGACTTGCTGGCCGTCCTTCTGGCCGAAGTAGGCGCGGGTTGGTGTCGTGATGTGGAACAGCTTGCTGACCACCGTGGCGACGCCTTTGAAGTGGCCGGGACGGCTGGCGCCACACAGCGTCTGTGCCAGGGTTGGCAGTTCGACAATAGTTGCCGACGGCCGGGGATACATCTCCTCTGGGCTCGGTGCGAACAGCAAGTCGCAGCCGGTGGTTGTGAGGAGTGTAGCGTCGCGATTGAGATCGCGCGGATACGCTTCGAAGTCCTCATTTGGACCAAATTGCAGTGGATTGACAAAGATACTGACAACGACGAAATCGTTCTCTTGACGCGCACGCTTGACGAGGGTCAAGTGACCCTCGTGCAGAAAGCCCATGGTCGGTACCAAACCGACGGTTTTTCCTTGTGCGCGGGCCTCATCTATAATCTGCCGGGTTTGTGCAATGGTATGAATCGTTTGCATGGTGCTGCTGCCTTCTTTCCGTACATTCAGCTTTGATTCAGGACATCCTTCAAGGCTGCCTCTGTTTCCGGTTTCAGGTGCACTGTCTGCTCCTCGCTCGGGAAGCTGCCGCTGCTCACTTCAGCGACGTAATCCATGGCGGCCTGCCGGATGGTGTCAGCCAGGTTCGCATAGCGCTTGTTGTGCTTCGGAATATAGCCTGCTGTAAAGCCCATCATGTCATGAAACACGAGTACCTGACCGTCGCAGCTTGGTCCGGCGCCAATGCCGATGGTTGGGATGGACAGCCGTTTGGAGACTGCGTCTGCGACTTCGGTTGGCACGAGTTCCAGTACGACGGCGAACGCGCCAGCTTGTTCGAGCGCAATGGCATCCTCAAGCATACGGCGCGCCTGGACTTCGGTACGCCCCTGGATGTGTCCAGCCGCCGAATGCGTTCACGGACTGTGGCGTGAGGCCGATATGTCCCATGACTGGAATTCCGGCATCTACCAAGCGTCGAACGGTCTCGGCCATGCTGGCACCGCCTTCAAGTTTGACTGCGTGCGCACCGCCTTCCTGCAGGATCCGAGCGGCACTCTGCAGTGCTTGTTCCGGTGAAATTTGGTAGGTGAGAAACGGAAGGTCAGCGACCACCAACGGTCTGGTGACAGCGCGAGAGACCATTTTCGTGTGGTAGACGATGTCGTCAAGCTGTACGGGTATTGGACTGGTGTTACCCTGCACGACCATACCGAGCGAATCGCCGATGAGCAGCGCATGTACGCCAGCTTCCTCCAGCAACTGGGCGGAAGGATAGTCGTACGCGGTCACCATGGCGATTTTCTCGCCGACTTGTTTCATCTTCAAAAACGTGCGGACAGTAATTTGCTTCGTCATTTCAACATACCCCCCATGGGTTACTCAAACATGTCGTGGAACATCTTCCACTGTTCGGCAGACAAGCTGCCCTTTTGGCGCGCAACGTCAGCTGCGGCTGACTGCAGCGCCCGGTAAATCCGTAGTGCGGTGGGGTTGTTCTGTAGTGCGATGAGATGTCGGGATACCGTCTCGAGATCGGCGCGATCGACCGGTCCTGTGAGCGCATCCGGCAGTCCATACTGTTTCAGGTTGGCGACTGCGCCTTGCAGCAGCGGGAGAAACGGCTTGACGCCTCCGCTTAGGCCAGCCAGCTCGGCGGCAACTGTAGCGAGCGCCACCACAGCATTTGATGCGAGGACTGCGGCTGCATGATATTGGGCTCTCTGATCCGGTTCGATCCGCTCCGGCACACCACCGATTTCCCTGATCATTTGCGCCATGCGCTCAACTGCTTGATCGGATCCGTCGATGGTAAAGACCACATCCCGGAAACAAGCAGGCGCATCCTCAGGGTTCGCCACTGCCTGCAGCGGATGCACGCACAGGCAAGGAATTGCCTGCTTTATCAGCGGCATCAGTGCGGTATGCGGTGTGGCGCCGGAGCAATGCAGGACAATCTGGTCGGAATGCAGCAGCATCGTGTCGGCCAAGGTCTGTGCCACTGGGGTCACAGCCGTGTCCGGAACTGCAATTACAATCAGATCGGCCTGTTGAAGCGCCGCGCGGGCATCGGCTTCGCGGACTGCGGCGGGCCAGGTGAACACTGGCACAGGCACGGGCGATTTGTCTGCGATTGCGACTGCGACTGCGTTCACAAACCGCTCGGTTTTTTCACTATGCGCGTGTTTCGCGAAGGCTCCGATGATGGTGTGTCCAGCTGAGGCGAACGCGATCGCCAGCGCTGTGCCCATACGTCCCGGCCCAATGATGACGATCTTCGCCATAAACTGCGACCTCCCGATAGCGCTATACCCGACGTCCCAATTGTAACAAATGTTTCACGAAATGCACGCGACGCGGCGGGTGGACGCCGTGGCGGATGGTGATCGCGCTGGTGGGCGTGAACGTAGTGGGAGGCGTACGGGCGGCGAACGT
>CAVWUS010000006.1:0-11220 GCA_963758235.1 uncultured Alicyclobacillaceae bacterium | reverse complement strand
TGGGCCAACGCAAAATACTTCGGCCAAGCCTTCTGCGTCGATGACTGGTTCTACTTCCGGGTGTGCGAGAATGGCCTTCAATTCCGATCCGAACATCAATGAGGAGCCGCATTGCGTATAGAAAAGTGGCTTTACACCAAGGCGATCGCGCGCCATAAACAAGCATCTGCCGGGCTTCATCCCAGATGGCAAAGGCGAAAATACCATTCAATCGATGGATGCATTCGGTGCCCCACTCGATATACGCGGTCAGCAGTACTTCTGTATCTGAATACGTTTGAAAGCGGATGGCCGCAGGCGAGCAGACTCTTTTCGTATATCTTCCGTGTTATACAGCTCGCCGTTGTACGTAATGGCATACGTATGATCGCCATATTGACGCACCATCGGCTGCAGGCCTCCGCTTGGATCCACGACAATCAGCCGACGATGCGCGAAGGCGGCCGATGCTGACAGCCACAGGCCATCTGCGTCCTGGTGCGGCGACAGGCCAATGTTTGCCCCATCGCCTGGAACTGCCTTGGTCTCATTGGTCAAATCCCGTTCAAAGTCTACCCAGCCTGCGATTCCACACATTCGGTGCAGCCTCCTCGCTTGAATTGTCACTCAGTCAATCTATGCACCGACGAATGTGGGTGTGCGCCTATGGCTTTTAATCACTGCGGCGAGTAGAGCTGGTTCTTGCAAAAATCCAAAAAATTGAAGTAGATTCGTTACATGCACCAGTCTTTGTCACAGATGCTTTATTGGTACGGTTGGATCGCGCAAAGCGTAGGGAGAATGACCATGCCATTGCACAATGTCACGGAGACATTAACACGCGTTTTATGTTTGATGACGCTTTTCGGAATACGGGTAAAGCTAACCCTGTACCTGCGATCAGTGTCGGGACGACATTTTGGCCTTTGCCCTCAATCACTTGCCCGTTCGTTATGTTTCGTCCGATCTGGGCAATGCGTACGTGAAATCACAGTATATGAGTCCGCAACTGCAGTCGGATATCATTTCGGAGGTTGACGCGTGCGGGTCGAAATTGTGGGCAGGCCTAAACCACGCCATAAGGCTGAATCCCGAGGATGCTGCCGGCTAGAATGACCGGGCAATCCCTGCTGCAAGCATCATGATGATGAGCGCTGGATGCGTCTGCCCTCGAAGCGCAGCAGACGCAGCGCGAACACACGGTGAGGTACCGATTGGGGCCGTGATCGTCAAGGACGGCCGAGACCTGATTGCGGTGGCACATAACTGGCGTGAAACCTGGGATGATCCGACAGCGCACGCGGAAATCATCGCTTTGCGGACGCTACCCGCAAGCTCGGGGGCTGGCGCCTCGATGGCTGTACACTGTATGTTACACTGGAGCCCTGTCCGATGTGTGCTGGTGCCATCATGCTGGCGCGTGATCCAGCGTGTCGTCTACGGTGCGACTGATCCAAAAGGCGGCGCAATTGACTCCAGGATCGAGCTGTCTCACTCCGGGCTCTGGAATCATCAACCAGAATCACCGGTGGCATTCTGGCCGAGGAGTGTGGTATGATACTCAAGGACTTCTTTCGGAGCTTGCGTGCGGATCTAGCGTAGACCGCGGAGAGATGTCTGAGTGGTCGAAAGAGCTCGCCTCGAAAGCGAGTAGCCCTGCAAGGGGCTCGTGGGTTCGAATCCCACTCTCTCCGCCATTGAAGATTGCGCCATGCGCGGTTCGTGCACGCTGCTGTGCCGACGGGCGATAGAACATACGCGTCTTTTGACCAGGAACCAAATTGGGTCCCATGCGGCGAAAACTCCCGAACCGTGTCAGGTCCTGACGGAAGCAGCACTAAGGGAGACCTTTCGGGCGACGTGGGGCGACCTGATTTGGTTTCTGGTCAGAAGACGCGTTTTGATTTGGCTGTTTTTGTAAGGAACGCCCATCGACAAATTTACTCCATTTAAGTTTTTGATACGCATAGGAGGATCGGCAACACCTTCTGGTCAACCAAGGTTGCGTTAAGGTTTTCTCACGGCCTTATTTGCCTCGCTAAGTCTAATTTTCGGCGGGTAGAGCCTTGGCGATGCCTTATTTCTCCGATGACTCTCGGCGTTGGAGCGTGATTAGCCAAATAAAGCACCGTGAAAGCTTTATCCGTAAAATCGTGCAAGGTTCAAATCAGATAAAACAGTGAGACGGCTTTATTTGCTCAGCCATGCCTGGCCGAACCCCATCCGGTCGTATCGCTATGGGGTGTTCCTCCCCGTGGCCGTTGGGCCATGTTCGTTTGGGACGGCCCTATCCAGGGCATCCCTACTGCTACATTGATCGCATAAGGATTACAACGATTGCTATCGTTCCCGGCACTGCCCCCATGGTGCGCCAGGGCGGCTGTATGCCGCTATGATACGGCCGTTGCCGGCGCTTGCTAGCCCTTGCCACGCGTAACACGCGCAAAATGAAAGGTTTTGTCGTATCCTGGGAGCCTTTGTCGAGACGGCAGGAAGATGTGCGCAGACTGCGAAGATCAGAGGACAAGTCTCGCTGGAGGAGGCAGTTACTGTGTCGTTGGCGCCGCAACTAGAGAACTGGTCATGGGTCTCGCTGATGAACGCTGCAGTTGTGTATCTGGACGCCGAACTGAACCTGCGAATCTGCAACGAATTAGCGGCAGAGCTGTTTGACGCGTCATTGGCTCCTGGGGATGTAGTGAAACTGGAAACGTGCCTGTCACCAGGGCGCGATGAATATCATGTACTTACCTCCATTGTCAGGGAAAACCGTCAACTCAAAGATACCGTGTCTGTTTGGGATACCGATGGTCGGATGCGCCACGTACTCATTGACTCCTTTCTCATCACAGATGCGCGCGACGATGTGACCGGCGTTGTCATCACCATCAAAGATCTCGGTAACTTCACTTCACTCGAGCAGCAGGTGCAGCGGCAAGAAAAACTCGCCACGGTCGGCAAAGTTGCAGCTGGCGTGGCGCATGAGATCCGGAATCCGCTCACCACAATCAAAGGTTTTTTGCAGATGCTATCGACTCGCATTGAAAATGGCTCTGCGTCCGTAGAACGTTATTATATAGATGTGATGCTCGAAGAGATCAACCGTGTTGATCTCCTGGTTTCAGAACTGCTTATGCTCTCGCGGCCAGCGCAGCTGGCATCCGTACCAGTCAATCTCGGCCAGTTGCTTGAAGAACTGCACGCACGTACGCGCAGCCGGGCTTTCAAGCAAGGCATTGACATCCACCTGGCGCTTTGCGATGTGCCGCTCATTTATGGCGATCCCGAACTGCTTCAGCAGGTCTTCCTCAATCTGATTGACAATGGTCTGGAAGCCATGGAGGAAGGTGGCACACTGACCATCCGGCTGCGCGCATCGGATGACGATATCATTGTCGATGTCACGGATACAGGGCCAGGCATTCCCTATTACCAAACCGATCGGATTTTTGACGCGTTTTTTACAACCAAAGAGTCTGGCATTGGCCTCGGACTTCCCATCTGCCAGCGAATTGTGCAGGATCACGGTGGTGAAATTCGGGTCTCGTCAAAAGGTTTTGGTGCAACCTTTACCGTTTTACTGCCTGTCTCCGCCAAGAAGCAGGGGGAACAGGGGGGTATCTGCATAAAACCATTTGTGACTGGCATACGCCTGTGATACCTTTAGAACAGCAAACCCGCTTGCCAAAGGGGACAAGTTCTCCGATTGGGGCTGCGAAGGAGGGTTTGAACTGTCCTATCAGGCGATTTACCGCGCATGGCGACCGCAAACATTCACCGATCTCGTTGGCCAGCCGCACGTCAAAAAAACCTTGGTGCATGCGCTTGAACGCAATCAGGTGGCGCATGCCTATTTGCTGTGTGGTCCGCGCGGAACGGGCAAGACCAGCATCGCCAAAATACTGGCGAAAGCGGTCAATTGTCTGCAGCCGACAGCCGGCGAGCCGTGCAATGTTTGTGCGGCCTGCGACGCAATTACAAACGGGAACAGCATGGATGTTGAGGAAATCGATGCAGCGTCCAACCGCGGCGTTGATGAAATTCGACAGCTGCGTGAAAAGGTGCAGTATGCGCCGACGGTCCTCAAACGAAAAGTCTATATTGTGGACGAAGTCCACATGCTGACCACGGAAGCGTTCAACGCGCTGCTGAAAACACTGGAAGAGCCACCTGTACACACGCTGTTTGTGTTGGCGACGACGGAACCACATAAAATACCCAGTACGATTGTCTCGCGCTGCCAGCGGTTTGACTTTCGCAGAATCCCGCCCGAACTAATTATTGAACGTTTACGGCAGGTTTGTGACGCATCGGGCTGGGCCTATGAGGAAGCAGCGCTGCGACAGGTAGCGCAGGCAGCGGACGGTGGGCTGCGTGATGCACTCAGCCTGTTGGAGCAAACGGCTGCGTTTGGAGAGGGAGCCATCACCTCGGAACATACCGCCGCGGTTACCGGTGGTGTCGAAGCGGATGCGCTGCTGGCGATGCTGCAGCACTTGGCAAATGGGCAGCTGGCGGAGGTTGTTGGTGCGCTTGGCACCTGGTACGAGAGTGGTCGCGATGCAGCGCGCATTGTCCATGAGATTTTGCAGGCAATGCGCGACTTGGTCATCATTCAAATGGCTTCTGACGCCGATGCTCTGCCGCTGCAGAGCAGTGACACGATGCGCCAGTTGGCTGCGAAAGTCTCCTCTGACTGGCTGCTGGCCGGTGTCCGTAAACTGGCCGAGACATATACGAATCTACGCTTCGTAGATGATCCGAGGCTGGCGCTTGAGGCCGCTTTGATGTCATTGACGCCAACTCAGGCGCAACCGCAGGTTGCCGCTCCAACGGTAACAGCTGCGCCAGCCACCCGTGCTGCAAGCTTGCAGCAGGGGACAGCGTCGCAGCCAGGGGCAGCACTGCCGCCCCAGCAGGGAGAGGCGGCCGCCGCTCCTGCAATGGCCTTGGCGTCGAAGGAAGGTGCCAAGCGTCCAGCGCGATCGACCGCAGGCCGGAAACAGGAGGCGCTGCGAAAACTCGAAGCGGCAGCTGACAGCGAATTGTTGGCTGAGGTCACAGGCGCATGGGAGCGGATTTTGACTGCGGTCAAAGAGGCGCGCATCCAGACGCATGCCTGGCTCATGTATGGTCAGCCGATCCTGGCGACACCAAACGCGATTGTGCTTGCCTTCGCCAGCCGGATTCATCGTGACGCCGTGATGAAGCCGGATGAACGCAGGGTGATTGAGCAGACAGTGACGAATATCCTTGGACGGCCTTATCAAATTTTGGCGTTGTTGCAAGCCGACTGGGATCAGTATGCTAAAAAGGAAACCGTGCAAACGGAACAGATCCCTGATTTGGCGGCTGAGGCGATTCGAGTATTCGGGCGCGATCGCGTTCAAATCATAGACGGAGAGTGACATTGAATGAAAAACATGAACCAGCTGATGAAACAAGCAAAGAAAATGCAGGAAGAGATTATGAAAGCTCAGGAGTCACTGGCGGCTGAGCAGCTGGAAGGCACAGCTGGCGGCGGCGCAGTTAAAGTGACGGTCACCGGGGCCAAGGAAGTTGTGCGTGTCGAGATTAGCCGTGATGTGGTCGATCCGGAAGATGTCGAGATGCTGCAGGATTTGGTGCTGGCGGCGATTCAGGATGCCATGAAGAAAGCGGACGAACTGGCCAGCAACACCCTTGGTAAGTATACACGCGGAATGAATATGCCTGGACTGTTGTAATATGTGGGGATATCCGGAGCCTATATCCAGGCTGATTGAACAATTTATGAAACTGCCGAGCGTCGGGCCGAAAACGGCGACGCGGCTGGCTTTTCATGTGCTGCAGATGGAAGAGCAAAGTGTCAAGGACTTTGCCGCGGCACTGATAGACGTCAAGTCGAAGCTGACGGAATGTGCGATTTGCTGCAATATTACAGACCGGAGTCCCTGCCGCATCTGTTCGGACAACGCCCGCGATGACAAGGTTGTCTGTGTTGTACAGGAAGCGAAGGACGTCGCAGCGATGGAACGCACCCATGAGTTTCAAGGGAAATATCATGTGCTGCACGGCGCGATTTCGCCGATGGAGGGGATTGCGCCGAACGAGATCCGCATTCGGGAACTCGTCCAGCGCATTGCGGACGCTGACATACAGGAAGTCATCCTGGCCACGAATCCGAACGTCGAAGGCGAAGCCACTGCGATGTATATCTCTCGTCTGCTGAAGCCGTTTTCCATCAAAGTTTCACGGCTGGCGCACGGACTGCCAGTTGGCGGCGATCTCGAATACGCAGACGAAGTCACATTGGCGAAAGCACTGGAAGGCCGCCGCAGTCTAATCTAGTTTTTTTCGAATCAGTCATAAATCACGCCCTGCCTGTCTATGATCTATTAACTCATGACAGGAGGGCGTGATTTTTTTGCGAAGACAAGCGCACTCTGCTGATTCAGAGAGGACAAGAGGACAACAGGAAGTGGAAGCGCTCGACGCGGAGCAGCCGGATGTCGATTTGCTGATCAAAGAACTGGTTCGTTCGCAGCGGGAACTTGAGTATGCGCGGAGGCAGTTTGACAACGCGACCGACCCCGCACTCATCGATCACGTGATCTTTCGCCTCGGCGCGGCAGAACGACAAGTCAGTTACCTGTTGAACTATGCACGGCAGCACCAGCTTGCAACGGATGGCTGGCATCCACTTTGGTGCGAAAGCGAGTGATTGAATGCACGTATTTTGAACGTACCAGAATTCTGAAAAAGGAGGGACGTTTGTGCCGACAAGTGTGGGACATGCCAGTATTTTTCTTTGGGTTGGCCTTGGGCTCGTGGCCGTCTTCGTGATTTCCCAGTTGATTCAGTATCCGCGAAAGATCTTCTTCCGCCTGATCCGCACTGCAGTATTCGGCTGCTTATTTGTATTCGCGGTAGACTGGGTAGGCCAATACTTCCACTTTCATCTACCGTTTAACACACTGACGGCTGCGACCGCTGGTTTGCTCGGCATCCCTGGCGTTGCAGCGCTCGTTACACTTCATCTTTGGCTGTTTCAATGAGGCGCACATGGCGAGTGGCAAGCGCCGCTGGCTGGTTGGAACGATCAGCTGTGGCGGCTCGGGTCGCCCGCAACAGTTTCTGGCCGAATCCGTTCGGCAAAGCGGGCCAACAAGCCGCCGACCGCGGGCAGCGATCGCAGCTCAGACGAACTGACTGCTCGCGAGCGAATGCTGACCACCAGATAGACGACCGCGCCGACCGCCAGAACGATGGCGAGCTGCAGCCAAGCTTCAAGCTGTTGTACGCCAGTATAGCGGCCGCCCGCTGCCGCAGGTGGTTCCGATGTAGATAAACCAATTCGTTACCCGACTCATCAGCCATAGCGCGACTGTAAGGACGACAGCCGACAGCAGCGATGGTCCGAGCAGCTTCCACACCGAGAAGTGAACTCTGCCGTATTTCTTCACTGCCATGATATTGAGCCATGACGAACATAAATAGCCGATGGCCGATGCGATGGCAGCCCCCAGAATGCCGAGCGTGTAAATTAGCATCGCGTTAAATACCACTTTCACAAGAATGCCGATAAACATATTGCGAACTGGCCGATACATCTTACCGAGCCCTTGCAGCATATAGGTTGAAATCAGCTCCAGGCCGCTGAATACACCGATGAGAGAAACCATCGCAATGACGCCAGTCCCTTGATTGGAGTCATAAAACGCGATATCGATTGGCTTTGCCAGCGCCAGAAACACAGCAGCTGCCGGGAAGGTCATAAAAAACATCGAGCGGATGGTGCTGCGAATCGTTTGGATTACCTTCGCTTGCTCCTTCAATGTCTGCGCATGCGCGATGGCCGGCAGAACGGTGGCTCCGATGGCGAGGGCAAAGGCAAGCGGTATATTGACCAACTGAAACGCCTGGCGCGACAAGATACCCCAGAGTTCATTGGCTTCGTTCATCGTATAGCCGCTTGCCTGAAGGAGGTTGTGGACCATCAGCGTGTCGACGTTTTGCGATATGGGCACGACGATGCTTCCCAGGCACACTGGCAGCGCATAGGACCACAAGATGCGGATGGCGGTCCGGGCTGATTCAGTTGGTTTCATATCGCGGTATTCGGCCGTTTCCTTGCGCAGGGACGTGACTGCGACAAAGAGCAGGGCTACGCCAGCAAGGGCGCCGATAAAGCTCCCGAAGGTGGCAGCCGCCGCACCATGCGATACGTTATGTGTGACGCGCATGACCCACCAAGCACCGAAGATAATCGCGATCACCCGGAACAGCTGCTCAATTGCCTGCGAATACGCAGACGGTTCCATGCGCTGAAAGCCCTGCAGGTAGCCGCGATAGGCGCTCATAATCGGGACAACGAGCAGGCTTGGTGCCAGAGCGCGCATGGACAAGGTGTACTGCTGAACGGCCGCGTGTTGTGACTGCAATGCGATGATACGGCTGTAAAGTGGTGCACCAAACCACATCAGGAGAAACATGAGGATGCCAAGCAGTGTGACGAGTCGTACGGTAACGCGATAAATCTGTTCGACATCACCATACCGCTTGAGGGCGAGCCGTTCAGAGACCAGTCGCCCCATCGCTGTCGGAAACCCGGTGGTCGACAGGGTAAGGAGCAGTACATAGAGCGAATAGGCGTTGGCATAAATGCCAAGGCCGCCAGGGCCAATGAGGTTGTTCAGCGGGATCACAAACAAAAGGCCGAGGACTTTGGCCAGCATCACGAACACCACCATGACGGTGGCGCCACGAGCTAAGTTGGCAGTACGCGTAATGATCCACCCCCGACCCTTGAGGCAAAAACACACGCCCCTTCAATGCGTTCAAAGCAACAGCATTATAGCATATCGTGGGACACCCCTGACCATATGTGAAACACGTCCAAGCAGGCTGTCATAAGGTATATGGATTCCTGGGAGGTGCTCTCCGATGTGGTTCGGCCTCATTACAGTTATGGCAATTGCGGTTGCATCGAACCTTGACAATGCTGGGGTCGGGATTGCGTATGGGGTTCGCAAGATCCATTTTTCCTTTTTGGCCAATTTTATCATCGCTGTGATCTCCGGAATCTGTACCTGGCTGGCTGGTGTCGTTGGCAGTACGCTGACACACTATCTGCCAGCGCAGACGACCGCGTGGGTCGGCGCCATCGTGATGATTCTGGTCGGCCTCTGGGTGCTTTCCGAACCATGGCGCAGCAAGCGCCGAAAGGACGATGAGGAGCAGAAGCAAAATGTGGTACAGCGAATTCTGCGTGATCCGACGGCGGCCGACTTTGACCAGTCGAAGTCCATCAGTTTAAAAGAAGCAGTCGTACTTGGGTTCGCGCTCGCTATCAACGCATTTGCGGGCGGCTTCGATGCAGGTGTGGTGCATATTAGCGTCCTCATCACCGCGCTTGCTGTGGCTGTCATGAGTTTTGTCCTGCTTGGGGTTGCCGCTTATATCGGCGCCCGTTGGGCGTCACGCCTGTTTGGTTCGGGGGCAACGTATATTGCTGGAATCTTGCTCATCCTCATTGGCATCCACCAAATTTGGTAGGCGTATAAACCTTGTCTCTAAACGCCATACTGCTAGAAGAGGTTGCCATGGTTGCACCAGAACGATCGATGTCCATGCAGCGTTTGCTCGGCCCCGCGCTAAGGTTGGTGAACAAACATGCCAAATCCGCAGAACCCGGCGCTTCGGGTGTGCATCGTATGTCAGGCAGGAAAAAGAACAAGGAATAGCCATTTGCGGAGAATTTATCTGTATGGACTGTGAACGGGAGATCGTCATAACGGATACAGCTGACGAACGTTATCAGTATTATCTTGACTGCATGAAAAGAATCTGGGATCACGCACTGCCTCGCTAAGCATCGAAGGCAGGAAGAACAAAGGCTGGCCCTGAACAATCGGGGCCAGCCTCTCTCATTCCCGTCAGGCTGTCACGCAGAAAAGGTTAAATAGAAGGAATTGCATGCGGCGATTCACGGCGCGCAACGCCTGATTTGTAGGCGGCATCGGCCACTGCGCGGCTGACCGCCTTGACGACATGTTTGTTGAATACACTCGGGATGATGTACTGTTCGTTCAACTGGTCTTCCCGGACGCAGATTCTGCAATCGCGTGAGCAGCTGCAAGTTTCATCGCCTCGTTGATGTCACTTGCGCGTGCATCGAGCGCGCCGCGGAAGATGCCAGGGAAGCACAATACATTGTTGATTTGGTTCGGATAATCAGAGCGGCCTGTGGCCATGATCCGCACGTATGGCCCCGCCTCTTCCGGTGAGATTTCCGGATTTGGATTCGCCATCGCGAACACAATGGGATCGTGGTTCATCTTCTTCAAATGCTCGACGGTCAGCACGCCAGTTGCCGGAACCCCGATGAAGACGTCGGCACCTTCAATCGCCTCCATCAATCCGCCGGTTCGGGCTCTGGATTGGTATGCTCTGCATACCATTGCCACATTGGATTGTCATATGTCTTGCCAGCTTCGATAATGCCAGCTCTGTCAACACCGATTACGTTCACCACGCCAGCAGCCATCAACATCTTTGTGCACGCGATACCGGCGGCGCCAATTCCGACGACGACCACGCGCAGATCGCTCATGTTCTTCCCGGTTATCTTACAGGCATTGATGAGACTTGCGAGCAGGCCCACGGCGGTGCCATGCTGATCGTCATGGAAGACGGGAATGTTCAGCTCTTGACGCAGCCGGTTTTCAATCTCGAAACAGCGTGGTGATGAAATGTCTTCGAGGTTGATTCCACCGAAGCTCGGTGCAATTGACTTGACGACGCGGATGATTTCCTCTGGATCTTTTGTGTCGAGGCAGATGGGAAAGGCGTCGACGTCTGCGAACTGCTTGAACAGCATCGCCTTGCCTTCCATGACTGGCAGTGCAGCTTCGGGACCGATGTCGCCGAGGCCGAGGACAGCCGTACCGTCTGTGACAACTGCAACGGTGTTGCGTTTAATCGTCAATTGAAACGCTTTTGCCGGATCTTCCTGAATTGCTGTGCATACGCGCGCGACACCAGGCGTATAGACGCGCGACAAATCATCACGGTTTTTGACCGGCGTCTTCGCCTGGATTTCGATTTTACCGCCAAGGTGCATCAAAAACGTTCGGTCCGAGACATTCACAATTTCGACGCCGTCGAGTTGACGCAGGGCGTCTACGACTTGTTCACGATGGGCATCATTGTGAACATTGACCGTTACGTCACGAATGACGTATTCTTTGCCGACGTGGA
>CAVWUS010000005.1:0-29632 GCA_963758235.1 uncultured Alicyclobacillaceae bacterium | reverse complement strand
CGCTCTCGGTAATACTGCGTAGGATGATTTTGTTCCCAACAATATGCGTCAAACTGGACTCCTCCTGCTCCCAATGCCCTCAAGCCAAAAATTTGGTTGTGTGCCATGTGTAAAGTTGTGTTTCTAGATCCGCATATTACCGTTTACCACTTCATCACGGGATTGACTCAAGCCCCCCACCGTTAGACCATCTCTGAATCCATCACAATACGTTCGGTTTTCCTTCGATAGGCTTCTTCCACAAACGCCTTCAAGCCTTCACAGTTTTTCTTGATGAAGGTCATCTACAGAGTCCGGCCTTTTTCCGCCAACTCTTCAGGTGTATAAGTTCCGGCAACAAATTCTCCCCAATTCCCGTCACGTGTAAGCTTCTCCCACCCCACAATATCTGCGAACTTGTTATTTTCGTCGGGGATAGGTGAACCGGCGGACTCAAGCTTAACGTACTCCGGGCAGAAAAACATCGCCGTACAGACTCCGATAAGCCCACCGTGCATTTCATTACGTCCATCCAAACCAGCGGCCTTCAAGGCTTCTTCAAAAGCGCCCTGTTGATGATGTGGGTGTAAGACCACAATATCCTCATACTTGAAATTCATATGTTTGATGAACGGGCCAATCCAATACGAACCGCCATGACCCGACGTGACCACAAACTTTTTGAATCCCTGACGGCCGAGATTCGTAATGATGTCTTCAACAAAGGTACTGATAACATTGGAGCTAACGGTCACTGTCCCCTTCGACGCTGCGTGCTCTTCCGAGGTGTTAAACGGTAGAACTGGCAGGACGTATGCGTTGAGAGCCTTCCCATACTCGTTCCCATAGAGCTCGGCGACAAGCGTATCCAGATGCATCGGAAGATTAGGTCCAAACTGCTCGGTTGCCCCAATTGGAATCACAACGGTGTCAACACCGCTCGCCGCTATCTCCAAGGTTGTATTGGTGTAATTACACATGTTCAACTCACTCCTGTACGTCAAACCTGTCACCTCTTAACATCGTTCGAATTACTTCAGTCCCAAAACCCGCCGTCCGAATGAATGATCTGTCCTGTGATCCACTGTTCGTCGTCACTGGCCAAAAAGGTGATAAGTCGTGCGGCATCCTCGGGCTGGCCAATTCGACCCATGGGGAACTTCGGCAACAAGAAGCCCTTTAACTCTTCCGACATCCACCCCGAATCAGTCGGACCGGGATCGACCGCATTGACCGTGATCCCAAAGGGTGCTAATTCAACAGACAAGGAAACCGTGAATGCCGAGATCGCACCTTTTGTGGCAACATAGGCCAAATTCCCCGGTTGCGGGCCCTTGTCTTGACCGGATACCAGATTAATAATTCTTCCACCATGCTTCCCTTCCACCCGCCGAGCAAACTCCACGGTCAACATGCAAGTTCCCCGTACATTCACAGTGTAATGAGCATCCATAATTTCCGCACTGAGGTTCTTAAACCCGTCCTGTGTAGAGTGCGTCGTATTGTTGACGAGAATCGATGGTTGACCCAAAACCGAGCGTACCTCGTCCAGGATGGTCAACGGCGCATCGGGATCTGCAAAATTGACCTCAAGATGGCTCGCTCGCACACCGATGTGTCGCAATTCTTGAGCGAGATCGTCTGGCCAATCGTACTCTGCCCCCACTCCATGGTCTCGTCGTATCGACTCCAGTGAGCGAAGAAAATGTCGGACCCATCATGTGCTAGTGACCTACAAATGGCAGTACCAATTCCCCGCTCTCTACTCGCACCCGTCACAATGGCAATTCGTCGATCCAAACGCTTCGTCATCGTTCGTCCTCCTCACGTTCATTCGATTTTCTGCTGTGTCTCTACTACGGTGCGCATCGATATCACCCCCCTGTTGCATCTGCCGATTTCCCTGGACAGCAAAAAACCGTGGGGCAAACGCTCCCACGGCGAAATATCCTTTGCACCCCGATTTTCACGTCGGGATCATAAAAGGCATTTCATCCACATGAGACCTCACGGATTTCTGAAGGCGCACCTTCATAACCACTGCTTTGATGCAGCGTTTGCATTCGTAAGACCTATTTCTGTTAGGCACTTAGAATACAAACAAGGTCTTCATGACTGGACGAAATGCCACCTTTGAACGGGTAATGTGAAATCTTCTCCAGTATAGGTGATGTATTGAACCGTGGTAAGAGTCCTTGACCTATCGGCCCCATCCAACGTGAATCTCAACAGCGGAAGCATTCGTCCGACAACGGATCCCGATGGCACCTCACCGATTCGTTCCGCTCCCATCCGACGGTAGAATGGCTCTGCATGCGGATCGCCGTCGATAGTGAACTGGCGGTAACCAAGATTTCTGGCATGAGCGACCGCATGCTCCCAAGAGCATCATTCCTAGTCCTCGTCCGATACAATCAGGGTGTACGTACAGAAAATCCAACCTTGCATCTGGCACTTCGCCGTAGAACGCATAAAATCCAAGAATGGTGTCTTCCGGCTCTATCACGAAAACCTCGGAGGATTGTATGTAATCAGATGTGATTGTGAGTTCCTTTCGACATGCTTCAAGAAAATCGTCATCGTAGCCCCACACCGCCTTCGAGCGGAGAGCGAGATCGCTCAAAATCGGACCTTTCATCAGCCCTCGCCCGCCGAATTGGATTCACAATTGCAAAATGCAGATGGTCTCGCCACCTCCCGTTGATCAGCACATTCTTCTTGTTGAGCCCCTCTTGCAGGAACCTCGCCTTCTCAAGAACACGAATGGAGCCTACATTGTGTGGCATCACGCCAGCTTCGATGCGATGAAGACCCAGAACCTGAAAGGCGTACTTCACGACGAGCTTCACTGCCTCTGTGGTGTATCCATGACCGTTGTGTCCCTGGTCCAGATAGTATCCGAGCCAGCACGACTGATAAGGACACCCGTACAATCTCCGTTAAGGACACAACTCCGACGAGCTCGTGACTCTCGCTGAGAAAGATACCGAACGAATACTTTTGGTCTTGCTCCATCATAGCGAGGCCTGAGTGGATGGACATCTGCTGGTATTCGACTGAGTAAAATTCCTCTGGCCGGTCAATCAGATACGGCTCAAAGAAATCACGATTCCTTTGGTTCAGAGCAACCACGGATACGGCGTCCGACTCTTGCAAAAACCTAAGATAAATCCCGTTCCCAACAAGTTTCACATGTATCACCGCCAATGTTGTATTCGCAGCTAAACTGTGCAGAAGAGCGCTACGCTTTTCTGCATCGTTGTCATGCGGCAATCCCATACAACTGAGTGAAAAGCACGCTAGTATATCGCAACGCTCTCGCCACTAACTCACTGGCTGAAGCCCTGTCAGCCGGACGGACTTCATGGTCAATGCAGCGAAGCCTACGAGAACGAGACAAATTGCGCCCCACCCATATGTCCATCTCGCTCCAATGTGGTCGGCCAGGACACCAACGAGCCCATATGTTACGGGAATGGAGAAACTGGACGTTGCGTTCGTGATCGAACCAATGCGTCCTCGTATCTCTCCCGGCACCAACGATTGAAACATGGTCGACAAGGGAACGCCGGCGGTGGAGACTGAAATGCCAAGGATGAAGTTGCCGAGGACTGAAATCCAGAGGGCGGGTGCAGCGCCCACGATGGCCAGGCCCACACCTTCGATCACGATGCTCCCCGTAAACCATATCCCAATTCGCCGCACCGACTTCGTGCCCAGCCAAGCGGCACCAAGCAAGATTCCAAGTCCAATCGCAGCATCAAAGATCCCGAAAGCACTTGGCCCTGCATGCAATGCCTTTTTTAAATACATGGCTGGCAGTACATTGGTCGGAGCAAGTCCGATATTGCTCATGGTGGCTGCGAGGAGAATCATCAACAAATTTCTGCGTGTGACGAGCCATCGAATCCCCATGCGAATGTCGGTCAAACCGATGCTTGACGCCTCTTGCCTTGTATTACATCGGTGTCTGTGTGCATCGGGATCGAAGTCATTGCGAAGTATAACGCAGCGACAACGAACGATGCCGAATCAATGAAAAAAGCGGAAGCCATACCGATGAATGCAATGACGACCCCACCGCATATCGAGCCCAGTAGCCGGAATAACTGGCGTGTGGTCTGAAGCAGGGCATTTGCGGTGACCAGCAATTCCGGTGGAACCAAATCCGGGATCGTGCTCGAAAATGCAGGACCCATGGCGACCTCTCCTGTGGCCAGCAGGAAACTAATGAGATACACGGCCCACAGCATGAAATGGTGAGTTGCGGCTAACACGCCAAAGGCGAGGATGGCGGCAGCCTGCAACACACTGGTGAGTACCAGCCAGGGTTTGCGGTTCATTCGATCGATGAGCGGTCCAAACCAGATGCCAAATAAGATGGTGGGCAAGAAGATGAATACTAGCACCAGGCCGGACTGTGCAGCCGATCCGGTCACCGAATACACGTACCACATCAAGGCAATGTCGTAAAACGAGTCCCCGAGGAAATTGACACTTTGGCCAATCCACATTTTTCGAAACTCAGGGTGGCTCCTCACCAGATGGGCGTAGCGTCGCCAACCAGACCGGTTTGATTGTTCTGTGGTGAGCACTGGTATGGAACCCCCGACCACCCTTCTGACCGCAGTTGCAACTATATGCCATAGCGCCAAAATTACAAGTCAATCCAGAATCGCAGGAGTACGTTTCCGTTTTCCTGGACAAAACTTTGGTCCTGAATACCTCCATTGTTCCGGATGACCTTTTCGGACCGGTGTTCGTCTGGTTGCAAACAACCAAGACTCGTTGAATTCCCAACGCTTTGGCTTTTTCCAGAGAAAGCCGCAACAACTCTGTTGCATACCCTTTCCGCCGCTATGAAGGACGAATACCATAGCCAATATGGCCCCCGGCGTTGAACAGATGTTCAGTAAGCCGGTGCCTGATATTAACCGCCCCGAGTATCTTTCGCTCGTTGCCCACTAGCCAGTATGTTGAGGCAGGCACCAAACCGTCGGGTACGCCGTCTTCTTGCGCAGACTTCATCAGAAATTCGACCATCCGAGGGAAATCGGAAGGGCCCTTGGAGATCTAACGGGTTCCATTTTGAGGTGCAAAATAGGTAAATGACGTAGCAATGTGATGGGTCGTTTGACATTGAATTGACAGTAGAAATGGCGTGCCGATTGGCACGCCATTCTGCGAGCATCGTCCTAAAACAAGGCTCTTCATTGACTATTAAGGTTCGTTAGGCGAACGGTTGAACTACGTTGTAAACAACCTTCCTTCGATAGCGGCAACATATCTTTCGGCGGATTTCTTCACGGATTCACGAGCATTCTCTTTGACTATGCGATGGAAGGCACTATATATGCGATTGAATTTGAGCTCAGAAACCTTCTCTGCAATTTCTTCTACTTTGCTAGCAGGTAGTGGTATGAGGTTGGGGTAGCTATACATGAAGCTTACCCATCTGCGATCCGCCACAACTTGGATGATGTCTCCTGTCAGAAGGACGCCTTGACCGTCGTTACCATGTTCCCATTGAAGGACAGTCCCACCCTTAAAGTGTCCCCCAAGGCGATGGAGTGTAAGCCCTTCGGAGAGCTGTAATTGTTCGCCGAACCAAAACCGAATATGGTCACTTGGTCGTACCACCCATTGTTTGTCATCTTCATGGAGGAATATTGGAACATCTAGCGCCTCAGCCCATGCAACTTGAGCCGAATAGTAGTGTGGATGCGATAGGGCGATTGCTTGTAATCCACCCAGGTTCTTAACCTGATCCAATGTTGTGTCATCTAGGTATGTGATACAGTCCCATAGAACATTAAACCCTTCATTTTGAACGAGATACGCAGTTTGTCCGATGGCGAAGCTCGGCTTTGTTGTGATGCTGTAGAGACTTTCTTCCTCGTGAAGAATCTCGTTCCTATACGTATTGTCTATACGCATTTGCTCCAACGTGGTCCAAGACTGTCCGTTCGGATTTACATACTGTCGATCCTCACTACAGATAACACACTGTAAAGGTGGCTCCGATGACTCAGGATATTGCGTGCCACAAGTAGTACAAATATAGTTCTGCACTGATCCGACTTCCTTTCCATAGTTGCTCGTTTCTATGGGTGCTCGTTCGTATGTGCATCAATACTCATATGATACCACACCAATCCGGAGTGCCTTACGTTGCATTTGGCGTTATGATTGACCTGAGAAAAGAGACTTTTCGAAAGTGGTTTTGCCCATTTTCAAGTGGTCAGTTGTATAGAAAATATCGGTGATGCGATACAAGAAGCGACCTTCAATTTTGTGGTATGTGAGGAACTAGACTGATTACCACCTCAACGCATACACGACATGCTCCGTGTCTAAATCTGGTCGGCGTTCAAGCCCAATACGTTCCGCCACCCGCATTGCCGGGATGTTTGTTGGTCGTGTTCGTACAACCACCGGCAAATCTGGCCGACACGACTGTGCCGCTTTCAAGGCTTCCTTGGCCACTTCAGTCGCATATCCCTTGCCCCAGGCTTCTCGCCCGTAGCGGTAGTACAGGTTCAATATTTGCCGTCCCGACCATTCCATGACTCGTACACCGCTGACGCCGATGACTTTTGTATCGTTGAGTGTGGCAACACACCAGTAACCGATACCGTACTGCGACCAGTCATCAATCCATTCTGTGATTCGCTCCCGTGCTTCATCCAGATCCTTCATTGCGACCGGCAGGGTTGTGATGGTTGGTCTCCGGGTTGGAATGGATGGCGAATACATCTGCTGCATCGTCAAGGTTTGGGCTGCGAAGGAGTAGCCTGTCGCTCTGTACTCGTATATATGGACTTGACTGGCTCTTGTGGAACTCCAAATGTCTCACTCTCCTACCGTCTCGAACTGACTGGAACCAACGTGCAACGTATTAGGCATCTACTTGAAATACAAGATATCATGGATAGCGAACTTCTTGTCTGTCAATCCAAGCCGTTCATACTTCATCTTCATTTTGTTACCGTACTGACGTACAATGGCTTTGATCCAAGATTCACTTTGCATGTTGGAGGAAAGCCACGATGGGCAACGCCAAACAAATCCGGAAGAAGCGGATACGTGAGGGTAACTTGGATCCAAATGTATCCCGGCAAACATGGACTCGAAAGCCAATGACTCAGGTTGTGCCAAACAAAAAAGCTGAGGAACGCCGTACCTACTGCCGAAAAGCTGATTGGGACGGCGTTTTTCATCTCTTGCACCAAGCATATGCTTACCTTCCGAAGTGCGGTTGATCCCGGCCATAAAGTCCGCTTTGGCCGTTCTAACTCTTTCAGGGTCGGCGGCTGCATATGTTAATTGGCCATTCCTCCGCCGCATTTACATCCAATCCAAAAACGTCCAGGAACAGCCTATAGATATGTTCACACTGTTCGTCGCCGCCACAGTACATCGGGGACAGCGCAACGGTTATGAAGTCCCACGGTTGCATATCTCGCAAATACCGCAGCCATTGCACAATCTCTTCGTCTGAATATAGAAT
This sequence comes from uncultured Alicyclobacillaceae bacterium, assembly GCA_963758235.1. Lineage (GTDB taxonomy): Bacteria > Bacillota > Bacilli > Alicyclobacillales > Alicyclobacillaceae > CAVWUS01. Next base: position 22,143 of record CAVWUS010000005.1, on the reverse strand, counting down.
CGGTTCAACCAGATTATTGCTGGCGTTGAAATAGTCCAGATCGAGATCCAAGATCACGGATCGGGAGAGATATCGTCCAATTCCCCGCTGGAATATATTCGCTTGAAATCTTCGAGATATGGCACATGAATGCCGCTAAATTCACGCCCTGGCGGAATATGCCTAGCTATGTGGCGCATCGCCAACCGACGAGGTTCAAATGGGTCGGCATCCTCCGGGTGTCTTGCGACAAATACAATCTTGTCGATTGTACCCCGTACAAACCCCGGCCAAATGAAGCTTGCAATACCCATTTTCTCTGCGGCGAGGTACGCATCCTCTAGGCTCCGGATGCCGTAAAATCCCTCCGCTTCCACCCCGTCATGAAGGTCATCGAGATGTGCATCAACGTGTACCAATGTGGCCAGCGGCTCTATCCACCCACGCTCTCGTGCCACTTCCCACGCACAAAAGGCCCCGTTGTGGTCAGGGCTTATAAAAATTCTGCGTTCAGGGAAACAAACCATCTTGGTCAAATCCACGATCCATGACCTCCCCCTCCGTGTAACATCAGCCTCCTTATTGAACTGGATATCTCAGAAAGAATTATCGCAGCGGGTGCGAAAATAGTTCGTCGATGAACCCAGGCTTGAAGATACGAACATGGCTACGCTGCTCCCTAACGATAGGGGGCGGTCATATGGGAAACTTCCGGCCCTCATCATCTCCATAAAACTGGCGCCTACAAATTGGGATACGTCGATTCGATACCCGAACTTAACGATCTTGGTTCAGCATCTTCTCGAACTCTTGATCATCAGCATCACCATTGATTTCTTTTGCGGCGATACAGGCTTGAAGGAATGCTTTGGCCGTACTCTTTTCTGATACCTTAAATGAGTCGAAATCAAAGTCATCGTCAAAGACCCCAAGCCTAGCATAGGCTTCTTGAATGATTGGCGTCAGAAGCCCGACGATGCCCTTACTCCATTTATGCAGTAACTGGGGTAACCCGGAGTCCATATTTCCGAGTCCAAGCTTCCTGGGTGGGGATATTTGTTCTTCGATAATTGTAAGCAGGCTACAGAATTCTTGATCGCATTCGGCGAAACGTTCCAATCGTTCTACAGGCAAGCGACGGAAGATTTGAAAATCAAGTTTGCGGAGCTTGTCCGATGCCGGCGTCCCCATGCAAACGATTGAAACTCCACTTTGATTTGCGACATGCTTAATTGCGTCCATTGCTGCTTTGTTGCTAGTGTTGGAACTCAAGATGTGATCCATTTCATCGAAGATCAACATTTCAACTTGCTGCTTCTCCAGCAAAGTAAACGCTTGTCGCTTGATTTCACCAATAGTCGGACGGCCGGTCAACGGAGGTGCGCCCAGCTCCTTGACAATTGACTGGAAAAACTCCCCTACGGTAAATGGGTTTGGGAGTTCAACGTACACGATGGGCATGATGTCGATTTCCGTACCTTTTTCATTCACCCATGTGTATCCGGGACTTTTGTCGATGTAATGCATTGCCATTTGAGTTTTACCAACGCCTCCGTCGCCAATCACAAACAAGTGCATCGGAGAATTCTTTCCCTGTCCAATTTTGCGGTGGGATCGCCTTGAATCAAGAATTCGCCAAATTTGTTCAACCTTTGGGTGCTCTACGTAAAGGTTCCTGATATCCGCTCGGCAAAGTCGATGTCCGGCATAGTCATCCCTCCGATTCGTTCTCTTCGGCCTTCATCATGGCGAATGCGATCAAGTCTTCTTCGCTTGGTTGCCGTGTATTAGAATTCACTGCGTTTATGGGCTCACCGACGCCTTTGATGCGTTGATTACGCCTTTTGATCTTGCGGTTTTGTTTTGCCCTTTTTTCCATTTCCTCAACTAATTCGGCCTTCATCTTGGCGATATTTTGCGTTCCCGGAATGCCCTTGGCGTCGAGGAGCCCTTGCTCTTTCAACCTCTTACGAATGAGGTTGTAAGTGAAACGATTGACCCCTTCGATTTCATGTGCTTCTGGCGCTACTGCTGGTACCTCGATATATTCGTCACCATTCGGAGGTAACAGGAACACTCGAGAGATATCATCCGGATCATACTTGACTTTGTACTTGGTATCCCGTTTCCCGACGAGATATGAACAGTCGTTCGACCTGTACGACACACAGTCCATGCGAATGCCTTCACAAGTGTACGGTTTTTGCATGGACGGTAACAGTTGAATACGGAAAGATTCTTCAAACTCTGGTGGAATAATTTCTGGTGCTCCACCGAGGGGCAGTCCTTGACGATAACGTAAAACAGGTATATGTGATTCCGGGGGTAGCCCCCGATGGGGACGGTGGTGGTAAATATCAACAATATATTTGTTAAGGAATCGAATTACATCTTCGAGCGTATAGATGGCTTCCTTCTCCGGATCATAATCCCCCAGTTTTTGGACACTGCTTTGACGTGTGCCATCCATTCGGTGAATGATCTCAGTATTGACCGTCCCCATTAACCGCTCAATGGCACCGCCCCATCTAGGGGTAGTAACTGGTCGATAACGGACGTGGGATTGTAGCGCCTCATCGATCAAGTGCCGAATCTCCGGACTTCTGAAGTCGGAACCATTATCCATCTGAATGATTTGAGGAATACCGAAACACTCCCATTCGTTCTTTGTTCCGTATCTCTCCTTGGTATTTTTCATAAAAATTCCGTGCTCAATCGCTTTTCTAACACGGTTTTTCGATGGTGGTTCGAAGGATACGTACATACACCAAATCATTCGGCTGTATACATCAATACCGAGAGTGATCCAAGGACGCCCCAGTGTAAATCCATGTTCCGGGTCGATGACATCCACGTCCATCTGCGTGTGATCAATTTCAACAATATGCAGCGGAAAAAGTGCTTCCTGATTTGAAAATCCTCGAGTTACCTGATCGTAAGTAGCTGCCGCCTGCTTGGGAGTTCGCATCCTGTTCCAAATCTGTGGATCGATTCGGTCAAGCAACTTGTAGATTGTTATGGGTTTGGGTGGTTCCAGACCTTCGGCGATACATTTGGCCTCAATTGAGTCATAGGCATGTTTTTTCGAAATTTGCTTTGTGGTTAAGCATTCCTTTTCAATCACGTATTTGATTATGGGTATGTAATCCTCATGGATACGAACGTGTATTGTATCTAAGACCCACTCGGGGTCCTTGGGGTGGCAAATGTCGATCACTTTGTTGTCCTTTCTATGGACGTATCCTGAACCCGCCTTGGAAACTAGTCCTTCCATTCCATGAAACGACGTTTCGGCCTCGACTGCACGGAATTTGGCAAGGTATCGCTTCAACGTGCGAGGAGAAACATTAAACTTGTTTGAAATCCTTGAAAGAAGCTCCTCTTGTGTAATCTTCTTTAGCTCATCCAAGTCTGTCAGGTACTCCGAATAGAATTCAACAAACTCCCGAATCGCCCGAACGTCATGCCTCTTTACAGCCTCCAGGACAAGAGCAGGGCGAATCATTTTATATCTCACTCGCTCAATGTCCTTGTCGTCCTCATCGTCCTCCTTTAACGAATCAAATACAGATCTATACCGCATTGAGGAAGGCTCTTTTTTGCGGCCGGAGGGAGTCAGACGAAACGACCCGTTTCTCACCAAGTCTATGAGACTTACTCGCCTACGTACGTCACTCCCTTCGATACACTTGAGAATAACATCCGGCAACTCAAGACTCTCAACAATGTGTCGTACCCCAAGGTACAGAACGGGCATATTTTCCTTCAACTTAATCGAGGACAATTGTCTGCTCCTCCCCCACAAACCACTGTTTGAGTTTGATCGATGAGAATCTCTGGATCCGAAGCGATAGACACTTCGCTAAACTGATTGATCTTCCGGTTCACATCGACGGAAAGGTTCCCTTTAGCGATTAGATGGTAAATGACGGGTATGATGAACAATGGATTAACAATCGCTCGGAACGTTTCCGACAGCTCATTAATGGGGCATGGTTGCATGTACTTTAGCCGGTCCACAACTTCAGGGATCCATTTATCGAAACCGATGCGCTTCTTGAGATATGTAATGAGAAAGTTCAGGTTGTAGACGATATGACTTGGCATTTGTTTAGGGTATACCACGGTGTATCGCCAACCACGGTCCTGAGCGAAACGTATACAACGTGCCTTTGTTCGGCTAAATCCTTCCGGAAGCTGCTCCGGCGATTCCTTTACCTCGAACAAACTCGGAATGTTCCCTTGGCGAAAAACAAGAACATCTGGATAGTGTGGCCACGTTTTTAGACGACCGTTTTTGTCATGCCCGGACATTGAAATTTCAACAGGCTGGGGATAGTAACGCACTGTCCTCGGATCCAACTCCAAAAGGTAATAGAACAAGCGCTCGTTCCCGGACTCATATGCTACTTCTCGCCCATTTTTGAAGCTTGGAAATGAGCCGATCTCATGTGGACGAAGCCAACTTGCCCGATTATGTACTTGCCGTTTTGGGGCGTAAGCGACATCTTCTTCAGTCCAGGACTTATATAACCAATTCATCGCAGCACCTGTTTGAATTCGACGTTTTGTGTCAAAACTATATATAACATTTTCGTTTGAATATTAACACATGATTTAATTATCAGTCAAATATCGACATCAAGCCACTTCTGGTTCAATGATCAAAAAAGCCTGACGCAGCAAGGTTTTCGCCACGTCAGGCCGACGAAACTGTGTCACACGATGATATATTCGAGTGACAAAATCAATTATATTCTGTGACATTTGTTGTTATAACCCACACACACATATCTACTCCATCTATCATTTCTACTATTCGACGGTAACGCTCTTTGCTAGATTCCTTGGCTTATCAACGTCGTTCCCCCGCGCCACTGCGGCATAATACGCGAGCAACTGGAGTGGGATCACGGTCGCAATTGGCGCCAGGAGCGGATGTGTCTCTGGCATGTAAATGACTTCGTCGACCGTCTTCTGCAGTGACTCATTGCCGACCCAAGTCATGCCGAGCACAAACGCATCGCGCGCCTTGACTTCCTTGATGTTGCTGACCGTCTTCTCGTACAGATCTGGTTGTGTTGCGATGCCGATCACAGGTACGCCTTCCGTAATCAGCGCCAGCGTGCCGTGTTTCAGCTCGCCAGCCGCGTACGCTTCCGCATGAATGTAGGAAATCTCCTTAAGCTTCAGCGCACCTTCCAGTCGCCACAGCGTAGTCGAGGCCGCGTCCGATGAAGAACGTATCCTCGACATCCGCGTAGCGCTTTGCGAAGGCTTCAATCTGCGGTGCGGTGTCCAGCACTTGCATCGACGACTTGTGGCAGCTCGTCGAGCTCTTGCAGCAAGGCCGCAATTTCCATCTGTGGCAGTGTCTGCCGCTCTTGTGCAAAATACAGTGCCAGCAGATACAGGGCAATAATCTGTGTCGTGTACGCCTTCGTCGACGCCACTGCAATCTCTGGTCCTGCCCATGTGACAATCACATCATCTGCTTCGCGCGCACGGAACTGCCAACCACATTCGTGATGGCGAGCACACGCCGTCCCTGGCGCTTTGCTTCACGCAGTGCCGCCAGCGTGTCTGCTGTCTCGCCGGACTGGCTGATCACGATGACCAGCGTGTTCTCTGTGTAAATCGGATTCGCGGTACCGGTACTCGGAGGCTATCTCCACTTCCACCGGGATCCGCGCCAGCTGCTCGATGACGGTCTTGCCGACCAAGCCCAGCGTGCCAGGAAGTGCCGCAGGCGACGATGTGAATCCGATCGACCTGCGTTTGCGAACTCGGCTGGCCATTTGAGATCGTTCAGCACAACACGCGTCAAGTCATGTGAAATTCGACCGAGTCAGCGTGTCGCGAATCGCTTTCGGCTGCTCGTGAATCTCTTTCAGCATGAAATGCGCATAGCCGCCGCGCTCTGCTGCAACAGCATCCCATGTCACTTCAAGCACGTCTTTGTGACCGGATGCCCATCAAGCGTAAAGCAGTTGACCCCATCGCGCCGGACAACAGCCATCTCACCGTCATCGAGCACGTACACGTCGCGCGTGTATTCCAGAATCGCTGGAATATCCGAGGCGACAAAGTTTTCGCCTTCGCCGAGTCCGACAATGAGCGGGCTTGCTTTTCGCACGGCGATGAGGGTATCGGGATCGTCCTTTGACATGACGACCAGCGCATATGCACCGCGGATGTGCTTGCCTACTTCAACCATGGTGTCAAATAAATTGCCATTGTACAGTTCCTCAATCAGGTGCACAACGACTTCTGTATCGGTCTCAGACTGAAACTGATGGCCTTTTGCTATCAATTCATCGCGAAGTGCCAGGTAATTTTCGACAATGCCGTTGTGCACGAGCGCAAAACGGCCGCTGCAATCCTGATGCGGATGCGCATTTTCGTCCGACGGACGACCGTGTGTCGCCCAGCGCGTGTGGCCAATGCCGAGGTGACCGCCGACTTGGTTTTGAAGCCAGTTTGTCTTCGAGGTTCGCCAAACGACCGACCGATTTGACGACTTCAATCGTACCGTCCTGCAGAGTGGCAATGCCTGCTGAATCATAGCCGCGATACTCTAATTTACGCAATCCATTAGAGCACGACCTTCGACACGTATCGCGATCGCAACGTAACCCACGATTCCACACATATGAAACTTTTCCTCCTAATGACCTGCTCGCTCTTGTTCCGGCAGTCACCCGCTGGGTTTCGAGCTTTGCTTACGGTGCGGTCTCGCACCGGGAGGCACCCGCCGAATGGTTCGCCAACCTCCACCGCGTCAACTGCCTAACCTGAAGCAAACAGGCAGTCCAGGCGCTTGCCCTGCTGTCGACGTGTCAGATTCGTCCGCATGGGTCGTGCTGTACTGTGAGTAAAATAGGCGGTTACTTCTTCTCTACGCATCACCCCTCTCATCGGTTCATTGTACCATGAAAACTCGGCTGACCCAGCATCCAAAATTAGATGCCGAGTTCCTCCCGCACCACTTTCACAATATCTGCTACGCACGCTTCGAGTAAACGTTCATCCGGGCCTTCCGCCATTACGCGCACCAGTGATTCAGTGCCTGATTCCCGAACCAGAATTCGCCCGTTGCCACCGAGTCTTTGTTCTGCTTCCTGTAAGACGGTTTGAATCGCCTGATTGTTACGCCATGCCGTCTTGTCAGTGACGCGGACGTTTTCCAGCAGCTGTGGAAAGCGTGTCATCACTTGTCGTTAATTCGGACAGCGGTTTGCCCGACTCGATCATGATGTTGACCAGTTGCAATGCGGTCAAGATGCCGTCTCCGGTCGTAGTGTAATTGAGAAAAATGATGTGTCCTGACTGTTCTCCGCCGAGGATATGGTGACCTTTGCGCATGGCTTCCATGACATAGCGATCGCCTACGGCCGTATGTTCCGTATGAATGCCCAGTTCCTCGCATCGCCTGTACAAAACCGAGGTTGCTCATGACCGTACTGACGACGGTATCGTTCTTCAACTCACCTTTTTCGTGAAGCGCCTTGGCACAGATGGCCATGATGAAGTCCCCATCGACAACCTGCCCGGTTGAGTCGATGGCAATCAATCGGTCAGCGTCACCGTCGAAGGCAAGTCCGAGATCGGCCTCTACCTCCAATACCTTACGCTGCACAACGTGCGGATGTGTAGACCCACAACCAACATTGATGTTCACGCCATCCGGCTGAGCATTCAACTCTGTAACTTTTGCGCCGAGCTGTTTGAAACACTTCAGGCGCGATCTCGGAGGCGGCACCGTTGGCACAGTCAAGCACGATGTGAAGTCCGTTAAATCGATGCTGGACAGTACCGATGAGGAATTTTCGGTATGCTTGACGGGCGGGCTCATCATAAATGCGTCCGACATGTGGTCCAATTGGACGCGGTAGCTCATCGCCCGCCTGAAGCAAACGTTCTATCTCATCTTCTACGTTGTCGAGCAGCTTGAAACCATCACCGCCGAAAAACTTGATACCGTTATCTTCAACAGGGTTGTGTGAAGCCGAAATCATCACACCTGCATCTGCGCGCAGGTGACGTGTCAAATACGCAACACCTGGTGTACTGATGACGCCAAGCCGCAGTACGTCGACGCCCATGGAGAGAACGCCTGCAATAAAGGCAGACTCCAGCATGTCCCCTGAAATGCGCGTGTCTTTGCCGATGACAAAACGTGCACCTGACTGCTGGCCCGTTAAAACAAATGCGCCTACGCGCCCCAGCCGAAAGGCCAATTCTGGTGTCAAATCCTGATTTGCGACCCCGCGGACGCCATCTGTGCCAAATAAACGGGACACCCCGTCATTCCTCCCTTGTCGACCATCCTTCAGAAAAGCGCTGGATCACCATCTGACCCAGCGCCAGTGAAACTCCAACCTATTTTGCCACAGCTGTCTCTCGTCCGGCAAGAATCATCCACTAATCGTGATGGGAACGGTGACATGAGACAACTGTGTCACTTGCACCCACTGTGGTACATCCACTTGTACGTGCACGATATGTGTACCTGGCTTCAGCCCGGTGACATCGATATACGGTACGATATCAGATTGAGCCAGATTACTGATGACAGACGCCGGTCCAGTTACCTGAATATTGACTGCAGATGCCCCCGTAAACTGCACGGTGGCTCCGGACGGTACATTTTGGGTATGGATGGTGATACCCTTAAAGGTGGTCGACTGGCTCGGTTCCACCTGAATCGTCGCCTGTACCGTGCTCGGGGCGGCTTTCTGATTATTCGACAGGAGTGGAATAGAGATCTTCTCTGTCTTCGTGCCTCTGAGCGCACTCACATCCACTGGGACTTGAATGGTAGATGGTGCGCCTGGGCCGTAAACCGTGATCGACGATGGACTGAGCGTAACCCCCGATACTGCATAGCCCGCAGCAGGCGTTCCGGTAATGCTCGGGTTCAGCGTCACCGTGTTGGTTGGAGCCGTAATGGGAATCGAGACGGTCGCAGTAGCTGGCGAAGTCGTAACGCCTGTTACTGGTTCACCGTTGCTGTCGACAGGCAAAAGACTCACTTGTTCGGAGATATCCTGGGTCGCGCCTTGGACATCCACTTCAGCGATGACTTGAGATACCGACTTGAGCACAGACTTGGCGCCGGAAAGCTGCACCGAACTGATGCTGAGTGTCGGTGTACCTACTGTATAGCCACTTGCCGGTGATCCCGATACCTGTACCTTCACGCTGTGTGACACGGAGACCTGCTTGGCCAGCGTGACAGAGACCGTTGCCGGAACGATGGTATGTTGGACCAATGGCATATGCTCTGCGGTGAGCGTAACCTGATGCTTTCCCGGCCCCAGATTCTGCGCGTTGGCAACAATACTAACCCCAAGCATCTGCTCAGACAATTGCGGCAGACTCCCGGCATCATCGTTGATCACGACGACCGCCGTTGAAGGCTGCACAGCTGTCACAATCATGCCGGAGGACGCCTCTACCTTAACCGGAATCGGAAAACGATCTGCATTGCTTGTCAGTGCATTTGTCGACTGACCTGGGAATTGGACTGAAAACCACAAAATAATACTCAGCAGCACTGCAATGATGCGAAGGACGTTATTGTTAGATAGCAGCCTATCCATGTTTTGATTCCGCCTTTCGGCTCAGGAACGAGAATGTTGCATTTTTCCTCGGTATCAGCAGGCTCTGCAGCAGTTCGCGCAGCGCCGCTTCGTTCAAGTCCTGCGTCAGTACACCATCCACCGCCAGAGAAATGTGCCCTGTTTCTTCCGATACAACTACGGCTACGGCATCTGACTGCTCCGTGACGCCGATTGCCGCACGGTGTCTGGTTCCCAACTGCCTGTCCAAATTACGGTTTTCGGTCAGCGGCAGAAAACACCCTGCCGCCATCAATTTATTTCCTCGAATGATAACCGCCCCATCATGCAACGGGGTATTCGGTACGAATGTATTGATGAGCAGTTCCGAGGAAACCTTCCCTTCAATCATCGTGCCAGTTTCCAAGTATTCCGAGCAGCCCGGTATTGCGTTCAATGACAATCAAGGCGCCGATTTTGATCTTCGACAGACACAAGTGAACACTTAACCACCTCCGCAGTCATCATTTTGCAGATCCTCCGCGTTGGCGGACGTAAATGAAAGGAGAAGAAACCGCCGCCGCCAAGTGACTCGAGCGCACGGCGAAGTTCGGGCTGAAACACGACCGGAATGGCGAACAGCCCGAACGTCATAATTTTGTTTAACAACCAGTTGAGCGCGGTTAAGTGCAGGACAGATGATATGCCGGTGGCGAGGAGAATCACAATAACGCCCTGCAACAACTGGACGGCCCTGGTACCTCGAATGAGTACCAGCAGCCGATAAAGGATGAAGGCAACGATGAGAATGTCAATGACATCTAGTACGTTAAATTTCTCAAAGATCGCCAGCCACGTCTGCATCTTTTGCCACCTAACTGATGCGCCTTGTGCAATTCCAATGGACGCCATCTGCTTTCATTGTTTCGTACAAGGACTGCAACGTCAAGTGGCACGCTCGTTACTGTCCTAGGTATTTTGCGACCTTCTTGGCATTTATTACCGTCGTTCGCTTGCACGCTGGTCTTTATCGCCTGTCGATAGGTACGTAAAAATGCCTGCGCAATGACGCGATGCCCTGCGTCATTAGGATGAACCGGATTGCCTCGGATCAACCGAAAGTCCTTGATGATTCCGCGCCGATAGGAATCGACTAAGGTTCTCCTCGCGTCCGCTAAATGTGCGTCCAAATCGACTACCCAGACGCCCCGCCCGCCGGCCAGTCTTGCGAATGGCATGATTTAACGACTTCAGTGCATTCGTCTGCAACCAGCGAGTTCGGAAACGGATTGTAGAGCGTTCCCAGCAAGACGATGTTGTGCCTGCGCTTCACGATGGAAATAATCTCGGAAAGATTTTTGTGCAGGTTGTCGGCAACCTTCATCAGACGTGTCCGGTTGCCGTTCAACAGCCAAGGTGCAGCGCGCATGGCGTCATTGCCGCCAACGAGAATCGTGACGACCTTGGCTTCTTCCCAAATGGTGCAGGCACCTTTTGGACCGCCCTGAGCAGCTGCTTGGATGTCCAGCCAGGTTTGGCAGTCTGAAAGACGTTTATTCGACGTGTTTTTGAGAGCATGCGTTTCAGACGATTGACATAGCGGTTGGCGTCTCGGCTGGAACTATAGCCGAAGGTGATGGAATCGCCCAACGCGGCGTACAGCATGGCGTTCAGATCGACCTCCCGCTGCTTACTCGTTCTGGTCACCCTACGCTCGTTGCCGCTGAAGTGTGTGTGAGTCTGGGAAGCCATCGTCCCCATCAAAAGGTGTTGGCGCAAAAAAGAAAGGCGCCCTCTGGAGCGCCTGTACAAGCTTATATGGAGCACATCATATCGTTGCTGACGGCTTACATCACCGTTTTGCCAAACAGCGATTCAACCAGTTCAACCGCCATCATCGCCGTCTTGTTTTCGCGGTCGAGAATCGGATTGACTTCGACCACGTCGACTGAACGCAAGTTTCCCGGAAGCACACAGAATCTCCATGGCAAGATGGCCCTCCCGGTACGTAACGCCGCCGTTGACCGGTGTACCGACGCCTGGTGCAAACATCGGATCGAGCGCATCGAGATCGAGGCTCAAGTGGATGCCTTCCGTGCCGTTACGAGGCAATGTCGATCGGCTTCTTCCATGACCACTGCCATTCCCCGGCGGTCGATTTCAGCCATCGTGTACGCTTTAATGCCGGACTCCCGAATCAATCTGGCCTCGTCCTGTATCAATCGATCGAATACCCACCAGAACGACGTTCTTCGGGTTTACCTTTGGGCGCGAATCCGCCGAGATTGACCAGATCTGGATGACCGTGGCCGAGACTGACTGCGAGCGGCATGCCGTGAATATTCCCGCTCGGTGTCGTCTCTTCTGTGTTCATGTCACCGTGCGCATCATACCAGATAACGCCAAACGGCTTGTTGGCTGCGGCGACTCCGGCCACGCTTCCGATGGAAATGCTGTGATCGCCGCCAAGAATGATTGGTGTATGCCCTTGCTCAAGGACACCCTTCACCTGCTCAAAGACATCTGCCGCAACCTGCCTTACCTCATTCAAGTACTTCAATTTCTCATTCGTCACGGTATGCATTTCAGGCGTTGGCACCGTTACGTTTCCCAAGTCTTTCACATGGTGACCGAGCGCCTCCAGTTTGCGTTCCAAGCCTGCATAACGAATGGCACTTGGTCCCATGTCGCACACCGCGCCTGCCTTGTCCAAGGTCTGACGGTACCCCAATAATTCGAAGTTCAGCCACAGAAGTCCACTCCTTTGATCGGCTTCGGATACGGTTCCCGCCGTGCGAAACCGCATTCATGCTTCATAAGCATACCAAATTGGCATTCAATCGTCACACGGACAAGTGTGCTGCAATGATGTGGGGTGTAATGTACGCCTCGATGGAAGCCGCAACAATCAGCAGAATCACAATAACCGGCAACTGCCTGGCTGCACGCCAAAGTTCGTTGCGAAAGCCAAGTCTGCGCATAGCCAGGTCTGGTCGGACGCGAATGTACCTGCCAATTGCTCCCGCCAGTGCAAAGCCAAGCTGACAGCCCAAAGCAGACGCCCAAAGCAAGCCAGCCATCTCAAAGATACCGTGAGGCAACAACGCGTACAGAATAACGGCCCAGACGGAAGCCCCAGTCTTTTGTACAACTAAAAAACAGACAACGCCCATGACGACACCGTTCATCCACATTGTCCAAGCTGGAAAGACGCCAAAAACAATGCCAAGCACAATGAGTAAAATCGCTACGGATACATTATTCAGGAAGATAGCGAGTGCCAAGTGCCAAGTCGCTTCTCCCTTCACCTGCGCATCGAGATTACGAATCTTCTGCAGCGCTGGCTGGAGCAGATTGTTGAAATGATGTGGCTCATGAAACCCAATGATGAACCCCAATGCAACAAGGACAAAGCTAAAAACGAGGAACCAGACAAAGCTTAGCTGCCAGTGACCTCGCTGACGATACTTACCACCGGTCACGAAATCCCCTCCGCATACAACCAGTTGTATAGGGCTCGTACTCCACGCATACACTTTGCACAGATTCAAAGGAGGCGATGCGGGTGCACGATGCAAAGAAACTCACCAAGATATCACTCATCATTGCAGTATTTATGGCAGTGCTGTTCGCCGTATCAGGCCGTCATCTCGTATACGCAGCGGAAAAACCGGCAGCAGAAAAGCCGTCTGCGATTTACAAAGTCGATACAAAGGAGAAGGTCGTGGCACTCACGTTTGACATCTCCTGGGGCAACAAAGTGCCAGATCCCGTTCTGGACGTCCTGAAGAAGGAGCACCTGACGAAAGCGACCTTTTTCCTGAGCGGCCCGTGGACGTTGCGTCATCAGGAGACGGTCAAGCGGATTCACAGCATGGGGTACGAAATCGGCAACCATGGTCACTTGCATAAGGACTATTCCAATTACCCGAACTCGTGGATTATCGAGCAGGTTTCGCAGTCCGAGAAGGCCATCCAGCAGGTTACAGGCGTAAAGACGAAGCTAATTCGCACACCAAACGGCGACTTCAACCAGCGCGTCATTGCCTGCTTGAATCAACAAGGCTATACGGTCATTCAGTGGAACACCGATTCACTGGACTGGAAAAATCCTGGTGTAGCGAATATCCAGAACCGCGTACTGAACCGGGTCGTACCAGGGGACATCATTTTGATGCACGCAAGCGATTCGGCGAAACAGACTGCTCAGGCACTGCCTGGTATTATCGACGGCTTGCGGGCAAAGGGCTATCACTTTGCAACCGTGTCTGAGCTGCTGTCGCAGGCCCAGGTCAAATCCAACGTTGAATAAGAGACCGTATTGTAAACGTGATTGCTTTGGGCTGAACAGTCCTGTGATTGCTTGACTAGGACGGAGTCGAATTCGCCTTCAGTTCCGTCTGTGAATTGGCCGCAGTTCCTGCGGCCTTTTCTGTGGGCCACACCGACGTGGTTTTGCTAAGCAGCTTTCCGAAAATCAGAATCATGTACACGTTACACGCCATCATCACAATCCCTGTCTGATTGACCAGGGCAGGTTGTGAATACGCGCGAATGACCAGAAGCCAGTCAATGACGGTAAATACATACAAATAGAACACCGTCGGCAGATAACTGCCTGCACCTGACAGCTTGCGTTTGAAGGCGGCCGCTATGAGTGCAACCACGAGCGGCCAGGCTGCTTGTATGAAAAAGACGCTGAAGGACGGGTGGTTAGCCGGGTGTCGCACAGCATCCAAATGATAGCGTGACCAGAACATATCGTAGATGACCAATGCCAAAATCAACATCTGCGCCCAGCGCCACACGCGCCTGGGCAACGTGATTCGAGCGATAAAGTTCAATGTCAAGTAAGCCCAGAACCCCATGAGGCTGGTCGTTGCCATGAATCCGCCTTCAATGAGTCCCAAATACCAAGGTATATGAATCCAAATACCTGCAAATGACGTGACAATGCCAATCAGTGCACCGAGTCCCACGGTACTCGCCAGCAGAAAGATAAACTGATTCAGCCGCATACGCCTCATGCCCCCCAATGCGTCCATCATAACGCACTTTTCCACCGCTCGAAACTCCCCCAAGTATAAGTGACCCGTACAGTACGCAAGCTAACGGTCAAGCAACAGACCGGAGGTGTGACGTCATGGGTATTTCACGCAAACTTTGGCCGCTCATCGGTGTCTGCGCACTCTTGGCTGGCTGCGGCAGTACTGCAAGCATGAGCGCTGATGCTGCCAACCAAGGTGATTACAATACCACAAAGCAAATGGTTGTCGACATTCTGCGTTCATCCGAGGGGCAACAGGCCATTGTAGAGGCGTTGCAGAACCCACAAGTCCGAGGTCAACTTGCGGTTTCTACAGCAGACGTCGCGGCGGCAGTGGAGAAGCAGCTGACATCCGACAAAAATAAATCGTTCCTGATTCAGCAAATGAAGGATCCCAAGTTCGCCAGTACGTTTGCCCAAGCAGCACAGCCTGAATTGGTCAATATTCAGAAACAGCTAATCAAGGATCCGTCGTATCAGAAGGATCTCCTTGTCTTAATGAAGTCGCCAGAGTATGCAGCGTACCTCAGCGACTTAATGAAGTCTCCACAGTACCGTGGGCAAGTCATGAAGATTATGACCGAGGCGCTGCAAAATCCGTCCTTTAAAATGCAGTTTCAGGATGCGCTGAAGAGCGCGGTCGCAGACTCCATACAGTCGGCCGGCGGTAGTGGCGGCGGCAGCAAGGGCGACGGTGGTGACAGCGGTGGCGGACAACAGCAACAATCTTGATGAAAACGACGGGAAAGGACGTTGGACGGAACATTCGTGATCGTCTGGCTCACTAGAAAGAACCTATTTTCCGCTTCGCACAGTCATAGCGATCCCTTTGCGATCGTTATCACGTCGCCAAATGAAAAATCCGCCCCGGTCGAGGGGCGGATTTTTCGTTATCGGGCACTATGCAGTTTCCGAAACGCGGAGACCAGTCTTTTGGATGACGGTGCGAGCCAGCGCTGCGAAAACCTTCCCTTGTTCGGAATCTGCCGGGAACAAAGATGAACTGCTCATCTCGGCGATTGGAACCTGTGCAATCATATCGGTGCGAAGTTCGTTCGCCACAGCTTCGCCGCCGCCCCGACCGAACAGGTAGGTCTTTTCCCCACAGCCGCCACATTGGAAATACGCCATATTTTCTACGACACCGAGGATTTCGTGATGCGTCCGAAGGCCCATCAGCCCGGCGCGTACTGCCACTTCAGCTGCTTCCTGTTGTGGCGTTGTGACAATAATCTCTTTGCTCTTCGGAAGCATTTGATGAACGTCGAGGGCAACATCCCCCGTGCCCGGTGGCAAGTCCAGGAGTACGACATCCACATCGCCCCAATGAACCTCTGCAAAGAAGTTGCGAAGCATTTTTCCGAGCATCGGTCCCCGCCACACAACCGGATTATTGTCTGGCACGAAGAATGCCATGGAGATTATTTTGACGTTCTTGCCCGCTTCAATCGGAAGAATCAAATCATCAATGACCGTGGGACGTTGCCCGCGGATACCAAAGATTCCAGGAATGCTAAAGCCATAAATGTCTGCGTCGACGACACCGACTTTGAGTCCTTCGTTCGCCAGTGCGCATGCCAAGTTCGCAGTCACAGTAGATTTGCCGACTCCGCCTTTCCCCGATGCAATCGCGATAAATTCGACATTCGCATCTTCCTTCAACAACGGTGGTGTGCTTTGTTGTGTCTGTGGACCACGCAGTTTCTCCGTAAACTTTGCACGCTCCTCGTCCGTCATGCTGCCGAGCTTCAAATCAACGGATTCAACGCCTTCAAGATTGAGCAACTTGTCCTTAACCGAGTTTTCAATCGTCGTCCGCAGCGGACAGCCGCCAATGGTCAACGCAATTTCAACCGCGATGTTACCGCCATCAATCTCGATAGAGCGTACCATTTCCAGTTCAACAATGCTTTTATGAACTTCGGGATCTTCTACATCCCGTAACGCTTCGAGAATCTGCTCTCTGGTAACCAATTGTCATCCTCCTTCACAGGATATCCAGGTCGCGTACAGTCTAGTGTAGCGCAATCATAGAGAGAACGCCACCTATTGCGAATGGCCTTTAATTTCATAGGTCTGGTAGCGATCGTGTCCGTGATCCATCCAGGTGATGGTCAGCTTGTACGGACTTTGCTCGGAAGAAACAATCCACATCGACTCGCCAGGTTTGAGATTAATTGGCGGTTGAACATCTGGTTCAATGGCAGCCAGGTCTTTTGGAGGCTTGAGTGCTACATAGAGGATTGGGATAAGCTGCTCGCTCCACGATCCCGGTGTAACATGCTGCAAGGTGGTATCCGTAACGTTTTGAATGCGATAGACTGGCTGACCATGCCAGATTTGCGGTGCCTCTGTTACTTGGAAACGATTCGGAGGCGGCATCACGAAATCAGGCGGCGGTGTTTGGTGCACGCGGTTGTCAACAATGCCGAGTAGTATGGCTGCAGCAAAAATAAACGCAAGAAGGACGACACCCCTATGCCCAGGCACGTGTCGTCGCATCTTGCATCAACTCCTTGTTCAGATTCTGCCAAGGACGCTTCGCAGTTCCTGCCACCAGGTAGTGGGCTTCTGCGAACCAAAATAATGAAGGATACCGATATACATTGCCATCGCAATGCGTTCCTGATAGACATCTGTTTGCAGCAACTGCTCTTCCGTCGGGTTGGACAGGAAGCCAACTTCAGCGAGAACGGCGGGCCGGTGTACCTTACGGAGCACGTACAGCCGCTTCGCTGCTGCCGGTTCTCGATCGGTGTCAAATAAATATTGCTTAAACGATTCCTGAATCAGTACAGCTGCGTGTTTCCCAGCCTCATTTCCATCTTGATAAATCGTCTGTGCACCGTACCAGTTTGGGGACGAAACCGAATTGCAGTGAATACTGATGAACAGATCGGGATGATGCAAATGCACCACGTTCACGCGTGCTTTCAGGTCGCCACGCTGTCTTTGTCGCAGCTGACGATCGCGCTCGGTCGCCAGATCTGTATCCGTGGTCCGGGTCATTACAACCTTGGCCCCACTCTGACGAAGCAGCACGGCGAGCTTTTGTGCGATGGCAAGCGTGATATCCTTTTCGTGCACGCCGTTCGCACCGCGTGCGCCGCTATCCGGCCCTCCGTGGCCTGCATCAATGACAATCGACCTGCCGACCAGACCCGGTTCTCCGCGTTCGGCGGCAAATACAGTCGTCGTGCCTCCGCTTACGATGAGTACCGAGACTACGCACAGCAATATCCGCTTCAGTCGAATATAGAAAGAACTCAATGGACCGCCACCTCTCTGGCTGATGGGTCCTCTATAGTTTACGCAGTCCAGTGGGAAACATGAGCCAAGCATGGCATGAAAAAAGGCCACCCGCAGCGGGTGACCTTTTGAAGGATACTGACCAAAATTAACGCTTCGAGAACTGCGGCGCACGACGAGCAGCCTTAAGACCGTACTTCTTACGTTCCTTCATGCGTGCATCGCGTGTGAGTAAACCAGCTTTCTTCAGCGTTGGACGCAGATTGGCATCCACTTTCAGAAGTGCGCGGGCGATTCCGTGACGAACCGCACCAGCCTGACCTGCAACGCCTCCGCCGTAAACATTTACGTATACGTCATAGCGGTCGATTGTCTCTGTCAGAAGCAATGGCTGTTTGACGATGAGACGCAGTGTCTCCAAGCCAAAATAGTCATTCATCTCACGCCGATTGATGATAATCTTGCCGTCGCCGGGCAACAAACGGACGCGGGCGACAGAGTGTTTGCGACGACCTGTGCCTAAAAATTGCATTTGCGCCAAGGTAAAGTACCTCCTCCGTTAGTTGCTGGCTGATTCCCAAGGAATCGGCTGTTGTGCCTGATGCGGATGTTCAGCGCCCGCATAGACTTTCAGTTTGGTAATCTGTTTCCGGCCCAGCGAGTTGTGTGGGAGCATGCCTTTGACAGCATATTCAATCACGCGTTCCGGATGGTTCCGCAGCATATCAATTGCGCGGGTTTGCTTCAGGCCACCAGGGTAGCCGGAGTGGCGGTAGTACACTTTTTTCGTCAACTTATTGCCCGTGAACACAACTTTCTCTGCATTGATGACAACGACAAAGTCGCCTGTGTCAACATGCGGCGTGTATTCCGGTTTATGCTTGCCACGCAACAGCGTCGCGATTTCGGTAGCCAACCGCCCCACGCGTTTCCCAGTTGCGTCGATCACGTACCATTTGCGTTCCACGGCTTCAGGTTTCGCCATGTACGTCGTCCGCATAGGAGTCCCTCCTAAAAATGTTCCAAAAGCTTCTCATGTTTTGCCTATCGTTCCACTGTAACGGGGGTAGTCAGTGGCAAAAGACACTAATCTATAGTTTATGCGATTGCATAGTCCGAGTCAAGTGTCCATCTCGGTCGGCGCGTAGTGCACTTGCCATAGCGTCAGCCCTTGCGCTGGTGCCGTTTGACCCGCCAACCGTCTGTCTTTTGCGGCAAGAATGGCAGGTATCTTGGCATCATCCAGCCGACCGCTGCCAACATCCACCAAGGTGCCTACGATGATGCGGACCATATACTGCAGGAAGCCGTTGCCGCGAACCGTGATGTGGTGATAGTCTCCGTCTTGCTCCATCTCAATCGCATAGATCGTACGGCGTTTATCCTCAATTGGGGTGGCGGCTGCACAGAAACTTGTAAAGTCGTGATCGCCCTGTAAATAGAGAGCTGCCGCACGCATGGCCGACCAGTCGAGCGGATGAGGCACGTGCCAGACAAACCGTCGTGTGAAAATGTCTTCTCTTGCTGCGGTATGAAGTGTATAACGATATGTCTTGCCGATTGCCGAAAAACGGGCGTGGAACGAATCTGGGACGACCTCAGCCTGCACCGCGATGATATCAGCCGGTAAGGCTCGCTGGAGCAAGTACGGGTAGCGCGTGGCCGGTGGCCCATAAGGCTGTTCAAAGTGAACCACCTGACCGCGCGCATGCACACCCTTATCCGTGCGGCCAGACCCAAACACCTCGATTGGGCGACCAAGGATACGGCTCAGTGTTTCTTCGAGCACACCCTGCACGGTCCGCAAGCCCTTCTGTTTGGCAAAGCCGTGAAAGTCGGTACCGTCATACGCGATAACGAGCTTTATCGTCGTCATTCATTCTCAATCCCCGCAAAAAGGGGCTGGTCGCATCATGCGCAACCAACCCCTTGTGGCGCTTCTGTTAATTAAACGAGTTCGATGTAAACCATCGGGGCTGCATCACCGCGACGCGGACCAACTTTAATGATTCGCGTATAGCCGCCGTTGCGTTCTGCAAAGCGCGGAGCGATCTCCGTAAACAGCTTCTGAACAACGTCCTGCTCTGTACCCTCGATGCCTTCGCGTCGAACATATGACGCCACTTGACGGCGTGCATGCAAGTCGCCGCGCTTGGCGAGTGTAACAAGTTTATCAGCAATGGAGCGAAGTTCTTTGGCCTTCGCCTCAGTGGTTTCGATGCGCTCGTACATGAAAAGATCGGTCACGAGACTGCGAAACATTGCCTTGCGGTTCGCAGATGTCCTCGAGAGCTTGCGATATGCCACTTCTGCCCCCTCCTTCTCGCTAGAATATGATTGACCAGGTGTTAGTCGTCTTCTCGCAGGGACAATCCAAGGCCAGTCAGCTTTTCCACGACCTCTTCCAACGATTTGCGGCCCAGGTTACGGACCTTCATCATTTCGTCTTCGCTGCGAGAACACAATTCCCCAACTGTATTGATGCCTGCACGCTTCAGACAGTTATAGGAACGAACCGACAGATCGAGCTCTTCGATGGGCATATCAAGGGTCTTGTCTGTGGACACGTCGTCTTTCTCGACCATGATGTCCGTGTCGCCACCCCTGTCTGTCAATCCAACGAACAGGGTCAAATGTTCATTTAAGATTTTGCCCGCCAGACTGACGGCATCATCCGGCGTGATGCTGCCATCCGTCCATACTTCAAGCGTCAGCTTGTCGTAGTCCGTAACTTGTCCGACACGCGTATTTTCAACCTTGTAATTGACGCGCGTGATTGGCGAATAGATGGAGTCAATCGGAATCACACCGATCTCTTGTTCCTCCGGTTTGTTTCGGTCCGCAGGTACATAACCCCGTCCCCGACCAGCCGTCATCTCCATATAAAGATGTGCGCCTTCCGTCAGGGTTGCGATATGGAGGTCCGGATTCATGATGTCTACGTCAGAGTCTGCTCGGATGTCGGCCGCCGTAATGGCCCCTCCGATTTTCCGCGTCAATCACCAGCGTCTTTTCGTCATCGGAATGAATCTTCAGCGAGAGCCGTTTCAGATTGAGCACAATCTCCGTGGTATCTTCTACAACACCAGGGATGGTAGAAAACTCATGCAATACGCCTTCAATCTTGACAGCTTTCACAGCCGCGCCGGGAATAGAGGACAGCAGAATGCGACGCAGGGAGTTCCCGAGCGTAGTCCCATACCCTCGTTCTAGTGGCTCAACGACAAATTTTCCGTACGTATCACCGGTCTCTACAACTTCAATCTTCGGCTTCTCAATTTCGATCATCCGTTACCCTCCTCGCTACGCGGCCCGATTAGCGCGAGTAATGCTCAACAATCATTTGTTCTGCAACCGGAGCGTCAATTTCCTCTCGGGTCGGTAAGCGCAATACCGTACCGCTGAATTTTGCCAGGTCAAGGCTCAGCCACGGGCTGACCGTATGAGACTCGGCAGCTTCCAGCAATTCTTTGATTCGCTCAACACCCTGACTTGATTCACGAATCGCAATCACGTCATTGACTTTCACTTGATAGGACGGGATGTTTACTCGACGGCCATTGACCGTAAAGTGGTTATGGCGAACCAACTGGCGGGCTTCCTTACGGGACGCCGCAAATCCAAGACGATAAACCACGTTGTCCAAACGCGTCTCCAGTGTCTGCAGCAGCGTCTCACCCGTAATACCTGGGCGCCGTGCTGCATCCTCGTAGTACGCTTCAAACTGTTTCTCCAATACGCCATAAAAACGACGAGCTTTCTGCTTCTCGCGCAACTGCAAACCAAACTCAGACGTACGACGCCGTCCCTGGCCATGTTGTCCTGGCGGGGTCGGACGACGGTCGATGGCGCACTTGGGGCTTAAGCAACGCTCGCCTTTCAGATATAGCTTCACGCCTTCACGGCGGCAAAGCCGACAAACCGGTCCGGTATATCTTGCCATTCTAGTCTTGACACCTCCACTACGATCTATACCTCTTCCGCGCGCTCGCGCGGTTTCGTTTATTAAGTCAAATCAGACACGACGACGTTTTGGCGGACGGCAGCCATTGTGCGGGATTGGCGTTACATCGCGAATACCGCTGACTTCCAGTCCTGCTGCCTGAAGCGCACGAATCGCTGCTTCACGGCCAGCACCAGGTCCCTTAACAGAAACCTCGACTTGCTTCATGCCATGTTCCATTGCGGCACGAGCAGCAGCCTCAGCTGCCATTTGCGCAGCAAACGGGGTGCTCTTGCGCGATCCCTTAAAACCAACATTACCGGCCGTGGACCAGGAAATCACATTCCCTGTCCGATCTGTGA
>CAVWUS010000004.1:0-26631 GCA_963758235.1 uncultured Alicyclobacillaceae bacterium | reverse complement strand
TAAACGGCTGGATTCTCGACGCTTGGGGCGATCCCGACCTCGTCTCGCAACTGGAAGCCAGCGGCATTCGCAAAGGTGCGAATGCCCTCGAAAGCGCGATGGGCAACAACGCGCTTGGCACTGCAATCTATACCAAACACGCAGTCTCTTTCTTCGGCTCTAGAACACTGATCTCAAACCCTGGCAGCGCTGGTACAGTGCGGGCGCACCCATTTTGTCATCGAGAAGTTCCCAATCGCTGGCGCGTGCTGTCTGGTCATCGGGCGTCCCGAATATATTGAAGTCGTCATACCGCTGGTGAATTCAACCGCGGTCGCCATTTCAAACTGCCTTGAGCTGGATGAAACCAGGCAGGATGCTGGCCGGGCGTCCATCACGAGTCTCATGAGTCAGTTGGATTATCACGTGGTGTTTGTCGATTCGGCGGCCACGTACTCGATGAACGCCATCCAATTCCCCTGAAAGAAAGCGTCCGCGCTGAGATGCTGCGACTGACCACCAGCGCGAAACCGCGCCGAGCCGAAGAAATTACGCTCGACGGACAAGTGTATCTGCTCGACGTGCGCACGCTGTCCGATCACCGTGGCCAGCAAAAGGGCACGCTCGGCATCTTTCGCGATGTCACCCAGCGCAAACGGTGGGAATCGCAGATGCGTGACATGGAGAAAATGGCGACATTGACGTCCCTCGCTGCCGGTATTGCGCACGAGATCCGCAATCCACTCACCGCAGCGCGCGGCTTCCTGCAGCTCTTTACGGAGCGGCTTGATTCCGACCAGGACAAGCGTTTTCTCGATCTCACGCTGCACGAACTCGACCGCATCAACTCACTGGTCAAGGATTTTATGGCGCTCGCCCGCCCTGAAGAACCACACTACTGTGAGATGGACCTTTACATCCTGCATTGAGGACATCGTGCACTTCATTCAACCGGAAGCTGCGTTGCTAAGGGCGTCGACTTCGAGCGCCAGAGTACCTGCCATTCCGCTCTACATGATGGCCGATCCGAACCAGATCAAACAGGTGTTCCTCAATATTGTGCAGAACGCGCTGCACGCCTGTGAGTCCAAGGGCTCTGTTTTTCTGAAAATAGAGCGCGCTCGGGATAAAGCGCTCGTGACCGTAACCGACACAGGCTGCGGCATGTCCGAGTATCAGCTGGAGCGAATCTTTCAGCCGTTCTTCACGACGAAGGAATCAGGTACTGGACTCGGCCTCTCCATCACCAAGCGAATCGTGGAGGAACATCGGGGAATCGATACAAATTACGAGCAAACCATCGTACGGCACAACGGTACACCTTGAGTTTGCACTGTTGCCAGGTTACACAGAGTAGGTTCTTGCCTGCTTGTATACCCTGCCCAATTTGGAGCAGCCAGCGCTGGCGATTCACCTCGGAATCTTCGGCTGCCGTCGTTTGAGCCCGGAACCTGCAATTCTGTAAAAAACGTTGTGCGCGATGATTGTTCAAAGAAACGTCCGCGGACATCGCTCATCCCAGACAAGCGCAAAAAGTCACGCACCTGTTGCAGGGCTGCGGTAGCATAACGCTGACGCCCTGCGCGCCACCGGATCGACATACAGAATCGAGCAGCCTCGCCTCGCCTTCAGGCTCCATCTCCACTGCACAAACGCCCACCACATGGCCGTTCGCGACAATTTGAAACGGGTGGCGCCTCGCTTCTCCCCGCCAAGCTGCTTCTTCCGCCAACAGAACTCGTCCGCTGGCTGTCATACTTGGCTTCATGCCATCGAGGGCACCGAGCTCAGACGGCCTATACTTCTTGCCTACGCGATCCAGAAATTCACCGTCCAGTTGTGGCAGAACGCGTTCCAGCGAGACGTGCGGCGTGGTAGATGCGGCATCCGCAGCCAGCAGTACGGCTTGTTCAGGGGGGCGAGCGCCCGGGTGCGGGCGTGGTCTGACAGGTTCCGCTGCCCGACGAACCGCACGTGTATCAGCGACTGCTTTTGCAGCGCGATCGAACCATAAAAACAGACAAAACACGATGCCGTAAGCAAGAAGAACCTTGTCCCAGAGTGGCACCGCGCCATCCTGAATTCGATAGAGAACATAGCCGACTAGACTGCCCGCTGCAACCACTAATGAAGCGGCTGCCACAACCCGCTGTCCCGAACGCATCCGTCTGTCTCCTTTTTGGATACTATGAATGGACTGCCCAGCCAGCTGGTATGGCTGGGCACACGTGTCTACCTTACCCCTTGTCTGACACGCATTTCTACAGCAGTCCCGCCAGTTCATCTACCCGACGACTAAACAGGTTGAGTGCTGCACGAACCGGTTCCGGGGATTCCATGTCCACGCCTGCTTTGCGCAGCAGGTTAATGGGCTGGTCCGAGCCGCCGCTCTGCAGGAATGAGAGATAACGGTCTACGGCAGGCTTCCCTTCCGTCAGAATCTTTTCCGACAGAGCTGTCGCGGCCGAGATACCCGTCGCGTACTTGTAGACGTAAAAGCTGTTGTAGAAATGTGGAATCCGCGCCCACTCCAGCTCAATCTGCTGGTCTACGACAGCCGCCTTGCCATAATACTGCCGATTTAAATCATAGTACGTGCTGCACAGCCAGTCAGGTGTCAGTGCTTCGCCGGCTTCAACATGTGCGTGCGTCAGTTTTTCGAACTCTGCGAACATCGTCTGACGGTAGAGCGTGCCGCGAATGCTCTCCAGCTGATGGTTGATGAGATACGCTTTTTTGCGTGGATCGTCAGTCGTCTGCAGCAGATGATGCAGCAGCAGCGCTTCATTGCAGGTAGAGGCGACCTCTGCCACAAAAATCGTATAGCTGGAGTAAACATACGGTTGAAATTTATCGGAGTAGTAGCGGTGCATCGAATGACCAAGTTCATGCGCGAGGGTGAACATGTCATCGAGCGCTCCCTGGAAGTTCAGCAAAATGTATGGATGTGTGCCATACGTTCCCCATGAGTAGGCACCGCTGGTCTTGCCGCGGGTTTCGAAGACGTCGACCCATCCCTGCTTGCGCATGCCGTCGGAAGCAATCTGCCGGTATTCATCGCCAAGTACGGAAACGGCTGCTTCAACCGTACTGACAGCTTCTTCGTACGTGACCTTGACCTTCGATTCGGGCACAATCGGTGTGTACAGATCGTACAGATGCAGTTCATCGAGTCCGAGCGCCTGTTTGCGTAATTCCATGTATTTATGTAAGGCTGGCAGCGCGTCATGAACAGCATCGATCAAATTGTCATACACACTGGTGGGCACATTGTCGCTGTCAAGTGCCATCTCCCGTGCCGACGGGTAGTGACGCGCCTGCGCGTAAAACACGTCCTTCTTCACATTGGCTGCGGTCAGCGCTGCAAGCGTATTGCGATGCTTGCCGTATGACTGATAGATTGCCTCAAACGCGTTTTTGCGGACGTCACGATCACTGCTTTCGAGCAGCTGGATGAAACGGCCGTGCGTGATCTCGACTTCTTGCCCGTTCTCATCGCGAATGGTTGGAAAACGCATGTCCGCGTCGTTAAACATTGTGTAAATCTGGCTCGGCGCATCCATCACGTCGCCAGCCGCGGCCAGCAGCTGCTCCTCACTCGCCGACAGAATATGCGGCTTTTCCCTGAGGATTTCATCAATCATAAAACGATACAGCTGCAAGTCCTTATTCTCAGACAAAAATGCATACAACTTGTCTTCCGGAATCTCAAGAATCTCCGGCACAAAGAACGAACGTGCCGATTCAACGCTGACAATCAGGTTCATCGCCTTGTCTGCCAATGCCTGATAGGTGGCGTTGGCATTGTCTTCATCTCGGCGCATCCGCGCGAACACAAACAGCTTTGCGAGCTTCATGCCAATCTCATCCTGAAGCTGCAGCGCCTCGAGCAGATTCTCTGCAGACTTGCCGAGCTGGCCGGCCATAGCGACAAACTTCTGTGTCAATTCAGTTACTTCTTTGGCGTCTGCTTCCCACTCGGGAATCGATGCGTAAATATCTTCGAGGTGCCACCGATACTTTGAATCGATTTCGTCGCGCGTCGGCAGCTCCTGGGAAGCTCCGGTTACACCCTCCGTCGACCACAGCGGCATTTCATGTTTGGTCCAGAACATCGTTTCATCCTCCGATCCGTTTGTTTTCCTCTACCTTCAATCCGTTTCGCTGTCATACTTTCAGGCCGTGCTGCTGATCTAACCTATTCACTTAGCCGCGCCATCATTTGTCCTATGTTCCACGCGATCCATCTGGGCTGGTCCAAAGGCGTACGGCAGCAGTCCGGACAGCGTTGTCTGCATTCGACCGCCCTGAAAGTCAGCAAGAGTAATTGGCGTGCTTGGCGCACAGAACTCCGCCAACACTTGTCTGCAGGCGCCGCACGGCGCAACGGGTCCATCACTGTCTGCAATGACTGCGAGCGCGGCGATTGGATTATCCGGCGTCAAGATGCCTTCTGCGACTGCCCGAAAAATCGCTGTGCGCTCAGCGCAGTTCGTCAGCCCATAAGATGCATTTTCGACATTATTGCCGCGGATGACACGTCCATCCTGAAACAGGAGTGCGGCCCGACACCGAAGTGGGAATACGGGACATAGGCACGTTCATATGCGATAGCAGCTTCCTGAACCAGCGCTTCCGCATCGACTGTTGCTGACTGCTCGGCATCAGTCGGCCGGCGAATATCCAGAACGAGCGGGGTTGGTGTGACGGGTTCGGCCGTGATTTCGATACACGTTGCGATTTCAGCCAGTGCGCGTGCTGCATCTTCCTGACTGCGGGCATGGATATGTACCAAAGGCGTACCGGCAGTCACCGCATCACCCACTTTTTTCTGTAACACCAATCCGACGGACGGATCAATCGCAGCATCTTTCGTCGCACGCCCAGCACCAAGTCGCATAGCGACGAGCCCCAATTCTTCTGCCGCCAGCCGCTTGATGTAGCCGTCTTGCGGCGCATGATAGACGACAATCGTTGGCGCCTGGGGCATTAAATCGGTGTTGTCGACGACGCGTTCATCACCACCCTGCGCTTTTACAAAGTCCCGAAACACAGAAAGTGCCTTGCCGTTCTGAAGTACTTCTTCCAACATCCGGCGCGCTTGTGCGGCTGTTTCTGCTCGCCCTGCCTGAACGACCATTTCAGATCCTAATACGAGGCACAGTTCGGTCAGATCCGCTGGGCCGTCGCCACGCAGTGTCTCAATTGCCTCGCGTACTTCAAGCGCATTACCGATAGCCCGTCCCAACGGCTGATCCATCGGTGTGAGTACAGCCGTCGTTGTACGGCCTGCCAGGGTGCCAATCTGAACCATTCGATCGGCCAACATGCGCGCATCAGCCACAGTCTTCATAAATGCACCGTCTCCGACTTTGACGTCAAGGACGATGGCATCGGCGCCACTGGCGATTTTCTTGCTCATAATGGACGACGCAATCAGCGGCATCGACTGAACCGTTCCGGTCACGTCCCGCAGTGCGTACAGTTTCTTGTCCGCCGGAGCGAGATTCGCTGTTTGCGAAGCAACGGCAACACCAATCGTTCGCATTTGTTCCAGAAACTGGTCAGTATCCAATTGCGTCGAAAAGCCCGGGATAGACTCGAGCTTGTCAATCGTGCCGCCTGTATGTCCGAGTCCGCGGCCAGACATCTTTGCCACTGGCACACCGACGGCTGCAACCAGCGGCGCCAGAATAATCGTCGTTGTATCACCGACACCGCCGGTACTATGTTTGTCCACCTTTACGCCCGGGATGGAAGAGAGATCGAGCTTGTCTCCGGAATCTGCCATGGCCATCGTCAAAGCCGTGGTCTCTTCGGCCGTCATGCCCTGAAAACAGACCGCCATCGCGAAAGCACTCATCTGATAATCTGGCACCTCGCCGGCCACATACGCGGTGATCAGCTCGTTGATCTCCGATGGCGTCAATGCTTGCCCGTGCTTCTTCCGTTCAATCAGTTCCTGTACGCGCACTTGTCCGCCTCCAAAATCATTGAGTATCCCTATTGTACTGCAGTTGAAGCTTGACCTGTATAGATTGGATGGATACAGTAATCGTAACCAATTGAAGGAGTGTGTGCCTATGTTTGCGCCTGTCGCAATGCCGCAGAATGAAACGGCGTAATGCGGATGCCTATCTGGATCCCCCGCTGCGCTAAACCAAGGGAGATCAGATGACAAAAATGAATCAGCCACAATTGAACCGTTCGCGTTTCGATTTATTTACCGGCAACACAATTCGCTTGACCGCAGCCCGTTACCGGAAGATGCGGAGATTATGGCGAGGTGGAGCGAAAACGCGGAATATCTGCGGAACGTCGACACCGACTATGCCATACCTGGTTCCGCCGACGCATTTCTGCAGGCCGACCAGTCGAGGGCGACTGGCGGCAAGCCATCAAGCAGCATAGAGTTTCGCATTCGCAGACTCGATTCAGATGAGTTGGTGGGATTTGTCGCGATCCATAGCATCGAATGGAACAATCACTGCGGAAACCTCGCGATTGGCATTGGCAATCCCAAGCATGGCAATCAGGGCATGGGCACTGAGGCATTTCACCTGATTGTCCGCTACGCGTTTGCGGAGCTAAACTTTCATCGGGTTGGCCTGGATGTGATCAGCTACAATCTGCCGGCCATCCGCGCATACGAGAAGGTTGGATTCAAGCGCGAAGGCGTTCGTTGGACCGAGCATATGAAGTGTTCATAGTTATGTAAACAAGGCTGTTCCCGTGCAGATAGTTCTGCCTGGGAACAGCCTGTTGTTCTGGCGATCGAATTATACAGCATACGCGATTGTCTGATTGGTTTTAGGGAATCGGGCCCCATCCTAATCCATTACTCGACCGGCTCATATAAGGAAGCTCACTTACCTTAATCATGGCTCAAACGACCCGACAAGCCCGGTTAATGATCGATACGATCGCTATGGTCGCGCTCAAGCCACCCCGCCGGCCCCGCTAGCGATTGATACGATCGCTATGGTCGCACTCGAGCCACCCGGCAGGCACCCGCACTCACCCAGCTTCGCGCCCCAGCGCCCCTTACGCGAATACCGGATCCTTCAAGTCTTCCAGCTTCACGATTGACTCATCTGCAACGTCCTTGTGCAGGCTGTTGCCGTGCGCGTCCATCGTGACGATGGCCGGGAAGCCTTCCACCTCCAGGTGCCACATCGCTTCCGGCACGCCGAACTCTTCGAGGAAGTCGACGCCGTGTACGCGTTTGACTGAGCGCGCGTAGAACTGCGCCGCACCGCCAATGGCGTTCAGGTAGACCGCGCCCGACTTCTGCAAGCCGGCGAGTGTCTTTGCGCCCATTCCGCCTTTGCCGATAACAGCGCGCAGGCCGAACTTCTCAATAATGTCCGCCTGATATGGCTCCTCACGGGACGACGTCGTGGTCGGGCCAGCGGCCTTCACCTGCCAGGTGCCGTCGTCGTCTTTCAGCATGACAGGCCCGCAGTGATAGAGCACGCCGCCTTCAAGGTTGACCGGCGCATCGTGCTTCATCAGGTACTTGTGGATTTCGTCACGTCCGGTGTGCATTTCACCCTTAATCAGGACCACGTCGCCGACCTTCAGGCTGCGGATCTGCTCTTCCGAGATGGGCGCCTGCAGGACGATGGCGTTATCCGTGTTGAACGCGTTCTCTGGCCGTTCCAGTTTCTCTTCGCTGTCCCTGTACAGCCAGCGGGTGATTTCGCCTGTCTCCGGATTCAGCACAACGCCGAGGCGACGGAATGCCCAGCAGTTGTAGGCGACAGATACGTAGAAGCTGGCCGGGATCCGGTTCATGACACCGATTTTGCAGCCAAGCAGCGACACCTTGCCGCCAAAGCCCATCGTGCCGATCTCCAGCTGGTTTGCGGTTTCGAGGATGTAGTCTTCAAGCTGCGCCAACGTCTCGTTCGGATTCGTGTCGTCCACCGGGCGGAACAGCTGCTCTTTCGCCAGTTCGTAGCCAGTTGTCCGATCGCCGCCGATACCGACGCCGATAAACCCGGCACTGCAACCCTAGCCTTGCGCCTGATAGACGGCGTGCAGGATGCACTTGCGGATGCCTTCGAGATCGCGGCCTGCACGGCCGAGTCCTTCGAGCTCCGTCGGCAGCGCGTACTGGATATTCTTATTCTCACAGCCGCCGCCTTTCAGAATCAGGCGCACTTCAACTTCGTCCCTCTCCCACTGATGAAAGTGGATCACCGGCGTACCTGGGCCGAGGTTGTCGCCGGTGTTTTTGCCAGTGAGCGGATCGACTGAATTCGGCCGCAGTTTGCCCTGCTTCGTCGCTTCCGCCACCGCATTGCGGATATATTGACTAAACTCGATTTGATTGAAACCAACCGGCGTATGCACGATGAACGTCGGCATACCCGTGTCCTGGCAGATCGGCTGAACATCTTCTTCCGCGGAGACGATGTTGTCGACAATCGTGTTAAGCGCCAGTGCGGCGCGCGTGCCGAATTCCTCCGACAGCTGTGCGCGCTTGATGGCGCGGCGAACGTCGGGCGGCAGGTTCGTCGAAGTCTCTGTAATGAGTTGGTATAGGCTGGTTTCAATCGTGTTCATACGATTCTCTCCCTCCGGTTAAAGCGTCACTTGCAGCCTGCAAGGACGCCATATGACGCGTGATCCGTTCGTTATACGATGCTGACAGCAGTTGTGCACCATCCAGGATGATATCACGATAGAGGCCGCTTGGCGCAATTTCCTCCGGCGCCTTGTCGACGACGGTATACGTCCACGCAGTCTGCTCGCTCCCATCCATTTGCACAGTGACTTCCATACGGCGATAAAATCCCTCGGATACGCCTTCGCGATCGTCGAGGCGTTCCAGATACGCTGACGGAAATTGATACAGCACACCTTCTACTTCCTCATCCGGCGCTTCGACGACATCCGCAACACCGCCCATGCGTCCTTCACTGTAGTGCGTAAATGCGAGTCGGTAGCCTGGCAAAACGGCACGACCCACAATGTTGAAGTCTGGAACAGTGCGCGCGAAATCTTGCGGACTCATGCACGATCCGTACGCAAAATAGTACACGGTTTCCGATTCCGCCACGACATTCGCTCCCCCTTGCCTTCGAATTCGCATGATCCCCGTGCCGCCGAGAATGAAGCATGCAGCAACGACGGTCAGCCACGTCGGTGCGGTTCCCAACCAAATCCAGGCAGCAAGCGCTGTAAACAGCACCTGCGGGTAAAAGGTCAGCGCCGATGACACTGCCGCTGGCAGCCTTGTCAGGCCATATCCGTAGAGAACATAGGCAATCGTCGAGACAGCTACAACAATGTACGCCAGCTACCACCAACCTGCAGCATTCAGGTCCGTGAGCGCACGCGCTGCCACATTCGCCTGGCCGCTGACACAGCGAGCAGACCAAGCCGTTTCAATGACAGTTCCCGCAGCCTCCACACACGGCGGTAAAGTGGCAAATAGCAGACTGCGCATAGAGTAAAGCGCCAAACAGTCAGCGGCAAAGGAGCCAGTTGTGCCTCAACCGCTTTGCCTACGACCGGATGGATTCCCCATAGCGCGCTGACAACAATCAGTGCCAGCCACGGCATCCGGGCAGACCCCTTTATGCACAAAGATAGGCGCCGACAGCTGTCAGGCCTCCATTTCCATAGTACCACCTGAGGACAGATTCGACGAGGGCTTGCTGATCACGATCCCGTATGTACACGGCGCCCGTCATCCGAACGAGCGACAATCGTTCGTCGTTCATCCGTCGTGAGCGCGCGGGCGACATGGCGCCAACTGTATCATCATGAACCGATTGGTTCATTCCACACCTACAGCGTATGCGCGTCAAAACCAACTGGTGCGGCGTTCGCCTAGATGAGAATGCAAACAGGACTGCACAGGCTTGTCCCCGCACAGTCCCATGCGATGACGTCATATCTTCCTTCCAGCCTCCCTCGCGGGAGAAGGATTAGCAGGTCGCTGCTGCTCCAGCGGCACCGTAACCGTAACCAGGCACCAGCAGGAAGAACAGGACGAAGATGATGAGGAACACCACCGCCCAGCGGGTGTAGCCACCAAATACTCCGTACATGAGATGACCTCCTTTCGGAAAAGGCATATTTCACCCTATGTCATGGTGTCACTTGCAGCGTGGGTAAGTGCCCGGAAGTGGTCGAATTGGGCAGATGCAGAAGGCAAACTGGATGGTCGTCCTGTCAGTCGCAGCGTACCTGCCATACAATGAATGGCAATGGACGTTGGTCGTATGGAGGTGTTGCATAGTGCAACTCGGCACGCTCATAAAACTGGGGTCGCTGGCGTTTGGCGTCGTCAATGACGAGAAAATTCAAACGCTGGTGAAAATGGCGCACAACGGCGCAAAACGACGTGGTTTGCTGCAGCCGCCGCAGCCGCCCGCTATGCAGACGCGCCGGCCACCGAGAAGGCCGTACGGCTACTTCTAATTTTGCACCGAGCTGCGCTGCATCAAGATCTGTATGCAGCGCAGGCGGTGACAAATCGCTCGGCACAAGCCGGGTGGGACGGAAAATAGAGGTGAGTGTAACCGGCCTGGAGATTGCCATCCAGGTAGCCTTCCAGTACGGGATCGCCATAGCCAACGCTTTTGTAGGCTACGGTGTGTGCGCCCCGACCAGTAAATTGTGCTGTAGTGAAACTCGTGCCCGCGGATGCGTTCGCCAGCTCGCAGCAAAATTCCGTCGTGCAGTGCCGTGACATCGCGATAACCAATGGCTGCCAGCCGTTTTTGCATTTGCACGCGGGCTGGAATGACGC
Organism: uncultured Alicyclobacillaceae bacterium; assembly: GCA_963758235.1. Lineage (GTDB taxonomy): Bacteria > Bacillota > Bacilli > Alicyclobacillales > Alicyclobacillaceae > CAVWUS01. The sequence continues at coordinate 15,884 of CAVWUS010000004.1, read as the reverse complement.
CTGCCATCTGAAATGTCTGACCTGCGGTCGTCTCCAGGAATTCGGTCAGATACATCAGTCCCCCGCACTCCGCAAACGTAGGCATGCCGCGCTCCACTACAGCCCGAACAGAAGACAGTGAACCAGTCTGTTTGCTTAGCTGCTCTGCAAACGCCTCGGGGAACCCACCGCCCAAGTACAGCCCGTTCGCCTCTGCCGGAACCGGTTCATTCGCGAGTGGAGAAAACGGGACGAGTTCTGTTCCGGCCGCCTCCAACAGCTCCAGATTTTCTTGGTAGTAAAAGTGGAACGCTGCATCTTTCGCGATTGCGATCTTGACAGGACGGCTCGGCGCTACGTGCGTGAATACGCGCGGCGCTGGTAGTGTCAGAGGTGCTGCCGAATGTGCGATTTGTTCAATCAAATCGAGCTGGCACGTCACTTCCAGCCGCTCGGCAAGCCGCGCTATTGTCGCTTGCAGAGAACTGCCGTGTTCAAGCGCTGGCACGAGCCCGAGATGGCGCTCTGGTAGCAGCCATTCGTCGTCTAAAGTCAAGTAACCGACGGTCGGGATGCCGCAAGCTGCCTCTACCGCAGACTGAACCAGCCGATAATGGCCTTCGCTGCCAACGCGGTTGACGAGTACACCCGCAATGTGGACGGACGGTTCGAGCAGCTGAAAGCCGCGTACCATAGCAGCCGCACTGCGTGCCACTGCGCTGGCGTCTATCACGAGCAGTACTGGCGCCTGCAGCAACATGCTCACCTGTGCCGTGCTGCCTTCCAGTCCCAACGGATCTTTCCCGTCATACAGCCCCATCACACCTTCAATAATTGAAAGATCGACAGCGGCGCTGCTGCGGGCGTATACTTCCTGCATCACTTCGGCCGAAGCCATCCATGGATCGAGATTGCGTGAAGGTTTTCCGACGGCCAGCGTGTGAAAGGTCGGATCGATATAGTCCGGCCCAACCTTGTAGCCTTGAATGGTGACGCCTCGTTTCTGGAAAGCAGCCATCAGGCCAGTCGCAAAGGTTGTTTTGCCGACACCGCTGTGTGTCCCCGCAATCACCAGACGCGGCCGTACAACTTGTCCACTGTTCATTTCTGCGCCTCCAGCCAGGCAGCGAGGGTGTGAATCTGCGCTTGCGTCAAAATCGGATCGCCCTTCAGTGCATAGGCAGGCATCGGTCCAGAACCGTTTTCAATGATCTGTTCAATCTGGGCCGTCGACAGGTCCGATCCGACATGCTGCAGATTTGGCCCAGTTTTCCCTGCAAATTGTTCCCGTGACAGGTAATGCAGCCGTTCTGGTAGAGCTCCACTGCCTGCGGAAACTTGGCTTCATCCTTCTGCAATATCGGCTGTCCGCCGCACCCTGAGACAAGTACCGCCACAATTCCGGCTGTCCCAATCAATCCATAGACACGCCACATCCGCAAGGCGCACCACCTTTACTTTTTTGTCGTAAGACCTGCTCAAGTGAGATGCAGCGAGACCATTTGAATCCCTTGCGCCCACTTGCCAATCGTCGATTTCGAGTTGTCCGGATTGGCAACATACGCCTCATTACCCTGCTTATCGATAAAGAACATAAAGGACGAATGTTCTACGTCTCCTGTCGGATTCGGTACTACAGATATACCGTAAGCCTTCCACACAGCCTTGAGCGCAGCCGTATTGCCCGTGAGAAAGTGCCAGTTCGGCAGCTGTTCCAAGCCGTGTGCCTTGGAAAACTTCCGGACATCCGCTTCTGATTCATGATACTGGTTGACGTTCACAGCCAGAAATTCAACGTCTTGCGCCTTGTTCCCCAACAGTTGATTGGCCTTCACCAATTCGGCCGATACAATTGGGCAAATATCGGTACAGACCGGATCCATAAAATCCAGTACAACCACTTTCCCCTTCAATGAAGACAGGGAGACCGTCTTGCCGTTTTGATCGGTCAATTGGAAATCAGGCGCCGTTCGAACCGGATTGTCGAGCGCTGTCAGCCCCATCAGCTGTTGATACGGTCCAGCCGCACTCGTCGGCGAGGACCCCATCTGCCGCCAGTAATGTACACCGAGACCAGCAGCCGCAACGACAATAGCAGCCACTCCGCCGAAAATGGTCCAGCGCAATGGCTTGCGCATTTTTGTAGGCATGGCCGTCCACTCCCCTCCCCCTCATGATAGCAGGGATCAGGGGGAAATGGGCAATAGCGCCAAGCCGCTTGCAATTCGTTCCGACAGCTCTGGATCCGCTTGAAGCGCTCGCAACTGACGCAGCAGTCGAGCTGTATCCTCATTGTGGATACCGTGACACAGCAGCAGTTCCAGCACTTCAAGCCGCAGCAGCCAATCATTTGTCAAATGGCGGTCGAGCGCAGCCAGCACATCGCGCAGCACGACTTCGTCCTGCCGTCCCTCTCGGATATCCCGAACGATTTGGTGCAGCCGATTCCGTAGGTCGGCTTCGCCGCTCTGTGACTCAACCAAGACAGGTTCCGGAACCACACCAGGGACATCGAAAAATGCCTCCGGATCGGCTGCGCCAGCGTACACGGACACAATCTGTTCGCCAACAGCCATATCGTAGCGTCCCCAACCGGGAGCAAAAAGGACTTCTCCATTGTATTCAACCGTGCAGTTCTGGAAGGAGATGAGAATGACACGGCCTTGAAACCGATGAATGTGTTCGACAAGACCACATACCTCAACGCCACCTTCAAATGACAGTGAAGCGGTATGTCCCTCGCGAATGCCTGCCTCATCGAGATCGGCCCCCGTATACCATTCAAGTGCTTTACTCGCTCCGCTAAGCTTTCCGATTGGCGATCCGAATCCATCCTTGTGCGTCCTAGTGCCGTGCCTTGACAGCTCGGTACCTCCGACGGCCAATGCGGTCGGCCCTGTCGTTTGCAGATAGACCGGTCGGTCGGCCATTTCCCGAACTGCAGCAAAGACCCCAGACACCTGTAGGCCTGAGCTGAATTCTGCCGTTGCCGTACGTCCGGCTTGTATCGCCTTGCGAAGACCAGACAGTCCGCCTGTCCGAAACGCCATTCGCTCAGACAGCTGCTTCGCTGCGTCAGACAGCTCGTCAAACGACTCGCAGACAAACAGCTGCGGCTGCGGTTTGGTCACATCATAGCGCGTGTGGATGCAATCTTCGAGATTGAACGGAAGCTTGCAAACACTGTCCGTCAGGCAATTCTTCCCTTCAGATACGGATGAGAGCAGGCCAGCGCCATAGATTTTCGGCTGCTGCAGTGAGCCAATCAAGCCGTACTCCACCGTCCACCAGTACAGCCGGGAGACCCAGGATTCTTCCGATTCTGGCCTTGGAAGCTGGCGCTTTTCTGCCAAAATGCGTTCTGCCTCCGCGATTTCTTCCGGTGTCGAATCCGGGCTTTCCATCAGAATCGTCAAGCGGCGCAGCGCATCAAACACATCGCTGCCTGCTTTGGTTCCAAGTGCCTTCGCACCAATACGGCCGAATTCCTTTACAAACGATCCGAACCGTTCATCCGTCAAGAGCGGCGCGTGTCCAGCTGCTTCGTGTATGATGTCCGGCGCCGGCGTGTATTCAATGTGCTGGAGCGTGCGAATATCGACGGAAATCGGGAGCAGTCCACGCGCTTGAAAATCAAAGAAGACGGTACTTGGAATCAAGCCGTCGACGACGACGGCACCCCAACCGACTTCAGCCAATTGACGATGCATGCGCGCCACACTGGGAATGGCATCCACCGTGATGCCGGCGGCAGACAGACCCGTCAGATAGGCCGGATGCGCAGCATGTTTCAAATAGGTTAAGTTGCGGCGCATGACGTAACGCCAGACAGCGTGATCGACAGCGGAATACGCATCATAGCGTTGAACCGCCGTATATGGACGCAAGTGCGCCGGAATCGAGAGCGTTTCCTGTCGAAGGACCTGATCTGTCATCATTCTTTTCCCTCCTCAAGCATTCGCACAAAGCAGCAGGCAATAAATACGTGTCCGAAAAGGATTAAGGTCCCACAAGGGGATAGGTCTCGCTTTGGCGCAAAGCGCCAAGTCTCGCCTTATAAGATGCCGTGCAGCGCAAGGAAGCGGACAAAAATGCGCACGGCGTCTGGTCCCCTGCGGGGGGCAAAGCCGGGTGTCCAGTGGACACCCCGGACCCGTTCAGGCCGGGCGATAGCCCCGGGTAACCCTTTTCGGACAACCTCAATAAGAAAACTCCCATCCCCAAACCTAGGGACGGGAGCTCGTGCTTCCGTGGTACCACCCTAGTTGACGCACAGCCGTACTGCCTGTACGCCCACTTCATTTCGGTGCTGTAAAGCGGCAAGTGTAATTCGTCCATCGTCGCGGCCCGGATTCTCACCTGCCATCCGGTCTCTGACACTGCCCCAAAGCGGACTACTTGATTTGCCTGGCACCTCTTAGGCCTATTTGCTTTATTGCTTGTATGCTTTTAAGCATTAAAGTAAGGCTATCATAGGGGAGTTCACTGCATACGTCAATAGGTTTTCGCCTAAGTCAGGGCAGCTGCGCCGCATCCCAATTGGACAGGACTGGCATAGTCCAAAAGACAAGCCGCATAGACTGAGTTGATGCAGTCACATCAACCGAGCGTGCAGTGCAGGGAGGATGAAAGCTTGTCCGGGGAACTCACCGCCCTATGTTCAGCCGTCTGTTATGCCGTGTCTTACCTGCTGCTGCGTAAATATCAGTCGGAACACCAAACGGCAGCGTTCGACCATGGACTGTTTAACATCCTGTTGATAGGGACCATTTCGCTTGCTGCGGCACTCGGCTTGCAAGCATGGGGTCATCCGATGCCGCTGTTGACGGGTGGTGACGGTCTGACCGCCATCGTCTTCTGCGCACTCAGCGGTTTAGCCGGCACGCTCCTCGGCCGTTTAGCCCTATTCGCCGCCATTGCCCGCATTGGGGCGACGCGCGGCGTCATCATCAATGCGTTGGCTCCACTTGTTACGCTGTTGATTGCCGTAGCGTTTCTCGATGAAGATTTTCAGGGGATCACCATCGCGGGTATGATTATCACAGCAGCGGGCGTAATCATCCTGGCGCTGGAACGCGTACTCTTCCCCCAGCGTTTCTTCAGCCACTGGTTTCGCCAGGGCATTACCATTGCAGCGTTTGCAACTGTATTTCAGGGAATCGGCTATACCTTTCGCAAAATCGGCATCCATACGTCGATCACGCCGCTAGGCGCGGCAGCACTTGACATGGGTGCCGCCCTCCTCGGTTATCTATTGATATTAATCATAAGCTGTCAGATGAGACCAATCATTGCGTCTGCACTGAAAACCCTCGACTTGACCGCAGTGACAGCCGCCATTTTGACAGCAGCAGCGATTGTACTGTTTTTTGCTGCAACCAACGAAATTTCGGTCTCCGAGGTATCGCTCATCACAGCGACGCAGCCCGTGATTGTGGCGATGCTCTCCGCTGTATTCCTGCGCAAGCTGGAGCATCTCACCTGGCTAACCATGGTCTGCGCTGTGCTTGTGACCGCCGGGGTTGTCATGATTGGTCTCTGACTGTGTGACTGTGCGAAGTACGAGGTTTCGACAGTAAATCGATGGCTACTCGGATTGCTTCTAGCGATCCCAATACTTGAATCTGGTCAAACTGTTCAAGCCGCGTATGCCCGCGCGGAATGATTCGTTCATCTCCACGCGCAATAGAAATGACCAGCAGTTCCTGTGGCAGCCCCAACGAGCGGAGCGGCGCATCGAACCATCTGTGCGCCAGCACTTCAATCTGGGCTGATCGCCAACCTTCCGGCAAGGCTGAAGAGTCCAGATGTACAACCGGCGGTTCTGCCGGAATGTCTACTTGTGCCGGTGACTCACCAGACATCGTCACGGAAAATAGAATCGGTGACACCGTACATGTGATGACAGCGAGCAACACGAAACCGGTGCTCATGGCTGGCGTCAGCAAACCGACCTGTCGGCTGATTTGGCTGGCGGCTATGACCAGGCTTAAACGCGATGCCAGCAAGAGACCCCCACCAAAACGGTACCGCAGCGTAAACTTATGGAAGAACCAAAGTGAGGGCACAAGCTTGTTCAGATACATGCCGCAAAGCGCCAATCCCATGCCGACGATGAACAGCTTTGAGTCCGAGAGCGCGCCGATGTTGAAATTCATGCCCACGTTCACAAAGAATATCGGTATCAGAAAGCCATAGCCGACGGTGTTGAGTTTCCGTGTGAGCAAGGAATGGCGTTCAGACAGAAGTGAAATGATGGCACCTGCCAGAAATGCTCCAATCACGACTTCCGTCCCAAGCGTCTCTGAAAAGGCGAGAAAAGCCAAAATCAATGCGAATGCACCGCGCATTGTGAATTCATTGGAAGCATTTTCGACAAACCGGAAGAACGGCGTTTAAGACGCGCCGGAGCACACGATAAACGACCACAAACACCAGCAGCACAACCATCACGAGCAGAACACTGAACGAATTGCGGCTCGTATGCATCGCCACGTACGCAGTAAATAGAATCAACGTCGCAATATCGGATATGGCTGCATAGAGCAGGATTTCCTGGCCAAAGTCAGTCACCGTCCAGGAAGCGCCCTTTAAGGCAGGCAGCACGATGCCCATAGAGGTCGTGCTGAGAATCAGCGTCGCAACCTCAATGTTATGAACAAGTCCGATGGCATGCAGCAGCAAGACAATGCCAAAGGAAATGACGAGTGTGACGAGGAAAAAGGCAATGCCGCGCAGCCAGGGAGCAGCCCTGCCATTGGTGCGCTTTGTGACGAGATCGAAGTCGAGTTCGAGGCCTGACAGAAACATGAGGTACGAGAATCCAAAGTTCGCGAGAAACGTGACGTAGTTCGTGGTCGAAGCGATTCCGAGCAAATGTGGGCCAAGGACGTAACCGAAAATGATCTCCAATACGACGCTCGGAAACCAGCTCCGAAAAACGCGGATGGACAGCCACGGACTGATGAAAGCAGCAATCGTGACGAAAAACAAGCTATTATACGTATGGCTCATCAAGGACCTCCCGTCTAAGTACGATCGGTGTGCCTGTGGTGAGTCTGAATATTTCATTGATTATAACAAACTTCATGCAACGAACCAAGAAGATTGTGGACTCACCCCCTTACCATCCTATGATGCCCAATGAGGCATCCCCTTGCGCCTTAGTCCTCCTGACTTTTATAAGCATGTACGATGTCTGAACTGCCAACTACGCCAACAGGAATATCCCCGCGGCAGACGAGCAGATAGGTGACACCGTGCTGATTCATTTCGACGAGTGCCTCTGCCAGTGTGGCACGCTCCTGGATGCGGTATACAGTACTTGGCAGGAGACCCTGTACGGGTTCCTCACCACGGTCATTCTCCAGTGCCTCCAACACTTGCGCGCGTGCCACAGAACCGAGAATCAGTCCCTGTTCCGTACGTATCCAGGCATACCATTCCTTCGTCTGTTTGAATCGTTCCCAAGCCTGCTCTACAGTCATGGTGCTCCGCAGGGTCATCCGTTCTTTGGCCACCGCTTCGCCGACATAGACAGCCTTCATCCGATCCGGATGCCGAAGACGGGCAATGTCGAGCCCCCTTCGAACGAGTTTCAGCGTATAGATGGTTTCTTTTGAAAGCGTGCTGGTCACTGTCGTCGCTAACACAGACGTAATCATCAGAGGCAAAATGATGTTGTAATCACCCGTCATCTCGAACAGCATCATGATGGAGGTAACTGGCGCTTGAGCACTGCCAGCAAATACCCCCGCCATGGCGATGGCCGCCATTGCGCCCGGACTGATGCCGCTATGGGGAAAGATGATGGACATGAGGACACCTAAGGCCCCGCCGAGCATTGAACCTTGATAGAGACCGGGCGAGAAGACACCGCCAGAGCCGCCGGCAGCAATGGTGATGGAGGTTGCGAGCAGTTTCAGCACCATCAGAATCAGCAGCAACTTCAGGCCAAGATGATTGGTCAGTGCGAGATCGACCCATTGATAGCCAACGCCGAATATCTGCGGAAACCAAATCCCAATCAGACCAACCATGCCGCCGCCGAGCAGCGCCTTTGCCCAAAACGGCCACTTCATGACATCAAACCAGTCTTCAATCCGGTACAGCACGCGGATGTACACAAAACTCCAAAGTCCGGCGACGATGCCAATAACGACGTACATCCAATACACGGAAAAATGCCCGACATGGTAAACAGGCATCGGGAAAGATGGATGATCGCCAAGATAAATCCGGCCGACAGCCGCGCTGACCACACTGGAAATAACGATGGCTGTGAAGTTTTGCAGTGCGAAACTGCCTAAAATGACTTCCGTCGCGAACATGACGCCGCCGATGGGTGCGTTGAACGTGGCGGCAATGCCCGCGCCAGCCCCGCAAGCGACCATCAGGCGCAGATACCGCTCAGGCAGGCCGAGGTACTGGCCGAGCGTCGATCCGAATGCAGATCCGATTTGCACAATTGGCCACTCGCGGCCAACGGATCCTCCTGAACCGATACACAGCGCCGATGCGACAGCCTTGACCAGCAGCAACACGCGGACGAATGATGCTGCCTTGTTCAGCGATGGCGGCCATCACTTCCGGCACACCATGACCTTTCGCTTCCGGCGCCAGCCATTTGACAATCATGCTGACAATCAGCAGCCCAATCATCGGCAGAAACAGCACATCTGCGCGCCCCATCCAGGACAGCACATGTATACCGCCAGTAAAAAAGACGCTTGTGAATACATCGATTAACTTACGAAAGCCAACGGCGCCATACCCGCCGACAAGTCCAATCACCAATGCGTACAGCAATAGAACCAGCGGTTCCGGCAGTAACTGTGTCAGTCTGCTGTGCAGCCCCAGCTCCATTTTTCGCGTCTGAGATGAATGTGAGACTGAATCCCCCGATTGCACAGACGACACTTCCCCACCCTTTATCATTGGCGATAAAGGCTCATCCGGCAAAATGGAACGACTGCAGTGGCGGAGTTCGATAACCAAAGAGAGTTTAGTTGGAAGTGCCATCAGTAATTGCGGCCAGCACCGCATCCGCATGTCAAAAAGGATGAATTCATCAAAGCGGATGTTTTGCACCACGAAGGGGAGTGTTTGATACCACGAAAGGGAGTGTTCCATAACAACTCCGCCGGATGGAGCCAAGGGTCGTAGATATAGGCTGCTTACCATTTAAGCTGCTCCAGACCGGCTATCGAGAACTCGTAGGCTGATTATTGTCACCAAGTATCGTATTAAGCGGTTCCGGACAGCTTATTTGGCTGGCGGTGTCAACAAAGGTATCAAATAAGCGGTTCTATGCTGTTATCATCACACTCAGTAGGCGGCTTTCGCCCGGGTTCTACAGCCCCCTCTATTCGTACCAAGAAAACAAAAACGTATCCTGTTATTACTGGTAGAAGGATTTGTGTGAGTCACGCACCCAATTGTTATTTCCCTACATATTGTGTAGCCACTACGCACTCCACATGGCTCGTATTGGGGAACATGTCAACAGGCTGCACAGCCGTGATACGATAGCTTTCAGCAAACAGTGTTCGTAAGTCGCGGGCCAGCGTGACCGGATTGCACGACACATAGACAATGCGTTTCGGCCTCACCTGCGCGAGTGCATGCAGAACTGCATGTTCGCAGCCTTTGCGGGGCGGATCGAGGACTGCGACATCGAAATGCGCGCCAGCGCCTTCGCTAGCCCCCGCACCATCAACCCAACGCGGCAGTACGTCCTCCACTTTACCGACGTGAAAGACTGCGTTTGTGATATGGTTTCGCTCGGCGTTGCGCTTGGCATCACGAATGGCGTCAGAGACGACTTCAACGCCGACCACACGCTTCACATCGCGGGCAAATGATAATGCCATCGTTCCGGTGCCGCAGTACGCGTCCAGCACCACGTCCTCAGCACTGACCTCGGCTAACTGTTTGGCCGTCTTCACGAGCACCTTAGCCTGCTGGGTATTCACTTGAAAGAAGCTGCGCGCCGAGATGTCGAATTCGAGACCGCCTAAGCGTTCCGTAATATAGCCTGGTCCGTACAGCACAATCACTTTTGGTCCGCCAGACTGGCCCGCCAATCCGAGGCTGATAGTCATACAGACGTTGTCCACTGCAGTAGCGCGAACCAATTTCTGCGCAAGTTCGGCCGGGTTTGTGAGCGGCTGTATTGTTACCAGCGTGATCATCGACTGGCCCAGTTTTGCGAAAGAACGACGAACAATCAGATGATGGACGACTTTCGCCTCTCAGCACCGAGCTCAGCTGCGAGCGTCCGGGCAGCTGTTTCGACCATCGTTTCCATCGCTTCCGGTTCGAGCGCACAAACGTTCGTTTCGACAATTTGGTGGCTATTCGCCTGAAAGAAGCCAAGCTGCACGCCACCCTGACCGTCAAACCGGACAGGCACCTGCACTTGGTTGCGATAGCGCCAGGGAGTGGTCATACCAATGGTTTCCGGGCCGTGCACGTCATCGATGCCGCCAATGCGCCGCAGGCGCATCTTCCACGACGCGCTGTTTATGGCGCAGCTGTTCTGCATACGTCAGATGCTGCAGCTGGCAGCCGCCGCAGGCGCCAAATACCGCGCACTCCGGGTTGGCCTGGCAGGGCAGCATCGTTCATCCGCTGCACCAGGCGAGCGCGGGCAAACCGCTTTTCAATCCGCACGATCTCCACCGTACCGATTTCACCAGGCAGCAGATCAGGTACAAAAACGGTGAAGCCGTGGATCTTGCCCACAGCATACCGTCGTCGTTCAGGCGCGTCGCCTCGAGTTGATATTGTTCGTGCAGTTCAACTGGTACCGCTTGAACCATCAGTTCCCGCTTCCAATTCGCTCGACAATCAGCTGGTTGACCAGCTGTGGATTCGCCTGGCCTTTCGTCGCCTTCATCACTTGGCCACGAGTGCGCCAATCGCACGTTCCTTACCGTTTCGATAGTCTTCGACTGATTTCGGATTGGCTTCAATCACCTGATCGATGATGGGAATCAACGCACTGGTGTCGCTGATTTGTTCAAAGCCTTGCTCGTCGATAATTTTGCCCGGTTCCTTGCCGGTTTCGCGCGTCAAGCGGAAGACTTCACGCGCCTGCTTCGTGAAATCTTGCCGTCATCGACAAAGCCAATCAGGCTGCGCAGCTGTTCGCGCTGACCGGCGAGTCAGCGATTGACTTCTCCTTTGCGTTGAGATAACCAAGCAAGTCGTTTACCACCCAGTTGCTCGCAGATTTCGCGTCTGCGCCTGCCTTGACCACTTGTTCGAAGTAATCGGCGACTTCCTTGTCAGCGGTGAGTACACCCGCGTCGTACGCTGGCAGGTTCAGTTCTTTCATCAGGCGATCACGCTTCTGCATCGGCAGCTCCGGCAGCACATCGCGCACCTTTTGCAGCCAGTCGTCATCTACCTTGACGCGGACGAGATCGGGTTCCGGAAAATAACGATAATCATGCGCCGCTTCCTTCGTGCGCATCAGAACCGTTGTCTGCGTTGCTTCGTCGAAGCAGCGTGTCTCCTGATGAACTTCACCGCCGCTCGTCAGCACTTGCGTCTGGCGTTCCACCTCATATTCGAGGCCCTTTTGCACATTGCGGAACGAGTTCATGTTTTTCAGTTCGGTTTTCTCGCCGAACTTCGTCTGACCAACGGGTCGCAGTGAAATGTTGGCATCACAGCGAAGCGATCCTTCCTCCATACGGCAGTCGGAGACTTCGCAATACTGCATAATTGCCTTCATTGCCTCCAGATAGAGACGCGCTTCCTCAGGCGAGCGGATGTCTGGTTCGGAGACAATCTCAATCAACGGTACACCAGTCCGATTGTAATCGACCAGTGTGTGGGTGCCATCCGCTGCGTGCATCGATTTGCCGGCATCTTCTTCGAGATGGACGCGCGTGATCCCGATGCGCTTGCGTTCACCGTTGACGTCAATTTCGATATAACCGTGTTCGCCAATCGGCAGATCAAACTGCGAAATTTGATAGCCTTTCGGCAAGTCAGGATAAAAGTAATTCTTGCGGTCGAACTTGCAGTCCTGATTGATGGTGCAGTTCAGCGCCGTGGCAGCCCGCAGCCCGCCAGATTCCACCGCCTGCCTGTTCAGAACCGGAAGTGTTCCCGGGTAACCGAGACAGATCGGACAGAGCATTTGTGTTCGGCGGATCGCCAAATGATGTCTTGCAACCGCAAAAAATCTTCGTCTGTGTCTTTAATTCAACGTGTATCTCAAGGCCGATGACCGTTTCAAATGCCGTCATGGTTATCCCTCCAATTCCGGCAGCGGCATGGCGGCACCGCGAACCTGTTCATAGGTGTGGCCCACGCGGAACAGCGTCTGCTCGTCAAACGCTGGCCAATCAGCTGCAGGCCAATCGGCAGAGCTTACCGGAGGAGACGCTTACGCCACACGGAATACAGCATCGGCAACGGAAGACCAGCCAGGTTGGCCGGAATGGTATAGATATCGTTCAGATACATCTGCAGTGGATCGTCCACTTTGCTGCCGAACTGAAACGCCGGCGTCGGCGTGGTCGGCGTTAATGAGGACATCGCATTTGCCAAACGCCAGATCGAAATCTTCCCGAATACGTGTCCGCATCTGCTGCGCGCGTCGGTCATAAGCGTCATAGTAGCCGGAAGATAACGCATAGGTACCGAGCATAATTCGCCGTTTCACTTCCGGTCAGCGAACCCTTCGCTGCGTGTACGCTCATACTTTCAAGCAAGGTTTCCCCTGCGGCGCGCCGCCCATAGCGAACGCCGTCATAGCGTGCCAGATTGGAGGATGCTTCCGCCGGCGCAATTAGGTAATAGGTCGCAACAGCATATTCGCTGTTTGGCAATGTTGCCTTGACAAATCTGCACCAGCGCCCTGCAGTAATTCAATGGCACCATCGACCGCGGCCTTGACTTCACTGTCGAGACCGTCGTCGCCGAGGTTGCGGACGACGCCGATTTTCAAGCCCTTCACGCCATCGTTCAGTTGTTTGGTATAGCCGCCGATTTCGCGATCGGTCGACGTGGAATCGAGCGGATCGTGACCGGCGATACTGCTACCAGTACGTCGGCTGCATCTACGACCACCATGAACAGCCCAATTTGATCGAGTGATGACGCAAACGCCAACAGCCCGAAGCGGGAAACCCGTCCCGTACGTCGGTTTCAAGCCGACGACGCCGCAGAATGCGGCTGGCTGGCGAATCGGGCCCGCCCTTGTCCGAACCGAGTGCGAACGGCACAAGTCCAGCGGCGACTGCTGCTGCCGAGCCACCGCTTGATCCGCCCGGTACGCAGTTCAGATTGTATCAGATTTTCGTCTTCTGATAGGCCGACATTTCTGTGGACGATCCCATCGCAAACTCATCCATGTTGGTTTTGCCAATCAGAATTCCGCCCGCATCAGCCAAGCGGGTCGCGACTGTCGCCGAATACGGCGGTATGTAGTTCTCCAAAATGCGGCTCGCTGCCGTCGTGCGCAGATCCTTTGTCGCCATATTGTCTTTGAGTGCGTAGGGGATGCCGTACAATGCACCCTCCGGTGCTGTTTATCCAGCCGTTTGGCCTGCTCTCGTGCGCGATCGCCATCGACTGTCAAAAACGACTGCACCTGCTTGTCCTTTTGCTCAATCTGCGCCAGCGCCAGCTCGACAAACTCAGACGGTTTGGCGTCCTTGTCGGAGCAGGGCCAACATCTCTTTCACATTGTAAATCGCCACGTTCGCTCAGCCCTCCAACACCGCAGGTACGCGGACTTGTTCGCCATCTGAATCGGGTGCACATCTGCCAAAGCGACTTCCCGTGTAGACTTCGGTCGTGGCACGTCTTCCCGAAATACGTTTTGGGTTGTAAACGGGTGGCTGGTTGGTTCGGTACCGTCAAGATTCACCGTCTGCAGCTGTTCCGCATACGTCAGGATGTCATTCAGTTGTGGTGCAAATGCCTTCGCTTCCTGCCTGCTCAGACGCAGTCGCGCCAAGCGCGCGATGTTCATAACCGTCTCTTCCCGTGATCCTCATGCCTGTCCCTCCCCCAAGCTGACCATGTCGAGGACATCGATTTCTCCCGGATTATAGCATACGGCGTAGAGTATCTGCGAATGGCCAGGTCAGGCCGCCGGCCCGCCAGCGGCATGGGCGAAGTCCCCCAGCGGGTGACCAGCAGTATGACTGGAGCCGACGTCAGTGGGTGACCAACAGTACTGCGATAGAGGCAAGCGAGAAGCACAAACCAACCAGGTAGAGGACGGCGACTGTCTGAATCTGAGACAGTCCGGATTTCATCAGCACATGGAAGGTATGACCTTTGTCCGCAACGTAAATGGGTCTGTTTTCGCGGAATCGCCGAAAGATGACCCAGACGATGATGTCGGCGATCGCGAACGCCCGAGCGCCAAAACGGGAACAATCAATGACACCAGCGTGGCAGACTTCAAACGCACCATTGACGGCGATGGCAGACAGGACAAAGCCGAGGAAGGTCGCCCCTGCATCCCCCATGAAGATGCGTGCTGGGTAAAAGTTATGGCGAAGGAACCCCATTGTACCTCCCATCAATACAACTGCGAACGCAGCCATCCCGTATTGATGTTTGAGTATGGCGATAAACAGTAGGGTAAACGCTGAAATCGCGGACAAGCCTGCTGCAAGTCCATCGACGCCATCGAGAAAATTGATCATGTCGGTAATAGCTACTACCCACAGGACAGTGGTCAAGACGGCGAGCCAGAGCGGAAAGTGGTAGAACCCGCGAAAGGGTAAATTGACCCCGTTGATGGTGATTCCGTACGAGACCAAAATCAGCGCACCGCCACCTGTATCAGGATCTTCGGCCACGCTTTGAAGTCTTTTCCGTGCGATTTGAAATAAATCATCGACCACGCCTAAGGCAAAGATCAGGAGGCCGCCGATCGCGATCCCGTAAAACGTCCGCCAGCATATGCCAAATCAGGCCGCAGGTCAGAACAAAACTCACCGTAAATTCAGATGCCACCAGCAGCGGCACCAGTTCATTATGGATCTGCGCCCCCGGGCTGATCGACAAAGTGCAGCCGGATGGCCAGTTTACGGATATATGGAACAGATATGTAGACAATCGCGAATGCAATGATGAAACGTACAAAATAAGTCCAGGCAGGGTGCAAACACATTCCCTCCTCAGGGCGTAGCTGTGTCCAATCTCTCCGCACGCGCGGGACAGCCACGCGGGGCAGTATGGTATAGCATTCGAAACGGTTTGACACTTTCTTACCGTCCCCCGAAACTGGCTCCATTATAAAAGACGACGCAACTTCCAGCAATGGTTCATGGACGGCCGTGACAAGACTTCACGAAATGAGGTTATTGCATGCGGACGGGGCTCATATAGATAAAACAACCCATTTGAATAGTTCAGGGTGAACCAAGGAGGGATGCACTGGTGACGCCGAACGAAATTTTGATTGCTCTGATTGTAGGTATACCGGTTTGTTTTTGGCCTCGGCCGCTTATCCACGCGCGTGACCTCGTTACCACGCGCGCCGAAGAGAAGTTGCACAGTGCAGGAATTTATCCGGGGACGGGACTCCTGATTTAAGGGCGGAACGTGCGGATCGGCGAAAGGCTGTCCAACAGCAGCGCATCTGCTGCGGGGCAGCCTTTGTTGACTTATTCGTTTGCCTCCAGCACCCCTACTGCGGCGAATTCCCTCAGCAAGCGATCCTCGTCCCAGATTTCCAGAATCTGGCTTCTTGCCCGATTCAATCAATTCATGCGCACGTGCGAGCTTGGAGCCAGCTTTCTCACCCGCGACCAGGACATCCGTGTTGGCACTGACACTGCCAGTCACATTGCCGCCGAGTTCCTCGACGAGGGCGGATGCCTGTTTGCAATCCATAGATGCGAGCGTCCCGGTCAGCACAAACA
>CAVWUS010000003.1:0-32047 GCA_963758235.1 uncultured Alicyclobacillaceae bacterium | reverse complement strand
ATCTCTGTTTGTCACGGTTCGGCGGTCTGGACGACTTGAGGATTTCGGCGATCGCGATTGCGATCATCCCCCTGGCGCTCCTCTGCTACTACGTGCTGCACTGGCTTCAGCGCTTTGGTTGGGTACGCCGTTTCTTTTTCAGACGTACAAAGTCGCATGCGTGCGATTGTCGCACTCGTCGCTGCGTTTTGTGCGTTCGCTGAGTTCACGGGAACGGAACCAATCCTGGGCAGTTTTCTGGTCGGCATGATGGTATCTGCGCTGCCCTTCGCTTTCAAGGAGCGGATCAAGCAGTACAGCCATGGTGTGGGCTATGGCTTTTTGATTCCACTGTTCTTCATCTCTGTCGGGATGGGATTTCATTTCAGCAGTTTTCAAAGTGCCGATGCGTGGATGTGGATTGGCATTTTGGTGTGTGTAGCGTTTGTGGTCAAGCTGGTGGCGTTGCAGCTGCGGCGGCATTTTGGCAACAAAAGCCGCCATTGCCGGCGGCTTCTTATTGTCAGCACGGTTGAGCCTGGTTGTTGCAGCAGCCGATCTCGGTGTCAGCATCGGTGCGCTGCCAGCTTTCCTCGGTGGTGCCATGATGATTGTCGCGACTCTGACCTGTCTTGCAGCACCAACCATCTTCGTTACTCTGATGGATTCCGAAGCCGGTTGAGTACGAGGGCGTACCCGTCCGATCCGTAATGAAGGCAACGTTTCACGCGACTGATTGTAGCCGTGCTTGCACCCGTATCTCCTTCAATCTTGTGATATGTCTGGCCTTCCTGCAGCATCCGCGCTACCTCAAGTCGCTGTGCCAAGGATTTGATTTCGCCAACAGTACACGCGTCATCAAAAAACTGATAGCATTCTTCAATCGTCCGGAGGCTCAGAATCGCCTGAAACAGCTGTGTTATCATCGGATCTTTCAATTTTTCCAGCGGCATATGTTCACCCTTCAATCGCGCCTGCCCCGGCGAATACTTCCTCTTTGTTATAAAAGGTTATCCCAAAAGGATCAAGAATCCTCTTCGGACATTCCAAAGAACCTATTTCAATTCCAGCATGAGCTGTTCCGGGTGCTCAATCAGCTGTTTTACATGATTCATAAAGCGCACTGAGGTGGCACCGTCAATCACTCGATGGTCGAATGAGAGTGACAGTGTCATGACGTCCCGGATCAGAATTTCTTCATCGATAACGACAGGCTGCCTTGTAATTTTATGAATGCCGAGAATCCCAACTTCCGGGTGATTCAAAATGGGTGTTGCGAACAACCCGCCAATTGGCCCCATATTCGTGATGGTAAATGTGCTGCCGCGTAGTTCGGTTGCTGGTAAAGTGCGCGTCTGCACGCCTGCTACAAGCCGTTTTAGTTCGCGTGCCAATGCCATGATACTGAGTGAATCTGCATTGCGGATGACCGGTACGAACAGCCCATCATCTGTATCGACTGCAATGCCAATGTGGTAATCAGACAGCAATTCGATTTCTTCTGCTTTCTCGTCAAGTCGGGCGTTCAAGTACGGAAACGCGCGCAGGCCGGACACGACGACTTTGATGAGAAACGGAAGATAACTCAACTTGTCCTCTGCTGGCAACTGTGCGTTCCATTGTTTGCGCAGCGCCACCAAGGCCGTCACATCGCATGCTTCGAACGCAGTTACATGTGGAGCAGTAAACGCTGCTTTCGTCACATGCTCTGCTGTCGCCTTGCGGATGCCGCGCAAACGGGATCCGCTGTCCTGCAGCCTGGTTTTGCTCACGCCCTGCAGTTGTCGACGCTGAAACGGACGTGTCCTTCCGGTTTGCT
Organism: uncultured Alicyclobacillaceae bacterium; assembly: GCA_963758235.1. Classification (GTDB taxonomy): domain Bacteria; phylum Bacillota; class Bacilli; order Alicyclobacillales; family Alicyclobacillaceae; genus CAVWUS01. Next base: position 30,249 of record CAVWUS010000003.1, on the reverse strand, counting down.
GCCATTCCTGCTGGCAAGCGGGCCGCATCCACGTCTGATTTCAGAATCCTGCCATTTCGTCCAGTACCGTTGATGTTGCGCAGATCGATCCCATGCTGCCGAGCATAATGGCGAACACCTGGCGTGGCCAACGGGCGCTGAAACGTTGGCGCTCCTTCTTCAGGCTTCGTCGACGCGCGGTTATGGTTCGGAACGCTGTGCGCAGCGTCGGATTCATTGCTGATCTCGACGAGGACATCGCCAACCCGGGCGACCTGCCCTGCCGGTACGCGGATCGATCCAATTCGACCACTCACGGGCGCCGGCAGCTCGACCACGGCCTTATCCGTCTGAATTTCCAGCAATGGTTCAAACTCCTGAATCGCCTGGCCTTCCTTCACAAGCCAGCGGATCACCTCAGCTTCATGAATGCCTTCACCGACATCTGGCAGTCGAAAGGCCGTTGACATCCTGCATCCCTCCGGAGTGTGGCTTAAAACGTCATCACCGTCTCAATGGCGCTGGCAATACGTGTCGGTGTCGGTGCATGCAAGTCTTCAAGGCCAAACAGCGGCGGCGGTACGTCGAAGCTGCCGACCCGGCCAACCGGCGCCTCCAGTTGGAGCAGGCATTCTTCGTTGATCCGCGCGGAAATCTCAGCACCAAGACCGAGGTGTGATACCGCTTCATGTACAATCACAGCTCGTCCTGTGCGATTGACGCTGGCAAACACAGTTTCCTCATCCCAGGGTGAGAGCGTGCGCAGGTCAATCAGTTCAATCGACCAGCCTTTTTCTTGCTCCAGGCGCGAAATAACGGCTTCCGTTTCCCGTACCAGCGTTCCCCACGAGATCACCGTGACATCGTCCCCTGGATGGACGATGTTGGCCTGTTCCAGCGGTACGGTATAGTACGTCTCCGGCACTTCCATGCGAAAAGCGCGGTAGATCCGCATCGGTTCGAGGAAAATGACCGGATCGTTGGACTCAATCGCCGCCAGCAGGAGGCCTCTTTGCATCGTATGGATTGGAAGGTGCAACGACCTTTAATCGCAGGCGTGTGTGCAAAAAACGTTTCCGTGCTGTCTGAATGAAGCTCTGGCGCCCGTATGCGTCCGCCAAACGGGACGCGTATGACCATCGGGGCCGTAAAACGGCTGCGTGATCGCATTCGGATTCGCGCGATATGCGAAACAATCTGTTCAAATCCGGGATAGATAAAGGCCATAAACTGAATTTCCGTACCGGTCGGAAGCCATTTGCAGCCAAGCCAACAGCAGTACCCAAGATGCCTGCTTCCGACAGGGGTGTATCGACTACGCGATCTTCGCCGAATGCCTCCAGCAGGCCCTCTGTCGCACGATAGACACCGCCGTTCCTGGCGATGTCTTCGCCAAGCAGCATGACCCGACTGTCTCGCTCCATGGCCGTTCGCAGTCCATCTGTAATTGCCTGTACCAGTGTTCTACTGGCCACATCAAGCACCTGCCTCTGCCTTGATTGCCGCCAGCAGTTCTGCCTCTTGCCTGCGCAGACGCGCCGTTGGCTTTTCATACACATGACGAAATAGATCGGATGGATTTGGCGGCGGCGACGTCTCCATGCGCTGAATAGCAGTCCGAATCATCGTTTCGACCGCTTCAAGCCACGCTGCGTCATCGTCGGCAGACCACAGCTGCCATTGCTCGAGCTGGTTGCGCAGCCGATCGATTGGATCGCGCTGACGCCATTTATCCGCCTCACGGCTGTCTCGATATTTGGTCGGATCATCAGCGGTCGTATGCGCACCGTAGCGATAGGTTAACGCCTCGATCAGCGTGGCACCCCCGCCCGCGACAGCTCGCTCGACCGCTTCCTGCATAGCACGGTAGATGGCGATGGTGTCCGAGCCGTCTACCCGTACACCGTACACACCATAGGCTGCCGCCTTCTCCGCGATAGTTTCCGTAGCTGTCTGGCGCGCATATGGAATCGAAATGGCATATTGGTTGTTTTCACAGAAATAGATCACGGGCAGCCGGAAGACACCCGCAAAATTCATCGCCTCGTGAAAGTCACCTTCGGAGCTGGCTCCGTCGCCAAAAAATCCGAGCGCGATTTGGTCGTCTCCGCGCAGCTTGGCAGCCCAAGCCGCTCCTGCCGCATGTGGAAGCTGCGTGGCAATCGGAACCGCGATTGGGAAAACGTTTACACCCTCTGGAATGACACACCCTTCCGCTCGCCCGTTCCAGTACAACAATATATGATGCATCGGGACGCCGTGGAGCATCATCGCGCCGTAATCGCGGTATGTCGGAAATACGAAGTCCTGTGGACGCAGCGCCATCACACTGGCGACCTGGCAGGCTTCCTGTCCTTCCAACGGCGGATACGTTCCAATGCGTCCTGTACGCTGCAGACGGACAGAAGTTCGATCGAACTGCCGCAACAAGCCACTTCCTTGTACATGCGAACGAGCACGGCATCATCGATGTCTGGCGGCCGCACCGTCGCTAAGGTCTCCTGGCTCATGACTCGTCCCCTCCCCTTACTTGCCCGGTGACACAGCACCGTGCGACGGAGTTCTTAACCCTTTTCGGACATCCTATCGGATGGTTTTGAGGTCGGCTACTGTTTCCAGGCGCTGTTCCACAAACCGGTTGGCTGCCAGGCTGGTCGGCAGATCGTGCTCCTTTGCAAAGGCATAGACGCGCAGCAGAATATCGTAGATAGCCATCGTCTTCGCCAGGACACGTTCGTGGTTTGGCCCCAGCAACTCGTCTGCCACTGAATGAGACCGCCGGCGTTCGCCAGATAGTCAGGCGCATAGAGAATGCCGCGATCCTTCAGCATTTGTCCGTGTTTTTCTTCATCTAACAGCTGATTGTTGGCCGATCCCACAATCGCCTGACAGCGCAGACGCGGAATTGTCATATCGTTGAGGATGGCGCCAAGCGCGCACGGAATGAACATATCGCATTCGACTGCAAAAATATCGTCCGCACCGACAACGACCGCCTCCGGTACTCTTTCAATCAAACGGTCAATGTTGGCCTGCACAACGTCGGTTACGACCAGGTTTGCACCTTCCTTTGCCAGTGACAGCGCGACCTTGCCGCCGACTTTCCCGAGGCCTTGAATCGCAAACGTGCGTCCAGCAAGCGTCTCGTGTCCCCACAGTGTGCGCGCCGTCGCACGGATGGCCTGCATCACGCCGAGGGCAGTCGGTACCGAGGAATCGCCGCTGCCGCCATACTCTTCCGGCACGCCGACGATGTAAGGCGTTTCCCGCTTTGCGTGAACAAAGTCCTGTGGATACGTGCCAACATCTGTACCCGTGTAAAAGCGGCCGCCCAAACCGCCGACGAAACGGCCAAGAGCACGGAACATCTCTGGCGTCTTGTCCGTTGCGGGATCTCCCCATAGAACACACTTGCCTCCGCCATTATCTACATCCGCAATGGCGCATTTATACGTCATGCCACGCGACAGCCGCAGTACGTCAAACAGCATCTCCTGTTCATTCTCGTATGGACGCATGCGGCAACCGCCAAGGGCTGGCCAGCCGTTGTATCGTGAATGGCGATGATCCCTTTTAGGTTGGTTCGCTTGTGCTGAAAGAAGATCACCTGCTCATGGCCATGCTCCGCCATTTCATCAAAAATACCCATTGTTTGTCGCGCTCCCTCTCGCAGAATAACAAGCGTTTGCTTGATTTGGTGCAGAGTACCCCGGCAAACGGGGTCCTTTACTCGCTATACCAGCCTTTGGCTGCGTCACCGCCGCCGGTTCCAGCCTGCCTGAATCCGTTGACGCAGCAGTGGCGATGGACGATAGCGATCGTCGCCAAAATCATGCGACAGTGCATCCAGCGTCGAAAGTACAGGCAAGAGCCCGATTTCATCCATCCAGGCCATTGGCCCTTTCGGGTAATTCGTGCCGTAGCGCATGGCGAGATCGATGGCTTCGGGGGTCGCTGTACCCTCCCGCACGACTTCAATCGCCTCATTAAAAATCATCGACAGGACACGGTAAACCACGCCACCAGCACAGTCACGAATCAATTCGGGTTGAAGCCCCAGGGCTTGGCAGGCACCTAGCGCGACAGCCGACGCCTTCGCTGACTCTGCCGCAGTCGCCTGAAGCGGCACACTCCACTCTATACGGTCAGAGTCGCCTGCCCAGGCGTACCCGCGGACGCGGCCTGGCGTCGACAGCCAACTCGCCTGCTCTGTTGCGGAAGGCCCTGCCAATGACACGAAGATCACTGTCTGCTGTGTTACAGCGTGTTCTACAGACTGCAGCAGTCCGCGCAGCATCGACTGCGGACCAGCAAAGCTGACAAAGACACAGTTCGGTCGATATTTGCGCAAATGCGCTTCAATCTCGTCACAGCGCCAGCGCAGCGCGAGTGAATGATGAACGGAAGACGCGGTATCCAAATAGAGCGCTGCGTCCTGAGAATCGTTCGGCAGACGCCCGGCGAGCCGCTGTACGAGTGCTGTATTGCCAACAACCGCAATCCTTCCTGAAAATGGCTTAGCTTCAGGCTGGACAGCTGCCGGCTCCTTTGCCTCTGACTCGGCTGCCGCTTCATCATAGCGATAGAAGCCGCGGCCGCTCTTCTGCCCCAGCCGTCCGGCCATCACTTGCCGCGCCTGCAGCGGATGCGGACGGTAACGCGGTTCACCGTGATAGGCTTCATAGACAGCCTTGGTCACGTCATAGTTGACGTCGATCCCGATGAGATCCATCAACCGAAACGGCCCCATGCGAAATCCTGCTGCTTCGACCAACAGTCGATCGACGGCCTCCATCGAAGCAGTGCCTTCAGCCGCAATGCGCAGCGCCTCGCCATAAAAATTCCTGGCAACGCGATTGACAATGAAACCAGGCGTATCCTGACAAAGAATCGGCACCTTGCCCCAACGCCGAGCCAACTCGGTGACCTTCGCTGCAACAGACTCTGACGTGTCATCGCTGACAATGACCTCGACCAGTTTCATCACTGGCGCCGGGTTAAAGAAGTGCATGCCAATCACGCGTTCCGGATGTTTCGTCACAGCGCCGAGCACGGTGACGGACAGGGACGATGTATTGCTGGCGAGAATCGCATCAGGCCGGCAAATTTCATCGAGATCGCGAAACAGTTTCTGTTTCAGTTCAAGACGCTCTGGTACCGCTTCAATCACAATATCTACTGTGCTGAGTTGATTCAGATCGGTCGTGCAGGACAATGCCGCAGACCGCTGTTCCAGTTCATCGGCTTGAAGGCGCCCTTGCTCGACGTGCCGCTGCCATCTGCCAAGCATAGCGGTGCGAGCCTTCTCCAGCATCGAATCCATTACGTCGTACAAGTGAACGCGACATCCGGCTTCGAGCGCCAGCTGTGCGATGCCAGCACCCATTGTACCTGCGCCGACAACGCCGACCACTGGTTTGTCTGCAAATGATGCCTGAGCTGCCATCACCTATTCACCCCGGTACTGAGGCAGACGCTTTTCCACGAACGCCGCAACGCCTTCCCGAAAATCGTGGCTTCTACCTGCGATAGCCTGAAACCTCGCTTCGTTCTCGAGCGCCTGCGGCAGACTTGCAACTGCGTTCTCGTGCATGAGCTGTTTCGTCAAGCCATAGGCAAGCGTTGGGCCTGCAGCCAGTCGACGTGCAAACGTCAACGTCTCGCTCTGCAATGCTTCCGGCGCAAAAACACGGTTGACGAGACCTAACCGGTGGGCTTCCTGTGCGTCAATTACGTCCGCAGTCCAGGCGAGTTCCAGCGCCTTTGACAGGCCTACGAGCCGCGGCAGAAAATAGCTCGACCCTGAGTCTGGGACAAGCCCGATTTTACTGAATGCCATGGTCATCTTGGCGTTCTCAGCTGCAAACCGGAGGTCGCAGGCGAGCGCCAGGCCAAAGCCGGCTCCGGCAGCCGCACCGTTGACAGCTGCAATGAGCGGGACAGGCAGTTCATTCATCTTCGCCAAAAGCAGGTTGTACCGTTCGCGTACACTGTCTGCCAGGCTGAATCCTGCAGTAATGGTTGTGCGATCACTTAAATCCTGGCCGGAACAGAAGCCGCGCCCCGCGCCAGTCAATACAACGGCTCGAACATCGCGATTTCGTTCCACCTGCTTGAGTGCACCATAGAGTTCAAAGCCAAGCTGGTCGTTGATTGCGTTGACAACCTCCGGCCGGTTGAGCGTAATGGTAGCGACACCTTCGTGAACTTCGTAAAGAATGGTTTCGTAGGTCATGCGAACACCTCTGTTTCTACATCAGCCAGCATAATTTGCACGGAATCGCCTGCAAACGCCTGCAGATCTTTCCCGCCTGCACGGCCAGCCTCTGATTTCATTGAATTCAGCAGTGCTTCCCGGCTTTCAAAATACATTTCCGCCATCAAGAACGGATCTGGCGTGCCCCCGCGCGCATCGTACATTTTGTGCAGTTCAAGCTTGAGCAGCCCAGGCATCTGGCGAATCAACGGCAAATGAACATTTTCGTAGTGCTCCATGAACCCTTCCACGTCGGCTGGACGTTTGAACAAAGCAATCATCTTTACCATGGACTCAGTTCCTCCTCTATTCGCGTGACGAATCTTCAGCCGCGACCGGCCACAACTCTGGAAAGCGGTGGTGCAGCGTCTGCTTTGTGATGATCCGCTGCTTGACCGTACCAGGTCCAAGCAACTGGTCGCCATGGAACACATCCACCTGGCAGCAGACTTGACCGTCAGCGACCTCCGTACAGACGGCCCGCGCCACGATTTTCGCACCAATCGGCGCTGGGTGCAGGTGTCGAACGTCAACACCCGTTCCAATGCCTTCTTCCATCGGTTCCAGATACGGTTCAATCACACGTCTGGCTGCCCACTCCATGTGGTATACCATGGCCGCCGTACCATAGACGGAGTGGATGATTCGACCGCCAAATGCAGCCTGCATGCCGTCCTGAACCGTATCTTCTACTTCCGCAGCAACACCTGCTGTCAGTCCTGGTTTCATATGCGGCCTCCGATTAGCTATGCGCCTGCAGCTGGCGTTCGTCCACAATCCGCATGGCCTTGCCTTCGCTGCGTGGAATTGTGAGCGGCGGATGGAGGACGACTTCGGTCGCGATATTCAAGCGATGGTACAGGCGCTCTGCCACCTGATCCCTCAGCTTACGGACGGTCTCCTCCGACGGCTCAACCCCGAAGCTGATCTCGGCATGCACTTCCAGCCAGTCGAGCACGTTGTCCCTCGTGATCACGATTTGATAATGCGGAGCCAATTCCTCCATTGTGAGCAGCTCCGCCTCGATTTCCTGGGGAAACACATTGACGCCGCGCACAATCAACATATCGTCCGTACGTCCCTTGATGCGCGTCATACGCCGATGTGTCCGGCCGCAGCTGCAAGGTTCCGCGATGATGGCTGCGAGATCGCCAGTACGATAGCGAACGACTGGGAACGCCTGTTTCGTCAGCGAAGTGAACGTCACTTCACCATAGCTTCCATCTGGCACTGGCTCGCCTGTCTCCGGATCGACAATTTCAATCAGGAAATGATCCTCCCAGACGTGCAGTCCATGCTTTTTTTCCCTGCATTCCATTGCGACGCCAGGCCCCATAATTTCACTCAAGCCGTAAATATCCAGCGCGTCGATTCCAAATTCGCTTTCAAGCCGATCACGCATGGCCTCCGACCAGGGCTCTGCGCCAAAAATCCCGTAACGCAGCCTTAAGTCGTTTTTGGTTAAACCTTCCTGATGCATGACTTCCGCCACATTATAAGGAGCACCTTCGTAGGACGGCGTACGGCTCAGGCCATTCGCACCAAAATCTTCAACAGCGCGACCTGCGTTCGTGAAGCCACTGCGACGCCGGTACCACTACGGGCGCCCCGAGACGCTCTGCGCCTGCATGCAGCCCCATGCCGCCGATCGAACGGCGTAGCCAGTACGCATTGTGCAGGACGTCCCCAGCTTGCCACCGGCACGGCGATGGACATTGACAACGACCTCACCCATTCCTCCAGGTCGCCGCACGTGTCGCCAACTACGGTCGCCTTGCCTTCGTGCCTGACGAGGCATGCAGACGCGACGTTGGAAGTGGCTCGCGAACAACCCAAATGGATAATGTTCGCGTACAAGTCTTTTACATAAAGGAAGCTTTGGAGATCGTCGAGTGATGTGATGTCTGACAGATTTACCCCTACTTCGTCATAACGTTCCCCGCATCGGTTGTACCTGTTCATACACCCGTGTAACCGTCTGCTTCAGCCGTTCAAGCTGCAGTTGCTCCAGCTCATCTCGTCGCATCGTTTCTGCCTGCTCATTCCATATCACCCGAAACGCCTCCCGCTCATGTCATGCGTATCCAGCCGAAGCAAGCCTGCGTGTGATGAATACGCTTCCATTGTACAGGAAGTCTATCGAAAATTCTAAGTGTACGCATACAATTACCAAAATGATTTGACGCACTAACGGCGCAGTGATTCAACAACTTGGAGGAGGTGATGAATTTCATCCATGCGTACGCGCAGTTCTTTTTGCTTCGTTTCGTCAGCAGCTTTCGCTGCATCCTCGAGTGCCTTTAACCTGCGCTGCATGCTGCGTGAAATTTGATGAATCGCATCGTGATAGCCTAATTCAGCTTCGGTCGACATAACAGGCGCCCCCCTTACGAACATCTATTGTATTGTAGCATGGGGGCAAGGCAGGATATACCTGCCGATCGAATCGGACGATTCAGTAGTGATGCCTCAGCTTGATGGCGCTTCAGCTGTAATGCCGCCTCAGCCGTCTGATTCCCCAATCAGCGTGCTGATGGACACGGATAATACCGCTGCAATCTTGCCCAACTTCTTGAGATTCGAACCACGGGCACCCGACTCAATCGCATATACATAGCTGGCCGATACCCCTGCCTGCTCTGCCAGTTCGCGAACGCTCAGATTCTTCTCCCGCCGCAGCGTCCGGACACGATGACCCAATTCATTTCCCATATGAATCACACCTTATACCGCGATTTTCTCTATTGTAGAATTATAGCGGATTAACCGGGCGTTTGCTTCGTATTTTTCTCTTTAGTGGAAAGTCAAGGACTTAAGCGGGCGCATCCGGTGGGGCCTACATTCCGCTCCAGCCAGTTGTCTGCTGCAGCCAGATGGTGATCCACTTAGTCTCATCGGTCACAAGCAGAATCCCCATGATAACGAGGAGCCACCGCGATGCCGGTAATCGTATTCGTAAGCAATAGAGGGACGAAGCGAACGTTAACGGCAAGCAAACACAGGAAAGGCCCTGCGAAACCATTGCATCCGTCACCATGTACCAGGTCCCGATCTTCGATATAACACCACCAGGGCGATTCCGGCCAGAATCGACCGGATCATGTCTCCAACCTGCTCCAAAGACGCCAATGAGGAACAATCCAAAGTCGCCAAGCGAACGCTTCGCCGGCAGGCGAAACAGCGTCCACGTGAAAGCCGGCCCTCCGCCCGACACCAGCATAAACAATCCCATGATGACAATGAAGAGCCGCGACCACGCAATCACTAACTCATATGCTTTCAGCCAGACACCAGTGCCACCGCACCCCAGCCTAATAGTCCCAACGACGCAGACAAACCGATACAAAAGCGACCGATGTAAAAAGGCACGCGCCCGGACGATGCCAATCCTGGCTGCAACCTGGAACGAAACGCAGAAATGTACCCGAATAAGATGGAAACAGCGGCGGCGTACAGGGGGATTCGAACAACGAGTCCGGCTAAAACGCCAACCACGAAAAATCATCATATGGCCTCCTACGAACCATCGTCATAACAAATAGGATTCATTTCTTTCTCTTACACATTTTTGTCAATGAGCCATTTCTCGCTATAATGCATACAGAAGGGCGGTGTGCGTTGTGAGCATTCGTGAAAAACTCGCATTTTTGCGCAAATCACGCCGACTCACACTGCAGCAAGTCAGCCAGGCAACAGGCGTCTCCGTGAGCCGTTGAGTGCAATGGAGAAGGGTACGCGGAAAAGTCCCTCTTTCCAGTACATTGAACGACTCGCTAACGTATATCAAGTGCCAATTGCCTTTTTTGCCGTGAATCGATTGACATGTGCAGGTACTGCCCAAGGCTGGTAACAAGTCAACCGGTCTTTCGGTCGATCCCAATCTGCATGCGTTCATCGCTCAGAATCGTCTCCTTACCTCGCGCTGGCCAGAAAGCTGGCCAAACCGGTCGCCCTGTCGGACAACACCGACGCCTACCCGTCTGATTGCCGACTTTTTAAAAGACAACCGCAAACCACCTCACGCAAAGTCCAAGAAATCAGGAAAATGACTGACTGGACTCGCTGCTTCTGGCACCAGAACGCCCGGTGGCATCCGCCGGCGGTGCCTGAATATCCTCCTGCGTAACTTGCTGCTGTTCGTCCAGCAGTTTCCCGTCGTCTTTTGAAAACACGATAACCGCGGTAAACGGAAAACTGGATCGATAACGATACATGGCATCCGCGAGAATGACGCGTACTTCTGACTCTGTGTCACGGACGGCCCAATCAGTATCAACAAAACCATTTATACACACGGCCAAGCCTGCTGCCAGAGAGTGCCTGGCGGAGCATCTTTGTGTCGCGCTCTGGCCAGCGCCAGTGCACTTCACGGTTCACCTGCCCACGCCAATCTACTTTGCCTGTCATCATTTCACGCTCTGACTGCGCCACAAATGTCCACCACCAGGCAGCATGCCGGGCAGTACACTGACACGCCAGCCCGTCGGGAACTGACGACGAACGCGATCGTACAGGAAGCCTGCCCAGAGACTGCGAAGCGCAATGTAGACGCAGACAATGAAGAGCAGAATGAAAACAGCGTGACTCGTCTCCCAGTGGCCTGTTCCAGCAAGAAACCAGCCAAGAAAGCCCGCGATCAGCATGACTGGATCGATGATAAACAGTGCGTCCAGACCGATTCGCTGCTTCGACAAGGGCCAAAACGCCTGTGTCCCATAAGACGTCAGTAAATCAAGCCCGACGTGCACGGCGACGCCTATCAGAGCAATGAAAAACAGCAGACCGAAGTGTCCGGGTTCGAATAGACTCGTCACCGCTGCAATCATGACTGCCCAGATAAACCACATGGGCAGACTGTGCGACACAGCCCGATGTTGACGCAGATATGCAACAGGTCCACGCGCGAGGCGAACAGCGTAGTCGAAGTCAGGGGCTGCTTGGACACCCGAATTACGACGTGCAAACTGCCGCAGCCAGTCCGTGCGGATCGGGCTGTGGTGCCATCGTCAGCCAAACGCCATAAATCCCGAGTCCCCCATAAACCATGTGTAACGTTGTCCATCTCTTCGCCTCCGCTCTGCAGTTCCCGAGTTGTTGCCTCTATTGTACCGTCTACCCAATATCTTGTCATATTTGTGACAACCACGGGGACGCTATGTTCAGATGGCGCAGTCTACGACCGGATCGGAAGGAGGCAGAGCGATATGGCCGATTCCGCTGTACGTGAACCGCTGGTAAGCAGAGCCGTGTCGACAGCAGAAAGTACCGAGTCCGGATCGGAAATCCGTTCCCCGGCGCGACATTGTGTTTCTGCTGCTATTCATTCCACTGCTTGGGCTGTTCAGCTTGGCCATTTAAACGAAGTGCATGCAGTCACGAGCCGATACAGTCACGTCAAAAGGCAGTCCCGCAGCACAGCTGCTGGGACGGTCTATGTATGGTTGCAGCCATTGGATGGATGTTGTATGTTGAGCGGAAGGTGACAAGATGCGAGGTGCGGCCAAACATGTCAATTGAGATTTGGGTGGATGCCGATGCGACGCCGCGCGACGCGTTAGCGAGCGTCGACGAGCTTGCCAAAGTATTCGGCGCACTCGTGACGACGGTCAGCTCGATTCGTCATGAGCACCATCGCGCTCGGCATATTATGGTCGATCCGGCCCCGCAGGCCGCGGACATGGCCATCCTCTCCAATTTGCGCAAGGACGTAGATAACATCGTTGTGACACAGGACTACGGACTTGCTGCACTCGCCTTGGGGCGAGGAGCAAAGGTGTTGTCACCGCGCGGCGTCGAGTTTACGAACGACAACATCGACTTATTTTTGTTCGAGCGCGACCTGCACCAGCGTGAACGGCAGCTGCGCCACCGTTGCAAAGGACCGAAACCGCGTACCAAGGAAGATCCGCACGTTTTCGGGCAGCCCTTTCACAGTTGCTGGAACGGATGGCTGCTGGTGGCGTCTAACCTATACCGTCGACCTCATTTTTGACCCCCGTTGTCTCGCCACTCGGTTACGTACTCTTCAAGGATATGGTGTAATTCGCTTCCGATTTTCGCGTACGCATCGTCATCCAGATTGGCGAGCGAAGCGCGGATAGGCCGGCCCGCCATAGAAACCGCCGCCATTCAGCAACACAATCGATGCGTTTTCAGCCAGACCGAAAGAGGATATCAATCGGTTCGTAGTTGGCCTGTAAATATTCGGAGAACGATTTGCCGTACTTGACTGAAGCCCACTCTGCGAGATCGAACTGGGTGTAGTAATACGCACCGTACCGAAGTTCCGGCACGTCGAGTCCAACCCCTCATAGAGCATCCGCATCCGCCGTCTGCAGATGGTTTTGGTCAGCTTCTCATAGCGGTCATCTGTGTCGGTCAGCGCGAAGCCGGCAAAGAGCGCCATTTGTACCTGCTGTGGAGTAGATAGACCTGCCGTATGGTTCAGGGCGACTTGGCGACTGTCCGCGACCAGGCGGTCCATAAAGGAGAGCCGCTCCGGTTCTCTGGACAGCGACGCGTAGCGTTTGGCCAATGCTGCCGTCTCCTCTCTAGGCAAGGAGCCGATTAAGTGGTTGAACACATTGTCTGGATGCAGTGCAATCACCCCCAGACGCCGCCCGGTTACGCCGAAATATTTCGAAAGCGAATACACGCCAATCGTGTTATACGGCAGGTCTGCCATCAGCGAACGAAACCCGTCCACGAACGTGCTGTAGACGTCATCCGAGATAATCATTAGATGCGGGTTGTGATTTTTGACAATGTCCATCAGCTGCTGTCTGGTTTCCGCATCGATTGCGACAGACGGCGGATTGCTGGGATTCACCAAAAACAACGCCTTGATGTCCGGATCCTTCAATTTTTCGATCTCGCTTGGCGGATACTGCCACGTGTGCGATCCATCCGGGTTTCGACCTGTTGCACGAATTTCGACCACGTCGAAGTCGTAGCGCTTGAGGTGCGGGATCTCCACGTACGGCGGGAAAATCGGCACCATGATGGCTACTTTGTCATGCTGCTTCAGCAGGCGATTCGCTTGCAGCGAGTCGAAAATATAGCACATGGCTGCGGTCGCGCCCTCGACGGCAAACAACTCATACCGCTTGTCTGTAGCACCCTGACAGAGAATCTTGAGGATGAACGCGTGAACCATTTTCTCCATGTGAATCAGCATGCGATCTGGCATTGGATAGTTGTCGCCGATGATTCCGTCGACCAGTTCAAACAGCCACTCGTCTGGATGGAACTGGAGTTTGTCGATCCCGTACTGCACAATGCGCTCCAACATTTCGATCCCAGGCGCATTACGATTTGCCACGACGAAATCGGCAAATCGCTTGGCAATGCCGTCCTGTGCCGGCTTTCCGGCAAGCGCGCCCTCAGACCATGTACGCTGACTCTCTTCCACAGCAAATTGACCCAAGGTGAAAAATGCTTGACGCGGCTCTGCGGCAATCCAGTTCGGATTCCCACGACCGGCATCAAGCATGGCACGTGCACTCTTTTTTTGCTGGCGTTCCTCTGCCAATTGAATCGACCGATTTTTAAATTCAAACGGGCTGATGGATTCATATCGCTTGTCCATTTCAAGACGCATCGTCAACTCTTTCTTCATCTGCACATGACTCCCTACGCTGCAATCAATCTGGCTTAGCGTAGTATAAGCTCCCTGTACGGCTTGAATATCTCGCCAGACGGATGCAGAAGTCCATTGTGCTATCATGGGAAGTGGCTGCAAGCGGTGTAGAGCAACCTGTTGGAGAGCTAAACGACCGAACCATGTTTGAAAAGAGTTGATGTAGATTTGATACCACACGATGAGATTGTCAAACGGTCGATTGACCGCACTTGGACGGTGAGACCACAGCAACAAAGTGCGATTCACAAAGTTGGTCTGGTACTGGAACCAGGTCATTGGCAACTGTACGATCCGTTCCTCCTGCTGGCGGAAGACTGGTTTGAACAAGGTACGTTCGACGTGCATCCACATCGCGGGATTGAAACCGTCACATACGTGATTGAAGGTCATCTGAGACACTACGATAACAAAGCCGGCAACGGTGAACTGAACCCGGGCGATGTTCAGTGGATGACGGCAGGTCGAGGTGTTATCCATAAGGAGGCACCAGCCCGGTGAATTGGTGCATAGTCTGCAGCTGTGGGTCAACTTGCCGAGCAACGAAAAAATGGCGACACAACGATATCAGAACCTGCGCAGTCAGGATATGCCCGTACGCGAAGAACCGGGGGCAACGGTTCGCGTCTTTTCCGGATCGTCGAATGGTGTGTCAGCACCCACGCTCAACTATGTGCCAGTCACATTTGTAGAGATTACACTTGAGGCAGGCGCATCTGTTACGCAGGATCTTCCCGGAAGCTACAACGGCTTTCTCTACATCTTGTCAGGAAGGGGACGCTTCGGGACGAACGAGGTTGAAGCGGCCGAAGGTGAAGCGATGCTGCTCGGCCCAGCATCTGCCGGTGCGCCGAGCGAAATTGCAATTCACGCAACAGAGCCAATGCGCGTACTGCTCTACGCGGGCGAACCGCTCCGCGAGCCAGTCGTAGCCTATGGCCCTTTTGTCATGAATACCAAGGAACAAATTGCGCAGGCGTTTGAGGACTATCAGTCAGGAAAGTTTGCTGAGTAAACGAGGGTAAAGGATGCATGATGGTGTCTTGGCACCTCTGCCGGGATCTGCGTTCGGATTCTAAGCGGATTCCGCCAGATAAGTGCCGAAACAGTTACTATTCAGCATATTCGAGGCTAAATTTGACGAAATAAGCACCGCAGTAATAGCTATTGCCCTGTTTTGGCGGATGCGATTGACGAGTTTGAGGTTTATAGCAACTCTTGTGATGCCTATTCTGACCCCAGACTACACTGAGCCACGCAACAACAACCATTGTGATACCTATTCCTGCAGCGTCATCAGTTGATGTCCCGAAAGGCTGGAAATATGCCTTTCAGGACACCCTCATATTTGGTTTATCCGGATGAATTAGCGGTGTTGATTTCTTCAGCTATTTCGCGGCACAGGACCAATCATGTGTACGCGACATCACGACGGCGAAAGACGATCCAGGACAAAGCCATCATCACGACAAAGTAGGCGATGAGCATCCAGATGGAAAAGCTGAGCGTCAGGCCGTGGATGCTGGGCCGTTTTCGACAAATTGGGATAGATCGGTGTTGGCAAACAGGATGTATTTATCCCAGTTGTAGTCCGCAAGCACCTTGACCAACGTATCTCCAACCAAAAATGCCAGCAGCGATATTGTGATGGCCAGCGCGCTGCTGCGGAAAATCGCCGATATCATGAAGGCGATGGTCTCCATCATGATAATTTGAATCATCAAAAACCCGTACTGCATCAACAGATACCAGCCACTGCTCATCTGTACGATATGGCCGTGTGCATTCATATAGATATGAGGCAAGCCAGCACCGCCAAAGCCAAAGAAGATGAAGCCAACCACAAGCGAAAAGGTGAACATGACTGCCGTCAGGAACCCTCCGTACAGCAGCATGGCAAGATATTTCGACGCTAGAATCCTGTTGCGCGTCACGGTCTGTGTCAGCAACATTTTGATGGTGCCTGTGCTGAATTCACTCGCCACGATGTCACCTGCTACGACCAGGATAAATGCAATCAGCAGAGTGGACAGATTGAAGACTGTACTCGCAAAGCTCCAGCCAGTTACCTGATTGGGTGAAATATTATGTGCAATATAGTACTTGTTGAGCGCGATGTTGCTCTGAAGCGCCTGCACGGCCGATTTCGGCATGTGTTTCGCTTGCGCAAGCTGATGCTGCATGGCAGCATTCTGCTGAATCAAGGTCTGTTTCCAGTTTGTGCTCGGCGCATGGTGGTGTGTATACATGACAACAGCGACCAAGACTACCGCCAACAGGAGAATGCCAACCATCACCCACGTCCGCAGGCGTCGATAAATCTTCGTGTTTTCGTTTGCAATCAGCTTAAACATGGGATACACCGCCTGTCACTTCGAGGAATGTGTCTTCCAGTGTCTTGGTCACGGGGCTGATCCCGTAAATCCCAACCCCCGCAGCACTGAGCGTCTGTACGACAGCAGGAATGGCTGTCCGAGCCAGTTCCACTTGGATAACGCCTTCGTGATTGGCCGCTTCCAGTTGATGCGCCTCGCGAATCAGGTCGATGGCTCGCGCTGCGTCGTCAACTTCGAAGGCTGTGAGGACGGCATCCGGATTAGCAGCTTCGCTGCGGATGGAGCGCAGATCTATCAGTTTCCCGGATTGAATGATAGCAACGCGATCGCACATCAATTCCATCTCAGAAAGCAAATGACTGGAAACAATCACGGTGATCCGTTCGGTCTGCGCAAGATTGCGCAAATAATCCCGCAGTTCGCGGATGCCGGCTGGATCGAGACCATTCGTCGGCTCGTCAAGAATAATCACATCCGGCTTGCGCAGCAGGGCCTGCGCGAGTCCCAGGCGCTGTCGCATGCCGAGCGAGTACGTTTTAACCTTTTCATGTATGCGGCCCGTTAATCCGACCTGCTCGACAACTTCATCGATCCGTTCACGCGTCACACCGTTCGACATGCGCGCAAAGTGAATCAGATTTTGATATCCGCTTAAGTACTTGTACATCTCCGGATTCTCGACGATTGCACCGACGTGCTGCATGGCACTTGTGAAATCTCGGGTGACATCCAAGCCGTTAATGAGAACTTGTCCACGACTAATGGAAATCAGTCCAACCATCATGCGAATCGTCGTCGTCTTGCCGGCGCCATTTGGCCCGAGTAGACCAAATACTTCGCCGCGCATGATGTCAAAACTCAAATCATCTACAATTGTCTTATTGCCAATCGTTTTGGTCAGATTGCGCAGTTGCACGGCAACTGACTGCTCCATCGGCTTGCCCTCCTCGCGCCTCTATCGTAGAGGCCGTTCGCCTGTCCCGCTTGTATTGTAACATGAAAGCAGTCATTTTTTGCCTGTGCGTTCGGTGCCACTCATCCGTTATGCAGTACTTTGGCTCCGATAGAGAATCGTCTGATCACCAAATGCCTGTGTCAGATCGTTGGCAAGTAGCATGCCAGCCAGTTCATGCCCAGCTTGATTCGGGTGCCAGCTGTTTCCGTAGTAATCCTGATAGGTCTGTCCATGCGCAGCCAAATAGACTTCCATTTGGTGGTACACATCGCAAATGACGACATTCGCATTGTGGAAGGACTTGGCGACGGCAAACAAATGGTTGAGGTAGATTTCCTGCTTGGCGTGATCGACTGTGGCGGACTCTTCCGTCACCGGCGGTGTCACAATCAACACCACCGCGTGCACACCGAGCGCCTCGGCGATTTCCTGCTTAACCGCACTGGCAAAGACGGTTGCAGAGACCGCATGTCGACTGCTCATGGAATTCAAGAGGCCCCACGACAGCACCACCACTTGCGGTTGATCCTGCACCAGCCACTGCTCATACTGGTCAGGATCTGATTGGTTGAGCATCACAGGTGTTTCGCCGATGATGGTATGGTCGATATAATCGTACATTGTGTTGGTGCTTTCCGATCGCGTAGCAAATGCCCGGCGCAAATATGAATCGTCGTTCGGATCGAGCCAGCCATGTGCCATTGAGCCGCCGAAAACGTCCACCTTTTCAAAGTTCAAGTCACTTTGCATGCCGGTTGTGCGGATCACAGCGTTCAGTGCATAGTTCGATATGGTTGCACTGCTGTGTGCCATTTCCCATACCTTTGCCCACCAGCCCGCCGTAAACATACCGGCACTCAAAAGTACAACGCCGCAAACCAGAGCGAAGCGCCGAAGGCCACGAGCGTACTGTAAGCGCATATTCGTTCTCATCTATGGCTCGTCCCTTCAAGTCCGTCGCTCCGCTTATCGTTTCCGATATTCTATTCCAGTCTAACGAAGGATGGCTGCCCATCGTGTGGAGAAGGTGTGCTGATTCTGTCGCCACGATGTGGAATCTATGAGCAGCGCCAAATCTCCATTGCTTCTCAATCGACAAATTTCACTGTATAATAAAGCTTAGTTGAATATGAACCTTCGGGGCAGGGTGAAATTCCCGACCGGCGGTGACGCTATTGAATACAGCGAAGCCCGCGACTCGGCGCAGATTGTTGATGTGTCGACTGACTTGGTGCAAGTCCAAGGCCGACGGTATAGTCCGGATGGAAGAAGGTATCAGTCAGTATGGTGCTATAGCCATGCTTGATTGTATTTGTGCGCCTCGGGGAATTCAGTCCTCGAGGCTTTTTGCCTTCACTCGGGTTCAATTCAAACCTCATATCAGATAACTGGAGGTTTTTGAATTGGCGGTACAGACTAAACGAACATCGTCACCCGCGTCCATCTGGCTTATAGCCATTGGTGCAGCAATGTGGGGTTTGGATGCAGTGTTCATCGTCGCGCTGCTGCATCACTTCACATCGACAGAAATCGTGCTGTTGGAGCACCTGCTGCTCGCATTATTCGCAGTACCCGTCTTAATTTGGAAGCGGCATGAACTGAAACGATTGAATGGCTACGATTGGCTATCCGTATTGTTCGTGGCTTGGGGCGGTTCAGCTCTAGCGTCCATCCTGTTTACGATGGCCTTTAACTACGGCAACGCCAACGTCATTCTCATCCTGCAAAAGCTGCAGCCGGTCTTTGCCGTACTGTTGGCGGCGGCCATATTAAAGGAACAAACTCCGAAAGGGCTATTGGTTCTTGCTGATCGCCGCATTGATTGGCGCTTACCTGTTGACGTTTGGCGTCCGTCTCCCGCATGCAGGCTGGGCTGGCAGCGGCATCGGTGCTCTCTGCGCGCTTGGTGCGGCGTTTCTGTGGGGCGGATCGACCGTCATGGGAAAACGTGTGGTCAATAAAGTCTCGTTTTCAACAATGACCGCACTACGCTTTGCCACGCACTGCCCCTCCTATTTGTCCTTGTGGAGGTGCAGCATCCTGTCTGGCATCACGTCTTTCAGGCGTTTACCTTGTGGCCGGTCTGGGCGAATCTGCTGTTTCAAACGCTCGTTCCGAGCTTGATCAGCCTGCTTCTGTACTACCGTGGTTTGGATGGTGTGCGTGCATCGTTTGCGACCATCGCAGAATTGGCCTTTCCTGCGACCGGCTTGCTGTTAAACTGGCTCGTACTGCACCAAACCATCTCGCTTGGTCAGTGGCTTGGTTTTGCTGTCATCTGGCTCGCAGTCCTGCAGTTGTCGAGAGCACCCAAAATCAGCAGCAGCCCACCCGACGTCGCCAATTTGGCGTCGTAAGTGAACACCGACCAGCCTTCGTAAAGGTCTTAAATCGGCAATCCGCAGTTCTCACGGCTCATCCGATGCTGCGTTGGAGGCTGGTTCCCGGCCTCCAATCGCAGTTTTTCGGCAATGATCTCCCGTAAGCGGTACTTCTGCACTTTCCCGCTCGGCGTTCGTGGGAACGCCTCAACAATCTCCAACCGCTCTGGCCAATAGTGCCGCGTCACACCCTGCTGCTCCAAAAAAGCTTGCATCGATGCCAGCGTTAGCGGTTCGCTATTCGGTTTCATACTTACGAACGCACAAGCACGTTCCTGCAAACGAATATCAGGCATCGCCACAATTTGCGCAACAGCCAACCTGCGGGTGCTCGTGCAGCACGTTTTCGACATAAGCCACCGAAATGTTTTCCCCACCGCGTACAATCGTGTCTTTCTGTCTGCCTGTGATGCGCATATAGCCATCTTCGTCAATGGTGGCGCGTCGCCCGTGATGAACCAGTCATCCCGAAACTGACTCCGAGTATAATTCTCGTTATTTAGATAGCCGACGAAGTTGGTTGCACCGCGTGCCCACAGGTTTCCCTCCACATTTGGAGGACAGGCCACCTCCTGCTCGTCGACCGTTTGAATCTGCAGCTCCCCGAATGGGCAACCGTCGGTTCCCGTGAGCTTTTCGACGGAATCGTCCGACATCGTCACAGTGAATAGGCCGTTTTCCGACTGTCCCCAGCCAGACAGGATTTTGCAGGGGAGTTTCTGATACGCCTGCCGCACCAGAGGCCTGCGGAATGGGTGCCCCCGCTGACACAAATAGCGAAACGAGCTGAGTTCCCGACCCTGAAGCCCATCCAGCTGCACGACGTCATACAGATAGGGTGTTGCTGCCATCGTGAAGGTCACTTTGTGGCGCTCAACGTGATCGACCAAATGCGTTGCGGATCCCAAACATCCTGGAAAACCGCAGTTGCACCCAGCTCAATTGGCATCCGCACACCGTACAGATAACCGGTCTGATGCGCGAACGTGGATGCCATGAAGATGACATCCCGACTTGTCAGCGACAGCCGTTCAACCATAATATCCGTGGTGGTTCCAACCAGCATTTTTGACGCCGCTTCTTTGACCATGTAGCCAATTTCGCGATCGCGATAGATTGGGATTAATGGGTTGCTAACGGCTCCGATTCGAGTCGCCGCATAGTGAATGATGAGAAACTCGTTCCAGTTCGGGAGCTGAAACGAGATGACGTCTCCCTGCCCCAAACCATGCGCGATCAAGCCCAACGCAACACGATCGACTGCCTCAGCAATCGCGCGGTACGTGTAGCTCGACTTTCGGTCAATCATCGCGACTTTGTCCGGGTGTTTACTGACGGCATCCTTCAGCGAATCCGTTAACGTACGATCTGGCCAAACTCGTTCATATTTTTTCTTGTAAGCATCAGTTAAAATCGTCTTCAGCGCCACCCTTGACTCCTCCAGACGAGCAATTTTTACACCATCGTGAGTCCGCCGCTGACCGACAGTGTCTGCCCGGTCACGTACGCAGCATCGTCTGAAGCGAAGTAGAGCACAGCGCCCGCTATATCCTCGGGCTCCGCCAGCCGACGTAAGGGAATGGCTTTCTCAAGGGCAGCCTTGATGCCTGGATTGTATGAACCGATTTCGTGAAACAACGGCGTGTTCGCGGCCCGGGAGACACCACATTCAACGTGATCTGATGCCGTGCCATTTCGCGCGCGAGCGTCTTTGTCAATGCGATGACGCCCCCTTTCGCTGCCGAATACACGGCTTCACCACTGGAACCCACACGTCCAGCATCGGATGCAATATTGATGACTCGGCCGCCTCCTTGTTCAATCATCAGTGGCAGTACAACCTTGCACGTATGAATATGTCCGAGCAGATTGATTTTCAGGATTGCATCCCAGGTCTCAGGCTCACTGTCGAGAAATGGCTCGACTCTGTCCCAGCCTGCATTGTTGACAAGGACATCCACGCGATGGTACTTGCCACACGTCTCATTGACGGCCGTTTCTACGGAATCGAGATTCGTAACATCGCAGTTAACCGCTACCGCATCACCACCCGCGCCTGTTATCTCGGCGGCCGTCTGCCGTGCAGCTTCGATGCGCAAATCGGCAATGGCAACGGCATACCCTGCCTGTGCGAATTTAAGTGCAATTGCACAGCCAATGCCACTGCCCGCACCTGTGACGAATGCCACCTTACGCTCCGTCATCCATTCTCCCCCTTGTCGTGCGCTGTACCACGGACTGACAAACGGCATCTAGCGCCTGAACTTGCGAAAGTTTACCGGCCGTTTTTCCCGGAACGCCTGATTCCCTTCCAGCGCCTCATCGGTGTTGTAATACATGGCGAGCCCTGCCATGCCGAGTTGCGTGATCCCCTCAATATTGGCGGTATCCGCATTAAAGGAGTGTTTCAACATTTTGAGAGCGGTCGGACTTTTATCGAGGATCTTCTGGCACCACCGGTTTACCTCGTCCATGAGTTCCTCATGTGGCACCACCTTGTTCACTAGTCCCATTTCGTAGGCTTGCTCCGCGGAATATTGTTCGCACAAGTACCAGATTTCCCGCGCCCATTTCTGACCGACCACACGCGCGAGATATGTGCTGCCATAACCGACATCATAACTGCCGACTTTGGCCCGATCTGGCCGAAGATGGCCTGATTGGACGCAATCGTCAAGTCGCAGATGACGTGCAGTACATGCCCCCCGCCAATGGCATAGCCGTTAACAGCTGCGATGACAGGCTTCGGAATGCTGCGAATATGGTAGTGAAGGGTTTCGATTTCAATGCCGATCCCGTTGCCAAGCCTGGAACGCAATTAAAATCCGGCTGAGATCGAATCCGTCCATAACCTCGTAAAACCCTCGATTTTCCGGACCAATTCGATTTTCCTCCGGAATCTCAACCTCGTTAAAGACCACTGAGCCTCTGGCAATCGGCATGGTCCCCATATCCTGATAGGGCTCCACACGGACGCCAGGCGTATTCATCGGCACCAGTCTCCCCTGTAAGCGAATGTAGGATGACGGAATATGCAAGGTTGAAATCGCCACGCGCAACCTCTTCCGCGGCTATCCCCGCAGACATACAGTCCCAGTCGGCGCCTCCGTACCGTTCAGGTACTCGGAGGCCTGTGACACCGAGATCGCCGAGTTTACGCCACATTTGTCGAGGAAACGTCCGCTGCCGGTCCCAACGCATATCATTCGGGAGCAGTTCTTGGGTCGCAAAGTTCTGCAGCGGGTGCCGGAATGCTTCGTGATCGCGAGAAAAAGCAAAGTCCACTCAACCACCCCCGCCATCACCGTCAATAGACTGTATGTAAACGCCTCCCTGTCTCATTTCTGGGAATAAAAAATCCTCTGACTGCCTGGCAGCAATCAGAGGATAAACGCTTAAGTTATTTGATTAGGCGTTCAGTAGCTTTTCAATTTCACCGGCCAATTCCGCCGGCTTGGTACTGGGGGCATAGCGTTTCGTGACATGTCCGGTTTTGTCAACGAGGAATTTCGTGAAGTTCCACTTAATTGGCTCGCTGCCGAGGATTCCTTTCCCCTCTGCCTTCAGGTACTCGTAAAGCGGGTGCGTGTTCGCGCCGTTGACGTCAATTTTGGCGAACATCGGAAAAGTGACGTGATACGTTACACTACAAAACTGCGCGATTTCCTCATTGCTGCCAGGTTCCTGATGGCCAAATTGATTGCATGGAAAACCAAGCACGACAAAACCGCGATCGCGATATTGTTCATATAAAGCCTGCAATCCCTCGTACTGTGGCGTAAATCCGCACTTGCTGGCTGTGTTGACAATTAACATGACCTTGCCAGCGTATTCGCGCAGCGATTGAGACTGAGCATCAATCGTTTCAACGGTGTAGTCGTAGACACTCATCGATAACATCCTCTCAAATTGGTCTCTTTATCCATATTATTATGACGAGTCAGACAGCACTTCACAAGCACAACAAAAAGACTGCCCCGCCAGCAGATATGCCAGGGGGCAGTCTATGAATCGAGCGCTTACGCATCGCCCGCTGTGGGCAATTTGTAAGGTATCAACTTTAGCGACCGGCTTGTCTACGACGGCGGCGTGACAGTGTATCAATCGTAACCGCCAGCAGTAGGATGGAACCTTCAACAATATACTTCGTGCTGGAAGGAGCACTCAGCAGGTCCATACCATTTTCAACGCTGCCGATAACCAATGCGCCAGCCAACGCGTTCCAGACGCTGCCGCGTCCACCGAACAGGCTTGTACCACCGATAACAGCTGCTGCGATGGAATCCATCAGCAGGTTGCCGCCACCGGAAGCCGGTGAAGCAGAGCCCAGCCACGATGCACCGATGATGCCGCCAATTGCAGCCATCAGGCCAGCAATCGTGAACACAATGATGCGGACAGATTTGACATTGATGCCTGACCGACGTGCAGCTTCAGCATTACCACCAAGTGCATAGACGTGACGGCCAAACACAGTCGACTGTGTAATGAAGGCAAAGAAGACGACAAAGACAACCAAAATGAAACCAGCGAGCGGCACGCCGTGGTACGCATTCAGCACACCCACTGCAACCACTAGAATCAAGGCCAGAACGATTGACCGGCCAATGACGCCGCTAGAAGACAGTGCAGGCAGATTCTTTGCTTCGCGGTTGCGTTTCATCATCAACGTTCCAGCGACAAACAGTACAAACGTCACAGCGGCAAGTATCCAGCCCAGGAAAGGCGGAATATACAAAGACGTGAGATTTAACAGCGTTTGGTTTGTAATTGGAACGGTACCTGTATTTCCAAGCATAGCTAAGAGAATGCCTTGATATCCCAACGACCCGGCAAGCGTGACAATGAATGCAGGAACACCGATGATTGTGACCCAGAATCCTTGGAACAGGCCGATGACTGTACCGCTGACGATACTGGCCAAAATTGCGATCCACGGATTCACACCGGCTGCCGACAGCAAAACGAGCACAGCTGCCGCCACGCCGCTGACAGCACCGACTGCCAAGTCGATTTCACCCAACAGTAAGATAAACGTTTCACCGATTGCCAAGAAACCAATTTCCGCCATCTGCTGAATCAGGTTAGACAGATTTCGGCCAGACAGGAAGTTTCCATTAATGGCTTGAAAGACGACCCAGATAACTACAAGTGCAAGGATGACTGGGATCAGACCCAGGTCTCCTGAAGCAAAACGTGCGCGAAAAGTACTTCTTCCGTAGCGGGACTCTGGTGTTAATGTTGTATTTGCGTTCATACCGAAACCTCCTCAGACGCGCCGGTAATTGCGGCGATGACTGCTTCCGGTTTCGTCTCAGATTTAACAAAGTTTGCGACCGTGCGTCCTAAGCGAAGGACAACGATGCGGTCGGCGACTTTGAATACGTCAGCCATATTATGCGAAATCACCAGTACGCCAACGCCGCTCTTGGCCAAACGAAGAATCAGATCAAGTACCGCCTTGGTCTGAGCCACACCGAGCGCTGCTGTCGGTTCATCGAGCATAACTAACTTTGAACCCCAGACCACCGCTCTGGCCACAGCAACGGTTTGCCGCTGACCACCAGAAAGGCTTGCAACCTGCGTCGTCAACGGTGGAAGGCTAATGCCGAGATCCTTCAGCACAGGTATCGCACGCTCTTCCATTTCGGCTTTCTTGAGAATCTTGGTAAAGCCCGGAATCCATGTGCGCCTTAACTCACGCCCCAAAAACAGGTTCGATGCAATGTCTAAGTTATCGCACAATGCCAGGTCTTGATAGACTGTTTGGATACCAAGTCGTTCTGCGTCAGCAGGTCCGGTCATCGACACCGGTTTCCCCTCGAACTCAATGGTCCCTGAATCAGGGTGTTCGACACCGGCAATCATTTTAATCGTAGTAGACTTACCTGCGCCGTTGTCGCCTACCAGAGCGACGATTTCGCCCGGGTGTACGTCCAGCGACACACCTTGCAACGCCTTTACAGCTCCAAAACTCTTTTCTATGTTTTGGATGCTGAGCAGTGGTGTGCTCTCCGTCTTGCCCAAAACGCCCCATCTCCTATATGAATGATTGGTCTGCCAGCTGAACCATTTATAATCTGAAAGAGCGCAGGCAGACAAACCTGCGCCCCTTCACTGCACATCTGGTTCAGGTAATTGTCCCTTAGCTGGAGGCCGAAGGATTGTTGATCTTAGCCATCGTTGTATAACCATCTTTAATAACCGTGGACTGGATGTTTGACTTCGTGACGACTTCCGGCTGCAGCAACACAGACGGAATCTGCTTGCCATCGTAGGTGGTTGTGCCGTTGATGAGCGAAGAAGACGGTGTCTTGCCTTCAAGCAGAGCAGTGGTGATTTCTGCAGCAGCTTCCGCTTCTTTCG
The DNA here is from genome assembly GCA_963758235.1 of uncultured Alicyclobacillaceae bacterium. GTDB lineage: Bacteria > Bacillota > Bacilli > Alicyclobacillales > Alicyclobacillaceae > CAVWUS01. The sequence goes on along the minus strand of CAVWUS010000003.1, from coordinate 4,337 downwards.
GAACCGGCTTGTAAATCGTCATGCCCTGTGTACCCAGCATGATGTCATGAAGGCCAGCGTTTGTTGCATCCTGCCCGGTTACCGGTACTTTACCTGCCAAATGTTGTGCGGTCAGGGCCTGGATAACCGCGCCTGCCAAATCATCGTTCGCTGCCAGGACGGAGCTGACATTGTTGTTCAACGTCGTCAGCGCCTGCTCCATTTCACGAAGACCATTGGCTGGATCCCAGTTTGGTGTCATTGTCGAGTAACCGATCTTCAGCTTGCCAGCTTTCACAAGCGGCTCCAAAACGTCCATTGCGCCCTGCTTGAACTGAAGCGCGTTATTGTCCGTCTGCGCACCATTAATCATAACGACGGTGCCGCCCTTCGGCGTGTGTGCTGCAATGTACTCGGCCTGGAGTTTGCCGACTTCAATGTTATTGAAGGAAACATAGTAATCTACCGGTCCGTCAATCATGCGGTCGTAAGACACAACCTTGACGCCTGCTTTGTCAGCTTGGGCGACAATGGTCGCTGCAGCCTGTGAGTCAACCGGATCGATAACCAATACTTTGGCACCGTTCGCAATTTCAGCCTGCGCCTGCTGTTCTTGGGTGGTGGAATCCCCTTGTGCATTCTGGTAATCAACCTGTGCATTTGGATCAAGTTTCTTCATGTCGGCAATGAAATCTGGCTTATCTTCTGTTTCATAACGAGGAGATGATGTCGTATCCGGGAGCAAGAAGCCAACGATTTGCTTGCCGCCGGATGAACCGCTGCTGGAAGAATTGCTGGAACTGTTGCCGGAATTGTTGCTGGTGCCGCAGGCCGTTGCCAACGTCATCGCGACGACAACCATGGCGCCTGCAGTCAAAGTTTTCTTCAACTGCATTTGAAATCCCCCTTTGTACACTCTTAAAAATTAGAGTGCTTTCATCCCGTTCGAAGCATTCAGCAAAAGTTCATTGTTTAACTAAACAAAGAACTTTGCTGTTTCCCGGTTATGAAACCCCTTTCGTAACCGGTTTCAGATGCCACTACCGGTGACTTGATTGATATGTTAAACTAACCCCAAACTTTTAGCAATACGAATTTTTTGAGGTGAGGTCATTGGGTAAAGCCGTTGATGCACCGACGATGCGACTGATGAACAAGCGGTCGGTGTTAGAACTAATCTTTCATAATGAACCCGTATCGAGAATCGATCTGTCCCAGATGACCGGCCTGAATAAAGCGACCGTTTCATCTCTCGTAGATGAATTAATTGAAGAAGAGCTGGTACGCGAGGTTGGCTATGGCACATCAAGCGGTGGCCGTAAGCCAATTTTGCTGACAATCAAACGGGATGCCGGCTATTGCGTAGGCGTCAATGTACAGATTACACATATGACAACTGTCCTGACTGATTTAAGCGGTACCATCGTCTACAAACGGGTGCTCAACACGGGTTATCCAATTGCTGTCGCAGAACTCGAAGAGCTGCTCATTTCAGAAGTCGCGAACGCATCTGCTCAGGCAAAACTAAGCAGGCACGGCATCATTGCCGCAGGTATCGCCCTCCCCGGCATCGTCAATTTTCAGACGGGATCGGTCTACTACCTACCGAATATCGAGATCCACGACTGGGATATTTGCAGATCGATGTCACAGCGGTTTTCTTTCCCCCTATTCATTGACAACGACGGAAACTGCGGCGCACTTTCCGAACACCGCAGATATCCCGCGCGGAACCTTGTTTTCGTCAACGCTGGCATCGGTATCGGCACCGGCATCATCATCAACGGTGAACTGTATCGCGGTTCGCACGGCATTGCTGGCGAATTTGGTCACACCACCATTTCAGCCATTGGCGCGCTGTGTGCGTGCGGAAATTACGGCTGCTGGGAGCAGTATGCCTCGGAGCAGGCATTGTTCCGGTACTTGACCGAAGAGGAACATGTGACAGATGCACTTGAACTGTCGCCGGAGTTTGTCGCGCTCGCAGCAAGCAAGGCAGCAGCAGGTACTCCGGAGTACGTACGTGCCTTCAAAACATTAGGGCGCTACCTTGGAATCGGCATGGCTAACGTGTTGAATGGCCTGGCACCTGAGGCCATTATACTCGGTGGCACCATTGCCAAAGGCGCAGCATTTTTTGATGAAGAACTCGAGTCCGTGATTCGCCATCGAGCGACCAGCCTGAATAAGCAGGTACCGGTCAACATTGCCGATGAGGACACGATTGTGCTGGGCGCCGCGTGGCTGTGCATCTTGAACACCCTGTTGAAAAGTCCGCTTTGATGCACGCAGCGCTCCCAAGAATTCCGTTAATTCTGATATATTAGCGGTACACTGGTGTCCGACGAGGGCACCCCACATGGGAGGCGATCACGATGCATGCACAGTCAAAGGTAGTCCCCATCTCTGGCGGGTTTCACGTATGGACCCGCCGTGTCGGCGACAGTCCCGTCAAGATGCTGCTGCTTCACGGCGGTCCTGGCTGCAGTCACGAGTACTTCGAAAACTTCGAGCAGTATCTTCCGCCAGAAGGCATTGAGATCTATTTCTACGATCAACTTGGTTCATACTACTCAGACCAACCGGACGATGTTTCACTGTGGAACGTCGAGCGGTTCCGTGAAGAAGTAGAAGAGGTGCGCAAGCAGCTTGGACTCGATGGGTTTTATCTGCTCGGTCAGTCGTGGGGCGGATTCTTATCCATCGAATACGCACTTTCCTACCAGTCAGCACTCAAAGGGCTGATTATCTCAAATATGACTGCAAGCATCGGATCGTACGTGGAACACATCAATCACCTCCGCAATCAGCTGCCCCAGTCTATCGTCGATGTCATGGTAGAATACGAACGGGAAGGTAACTACGGTGCGGAAGAATACCAGACGCTGCTGATTGAGCATCTTTACAAGAAGCATCTCTGCCGGGTCGATCCATGGCCGGACGCTGTGGTGCGAACCTTTGCCCACATGAATGAACAGGTCTACAACACCATGCAGGGCCCCAACGAATTTGTCATAACAGGCAACTTCAAGGACTGGGACAGATGGGCCGATATCGAACGCATCACTGTACCAACCCTCCTACTCGGTGGCCGCCACGATACAATGAATCCCGCGGACATTGAACGTATGGGAGAGCTCATTCCCAACGCTACAGTAGGAATCTGCGAGAACGGCAGCCACATGTCGATGTGGGACGATCCCGAAGCTTACTTTGGTTATATCAAGTCGTTCGTGAAGCGTGTAGAAGCCGAGAGCTCCAGTCGAGCGCATTCGACTGTAGGTTAAGCCATGAAAAAGGACTGCCATCGTGAAAGCGCGGGGCAGTCCTTTTTTAATCAAGTTGATACTTGATTCCAATCAACGGCCGTTGGCCTCTATCGCCAAACTCTCCTTAATTTGAGTAATTCCTGGATATATCCCCAAACGGAAACGGGTGACATGATCATTTGGTACAGCAGTACGTATGTGACAAATTCCAGTCTATTCTTACGAATGCGTAAATCCAGCTGAGCGAAAACTTTACGTTGATATAAATATAAGATGAGATTACTGAGAAGCGTCAAAGGTAATACAAATAACGTAAGTGGTCCTACAATGTTAAAGATGCCAAAGCAACACAATACCAATCCAGGAAGCCAAAAAAAGTATAACTGATATCTAAATATGGAATTACCAAATCAATGCCTGTAAGAAACTTTGTGAACATCACAGGATGTGCCCAGGGCTTTACCTCTTTAATGCCCTCTATCATACCACGTGCCCAGCGACTTCGTTGCTTCGAAAAGTGTCTAAAGACGGTGGGTACATCGGTAAAAGCAACCGAAAGAGGTTCGAAATAAACTGTCCAGCCCTGTTTGAAAAATCTCCAAGTTAAAACGATATCCTCCCCAATTGCATCTGGCCAGCCACCCACGCTCCTAATGGCTTCTGTCTTATACAAGCTGAACGCGCCTTGTGCAACTAAAGTACTACGATACATTCCTTGTAACCTTTTTGTTGACGCAATCCCTAGGAAATAATCCCATTCTTGCATCTTGACAAAAAGCTCTCCCGGCTATTTCTTACAAGAACAGAACCCGCTACTGCGCAAACATCAGGCGGTGAACTTACGAACCTGCCCACTAAATGGCGAACTGCTGTAGGATGAAGTAGGGTATCTGCATCTAATGTAACGACGAGATCCGTTTCAACTTTGGTCAACCCAAAGTTTAAAGCATTGTTTTTCCCCGGGTTCGGTTCAAACAAGCATTTCAAATCAAGGTTGAATTCCTTTGCCAAGCCATAGGATACGTCCGTTGTACGATCGGTTGAATTGTTATCAATAATTAGAACTTTAATTTTACCTTTATAGTCTTG
>CAVWUS010000002.1:0-42503 GCA_963758235.1 uncultured Alicyclobacillaceae bacterium | reverse complement strand
GCTTCACCAGATGGAACTCGCCCGAACCTATTGGCTGCGAGCAAGCGAGTTGCTGCGGCGGCATCCAGAGCTGAGTATGCCAATTGCAATGCGTATCCACGCCAACCTCGGCCGTATACTGCTGCAGGAAGGCAGCTTCACTCAAGCGAAACACCACTATCAACTCGCCATCGAACTGGCCAATCGTTTTTCTTCAACGCTCGATCTGGCTGTGGTGACGCACGGTCTAGCAAACGTTGCAACGGCACAGGCCATTATCATCGGGCCTGCAGCTGACCGACCAAGCAGAACAACTGTACAGCGATTGTGGGCATAGTCGCGGTGTGAACCAGTGTAAAGTCAATCGTGTTTATATTCTTCGTCAGATGGGAGACTTTGAGAGGGCCATCGAATACGCGTATGCAGAACGTGAAACGCTCGCGTTTCACCAAGATCCGTTGCGTTTTGCCAACTTATTGATGGAAGCCGCCTTATGTCGCAGTCAGATGGGCAACTCGGACGAAGCCTTCAAACTGGCAGATGAAGCGATTTCTCTCATTAAGACGGAAAGTGAACGCTGGCCGCAATTACAGGCTATGGCAGTCCGGATGCTGATGGATGCAAAGCAGTATGAGGAGGCCATCCGGAGAATCGGACAAATCCTTGCAGGACCTCGCGCTCTAAGCCTGGAACTGACGGCGCAGCTTACTGCCTGGCGCTGTCAAGCCTTACTAGCGCAAAATACGGACGAGGAGTTGCTCGACGCAGGCTCCGACTGGTTCGACCTGCGTCTGCGAAACGCGCCCAGACCAGGAGCGCGGATTGCGTTGGAGACTGTATCATTTCCTGCACAATAATAAGATTCGGCAGTCTCTGTGGCGAATCGACAAACGGGCATTCGAACATTCCGATCGAATGCCCGTTTTGTCGTTATTTGTTGCCAAAGGTCACCATATTACGTACCGTCTGGCCAAAGTTTTGGAACATGTTCGCCTTCTTGACGTCGCTGGCGGCTATAAGTGGCGTACTGGCGATGATTTCATCGTGATCAACGACAAGCAGCTTGCCCACCGTTTGTCCTGATTTGATGGGCGCTTTGAGTGAATCAATTTGCACCTTTGTTTCATAACTCAATTTTTGACCCTTCGGATGGATAACCCCTACTGGTTCAGCTGTGCGTACGGCCACCTCAGAGGGAATGCCGTGGGCGACGCGGACACGTTCCACGACCTCACCTTTCTGATATAGAACCTTCGACTGGTATTGGGAAAATGCCCAATTCATCAATTGGCTGACGTCTTTGTTTCGTGCAGCCGGCTTCGGCTCACCCAACACAACCGTAATGACGCGGAAACCATCTTTCTTTGCAGTCGCAGCCAGACAGTATTTGGCTTCTTGGGTATAGCCGGTTTTCAAGCCATCCATTCCATCATAAAACCGCACGAGCTTGTTTGTATTGACCAGCCAGAGCGGATGCGAAGTGTCCTTGCGCAGGTAGTCGCTGTACACGGACGTCCAGCGTGTGATTTCGGGGTGATTGAGCAGTTCCCGCGACATGATGGCAATATCGTGCGCACTGCTGTAGTGGCCTTCAGCAGGCAGTCCGTTGCAATTGACGAAATGGGTGTCGTTCATGCCAAGTTCCTTAGCCCGCTCGTTCATCTTGGCGACAAAGGCTTCCTCGCTGCCGTACAAGTGTTCGGCCATGGCGACGCATGCGTCATTGGCTGAAGCAATCGCAATGCCTTTCATCATGTCGCTGACGGACATCGTTTCGCCAGGCTCCAAAAAGATTTGCGATCCGCCCATACTTGCTGCGTACTCACTGGCCCGAACCTGATCGTTCAAATGAATCTTCCCGCTGTCGAGCGCCTCCATAATCAACAGCATGGTCATAATTTTCGTGATGCTGGCGATTGGCATTTCTTCGTGCGCATCTTTTTCGAAGAGTATCTTGCCAGTCGCAAAGTCAACGACTTCGGCGGCCCGAGCCGTAGAGGCAAGTCCGGCTGTACTGGTGCCGCTGCTGTTCACTGGCGTCAATCCGTCCGTATCCACCAGCTGTGTTCTGTGTTTGACAGGCGAAGCCGCATCTGCAGAGGTCGCTGTCGCTGCGTACGCAGGCGCTGGCAGCACGCCAATGGCCAACAGAAACAGCGACGCCGAGATGAGCGCCACACGCTTTGGCTTATGCAAATTTGTGTGCACCATAATCAACTCCTTTCTGTAAATCAAAACAAGTCGGTCTAGTTTGTGCATTTATTCATTTTTCTTGCATCTCGTTTGGAACCGATGACCAGTGCAGTCAAATGCGTAGAGGGGCCACCCGAAGGCGGCCCTCTACGAAGTTTAGTCATGCACCGAACTACATTTCTACATCTGCGTCATCAAAGTCACGGTAGCGGAACGTCTTGCACATGGTGCCCATGCTCGTTCCAACAACATCGTTCCCGTTCGAGAGGACTTGGATCTGACTTGCGTGACACAGTTTTTCCTGGTTAAACACGCATTCCTCCACAAAGCATTCGACTCGTGGCATCCTCCTCACCCCCAACTTTAAGGTGTGCCGCACAATGCCAGAGCATGCGCTGGAGAACGCGTCAATCCTAGAGCGTTACACCGTTATTCTCCAGCTCAGGCATAATACTCGTGCCTACGACCGGTCTCGGCACACCAAACAGGTCTGCGAGCGTTGCACCCATGTCTGCGAATGTATCGCGATCGGGTAGTCTCACTGCTTTCGTCAGCCGATTTGACCAGATTAGCCAAGGCACAAGTTCCCGTGTGTGATCTGTTCCTGACGTGGTTGGATCACAACCATGATCCGCCGTGATCCAAAGCACATCATCCGATTGAAGCTGCGTCAGCAAATCCCCTAGTTGGCGATCGAACGCTTCAATCGCGCGGGCAAACCCGACGGCATCATTGCGGTGGCCATACAAGGCGTCAAAATCGACGAGATTGGCATAAATTACGCCCGAAGTCTGCTTTTTCATCTGCCCGAGCACCTGATTCATGCCGTCTTCGTTGCCTTCCGTATGTATGGATTCGGTGATTCCGACGCCGCCATAAATGTCCGATATTTTACCGATCCCGCACACATGAACACCGGCAGCCGTCAGTTCAGACAGCACGTTTTCACCAAACGTCAGCGAAAAGTCCTTGCGGTGATGCGTACGCGTAAAGTGCCCGGGCTCACCGACAAACGGACGGGCGATGACACGGCCAACGCCGTGTTCTCCGGTAAGAAGGCCGCGGGCAATCTGGCACCAGCGATACAGTTCGTCGACAGGAACGATATCTTCGTGGGCGGCAATTTGAAAGACACTGTCGGCAGAGGTGTATACAATCGGTTGTCCTGTTTCCATGTGTTGCGCCCCGTACGCCTGAATGACCTCCGTTCCAGATGCAGGTCGATTACAGAGTACAGAACGCCCAATTTGTCGTTCAAACGGTTCGATGATTTCGTCGGGAAATCCGTTCGGATAGGTTGGAAGTGGCCGATCCAGCACAACACCGACGAATTCCCAATGGCCGTTGGTCGTGTCCTTACCAAATGACCGTTCTCGCATGCGCGCCACCACAGATGGTTCCGTGGTTGGCGGGACGCCAGGTGCGGCGACCAGGTTACCGAGTCCGAGCCGGGTCAAGTTTGGCGCTTTCAGTCCGGAAACGGCCTCTGCTGCATGCAACAGGGTGTTGCTCTGTTCATCGGCCTTACCATAGAGTTGGGCATCGGGAGCTGCCCCGATGCCCACGCTGTCAAGCACAATCCAGATCAATCTTCGCTGTTTAAGGTGCATCAGACATTCCCCCTGAGAGGTTGTCCGAAAAGGGGTTAAGAACTGAGACCTATCCCCTTGCGGGGCCTTAACCTTTTTCGGACACTTATTTTAGGCCCGCGGGTGCGCTGTGACGTACACTTCTTTTAGCCGCGATCGCGTAACGTGCGTGTAAATCTGCGTGGTCGAAATATCCGCATGACCAAGCATCTCCTGCACCGCCCGCAAATCAGCGCCTCGTTCGAGCAAATGTGTCGCAAACGAATGGCGCAGGGTGTGCGGTGTGATATCCTTCACAATCCCCGCAGCACGCGCATGTTTCTTTAATATTTTCCAGAAACCCTGACGAGACATACCTTTGCCAAGATGATTCAAGAACAGGGCATCCGTAGGCCTGTCTTTCAACAGTTGAGTACGCCCGCCCTCCAAGTACTCGCGAAGAGACTCCTGCGCAACTTCGCCAATTGGAATGATTCGCTCTTTCGAACCTTTACCCATGCATTTCAGAAAGCCAGCTGACAAATTGACATCAGGTACGTGAATGGACACCAGCTCGGTGACGCGGATGCCAGTTGCATACAATAACTCGAGCATCGCCTTGTCCCTGCGGCCAGCAGCAGTACCTGTATCGGGCACTGCCAGCAACCGTTCGACTTCATTTATGCTCAAAACCTTTGGCAGTCGCTTTTCAATTTTCGGCGTATCAACATGCAGCGTCGGATCCGCTGCAAGAATCTCCATTTGGAGCAGGTAGTGAAAAAAAGAACGCAGACTTGCTAGATTCCTTGAAATCGTAGAGTTTGCACGGCCGGACTTTTGTAGCCACGACAGGTAATGAACAAGGTGCGTCCGGGTTGTCCCCAGCAGCTGCTCCTGGTAGGTTTCGTTCAAATAGCGTTCAAACGTAAACAAGTCACGTTGGTACGATTCCAGCGTATTTTTGGACAGACCTCTCTCAACCGCCAGATGTTCAATAAATCCGGTAACCCAGTCAGCCATCATACGTCCCTCGATTCGAAAAACGATTCACAAGGGATATTCCACACCTCGCAGACAAAGTCCTGCCATGGTTCGACATCTCCGTCATTCTACTCGGCCCCATAGCGTAAAAAAGCAGTGATATCTGTCACCATCTGTCGCTCCAGGCGCACGGCGCCCTGCATTACGGTCGAAGACATCTGACCAACAGCTACGTACGGATTATGCGGCGGCGCGTACGGGTTGGCGTTGAAATGATGGGCAGCCATCTGCTCGACGACGAATAGGCCGCTCGCTAGCACGGAAGTCATTACCACTGCTTGAAACGCGCGAATCAACGACTGCATCGCTGTCACTCCTTACGATTGCTTCATGAGTCGGAGTACCGCATCAAAACTGTCTGGAGCCAAGGGATCATCAAAGTCAAGCACGTTCCTTGCTTCGGCACCACAGCGGCTGCAGCGGTGAATCACCTGGTAGCCCTTCTTGGTGTGCGTAATCACGCCCACAGGCTGCATCAAGCCGCCGCAATTTGCACTGCGATCGCCAGGAAATATGTCCAGATGAACTGAATGCAGACAATATGGGCAATGGTTTCTGCACGAGCGACGTGATGGCGGGACTGCTCTGCCGCAATGTGCACACTCGAACCCTTCGTTGATGTCCGTAAAACGACGCACGCGAACTGCCCCCCTTCAATCGGATGGCGAGAGCGCGTCGCATCAGTTGAGTATCGTGAGTAAATGCGGCATCGTTCCCGCCTGCAGTGCCGCCGATCCCATCAAGCCAACGGCACAGAATGCGAAAATGAGTGTATATCGAAACACACGCAGCGGCAAGCCTGGCAAAGCAGCAGCCTGCTGCAGGATGTCTGCCGAAAAGCGGATGGCAGTGACACCTGCAAGTAACAAGAAGGCGAGCGCCACGATATCATGGGGAAACATCCCAATAGCAGCAATCAGGAGTCCTTTCCAGCCGAACTGCAGAACCGTGAAGCCCATCGCGAAGCCGACGCTGAAGCTGCGAAGAAACAGCGCAATGACGACAAACGGCAGGCCAATCACCGAGACCCCGAACAGCCAGAGCAGAGCGAGCAGGCGACTGTCGCTGATCATGCGCTCCCACCACAGTTGACCGAACGTCGCAAGTTGATGATGTGCAGCGGTTCCAAGCAAGTTCTGGACTGAACTGGTGAGCACATTGACATCCCCCGGGTGAAGCTGTCCTGCGACAATTGCGCCGAACAGAATCCCGCACAGGCAGACGCCCATGAGGAACGTCCATACATGTCCTTGCGTCTCTGCTGTTCCACGCACCATCTGCCACTGCCGTTCCAGTCCCCGACTCTGGCTGCGACGCATCTGCATTGAAGCGGCGTTCATATCAATATCCTCCTAATCGGTACAAGCCTATGAATTATTGATATGAACAGTACCTTTGTACTATGCGCTTTTCTATCGATTGACCTTCACTTTTCCATAGGTGCCGCCCGCCCCCATTTGCACGGTCAGTTTGCCGCTGCGAGCCAGCTCAATCCGGTTCGCCAGCTGTTCTCCTACCACGGCCGCGAGCGCCTGCTCGCTGATATTGTGTAGAATCTGCATCTCGGTCCCAAAATGATTCAGCAGCCGCTCACGCAGCTTCGACCAGACCGGGGATAAATTCGAGCGGTACCTGATGGAGATACGGCGGTCGATGTTGTGGATGTACAGGTTCTGTACGATCGCGCACGGCACACAGCCGGTCGTATACACCGCCCACCTTTCGCGTGCTGCCGCAGCTGCAGACCTCCTGGTCAGGCGGCCACACTTGACCGCAGCGCGCACAAGCCATGCGGTGATACTTGCCGAGTTCAGGTAATAGCCCGACGTTCTGTATCACACAGCGGCCGTGTTCCCGTCTAAGCGCAAGTTTGACTTCTGCAAACGACAACCCTTCGATCTTCAGGACATTATATTCTCTTGCAATTTTCGGTAGGGAATGTGCGTCAGAATTTGAGAGGAACGTGAGTGGTGCCAATTCGGAGAGACAGTCGGCCATATCCGTGTCAGCGGATAGTCCTAGTTCTAGTGCATCGACTGTGTCCATTTGAACCATGTCATTCATGCGTCGGACGCAGTTGCCGTACAAACCCTTATGCGGTGTAAACGCGTGATGCACAATCAACAGCCCATCCGCTGCATGCGTGCGTCGTTCCAGTTCCTGAGCAGTACAGCGGGCGCGCTGAGAGGAAAGTGTGGTATTCGTCTGAACGGTTTTCAGCCACTGCCGAAACAAAGCAGCCCGGTCGAGGTCAGGAAACCAGCAGCCAAAGTGAGCCGCGCCGCCGTCTGGACCGGCTGTTTCGACCTCAGCGCCGAGCAACACTAGCAGCCGATCGCGGTATAAATAGCCGCCGCCCGTAACAGGGACTAACCATCCTGCCTGTACTGCTTGTTTGATCTCCATCCAGACGAAATCGCACACCCCGTCGATGATGGTCACGATGTCCAGCCCTTTTTCCTCGAGCGCATGCTCCACGATTCGCTCGAGTGTCAGGCTCGGCGCAGCTGCCATTTTGACCGGGCGCCCCATCGCCCGTCCGATATGAATATGAAAGTCCGCAAAAGCCTGCATCCATGTCTCCTCTTTCGGCTTACTTCCCGCGCTGCAGCAACCACCACTGGAATGCAATCAGCGTTTTTGCATCGTTGATTTGACGGTTATCAACCAAACTTTGAACCTCAGCAAAGGAGAGCGGGCGTACGTTCAGAAATTCGTCGTCATCGAGCGCCCGTTCTCCCTTCGAAAGTTCGGACGCCTGATAGATATGAATCTGCTCGTCTGCGAAGCCAGGGCTGGTGAACACCGTCGCGACTTCCGTCCAAGCGGCTGCATCATAACCTGTCTCCTCTTTCAGTTCCCTTTTGGCGCAAGCCAGCGGATCTTCCCCTGCTTCGAGCTTTCCGGCCGGAATCTCGAGCAGAACACTGCCAGTGGCTATGCGGAACTGTTCCACGCAGAGCAAGTGTGTCCCGTCAACCTCTGCCAGGACCGCGACAGCACCTGGATGCCGCACTACATCCCTTGTCGAGCTGCGCCCGTTGGGCAGTTCGACGGTCAGATGTTCCGTTGTAATCATCTTGCCTTGATAGACAACTTCGCGTTTCACAATGCGTTCTTCCAATGCATCTCGATTCAATTCGTCACCTTCTAATCGACTCAGTCTTTCTCGGCCGCACGAACCAATACGCCACGCTGATGCAGGCAACGAGTGCGAGGCAGGCGTAAAAGCCGATGCGCTGCGTGGGATCGAGCAGTGCCACAACCGTCAAAACAAGCAGAAAAACCATCGTGCAAATCGTCAGGATGGGCTGGCCAAAAGCCAATGATGAGACAAAGTGATTGTCTTCGTTGGTCTTCCGCTTCCACGCCAGAAAAGTCAACAAGATCACAAACCAGTTCAAGAACGTCAGGTAACTCGAGGCACTGATGAGAAACTGGTACACGTTCGAGGGTAGCAAATAGGAAGCTGTAATCGCAACGGCAAGACATACGGTCGTGATGCCGAGTGCACCGAAATTGACGCGGTTATGCCACATCCGTCCCGCGAATCGCGGGGCTTCGCCCGAGTGGCTGAGATTGGCTAAAATTTGATTCACGGAAAAGACAGTTCCCGCCATCACACTGAACGAAGCCACGAAGATGATGGCGTTAAACACCTGCGCAATAAACCCTGGGCCGACGCCTGACAGTGCCAGGACAAATGGACTTTGAGAGGTGCTGACCTGCCACCAGGGCCGGATCAAGAGCAAGCAGAAGATGGACAGGATATACAGGACGAACAAGCTGCCGACTGTCATCCAGGCAGCGCGATCGACATCCTTGGGCTGTTTTAACTCTGGCACCGCCGTGGCAAAGACGCCGATGCCAGCAAAGGCAAAAATGACAATCAGCATCGATTTCAGCAGACCCATGATACCCGTCGGGAAAAATCCGTTTTGACCACTCGGTGAAGTCCCTGTCAGGGTTCCGCCGGTGGACGCATGATGTCCGGCGAACACGCTGCCAAGCAGCCAAATCCCGATATACAGAATGAATCCAACGAGAGCGCCTATCTTTGCAGCGCTCATGATGGACTCAACACGTTCAAAGCCGCTCACGCCAAATGCATTGATGAGGATGATGACCGCCGCGTAGATGGCTGTCAATAGCCATGGTGCGACGCCTGTAAACCACATTTTCGTAAAGACGGCCATCGCAACGGCCTCGCTCGAAATGGTCAAAATACCTGTCAGGTAGTAGGCCCATCCCTGCAAAAAGCCGGTATAAGCGCCAAGATACATATCGGCGAATACCTTGAATGATCCTTTGACTGGATGGTTCACAGCAATGGATGTCAAGGCGCCGGTCACTTGTGCGGTCACAACGGCGCCAAGCGCGAACGCCAGCAGGACTGCCGGCCAGCGGTCCGAATCGGAACCCCTGAACCAAGAAAAAAACCGGCGCCGATGATGCCGCCAACACCGATAAATGCGAGCTGTGTCGGGCGCAACGTGCCGGTATGTCGAACTTTTGCAGCTGTCTGACGTCCTTTTGTCTGAACCGCCATACTTGCCCCTCCTCACGTTGCCGAACAGTTTAAAGAACTCATTCAGCTAGTATGTGAGGAATTGGCCTGTCTATTCGGTTACGCTTGTTGCTTGCAAAACGCTGCTACGACCTCTGCAGCGCTCGCGATATCTGCTAACGCGACATGTTCATTCGTGCTGTGAATATCGACATACCCAATCCCGATATTCAACGTCGGAATGCCGATGCTCGTGAAGATATTTGCATCGCTCCCGCCTCCGCCTTCGACCGCGTTTACGGTATGGCCAAGTTCCGCGAGCACCCGCTCTGCACGCTGACGAACCGGCGCGGATAGTTCAAAACGGAACCCATCGTAGTTGAGTCGATGCTCGAACGTCACACTTGCGCCCGCCGCAGCAGCAGTTTCCTCAAAGCCCGTCCTCATATCGGACAGCAGCTGCTCCAGTTTGTGTGGATTGCGGCTGCGCGCTTCACCGATCAGCCGAACGCGATCGCGTACGACATTGTTTGGCCCTTCGGCCAAAAAACTGCCGATGTTGACCGTCGTTTCATCATCGATGCGCCCATGCTGCATATTTGCGACTGCTCGTGCCGCTACCCGGATGGCGCTGATCCCGTTTTCCGGCGCAACACCGGCATGGGCAGACTTGCCGATAAATTCTGCCTCCCAGCGGATCTGACTTGGCCCCGCTGTAACAATCGTACCAAGCGGACCACCTGAATCGAGTGCCAGTCCATAGACCGCCTGGAGTCGGCTGGGATCGACGCATTTGGCGCCTTGCAGGCCAATCTCTTCCGCAATCGTCAACACAACCTGAATCGTGCCATGTGCTGCGCCGCTCTCCACCAACTGCTTGACGCCGAGTAAAATCGCTGTGACACCTGCTTTGTCATCTGCACCGAGGACCGTTGTGCCGTCGCTCCAAGCCACCCCGTCTGAATCGACGCGCGGTTGAATGCTCGTCCCAGGCTGAACCGTATCCATGTGTGCCGTGAGCATAATGGAAGGTAGCTCTGGCTGACCACTGAGAGTGGCAATCAAGTTGCCCGTATTGCCGCCAAGTTTCTCGCCCGCATCATCCGTCTCAACAGTAAAGCCGAGCGTTTCCAGGTACGACTTGCAGAATGCTGCCACCTCTGCTTCCTGCAGCGAGTGGCTGTCCATCTGGACAAGTTTGAAAAAAAGCTCTTTGACCGCATCCGTCTGCATGCACAAGGCCCCCTCCTGGCACTCCTGGCCGTCAATTTGACTTCTTGTCCTTTTAGAGCGGGATGTTACCGTGTTTCTTGGCTGGTCTCGATTCCTGCTTCTGCTGCAGCAGTTCGAGCGCTTCAAACAGGCGGATACGGGTTTCGCGCGGATCGATCACATCATCGACCATACCTGCGCCAGCTGCGACGTACGGATTTGCGAACTGTTCGCGATACTGCTGAATTCGCTCTGCTCGTGCCTGCTCAGGATTGCTGCTGCTCGCAATTTCTCTCGCGTAGATGATGTTCGCAGCGCCTTCCGGACCCATGACTGCAATTTCGGACGCAGGCCATGCGTAGACGAGGTCAGCGCCAATCGCCTTGCTGTTCAGCGCGACATACGCGCCGCCGTACGCTTTGCGCAAGATCACCGTGATCTTCGGCACCGTCGCCTCCGAGTACGCAAACAGGATCTTTGCACCGTGACGGATGATGCCGCCGTGCTCCTGTTTGACACCCGGGATAAATCCAGTCACATCCTCCAGCGTCACCAGCGGAATGTTGAACGAGTCGCAGAACCGAATGAACCGTGCAATTTTGTCGGATGAGTCGATGTCCAGTCCGCCCGCCATATATTTCGGCTGATTGGCGACAATGCCGACCACATACCCGCCGATGCGGCCAAAGCCGACGACTGCATTGCGCGCGAACAACGGCTGTACTTCGATAAAGTCACCGTCATCCACCAAGCGCACGATAACGTCCTTGACGTCGTACACCTTTGTACCGTCTGTCGGTACGAATGTCAGCAAGTTCATCTTCATCCAATTTTCGCTGAAAACGGACACGCTGGTGCGGCGGCGTTTCGCGATGGATGATCGGCAGGAAAGTCAACAGTCGCCGTACCTGGGCGAGTGCGTCCGCCTCAGTCGGCGCGCTGAAGTGCGCCACGCCGCTCTGCGCCTCCTGCACACGTGCGCCGCCGAGATCGTCGCTCGAGATTTTCTCACCAGTAACAGTCTCAATAACCTTCGGGCCGGTGATGAACATCTGGCTGGTGCCTTCGACCATAAAGATGAAATCGGTGATCGCCGGTGAGTACACGGCACCGCCGGCACACGGCCCCATGATGACGGAGATCTGCGGCACGACGCCGGAATAGATGGAGTTTCGGTAGAACATGTGGCCATAGCCGTCGAGCGAAACAACGCCTTCCTGAATGCGCGCGCCGCCAGAATCGTTCAGGCCGATGATCGGGTGCGCCGTTTTTGGCCGCCAAATCCATGATGTTGGCAATTTTCTGCGCGTGGACTTCGCCAAGTGCGCCGCCAAAGACGGTGAAATCCTGCGCAAAGACATAGACGGTACGTCCGTCGATCTTTCCGTAACCGGTCACCACACCTTCGCCCGGCGCATCGACCGTCGTCCATGCCGCACATAGGTCGTCCGCGTCGCCGCGAACGGTGCTGACTTCGCGAAACGATCCTTCGTCGAGCAACAGTTCGAGTCGTTCGCGCGCCGTCAACTTGCCCTTCTCATGCTGCGCAGAATACGTTTGTCGCCGCCGCCCAGCTCTACTTTGCGGCGTCGATCCTGCAGTTCATAAATTTTATCCTCCATCATGCGGCACATCTCCTCCGTCCGCTCCGTCTGACAAAACTCGATCAGCGCGCCGAACGTGTCTTTTGGATGCAGAAATGCAATAAGTTTGCCGTGTCCGCCTGGCCGCGGCGTCTCGTCGATCAAGCCGCAGTCCCGGCCTGCCTTCGCGACTCAAGCGCCTGTGCCACATCTCCACACGGTAGGCGATATGGTGAATGCCAGGGCCGCGCTTTTCGAGCCACTTGAAACGCGCCGACTGTCCGTCGATTGGTTCCAGCAGTTCCAGTTCAATCTCACCGACTGGCACAAACACCATCTGGACTCTCTGATCGGCAATCACTTCCTCGTGCACAGACTGAGAGACCAAGCGTCCGCGTATAGAGCGGCAGCGCTTCGGCGATGCTCGGAACGACGATGCCGATGTGATCGATCTGCCGGAACAGCGCGTCACGCCGCCTCTCCGGCTCAACTCCGACAGCTGGACGTGGCTGCGAATGAACGCCGCAATGTCCGCGATGCGCGTTCCCGGTGTGAACACCTCCGCAACGCCCGTCGCCTTGAGGCTGCGTATATCCTCATCCGGGATCACGCCGCCGCCAATCACGAGGATATCGTCTGCCTCCGCCGTCTCCGCCAGAAGCCGCAAACTTCCGGAAACAGTTCCATGTGCGCACCGGACAGACTCGACAGGCCGATGCACGCGACATCTTCCTGAATGGCAGTCGCAACGATCTGCTCCGGCGTCTGCCGCAAACCGGTATAAATCACTTCCATGCCTTGATCGCGAAGGCCCTGCGCAACCACCAGCGCGCCGCGGTCGTGACCATCAAGCCCAGGCTTTGCCATCAGCACGCGAATTGGTTGTGCCACAATCGAATCCTCCCAACTTCGCGACTTCCCTAGAAGATAGGTGGTTGATACTCGCCGAATACGCCGCGCAGTGCGTCGCAAATTTCACCCGTTGTCGCATAAGCACGGACAGCGTTGATGATGAGCGGCATCAGGTTGGCGTCGCTGCTGGCACCTGCTTTTAGCGCAGCGAGCGCCGCCTCCCACTCCGGCTGACTGCGCTCTTGGCGCAGCTTCGCCAACTGTTCGGCCTGTTTGCGGCCCAAGTCCGGATCGACCCGAAGCAGTTCCGGCTGTGGATCGTGATCGACCGTAAACTGGTTCACGCCCACCACAATTTCATCGAGTCGTTCGATGGCGCGCTGCGTATCATAGGCCGCCTGATGAATCTCCTGCTGCATGTAGCCCTGCTCAATCGCAGCGACCGCCCCGCCAAGTTCATCAATGTATTCAATATACTTCCAGGCTTCGCGTCTCGATCGAATCTGTCAGCGATTCCACGTAGTAGCTGCCTGCAAGCGGATCGACCGTATCCGCCACACCGCTCTCGTACGCGAGAATCTGCTGCGTGCGCAACGCAATGCGCGCAGATGCCTCCGTCGGCAGTGCCAGCGCTTCATCGCGCGAATTGGTATGCAGACTCTGTGTTCCGCCGAGAACGGCAGCCAGCGCCTGAACCGGTAACCCGGACGATATTGTTGTCCGGCTGCTGCGCGGTCAGCGTGCTGCCGCCCGTCTGCGTGTGAAAGCGCAGCTGCATGGACTTTGGATCTTTTGCGCCAAACCGCTCCTTCATGATCTTCGCCCACATTCGGCGCGCCGCACGGAACTTCGCGATCTCTTCGAAGAAATCGTTGTGCGCGTTAAAGAAGAACGACAAGCGCGGCGCAAAGTCGTCGACCTGCAAGCCCGTTGTCGACGGCCGCCTGAACATACGCGATCGCGTTCGACAGCGTGAAGGCCACCTCCTGCACCGCGGTGGACCCCGCTTCGCGAATGTGATAGCCACTGATGGAGATCGTGTTCCAATTCGGAACTTCCCGCGACAGAAGTCAAAGATATCGGTGATCAGGCGCATGGACGGCTTCGGCGGAAAAATATACGTGCCGCGCGCGACATATTCTTTCAAAATGTCGTTCTGAATCGTGCCGGAGACCTTCTACCACGACACGTCCTGCGTCTCTGCGACGACCAGATACATGGCAAGCAGCACGGACGCCGGCGCGTTGATGGTCATCGAGGTGCTGACCTTGTCGAGCGGAATTCCGCGGAACAGCGTCTCCATGTCGAGCAGCGACGAAATCGAGACGCCGACCTTGCCCACTTCCCCGCGTGCAAACGGATCATCGGCGTCATAGCCGATCTGCGTCGGCAGGTCGAACGCCGTACTCAGCCCTGTCTGCCCCTGCTCGAGCAGATAGCGAAAGCGCTCGTTGGTCTGCTTCCGCCGATCCAAACCCGGCGTACTGCCGCATCGTCCAATGCCGACCGCGATACATCGTCGGCTGGATGCCGCGCGTGTACGGATATTCACCTGGAAAACCGAGCTTTTCTAGGTACGCCTTCGTCGGTCGAAGGCCATCCAAGGGCGTGTACAGACGATGAATCGGGATGTCCGACGCGTTCCGTAAATGACTCTTTGCGCTCCGGGCGCTTTGGCGATCGGACGCGCTCGCAGTCTTCTGCTGCCATTCCAGGACATGCTCTCCTCAAAGACATGCTCATGTCGCCTCCCCAAGCCTCTACTTTAGCCGGCGTAGTTTTCTTGATGCCGACCAATAATACCGCCTGCAATCCAAACGATCCCCATGAAGACAATAACGATGCCTGCCCATCCAGGAGCACCTGCTGCCAATCCCGCTGGAGCCACGGTCATTCCCTCCCTCGCACTCGATTCAACTGTCTGCGTCAATCGAATTCAGCCCAAACACCTCTGCAAACAGCCTGTTGAATCGTATGTCCCACTCCATCAAATCGACCGTGCTGCCCAAGCGCGCGCGCAACCGAGGTCACGCCTCGGTCCTGAATTCCGCACGGCACGATGCGCGGAAAAATGCGCAAGGTTCGTCGTCACGTTGAGCGCGAGTCCATGTGACGTCACAAATTCACCAGTCGGCCGCCGCTTGACACTGGCGCCAATGGCGCAGATCTTCTCATCGCCCACCCAGACACCTGGATAGTCCTTCGCTGCGCGTGCCGTGCAGATGCCCGTCTTCAGTGCCCGAATGACGGTTTCCTCGAGCATTCGCACATAGCAGCGACACGTCGTTATCCCACGGCGACAGGTGCAGTACAGGATAAATCACCCATTGTCCGGGACCGTGGTAGGTTACATCGCCACCGCGATCGACAGTCCGAACAGTGAAACCCTGCTCCTCCAGCCACTCCGTCGTGGCGAGGATGTTGTCATCCGATCCGTTTTTACCGATGGTGATGGTTGGCGGATGCTCGACCGAGTAGATGGTCTGTGCGTCCGTTTCCATTTGCAAGACTGCATCGCGCCGATTCTGCTGTACAGCCAGTGCTGTATCATAGTCGAGCAGCCCGAGCGCGACCCATGAAGCTGACGTCTGACTCACGCGTCCTCTGCCTCCTTGTTTATCTTACTTGGAATCAACCTGGAGTTCCGCGCCTGTCTGCATCAGACAGCGACTGCAGCGGCAGCCCGTTCGCCCGCTTCACCTGCTCATGTGCGTGGTATGAACTGCGCACAAGCGGCCCTGATTCCACATGAGCAAAGCCGCGCTTCAGCCCTTCACCGCGCAGGCGGAGAAACTCTGTCGGCGTATAGAACTTCTCTACCAGCAGGTGCTTTTTGGTCGGCTGCAGATACTGGCCGATGGTGAGAATGTCGACAGTCCACCCGACGCAAGTCGTCCATCGTCTCCAATATTTCCGCCTCAGTCTCGCCAACACCCACCATGATGCTCGACTTGGTCCGAATGTCCGGCCGCATCTGCTTTCGATCGCTGCAGCAGTTCCAGCGTGCGGTCATACTTGGCCTTGGAACGAACGCGATCGGACAAACGACGCACTGTCTCAACATTGTGATTGAGAATATCCGGTGACGCATCGAGCACGACTTTGAGCGCATCCCAGTTGCCGAGGAAATCCGGAATCAGTACCTCTACACCACAATCTGGCGACGCGCTCGCGAATCGCTCGAATGGTCGCCGCAAAGACGCTGGCGCCGCCATCGGCCAAATCGTCGCGCGCCACGCTCGTGATGACCACGTGCTGCAAGCCCATGTCGACCACTGCATCTGCGACCCGCTTTGGTTCAGCAAGATCCAGCTCTGTCGGCCGGCCGCTGTGTACTGCGCAGAAACGACAGGCGCGCGTACAAATGTCGCCCAAGATCATGAAGGTTGCCGTTCGGTTTTCCCAACATTCATAGATGTTCGGACACCGCGCCTCCTCACAGACGGTATGCAGCGACTTGCCGCGCATGATTTATTTCAAGTCCTGATAGTTCGGGCCTGTCTTCATCTGTATTTTCAGCCACTCCGGCCGGACTTCTTGCTGTTCCAGCATAATGGCTTCTTTTTGCTCGCTGTTTTTCCAGCAGTTTGGGTTAGTCGTCATGCGAAGCCCTCCTTCGAGATGGACATCGGTCTATCTATCAGTGTAGACCATTGTTGACACAAAGCAAAGGATGGCGCAACCGCCATCCTTTTGCAAGCCTGTCCTGCAATGCCGCTCTAGTAAATCACCGTGTCACTGCCAAACGACTGCAAACGCTCCTTGACAGCGCGCAGGAACTGTCCGCTAACCCAGCCGTCGAGAACGCGATGGTCGAGCGACAGACAGAGGTTGACCATGTGCCGGATCGCGATCGCGTCGTCCACCACGACCGGGCGTTTGACGATCGACTCCACTGAAAGAATAGCTGCCTGTGGCACGTTGATGATCGGCTGCGACAGGATGGAGCCGAACGCCCCCGTGTTGTTGACCGTAAATGTGCCGCCCTGCACGTCCTCCACCGACAGCCGCCCGGAACGGGCGTTCGCCGCCAGCTCGTTGACCGCGTGCGCCAGACCGGCGATGCTGAGCCGTCCGCATCGTGAATGACCGGCACGACGAGCGCATCGTCGGTCGCCACCGCGATCGAAATATTGATGCTCTGTCGCACGTGAATCTTGTCGTCAATCCACGCGGAATTGAGCATCGGGTACTGTTTCAGCGCCTCGACCACCGCCTTGATGAAGAACGGCAAGATAGGTCAAGTCGATGCCTTCCTTGCGCTTGAAGTCACGCCTTGACGGACTCCGGAATTGCGGCCAGGCGCGTGACATCCGCTTCCACCATCGTCCACGCATGCGGCGCATTGTGCTTGCTTTCCACCATGCGCCGCGCAATCGTCCGGCGAATCGGGCTCGGGTCAATGACTTGGTCGCCGGGCGCGGCAGCAGCACTGGCTTGCGGTGTGGCCCATCGCGGTGCCGCGGGAGCAACTGGTTGCGCCGGCACAGCTTCCGGCTGCGGAGCTTCTGACGCTGCGGCAGCACCACGATTCGCGACATACGCAAGCACGTCCTTGCGCGTAATTCGTCCACCTTCGCCTGTACCCGTAACCTGTGCCAAGTCGATGTCATGCTCCTCCGCCAGCCGCAGCACAGCAGGTGAAAAACGTCCGCGCGCGGTTCCGCCGCTGACTGGCTGGCGGGCAGGCGCGGCGTCTGCCGCAGCAGGAGCGGGTGCTGGTACCGTTGGCGCCGCCGGGACTCAGCCGTGCTGGCGCTGATTCAGCTGTTGCTGTACCTGCACCTGCGCCGGTCGGCGACGCGGCAGATGACCGTTCCGACGGATACGGTCTCCCCTTCAGCCACGAGAATCTCAGCCAGTACGCCGTCGAAATCAGAGGGCACCTCTGCGTTCACTTTATCTGTGATGACTTCGACCAGAGGCTTCATATTTTAGCAACCGGATCGCCGACGTGCTTCAGCCACTTCCCAAGCGTACCTTCCGTCACGCTTTCACCGAGCTGCGGCATTTTGACATCTGCCATGTGTTTGCCTCCTTCCGCTAAACTCTGATTAAAACCGAGCGAACTGCTCAATTGCCTCCAGCGATGCGCTCGGGTGTCAGCATGTACGCCTTTTCCAGCGTCGGGCTGAATGGCATCGCCGGCACTTCAGGACCGGCCAGCCGGGCAATCGGTGCATCGAGATCGAACAGCGCGTGTTCCGCGATGATGGCGGAGACTTCGGCGCCGACACCGCAGACTTTGTTGTCTTCGTGCACAATCAGCACCTTGCCCGTCTTGCGCGCAGCCTCAAGAATCGCCTCTTCATCGAGCGGACGCAGCGTGCGCAAGTCGAGCACATGGGTCGATATGCCTTGCTTTGCCCAGCTGCTGCGGCAGCCTCAAGCGCAAAGTGCAGTGTAGACCGTAGGAAATGACGGTCACATCGTCGCCTTCGCGGCAAACCTTGGCTTTGCCGATCGGTACGGTGTATTGACTCGTCCGGCACGTCCTCCTTGAGCAAGCCGGTACAGCCGTTTGTGTTCGAAAGAACAGGACAGGATCCGGATCGCGAATCGCTGAAATCAACAGACCCTTCGCATCGTATGGATTGCCAGGCGTGACAACCTTCAGACCGGGCACATGCGTAAACAACGCCTCGACACTCTGTGAATGGTAGAGTGCGCCGTGAATGCCGCCGCCGTACGGCGCACGGATGACGATCGGGCAATTCCAGTCGTTGTTCGAACGGTACCGCATCTTCGCTGCTTCTGAAATGATCTGATTGACGGCCGGCATGATGAAGTCCGCGAACTGAATTTCCGCCACCGGTATCATGCCGGCCGACGCCGCGCCAATCGCCACACCAACGATGGCTGATTCGGTAAGCGGCGTGTCGATCACGCGCTGCTTCGCCGAACTCTTCGATCAAACCCGTCGTCACGCGAAACACGCCGCCGCGTACGCCGACGTCTTCACCGAGTACGAACACGCGCTCGTCCTGTTGCATTTCCTCGTGAAGCCCATCGTGAATCGCTTCGATATATTGTTTAACCGGCATGAACCTCGCCCTCCCGCGCGTAGACGTGGTCTGCCAGCGTCGCGGATCCGCATGCGGCGCTGACCTCGGCGTAGGCCGTTGCCTCATTGACCTCCTCCTGCAGCTCCTTGCGCAGCGCCTCATCCTGCTCTTCGCTCCAAAGGCCGCTGTCAATCAGGTACTGCTTGAACTTCAGAATCGGATCGTTGCGCTTGTACTCCGCAACCTCTTCGCGCGAGCGATAAGCTCGGTCATCGTCGTCGATGAGTGTGGCACCAGCCGATAGGTCTTCGCCTCAATCAACGTTGGGCCGCCGCCTGCCAGCGCCTTGTCGACCGCCGCCTTGACTGCCACGTACGTCTCGATCGGATCCATGCCATCGACGATTACGCCTTCCATGCCGTAGCCGACGGCCCGGTCCGCGACATTGGTGCAGGCGAGCTGCTTCGACTCTGGCACTGAAATCGCATAGCGGTTGTTTTCACAGACGAAAATCACAGGCAGTTTATGCACGCCAGCAAAATTCGCCGCTTCATGAAACTCGCCCTGATTGCTCGTTCCTTCGCCGAACGTCACAAGTGACACATACTGCTCACCGCGAATCTTTGCTGCCAGCGCCGTGCCGACCGCATGCGGAATCTGTGTGCCAACTGGGCTGGAGCCGCTCAGGATGCGAAGGCGTGCGATCACCGAAATGACCTGGCATCTGACGACCACCGCTGTTCGGATCTTCCGGCTTGCCAAAAGCGGACAGCAGTTCGGTCTTCGCCGTATGTCCGTAGATCAAAACGAGGCACAGGTCACGGTAATACGGTGCGATGTAATCGACTCCAGGACGCAGCGCAAAGCCCATGCCGGCCTGCGCTGCCTCCTGACCCTGGCAGGAAATGACGAACGGGATCTTGCCGGCACGGTTGAGCAGCCACATCCGTTCATCTACAAATCGCGCCAGCACCATGTAGCGGTACATCTCGCGCACCTGTTCATCTGTCAGGCCAGCTTCGCTGATGGCGTAGCCTGTCTGCCATGACGAATCCTCCTTGTGATTTGTTTCGTATCGAACCACAGCACCTCGGTCAACCGTGGATGGCACGCCCGTCGACAGCCAGCGCCGCTTCACCAATCGCTTCAGCAAGTGTTGGATGCGGATGAATGGTATGGCCAACTTCCCACGGGGTTGCATCGAGCACGCGCGCCAATGCGCCTTCAGAAATCAGATCAGTGACGTGCGGACCGACCATGTGAACGCCGAGCATGTCGTCTGTATCGGCGTCCGCCACAATCTTCACAAAACCGTCCGACTCGCCGTACACGAGCGCCTTCCCAATCGCGCGGAACTGGAACTTGCCCACTTTGACATTGCGCCCCTGATCGTCGCGCTTCACGTTCCGTCAGCCCACGCTCGCTACCTCCGGCCGGCAGTACGTACATTTTGCAATCAGGCTGTAGTCCATCGGGTTGGGCGATTTGCCCGCCATCACTTCCACGGCGTGGATGCCTTCGTGCGCAGCTACATGTGCCAGCTGGAGTCCGCCAATGACATCGCCAATGGCGAAAATGTTCTGCTCCGCCGTCCGATAACTCGCTGTCGACCACAATAGCGCCGCGATCGACTCTGAATTTCTGTCGCCTCAAGCCCGATGTCCTCTATCACCGGTTCGCGCCCGACAGCAACCAGCATGACTTCTGCAGACAGCGTCTCCTGTTTACCGTTCATATCAACAACCACTGTAAGTCCGTCACTCCGGCGTTCCAGCGTTTCCGGCAGCACCTTGGCGCCCGTGAGTACGCGCACCTTGCGTTTTTTCAGTAGACGGGCGACCTCAGCGGAAACATCTTCGTCTTCGAGCGGCAAGACCCGCGGCAGGAACTCAACCAATGTCACGTCCACGCCGAGATCGCTGTAGAGGCTGGCCCATTCAACGCCGATGGCGCCTGCGCCAACAATGACGACCGATGCAGGCAGCGTCGGCCGCTCGAGCGCGTGATCGCTCGTCATCACAATCTCGCCGTCAATCTCCAGTCCCGGCAAGGACTTCGGTCGCGATCCGGTGGCAATCAACGTGAACCTGGGACTCAAAATGTGAGATTCCCCATCGCTCGTTTCTACTGAGACCGCGCCTGCCTGCGGCGAAAAAATGGATGGTCCCATCAGTCGGCCAATACCAGAAACAACGTCAATCTGATGCTTTTTCATCAGAAACTCGACACCTTTATGCAGCCCATCGACGACGCTCTGCTTGCGTTCGATCGCTTTGCCGAGATTAAACCGCGGCGCATCGATGACTGACGCCGTACTTGTCGCTTTCCTTGGCCGTCGCAAACACTTCTGCACTTCGCAAGAGCGCCTTGCTCGGAATGCAGCCGCGATGCAGACACGTGCCGCCAACCATGTCACGCTCGACCACAGCCACCTTCATTCCCAGCTGTGCTGCGCGAATCGCAGCGACATAGCCGCCTGTACCACCGCCGAGTACAACGAGGTCAAGATTGGATCAGCCACCGTCTCTCCTCCTGACAGCCAAGCCACGCCTGAATCTTCACGACGTGGCGTTCGTTCTGTACTTACTTGCGAAGGGTTGTCTTAGCGTTTTGTACAAACGTGCTCTTCACCTGACGCATCTGCTGCGATGCGCGCTTCCGCCATATGATCGGCAGCCTGATAGCTTGGAATGCCCTCACGCGCCGATACTTCGTAGACGTCGAGCATAATCTGATAGATGTTTTCGACCTTCTTCTGCGCACGATCGCGATTGTAGCCGTCCAGCTCATCTGCCACATTGATGACACCGCCGGAATTGATAACATAATCAGGTGCGTAAAGAATGCCTTTTTCATGCAGCATGTCGCCATGGCGTTCCTCAGCCAGCTGGTTGTTCGCTGAGCCGGCAATTACTTGGCAGCGCAGACGATCGATCGTTTCGTCGTTGATGACTGCACCAAGCGCACACGGAGCAAATACGTCACACGCTACATCGAAGATTTCGGACGGGCTGACCACCTGCGCGTTCAGTTCCTTCGCTGCGCGCGCCAACGCCTGTTCATTGATATCCGTAACAATCAGTTTTGCGCCAGCCGCGTGCAAATGCTCAGCCAGGCTGTAGCCGACGCTGCCGAGCCCCTGAATCGCGACCGTTTTGCCAGCGAGATCGTCACTGCCAAGGGCTACTTTAGCTGTCGCCTGCATGCCTCTAAACACACCGAGCGCAGTCATCGGGCTGGGATTTCCGCTCGATCCGTAGGCTGGCGAAATACCGGTGACATAGTTGGTCTCCATGTGTACGGTATCCATGTCCTGCACGCTCGTGCCGACGTCTTCAGCCGTGATATAACGGCCATTCAGGCTCTGAATATAGCGACCAAGAGAGCGGAACAGCGCCTCGCTCTTGTCCTTCTTGGGATCGCCGATGATCGACGGTCTTGCCGCCGCCCAAGTTCAATCCAGCTGCAGCGTTTTTATATGTCATGCCGCGCGCGAGCCGCAGCGCGTCGAGAATCGCATCGTCTTCGGTCGCATACGTCCACATCCGGCAGCCGCCAAGCGCCTGGCCCAAGCGTCGTATCATGGATTGCGATAATCGCCTTCAAACCCGACGCTTCGTCGTGACAAAACACTACTTGCTCATAGTCATACTTCGTCAAATACGAGAACAGCTCCATCTCCAGATGCCCTCCTGAATTCGATGTCGTTTTGGTTCAATGTGTCCGTTCTGAAGGTATGTACACCTTGAATCCTGGCTCAGCATACCACACCCCAGCCGGTCGGTGAAAAGCATAGTGCACTTGTAGTCATCCCTGACAATCAAGAAAAGCAATAATCATGCCAGCTTTTGCGCACGCATGTCCGATACCCGCCCCGCAGCCTCGGTGCGCGTAATGGACGCAGAGTGAACGTTTCTGAAGACGAAAGCCAGTCTGCAGAAAACTGCATAGCATGCAATTATTTGCAAGCAAGCGTTTTCATAGAGACACAGCTATATTAGCTGTCTTCACCTGCGTCACCCAGCTTATAATACAACGTCCGCACAGAAATGCCTAGTCTTCGTGCTGCTTCCGTCTTGTTTCCTCCCACCGCTGCCACGTCTCCCGTATCACGCGCTGCTCCAGTCGATATACCCGTTCTGCCAGTGTCAGACCCTGTTCTGCTGCGATCTCTGTGGTTTCGTCCTGCTCACCGCGCTTCAGAATCTGCAGAGGCGGTAAATGCCATTCGTCCAACACCTGATCGCGATAATCCATATGAATCATGGCTCGTCCCAGCGTATTTTCCAATTCACGCACATTACCTGGCCAATCGTACGCCTGTAACGGTTTGACAGCCGCTTCCGACAAACACGCGACGTTGCGCCCGTATGCCTGATTGTGCTTGTGGATGATCTGCGCAGCAAGCGGCTCAATATCTTCTCTGCGGTACCGCAGCGGTGGAATCACAATCGGCAGGACATTCAGACGATAGTACAGGTCTTCACGGAACTGTCCTTTGGCGACTGCCTGCTCCAGATGGATGTGGGTTGCAGCAATAACCCGGACGTCCATCGCAATTGGCTTGACGCCGCCGACTCGGACGATTTCCCGCTCCTGCAGGGCACGCAGCAGTTTGGCCTGCGTGGTCAAGGTCAGCTCGCCAATCTCATCCAAAAACAGCGTTCCACCGGACGCCTCCTCAAACAGGCCCTGCCGCCCTCCGCGCTTGGCACCGGTAAACGCGCCTTCTTCGTAACCAAAGAGCTCGCTTTCCAGCAGACTATCTGACAGTGCTGCGCAGTTCACACGGATAAAGGGCCGCATCGCGCGCTGACTGGCATGATGAATGGCGTGTGCAAACAGCTCTTTGCCAGTTCCGGATTCACCGCGGAGCAAGACGGTCGCAGGGGTTGACGCCACACGCCGTGCCTGTTCAACTGCCAATCGAATCGCAGGACTACCTCCAACCACATCATCGAATGTGTATTTTGCCTGCACAGAACGCAGCAGGCGGTTTGCTCTTGCGAGTTCCTCGTTCAAATGCGTGATCTCCGAGACATCGTGAATCACGCCGACACTGCCACGCAACTCGTCATTCACGTAGAACGGCGCTACATCGACAATGACTTCCCGACGGCGCGGGCCAACCTTCAGCGGCACGTTTTTGACCGGCTGCCCGGTCGCCAGAACGCGCATATGCATGCTTTCGCCCTCTGCAATATCCACTTCAGCCGGTTGGCCAATCACGTCGCTTGGCTGATAGCCTGTCAGCCGTGTATAGGCCGGATTGATGAGGAGACCGCGGCCGTCTTTATCGACCACGGAAATGGCATCCTGTGTACTGTGGATGATGGAAGTCAGGAGCGCTTCTGCATCGCGCAGGCGAACCAGCTCATCTGCAGCACTGAGGGCATCTTCAACGGCCAGGATCCAATCGCAATAGGTTTCAATCAATGAAGCGACCACTTTAGCAGTCGCGCCAGTCAATACGACCTGATCGTAAAAGATGTTGAGGCAGTCATGCGGTACCAAGCTGGGGTCGGAGATGATGATTGCATCCAGCTCATCCAGGTATGGCCGCAGTACGGCCTCTGTGAATGGCAGCACGGCTGTCCGTAAGGGAGGCGCCTCGTCTCCCCCAAACGTCATATGTACAGCGGACAGCATACCTCCGTTCGTCGTCGTTTCCCCTTCTTTACCCGCATATAAGCGCGGAAACCCAGCCGCCAGCAACCTCACCACTTATACGTCACCTCTCACAGCATTGTACCACGCAGCCTGTGATAAAAGGCTTCTGAAAGTTCTGGGATTGGCGTATCGTCCTGTGATAGACTATATAGAGGCTTGGTAGAATGAAGGGAAACAAATGCGAAACCTGAGTGCCTGGGCCATATTGGTTGCGGTTTTTCTGATTGCAGGCGAAGGATTGAACATATTTCGGGTTGAAGTTGAATGCTGGCTTGCCTATGGTCATTCCATCGATGGCCTGTCGGCGATTGCCGGGCTTTGTCTGGCCTTTCTCGCTACGGCTTGGTTGGGTGGGTTTGTCTATTATCGGGATAAAAAACGCGGAAAGCTCAAGCGGGAAGGCTGGCTCGGGCGACCGGTACAGAGACAGCCGCGCCGAACGCCTGTACAGCTTGAACGGGGTTCGAGTACAGAAGATACAACGAACACCAGCAGCTAGCGTACATAAGTACCATTTTGTCCGCCTGACTTTTCGAGCAGTCGAATCGTAGAAATGGTCATTGCGCGATCGATCGATTTACACATATCATAAATGGTCAGCGCCGCCGTGCTGCAGACGGTCAAGGCTTCCATTTCAACACCGGTGCGGTAGACCGTGTGAACACTGGCCACAATACGGACGGCACACGTTTCTTCATCTTCCGGAAACTCAAAGTCAAGATCAACACCAGTGATTGGAATTGGATGACATAACGGAATGAGATCGGCTGTGCGCTTTGCGGCCATAATGCCTGCCAGCCGGGCGACCTGGAGGACATCTCCTTTCGCCAAGTCGCGGTTGATGATGGCTTGACGTGTCGCTTCATTCATCAAGACGACTGCTTCAGCGGTCGCAGACCGGGCCGTCAACCCCTTTTCACTGACATCGACCATCCGGGCGTTCCCTTGTTCGTCAAAGTGATTCACTCTGCAACTTCCTTTCCAGCCGCTGACACAGAGCCGTAGTAGAATGGATTCCTTGGTCGGAATTTCGCTATAAGGAGTGTAGCATATGAAGTTGACTGTCCGTCTCTTCGCCGGACTCAAACAACAGCTCGGAGCAGACGAGCTGGTTCTTGAAGTGCCAGATATATGTACGTGCAGCGATGCCAAGCAACACTTGCTGGCACAATTTCCGGAGGCAGCGCCAGCCTTGGCAAGCGCACTTGTAGCCGTGAATCGCCGGTATGCACAGCCAAATCAGCTGCTCGCTGCCACCGATGAAGTTGCGCTCATTCCGCCAGTCAGCGGTGGCAGCACAGCGTATCCGTCCTGCATGATCACGGAAGAAGCATTATCGCTCGATGCCGCAAAATCAGCGCTCACTTCACCCCGGCATGGCGGGCTCACAATCTTCGCCGGCACCGTTCGCGAGTGGACAGGCAGCCGCCAGACCACCCTGCTGACGTACGAGGCCTATACAGAAATGGCGCTCTCCATCATGCGTGAGATCGAACAAGATGTGTTAGCCGAACACCCAGCTGTTCGCACTATCCAGTGGCACCGCATTGGCCGTATGCTGCCAACTGAAACTGCAGTGATTTGCGGGGCCGCTGCACCACATAGAGGCGAGGCTTTTGAAGTAGCGCGGCAGCTGATTGAACGGTTGAAAAAGGAAGTGCCAATTTGGAAGCGTGAACATTACGCTGACGGTGAAACGGTTTGGCAGGAAAACAAACGCTAGTCTTACTGTTTCGGATATCCAATTAGAGCGTGTGCCAGCGGATGATGCCGTCTTCGTCAGTGGTCTGCGCGACCATACCGTCCGCTTCCATCCAATCCAAAAAGCCGAGCGTCTCCGATAAGATTAGCGACGCCTGATTGCGATGACTCGGAAAATAGCGCTCCGCGAGGGCAAACGCAGTTGCCGGTTCGTCGCCCTTCAGAAGCCGCAAGAATTTTGCCCGCCGGTGCTTCTGCTCCTCCCTGCGCTCTTCAAACCAACTGTCAAACTCGGCAAACGGCAGCCCATGTCCAGGATAGACACAGTTGACCGAAAGTTGCTGCAGCTGTTGGAAACTTGCCCGAAGGTCTCGAAGCGATTGCGTATATGGGGTCGACGCTGGATCGCCACTGACTGCAGCCGGCTCAATCAACGCGTTCGGCGACATCTTCGGAAGTACCTGATCGCCCGAAAATAGCCAGTGTTCCTGTGGATGATAGAGCGCAATCGCCGCCTGCGCGTGCCCTGGGACATACAGAACTTGGACATCAGGCCATAGCGGAAACGCGCTCCCATCCATCAGCGGTACGTCAACTACCGACCGGTCGTTCAATTTTGTGTAAAAAGAAAGTTCACGTTCGACCGACGCGATCACGCTCGCCGGCATACCCATGCGGCGATAGAGAAACTTAAAAAATTCCCGCTGGAACTGTTCTTCAGGGCCACCAGGATTGAGCCAGCCCGCCACACCTGGATGGCTGTATACGGGAACACCTGCATCGCGCACCCACTTGGACAGCCCTACGTGATCGACATGACCATGTGTCAGAACGAGCGCGTCCAACTGGCTGACCTCAACGCCCGCCTCTGCCATGCCGTCCATCAGCGCCTTTTGTGCTTCAGCCGTCTTCGGCTGCAGTCAATCAGCACGGTTTGCGTGCCGCGCTGCAACAGGTACACATTCACATCACCAACCGCAAACGGCGTTGGCAGCGAAATACGATGAATCGTAAACAGCCCTGTCGTTGAACTGTACGTCGCCATCCCTCACAACCAGCCCCTTCTCTTGAAATACCACAGCATGCCTGCGCTGACGGAAAGCATGAGTGCCCATATACATGAGTGCCCATATATATACATAGCCGTACCGCCAGCCGAGTTCGGGGATATCGTGAAAATTCATGCCGTAGAAGTGATCAAATACACCCTCAACGTATACTTGGTGACGCAGATCCGTGTAGGGAAAGGTATCATGAGTCAACTGCCCAATCATCGTTCGGCAACCGGGTTTTGCACGCCACCACTTTCCCATCGGACCACAAAAGGCGACTGCCTCCAGTCTCCCCTATCATACGGCAATAAACAGCGGTTGCCAATTCTTCTATAAAGCGCAACCAGGCCTTCCAGTCAAACTGCATCGCTTGGCTGAGTATTGCCTATTCATGCGCCGTTGAGAACCTAGTTTCCATAATCATCCTTGTTGCAGAAGATTTTTTAACTCATGAATCTGCTCCAGCAATTCACGCTTGGTTTTTTCGTTCTCTGCTCGCATATCATCCAACTGCTGTTGATATTGTTTCTGCATCTGCAGCATCCGTCCTACAGCCGCTTCCCCGCGATGTAAATGTCCCTGAATATCATCAATCTCTTGCTCTGCTTTAAAATTAACTGCAAAATCTACCATAGTTTCTTGCTTATCTCTTGCCGCCTGTCTGTTTTGACTCATCATAATGATAGGTGCTTGGAATGCAGCGGTGAAAGATAATACTAGATTCAATAGAATAAATGGATAGGGGTCAAAACGAAGCGGGGAAACTACGTTCCAAATCATCCAGGCAGCCAGGAAGCATCCAAAAATAATGATGAAGCGCCAACTGCCACCGAATTCCGCAATTTTGTCCGCGATTCGATCTGACTTACGCGTTTGACGCGTGTACTCCTCATTGATATGATGAAGGACTTGCTCTTCATATCCGTGGAGAATGCGCTCAATTCGTTCTTCAGTATTCTTGTGAATAGCTTTTGACACGAAAACCACCCCAAAGTTATTTTGTCGGTTGAATACTGAGATTGTTACACAAAAAATGCTAGCGAGCTATTTTTTTAAGAAAATCGTATTAAAACTTGCTCCTCCCGGTTCCATTGTGTTTCACCGTGGCGTAAGAATGTAATCATATCATGCTGTGCCTCTTTACCGAAGATATCATCAAAAAGCTTGGGTCTCATTGAAAATGATCCCGGATCACGAGGTAAACCTCATTGAGAGCCTTCTATCTGCGTACGTGACCCGACGTAATTCTTCCTACATGGCCGAACTTAAAACCAGTGATTCTTGGCAGTTTCAGCGCTTCGTTGGAGAACTTTGTAGAGCCCCCCTTTGTGTTTCATCAGATGGTTTACTAGATTCGTAAAGCTATCGTTTACCGTTCATCATTCCCAAGAGAATTTGCGCAGCAGTTTTAGGGTTCGGGGCAGACATGATGGCAGAGACTACGGCAATCCCATCTGCACCAGCTCTCATTACTTCAGTGAGATTCTCTTTATGAATGCCACCAATGGCTACAACAGGTAGGGTAGTTGCTTGAGTAATGGCAGATAGTCCATTCATTCCGGTAAAGTCTGCATCGGGCTTTGACGATGTTGAATAAACGCTGCCAACCCCAAGGTAGTCCGCACCATCCTGTTCTGCAATCATGGCCTGCTCAATACTGGACGCAGATACACCGATAATCTTATTTCCCATAAGCCTCCTGGCATCGGCACAGGAGATATCATCTTGCCCGATATGAACACCATCTGCATCGACGAGCATTGCGACATCGACGCGATCATTCACAAAAAACAGAACATCTCGTTCTCTCGTGAGTGTACGAAGGGCACGTCCCAATTGGACAAAACGTTTTCCTAAGTCCCCTTTGCGGCGAAGCTGAACGGCGGTTGCACCGCCCTCAATCGCAGCTTCGATGGTTTCCAATAAAGTTTGGTGATCCGGTCGTTCATCTGTGACGACATATAGACGTAGACGTTCCTTCAACTCGAATGAATCCATGTGTCAATCATCCCCTATATCTGCATACGCTCGATGCGAGCACGCTCTATCAATACGTTCTCATCAAGGTTGAACAGCACATCAAATAACGCTGCCTGCAGGCTGCCAGGTCCATTGGCTGTTGCCGCGGCAAGTTCGCCTGCCACGTTGAACGCTGTTAAAGCGGCGATGCACGCATCTGCATATTCTGCTGGCGCGGCTCCACGTTCCACTACCCCGCAGAAAGCCGCAATAATACCAGTCGCTTGACAGCCTGATCCTGTGATGGCCGCTAATAGCGGGTTGCCATTATGCAACGCGAATACGTGATTGCCATCCGTCACGTAATCGATTGGTCCAGTAGCAATCACGACAGTGTTCCGTGCCTTTGCCCACGACTTCATAAGCTGTGGCAATTGCTCGCCACCGCCAGCCGAATCGACACCTTTCACTTTACCGCCAGTACCCACCATAAATCCGATTTCCCCGTAATTGCCTCGCAGAACCGTAATGTCCAATTCGTCAGTCACTTGAGCAGCAACGTCGTTACGGTAGGCTGTTGCCCCGACCCCTACCGGATCGAAAATTACGGGTGTTTGTGCCTCATTGGCTGCCCGACCTGCCTCGAACATGGATTCGACAAGTTGCCGGTCCAGCGTCCCCATATTCAACGCCAGTGCATTTGCGGTTCGCGCCATTTCGTCCACTTCCTCAACCGCATAGGCCATAACTGGTGACGCACCCACTGCGAGAAGTGAATTGGCAACAACGTTCGTAACGACGACATTGGTGATGTTGTGTACCAAAGGGCGCACATCCTTCACCTTCTTCAACCATTTCGTTACGTCTTTGACCTGTTCCATCTAAACTTCCTCCTTACATGAATTGTTTGAGTAAGGTTGGTATTGGTATCAGTGATATTAGGAGACGATGTTCCATTCCAAATGTTTACGCTCGTAATGTCGTCCAGCTGAGATGCCACTGACCGGTCTGACAGGGACAGAATGATCTGTCGGCCCATGCCCCGCACCTATATCCCAGTTTGCCGCAGCCGAAATGCCATCCGTAACAAATGCTTTTGCTGTTGCGATTGCATCAAGGGGCTTCATCCCCCTCGCCAGGCACGCCGTGATTGCTGCAGAAAAAGTACAACCGGTACCGTGCGTCTTTTGACTGGTAATTCGCCTGGTTTGAAATGTCGTAAACTGTCGTCCATCGTATACGAGATCGATGGCGTCATCCGCACAACCTTGCCAATCGGCATGACCACCTTTGATAACAACCATTCGCGGCCCACAGTCAAACAGGTCCTTCGCAGCTCGTTCACAATCTTTCCAGGATTTGATGGGATAACCGCAAAGTGAGTCTGCTTCGGGAAGGTTGGGCGTGACAATATCCGCCAGGGGCAGCAGGGTATGCTTCAGTGCCTTGACAGCGTCGGACTGAAGGAGCATTGCACCACCTTTTGCGACCATTACCGGGTCCACCACCACGTTTGATACATGATACCTGGACAGAACTTTTGCCACGGTCTCTATGACATCGCTATTAGAGAGCATGCCGGTTTTTACCGCGTGAGTGCCAATATCGTCTAGAACTGACGTCAATTGATGTGAAACGATGTCAGGTGGAACATCGAATACTGCCTGAACCCCTATGGTATTTTGTGCAGTTACAGCCGCTAGAGCAGTAGTGCCATATACAGCGAATGCTGAGAAAGTCTTAAGATCCGCTTGAATGCCTGCACCGCCCCCGCTGTCACTCCCCGCTATCGTTAGTGCGCGTGCAACTTGCCCTTGTAGCGTACGTTGCATGGAATTCCCTCTCTTTCTTAACTCAAACAACAAGACCACTTCAGCATAGAAGTGGTCAGTTAAGGTACAGCACTGTACGTTCCACTTCCCTACGCTGGTATAACCCAGTTCAGGTTCCGAGGGTCCAAGGTTAAACCTTGTCTCAGCCAAATAGGCGCCCCTAGTGGTTTCATATGTGACTGTGTGTGATGGCATCATAACGCACGTAAAAAAACGCTGTCAAATAAACGTATACGGATATACTTTAATTATTCATTGCTTTACTTGAATAAAGTACCATTGACTCGTATGCATTTTTATCACATATTTATACAGTCATTTGGTCGTTGTTCAAGTGTCCAATTGCATAATCGTACATTCTTAAAGGGAGATGCCGTCCTCATGGAGAAGCAAAGTCAGCTAAGAAAAGGCATTGGGCTGTTTATCGCAACCGCATTAGTCGCCGGGAATATGATGGGATCTGGAATCTTCATGCTTCCAGCAACCCTGGCTCAAAAGGCAGGGCCAGGTTCAACCATGATAGCCTGGCTCCTCACGGGCATTGGTTCAATATTTTTGGCATTGTCCTTTGCCAAATTGGGCACACGTTTTCCTCATAGTGGCGGAACCCTACGAATTTTCCAAACGAGGATTTGGCGATTTCATCGGCTTTATCAATGCTTGGCTGTATTGGAACGGATCTTGGATTGGAAATGTTGCGGTGATTCTAGCACTCGCAAGTTATGCCGGAAATCTCATACCGGCTATTTCCAACAATCATCTGGTTGGATTCATTGTAACGAGCGCGATTTTGTGGGGATTCACCCTCATTAACATCTTAGGTGTTCGCCTGGCTGGTAAAATTCAGACCGCGATTACTGCGTTTGAGATCATCTTGTTCTTGAGCTTTGTCGTCATTGCAGCATTTCACTTTAACGTCAGGAATTTAATGCCCTTGTTCCCCGCGAACAAAGGAGCGGGCACGATTTCTGCTGCCGCATCGTCTACACTCTGGGCTTTCATTGGACTCGAAAGTGCCACAGTTGCCGGAGGGGAAATTCGAAATCCAGAGAAGAACATACGCCGAAGCACAATTCTCGGCATATCCATTGCAACAGTGCTCTACATGGCCATCAACTTTTTTGCTATGGGTGCAATGAATCAAAAGGCCCTTGCAGGAAGTTCAGCCCCAATTTCCGATATTCTTGCGCAATTTTTCGGGTCAGGCATTGGCCGAGTAATCACCGTAGCAGCGGTCATTAGCATCCTTGGCACAACCATTGGCTGGCTCTTATCCACTGCTCGCATCGCGTATGCCGCAGGTGTGGACGGGGTTTTTCCCAAATCGTTTGCAAAAGTGCATCCAAAATATCAGACACCCTATATGGCACTCATCATCGGCTCTGTTTTAGCGAATATATTACTGTTGATGAATTACACGAAGAGTTTTAATGCAGCTTTCAATTTTGTGGTCTTGCTGGCTACATTAAGTTATCTGCCTGTGTATGCGATGACTGCAGCTTCCGAGATCGCCTTGATGAAGAAAATGTACGGCAAAGTAAATGTATTTAAGTTTGTCAAAGTCTCCTTCGTCCCGTTGCTCGGGTTTGTATACGCTAGCTGGACAGTCTATGGTTCGGGTGCCCAAACGGTCATGTATGGATTTCTTCTGCTGTTGGCAGGAATTCCGTTTTACCTCTACATGAATTACAAACGTGAAGCTGCATCCAGCCAATCGGAACTTGAGGAACCAGCCGCGGATGTGTCTTAATCATCCGCATTTCTTACCTGCCGCGGATGTTGCATCTGGCAATATCCCTTGTTAAGCTGAATGTGAACGTACAATTCAAGATAACTCGATTGCATAACTGGCGGAAATGTGGAAACAACCACAAGGGAGTGCAATCGTTCTGCTTTGCCGACCGCCTGGGCACCCGTTTTCGAACGGTGATCCCAGGCGGTTTTTTTGTGTTCTCTTCCGAGGTTTCCAAAACGTCCTTTTCGGCCTGTATGCGAGTGGTAGCCGACAGGTTGCATATACGGGCCAATTGAAGGAGGTTCGACCATGTCAACAGCCGTATCGACGGTACTGCCCGCTGTACTGCGTGGGGCACCTGTTGCTGACGAAATCAAAGCGTACGTGTTCAAACAGGTTCAAGTCTACCAATCGAGAGGTATCACGCCGCGGATGGCCACGGTTCTCGTTCAGGGCGATCCCGCATCGGTCTTCTATGCCCATCAAAAAGCGCGCATGGGTAAACGGCTCGGCATTGAAGTAGACATTGTTGAAGCGGATCCGAACGTCACCCAGAGCGAATTGTCCCGCATTGTCAGACGGCTTAGTCAGAACCCAGACATTCATGGTGTCATGCTGGAGTTGCCACTGCCAAAACAAATACAGTTGGCGCCGATTCTTGATGCACTCGCGCCGGAAAAAGATGTGGACGGCCTGACGGATGCGAACCGGATGGCAAACGTGAGCGGATCGCCCGGCATCTACCCCGCAACGCCGCTGGCCTGTCTGACCCTGATGAACCATTATGGCATCGAGCTACAGGGACGCGACGTCGTTCTCATCGGCTGCGGCAAGACCGTCGGAAGCCCGCTGTTTCATGGATTGCTTCGTAAAGGAGCCACTGTGACCGTCTGTACGGAGCACACACAGGATTTGAAATCACACCTGCAACGTGTCTCCGTTGCAGTCGTCGCCGTTGGCTATGCTGGCCTGATTCAACCGGAGATGGTTCACGAGGATTTGATTCTGATTGATGCGGGGATGAGTGAACTGCCAGATGGACGGATGGCGGGCGATGTCGATCCCGCTGTTGCGCCGCTCGTCACTGCCCTCACGCCTACCCCGGGTGGCGTGGGCACCGTCACGACCATGCAGCTGTTCAGCAACCTCCTGCACGCCATGTCGCTGCAGTTATAGCCGCTCCGCGGCGATTGATGCAAAGGGCGGCGGTCCGTTTCCCGATTGCCCCTCCCATATCAGTCACTACATTCTTCTAAACTAGCAAATGGACTCATAGGCTAGTGGTAAGAATGAAGCTTCGGGAGGAGAATTTACTTTGCCGCATCCATCGACAGAACCTGTACGCCGCTGGCTGAAACGCGTCGTCTCAACTGCACTTCTATGTGGCGGTTGTATCGCAGGGTTGGGTTTCTTGTATGGCGGCAATGCCGGCAGTTCTGCCGCTATCGTCGAAGCCAGCCACCTGACGGATGTGGAAACGAGTGAACTGATTGGGACAAGCACCTATCAGGATCAGATCGGTGCCCACAGTGCACAATCTGTGGACGGCAGTCGGGCAGACATTTTCGCTACCGTTTATCCAGCCAATCTCGATGCTGGAAAGGCGAATTGCCCGTCTCCGCCTCGGCAGAACCGTCGGACACAGGCGGACAAACGAACCTGCTAGGGACGATTTCAACGTTTGCGCAAAAGACAAAGAAGATTAATATGGGCTGGATTCAACTAAGCAGTCCGCAGGCATCCATCCGCATGATGCAGGAGAATCCGGGCATCAACGTCATCAGCCCGGGCTGGTACACGGTCAGTTCGTCCGGTCACCTGCTCGATTGCGCACAGCCTTCGGTCGTCAGCTATGCGCACGCACACGGAAAGAAAGTTTGGGTCATGCTCGACAATCAGTTCAGTGCGAGTCTCACCCATTTTGTTGTATCGAACCCAACACGTAGACAGCAGCTTGTTGATGAAATCGTGGCCGCATGCAAGCGGGACAAGGTCGATGGCGTCAATATCGACTTCGAAAATGTACTGAGTTCTGACGAAGCAAATTTCACGGCGTTCGTCAGCAGCCTTCACCAAGCACTGCAGCCCCTGCATGACAAAGTATCGGTCGACATCACGACAGATATCGTGTTTCTCGCGGATGATGCCGCGTATTTTCACGCCGGCCTTGCAGCGGCCAGTGACTATGTCGTCTTGATGGCCTATGACGAACATTGGGCGGGCGATCCGACGCCAGGTCCAGTCGCCGATGTACCGTGGGTCACCCAAGGCGTGAACGACCTGCTCGACACGGGGGTACCGGCGGATAAAATCATCCTCGGATTGCCCTTGTATGCCCGCTTCTGGCATGTATACAACAATGGCAGTGTCAGCAGCGAAGCCATCCCTGATTCAAACGTCGGTGCCATTCTAGCAAAATACCACGCCACGACATCGTGGAACAATGCGCTTGGCGTGGCATATGCAAAATACAAGAAAAGCGATGGTTACGAAGAAGCCTGGTATGAAACGATTGACACCCTGAACCGGAAACTGGCGCTGGTTCAGAACGACGACCTGGCTGGAATCTCCGTTTGGTCCCTAAATCTCTCGAGTGCACAGACGTGGTCGAACGTCATGCAGGCCTTGCGTCAGTCGCTGTCTTGAACGGACTCCGATGCTGCGGCCATTTCCTTCAGCATCAGGGAAACCTGTTCGACTTCCTTTGTCAGACGCGACTGGCGCCGGAGCAGCACAGCGACGTAGGATAAAATTCCGAGCCAAACCACAGCGGCCGCAGCCCATAAAAAGCCCATTTCCTGTAACATCTTGTCATCTGCTCCCTTCGATGGTGGCACGAACTTCTACGATCTGCTGTCGCAGCATCGCCAACTGATAACGGCCTGCTTCGTAACGCACGCGCAGCTGCAGCAGTACGGCATAGATGCAGAGAAAGGTGAAAAATCCAAACAGCAGCGCCACGACCATCGGTCCTGGCATGTTAAAGCCCGTCTCATTAATCACGGACGGATGGATGGAACGCCACCAAGTAACGGATTCGTGAATGATTGGTACATCAATAAACGCGATGATCGCGTAGATCGCACTGGCCCGTATCCGCCGCTCAACACTTTCAATCGTGCCGCGAAGCAGCAAATAGCCAACGTAGAGAAACCACAAGATGAGTGTCGTGGTCAAGCGCGGATCCCATGTCCACCACGTATTCCAGATCGGCCTCGCCCAGAGCGAGCCGGACACGAGCGTGAGACTTGTAAATAGCACGCCAATTTCTGCCGAAGCCACCGCATAGCGATCCCAGACAATGCGGTGCTTCTTCTGTACCAGCGACATGACGGCTCCGACAAACGAGACGAAACAGGCCAAAAAAGCAATCCATGCGCTCGATACATGAAAATACATGATTCGCACGAGATTACCCATCTGTGCCTCAGGTGGAGACCAAATAAGCGCCAGATATAAGTTCAAGAGACCAATGAAACCGAGCAAAATGACCGCGGGCGTCCACAGCTTGTTCAAACGCATGCTTCCCTACACCTCCAGTAACAGCTCGTACAGCAGCCACGGCAAAACCGCAAACACAATCAAGTAACCAAACAAGACTTCTACCCACACCAGCGACGCCGTAAGTACCGGTGACAAAGCCGCCGCCGTGAGGCGAATTACTGCGAGAAACAGCGGGATGGCCAGTGGAAACAGGAGGATGGGCACGAGAATATCCCGCATCTGGCTATTGGCAGCAATGGATACGAGAAAGGTGCCAACTCCGGTCAAACTCAGCGTACCGACAATCAGCACGAAACAAAACCTGCCGAGATAGGCCGGCGCTGGCTGATTCAGGATGATGAAGTATGCTGCCAGCTGTGCGATTTCGCTGACCAGAGCGAACATCGCCGTACTCAGCCACTTACCGTAATAAATCAGGCTCTGATCGGAGGGCGCCATCAACAGCGCTTGTCCGACGCCAAACTCACGCTCCTTCGCATCATGCCTCGTCATGCCGATGGCCGTCGTAAAGAAAATGACGAGCCAGAGCAGACCGGCGCTCCACAGTGTCTGAACATTTTGTGCGGCATCGAGCGCAATGCCTAGGATGAACACTAACAATATTCCAAAGGTAATCGTTGTCAGGAGAAACTGTTTGGCGCGAAATTCTATCTTCACGTTAATCACGAACAGCGCCCACAGTCGCTTCACCGTGTTCACAGTGGCACCACGCCGCCGTGGCGGATTGTCAGGCAGTCGTCTGCCTGTTCCAAATCGGCGTCATTGTGCGTGACCATAAATATGGTCGCACCGGCATCCAGACGCTCAGCAACCAACCGCTTGGCGAGCGCGACGGATTCGCTGTCGAGACCGTCAAACGGCTCGTCAAGCAACAACAGCTGCGGCGAGTGCAACAGACTGCGGGCGAGTGCAAGCCGTTGCAGCATGCCTTTCGACAACGAGCGGGCTTTTAATTCTAAAGCCGTCTCCAGTCGAACGCGCCGCACCCATTCGAGCGCCACCTGCTTCGGCCGATGAAGTCCATACAGCTTTGCGAACAACGCGAGATTTTCAGTTGCCGACAGGTCACCATATACCATTGGAGCTTGGAAGACTGCGCCGAGATGCCTACGTTCGCGTGTTCTCAGTGGCCTTCCAGCCCATAGTACATTGCCTTCCGTAGGTTTGATCAGCCCCGCCATCAGTTGCAGCAGTGTCGTTTTGCCCGATCCGTTCGGGGCGCGAAGTGCGTAGAAGCGACCAGGTACGAGCGATAAATCAACGTGCTGCAAGACGGGCCGATAATCAAAAGATTTGGACACCGCTGCTAGGCTCAGCAAAGTTACTGGCCCTCCTGCGAAGCATTTTCAGTCTGTCTTTCATCTGGCTGTCTCGCCGCGCAAATTCCGGCTCATCCAACATGCCGAGCTCATATTGACGATGCAGCGCGACCAAGCCATCCAGCAGTGCTTCCTCAGCGCTCTTGCGCTTTTGTCCCTGCCCCCACTGCGTAGCGCGTATGCTCAGCAGACCAATGACCAGAATGAGTGCGATGATCATCAGATTTGCGATGGCTTCAAACGAGCTGCCAGTACTGCCTGGATGGGACCCGATGACGTTCAGACCGCCTGTTGTCGGCGCAGCGGACGCGCTCGGCAGCATTTGAACCGACATTGTCCAGTCATCCCCTGCCGGGATTCCGAGCCTGGTGAACTCACGAAACTTTGTACCGCTCACGGTCACAGTCTGGGTGGTGGTCAACAGATTCTCGGCTGACAGTGCATTGTTACCGATCGGCATGTAGACGTTTGCCGTATACACCGGGTAGTTGGCATGAAGCGTAAACTGTGCATCCTGCTGGCTCGACAATGGAAGTGTCCAAGTTAACGTAACCGACGTGGTCTTGCCTGCTGGAAGCGCACGATTCAACATGACCTGCTGGTTGGAGAATACCTCGCCGGTTGCCGCTGTCCCGTTCACGGTCACGTCAGACGCGCCGTTTGGCAGCGCCACATTCAATGATTGGACAGATGCTGTGGTGTTCTTCACGGACAGCTGGTCAATCAGTTCGACTTTATGTACCGCTGGTGCCGGCAGCACGAACAGATTTTCCGCTGCAACGGCGACGCCCTTCGGCTCGCTTGCAGCCAGTACAGGTGTATGGAAGAAAACAGCATACCCGGCTGCCGCTGTTGCCAGCGCCAATGCCATACGTAAACGTGGATACAGGCGCGTCCTCATCCGTTCACCCCCGGCTCTGCAGCGTCGCGGTCGATTTCGAGAAGAATGCGCTTCCGCAACCGAGCGCGATCGGCCTCTGTGTCACGCGCTCGTGCCAGGAGTTCCCGGCGGCTTGCATGATAGGTCGCCTCGTCCAGCTTGTCCATCTTGAAATCGTATTCCAGTTCAG
Organism: uncultured Alicyclobacillaceae bacterium; assembly: GCA_963758235.1. Lineage (GTDB taxonomy): Bacteria > Bacillota > Bacilli > Alicyclobacillales > Alicyclobacillaceae > CAVWUS01. Next base: position 3,721 of record CAVWUS010000002.1, on the reverse strand, counting down.
CCAATTCCAGATAGACTGCGTCATCCAGTTCACTCTCGTACGCGACAACAGCGTTTTTCGGTTTGCGCAGGGCAGTCGGCCATAAACTGACGACGGTTCCCAGGATGAACAGATAACCGCCGAACCAAATGAACTGCACCATCGGATTGATATGCAGGTCGAATACAGCCTGGTCCTGATTCGCCGTTCCCAGCATCACAACATAGAGATCTTGCAGTGGACGGCTGTACAGGGCCACGTCCGTGCTCGGCTGCTGGCCGTTGTTATAAAAATCGGCTGCTGGCTGAAGAACACCGATAGCCCGTCCATTCTTGGCGACAGCCAGGTTGGCATACATCTGCTCGCCGCCAGGCACGTTTTTCACGCCAACGCCCAGAAATTCGACTTGAAAGCTGCCAATTCGTGTCGACTGTCCCGGCGACAGCTGCTGTTCCAGATCGACATGATAGGCGCCAGAGCCTGCTATACCAATGGCCATCAAAGCAATCGCAAAATGTACGACGTATCCGCCATAGCGTCGCCTGTTCTTCCCAACCAGGCGCGCAAAACTGAGCCACCACGTTTCCTTGGTCAATTGAACGCGCGCCTGCACCGAGCGTACAAATTCCAGGATAACAGTGAGTATCACGAAAAACGCGCCAATCAGTGCAACTGTACTGAGCAAGGCCGTGTGGTGAAACTGGAATCGCAGCCAGCCGGCTGCGGCGATGCCAAGGCCGATTGATACCAGAAGCGGCAGACCAACAGCCGTCAGGATACTCTTCATCGTGGACCGCCGCCAGGCGATGACGGGACCCACGCCCATCAGCAGCAGGATACAGACCGCCAAAGGCAGGTTAACCGCGTTATAGAACGGCGCGGAAACCATCAGCTTGTTCCCAGTCAGACCCTCAGAGATGAGCGGAAACACGGTTCCCCACAACACGGCAAACGTGCTGGCCAGAAAGAGTACGTTGTTCAGCATAAAGCCAGATTCCTTTGAGACCACCGCTTCAAACCTGCGATCTGCCTTGAGGGTAGGTGCGCGCCAGATGATGAGCAAAGCCGACGCAACGGTAAACACGGCCAAAAATGTGCCAAAATAGGTTCCCATCGGACCATCGGCAAATGCGTGGATACTCCACAATACACCGCTGCGAGTCAAGAACGTGCCGAGTATGGTAAGCAGGAACGTGAGCGTGACCAACACGATGTTCCAGACCTTCAGCATTCCTTTCTTTTCCTGAACAATGGCGGAATGCAGAAATGCGGTAGCCGTGAGCCATGGAAGCAGACTGGCGTTCTCCACCGGATCCCAAGCCCAATAGCCGCCCCAGCCAAGTTCCTCATACGACCAATGGGCGCCATAGACGATCCCGATGCTTAAAAACAGCCAGGAAATGAGTGTCCAGCGCCGCGTCACGCGAATCCAGGTCGCATCTGTCTTGTTCAGGAGCAACCCAGCCATGGCGTAGGCAAATGGTACGGTAAAACCGACGAAGCCGAGGTAGACATTGACTGGATGCACGGTCATGCCAGGATTCTGAAGCAGTGGATTGAGACCGTTGCCTGCCGCCGCGGGCTGCGCCGAGCGGGTAAACGGATCGGCTGTAAAGTTGATGATGCCGGTATAAAACAGAGAGACGAGCGAGAGTATCATGGAGACAATGGGAATCATCCGGGCGCTGTCTTCATGTCGTGAAAATGCGGTAACCGTGCCGTAGAGGCCAAGAATGAGCGTCCAGAGCAACAGCGAACCTGCATTTCCACCCCAAAAAGCTGCAATGCGGTAGATGAGCGGCAGCCCCGTCCCAGTATATTCTGCGACGTATGGGTACCAGAGGTTTTCCGTGATCAGCAAATACGCCAGCATTACGGACGCGATGAGCCCAAACAGGAATTGAACTGCCATCGCCATGCGGCTCAACTGCCGGGCCGGGGCGTCCCCTTCCGGATGGCGACTGCGTGCACGATGATTGAAATGAGGATGACAGCGAGTAAACAGCGAACAGCGATCTGGCCAATTGTTCCTGCGAGCAAGTGCTGACCTCCTGTTACAAATCAACTCGGCATTCAGCCGAGCGGTTTGCATTCAATTGCGGGTCCGATTAAGAGCAGGCTTATGAAGCCGTATATTTTCTCGTCTGCGGCTGTGACTGATATTTTGACGGACATTTCACCAGCAGCTGCTGCGCGCGAAACGCTCCGTTCTTTTGCAGCGTACCGGTAACCACAACGGGCCAGTCATTGGAGAAATCGTCCGGTTTCGCCCCGTGAAAGACAACTGGAATCGCTGCACTCCCCGACGTATCCTTAACGGTGAAATCAAGGGTACTCTGCGATGGATTCCAATTCACGGAAGAACCGATGATGTCACCGCTCACCGTGGTCTGCTTGCCGATGGCGGACTGTCCTTCCTGCTTCAGTTCACTGACCGTCAGATAGTATGTAGACGCATGGACAACTGCTGTCCAAATCAGGGCGATGAGAATAACGACGACGATTCCCAGTGCCGTCATCAGCTTGACACGTGTAGACATATGTTCTCGCTCCCCACTCGTACACCCTAGAGAAAATCTTGCAGGCGACTGCTTACCTCTGCACGGACATCTTCACTGTCCCGTGCAGCTATACTCGTCGGCTGCTTGAGGTCGACCTGTTTCGACGATTTGCCCTTTCGCAGGTATGCCATTGTCGAGAATAGCAAAATGACCAATGCTGCCAACGGGAGCCACCAAACGAACTTGCCTACGCCTCGATCGGCAGGCGCCGCGAGCACATCTTGACCATACTGTTTCTGCATTTCCTGCAGAATCACTGCCTCTGTCTGACCGCTCAGCAGATCCTCCTGGATTTGATAGCGCATATGCTGCGCCAGCGGTTCCGGTGAATTGGCCGCAGTCATGGTATCGTGTTCAGAAGGTACGCGCAGTTTTGCCGCAATCGCCAAGACCTGCTGCTGCAGCGACGTATTGTCTGGCTGACGTGCACGCTGCCCCAAAGTCAGTCCAGTGACAGCAGCCGCTACGGCGACACCAACTGCAATGGTTGTCCAGACCGTACGTTGTCTCTGCAGGCGGATCACCCCAGATCAGTTGATTTCAGCAGTCAGCGCCAAGAATCGACGCTTATTCACAGTATACTATGAAAATTGGAATTGAGGCACGTACTGTCATTAGAATTTGCGAGCAAAGGTAGATTTCCTGGTGACCGTGCACCACCCAAGCAGACCACTCAAACGAGCGGTCTGACTGCAACGTCACTCTGCCCGAGTGCCTCTTTGATGGTCCGTGCCAGCACCGCGGCGTTCGGCGTATCGCTATGCAGACAGAGCGTATCCACCTCAATCTGAACGTGAACACCGCCTTCGCCTGGAAATGGCTGCCCCTGTGCCAAGGCGACTGCCTGCGTCAACACCTGATCGCGATCGCGATGGACACTATGAACCTGTGACCGCGGAGCCAGCGACCCATCCGCCCGGTAAAGCCGATCCGCAAATCCTTCCCGCGCCACGCGAAGCCCCTGATTGGCGGCTTCCTTCAAGAGTAAACTGTTCGGCGGACCAACCACGATAAGGCTCGGATCGAGCGCTCGGAGCGCATGAGCAAAAGCGCGCGCCAGGATTTCATCGTTGGCAAGCAGATGATAGAGCGCACCGTGCGGTTTCACATGTTGCAATCGTGTCCCCTCCGCCCTAGTAAATGCCGCAAGGGCGCCGACTTGATAGAGCGTATCAGCATAT
>CAVWUS010000001.1:0-17545 GCA_963758235.1 uncultured Alicyclobacillaceae bacterium | reverse complement strand
CTGTTAGGCTCGTGCTACCTGGCACTCTCCGTACAGAATCCGTACAGAATTCCTGCTCAAACCCATAAAATGATGCCAAAATATAGTGAACATCCGCTCCGAGCCGGCGCATAAAGAAAGCCATAAGTCTTTGCGGCTTATGGCTTTCGTGATTGAAGGCGGAGGGCTCGAACCCTCCACCTACGGATTAAAAGTCGCGTCGGCAATCATTTCCAAGTATTCCGCAACTCTCATCCGCATAGCGACTTACGATAGCAGAAAGAACCTTCGGGACTCGGCGTGCCTGTACAGATTTTACGGTGTTTTTTCAGCATTTTCAATGGCTTCTCTGCCACAATCTCTGCCGCACCGAGCTACGGATCATCAAAGAAAGTGGACCGTTGGTCGTGCCGTGAGGCCTTCATGGATGGGCAAAGCCTCTTCCTGCCGTTCGGCTGACTATCGGGTTGGATCAGCCAGCGGTGCCTTTCCTGCTCGTGCTGTTGTTCACACAGGGCTTGACTGCCGCCGGGAAATGGCCGATAATGAGAACATACTTGCTCCCCGTTTGTCGTGCCGTAAGGCCCTTCAAACGGGGTTATCTTTTTATGAGGCATAACCAGGATGGTTGCCGCGCCGGCCCGCAAGCGGGCCATTGCTTTCATGGATGGGCAAAACCTCTTCCATTCCTCCCGCGAAGCCTTCGGTTATCTCTACCCTAACTACGATGCGGCCGCGTTGGCCGCTGCGATGTGCGCAGGCAGGGCTGGACCCTGGAGCAGGTGCGCTTCTATACCGGAGTGCCCAACGCGGCGGACAATGCGTTCTGGAATTATTTCTGGGTAGCCAAGCTGGGCACGATGGGGCACCAGGGCGTGCACGTCTTCTCGCGGCCTTTGCGTTATCGCAACAAGACGGTGCGGTTGCCAGGCGGGCATGTGCATACCTTCCTGGTCGGCGAGGAGAAAGGCATCGACGTGCGAATCGCCATCGATGTCATCCGCCTGGCGGCGCGCAACCAGTACGACGTAGGGGTGATCTTCAGCCAGGACCAAGACCTGTCGGAGGCGGCCGACGAAGTACGGCTGATCGCGCGGGAACAAGGGCGGTGGATCAAGCTGGCGTCGGCGTTTCCGTTTAGTCCGACGACGCGGAACACGGCGGCATCAACAAGACCGATTGGCTGCGGATCGACCGGGCGACATATGACCTGTGCCTGGACCCGCGTGACTATCGGCCGCGAAGAGGGCCGTGAATAGCCCGTTTGTAAGGTGGGTCGCGTAGTCGCCTCGGGACAAGAGCATGCGTCATACGTCGTTTAGTGCAAAGTTTTCCCTGCACGTGCGGCTTGTGCCTTCCCCGATTATGTGTGCCGCCGAAGCATCTTAGTCTGCCGAAAATCGTCGGACCACCACTTCGTAGCCGGTTGCACCAGAGCCGGCGAACAGTTTGATCCTCACAACCAGCACCTTATCATGCGCGTCAGCAGTCGATTGGAGAGGAGGCAGGAGGCACATTACATGCAGAGCGCCTCTTCGCTCCATTTCTGTCTGAAAATCTGCTGAACCGACCCAGGTACTTCCGTCATCCGCGCTGCCGAGGATCAAAGGCAGGACTGGCACCTCTTCGAGCGGAAATGGCCCGGCTTGCGCGACCGCAAACCCATACCCGATCTTTGCCAGCAACCGGATGAAACTCGTTGCATCGAAATTGCATGTTTGCTGGACCGTCGTGACGCCAAGTTCTCTTGCGGCTTGCCGCGGGTCCTTACCGAAGCTGATAGTATCCAAGCCGCAGATGTCCACTCCTTTCTTGAATTGCTGCCCAGTCAGAAATGAGGGGATTGGAAGAAGGGGAAGCTGGAGCAACGCTGGGAAAGAGTCGATGGGCAGCTCCACCCCGTTCAGATTGTCCTGGTCTCCGACATCCATTCGTAGCGACTTTGGACGGTCCTTGGGGCGCCGCGTCGGCAATCTGGCCACGGCTCTCGCTGCCAGCATAAATCCACGAAGAACCCGCCGCTCAAACAGGCTAGTGATCCTGGCGCAGATCTTTGCAGCTCGCTTCCGGCAAGACGAGATTCCCGCCAAGCCCATACGGGATGATGTGCTCATCCAATAGCCCCTTGCGGCCGCCGCAGTAGATGCACCTCCCTATCGGATCTGTTCTCGTCGTTTCGCGGATTTCGTTGGGAATCATCATATCTCTTCGCGCTTTGCCAACTTTTTCAACTTCTGCTTCAGCCATTATAGCTGGCCTCGGCCGTATCAAGGGGTGATCGCGGAGGGAGTTAGAAACCGGACGCTAAGATTCACTTGCGACGACGCTCATGGGGCCGAGCGCGTACGCCGAGGCGTGTTCATGAATATCAACGGGGGATGAGCGATGGTGCTCTACGATTATCGGGTGCGAGACGCAATCGACCAACTCAGGGAGTGCTCGCTGAAGCTGAGGCAGAAGTATCTTGCAAACGTGAGCGCGGAAGATATTCTCCATGACGTTGAAACGCTCAAAAGCTTACACGGAAATCTGGAACAGATTCTCCCCGCCTGTGTCAAAGGCGCTGGCAACTTCGCCCGGCACCTGGGCTGGATCGAGACCAACATCAAGAGGAATTTCCTCCAGGGCAGCGCGGAGGACTTCCGTGACATCTGCGAGCGAGACATCACGGAGATCGAAGCAGCGTTTCGCAAATGGTGCAAAGACCCTTGCCACGTTGACAGGGAACTGGATGATGCAATTGCCGGCCTCCTCATGCGTCAGGAGAACGACTCGGCGGTGCGCAAAGGATTCGTAATCCTAAAGGATCGGCTCGTAAAGCTGTTCGGCGGAAACCGGGACAGCGACGGCGCTGTCCTCGTGAACCAAGTTTTCGGCAGTAAGGGAATGCTTGCCGGCAGGATAGACGACGCAACGCTTCGAGCTTATCGAGATTTGCTTGCCGGCCTCTACGGGGTCGCCCGCAACAAATATGCGCACCCATAACGTGAATCCGCCGTGGTCCGAAGCAGAAGCAATTATCGGCATGATTAACGTCCTTCTCAAGGATCTCGCCAACCTGGCTGTCACTGCGAAAAGCGGGACGGCAGACACTGCCTCCAAGTAAAAGAGGACAGCGGCTTGCTTCCTCCCGCATCTGCTACGCTAAGCGGCTATCGGGCTCGTACCCTCGCTTTGCCATTGGCCAGGCGCTGTCGCCATGTCGTGGCGGGTTCATCAAAGAACGGGTCGGACTCCGGATCCAAGAGAATGGGGACCTCCACGCAGGTCATGCCCTCGCTATCGGCCAGAGCGGCAATCTGCAGCTCGGCACCTTCTTACGTAGGTAGGCCATGCAGTCGTCAATGGATCCGCCGAAGTGCCGATTAGCCGTGGCGCGGATGCCGCGCTTGCCCAGCTCTTTCATATAGAGATAGCCATACCGGCGAAGCGTCTCTTTGCCGCACTTGCTGCCGGCTTCCTGCCTTGACAGGGCCATCGTCAGTCGCTCACAGCCGGCGTGGTTTCCCCTGCCCTGCTCGTGTCCTGATAGCCAATGTCCTGGCGCTGCTTTTCGAGACGAAGCAACAGCAGAATGTAATCGTCGGGGCCGGGCAGACCCATGCGGTCGGCCTGAGCGATGGTCCATTGACGTAAGGCGGGTGGGAGGCTTTCGTGCATGGCGGGTCGCTAATACGTCCAGGTCGCGGCACCGCTCGACGCTGGCGGTGCGCAGGCGGTCGAGCAGCGCCTGGGCGGCTTGGCGGCCTTGGTCGCGGATGATGCGGCCGAAGCTGATGCTCTCGAAGGGCGTGTCCTGCTTGATGACTAGCCATTCGTCGCCGCCTTGGCTTTGCTGAATGAAGCAAAGATCGCGGCGGTAAAAAGCCTGGCCCAAGCACCAGTTGCCGTGCTCGAACTTGTCGAGCATCTCGTCGTCGCTGACGCAGGCGTGGAACGAGAGCGTGTTGAACGGCGGGTCGTCGGCCTGGCGGATGAAGGGATTCTGCTTGCCGATCCTGACCCAGGCGGGAATCCAGGACGCGGCGCGCATGGCTTCCTTCTGCTCTTTCAGATGCGGGGCTTTGCCGTCGAGCTGGTCCTTGAGCGACACGCCGCATTCGTAAGGATTGAGCAGGTCGGTTTTCTGCGCGTAATAGCGGTCGCCTTGTTTTTTGAAGGCGTAAACATAGTCGTAGCCTTCCGCGAAACCGAAATGCCAGCGCTCGTTGTTCCAGCGGAACACCATCGCCACCGGCGGCAGGCATTCCAGGAACCAGTCGTAATCGTCCTGGGTGATCTCGCGTTTCTTGCCGTCGTCGAGGTCGTGCAGCAGTCCCATGCGGTTATCCTCGCCGAAACGGTCAGGCCGCTCGCTTGAGAGCGGAGCAGCGGCGGTTAGCCGATCTGCGGGCCGCCGTCCTGGTCGCGGCGCTGCTCCTGGGCGTCGGCGTGGCCGGCGGCGGGCGAGCGCTGAGCGGTCAGGAAGTTGACGTACTGCTTCTGCCGCTCGATGTCCTGGAAGGAAAAGCCGGGGATGCCTTTGACGCCCTTGGGCTCCAGGAGGTATTCCAGCTCGGCCGGCGTGTATTTGAACTTTGTCAGCTCGTCCTCGATGCGCGCTAGATCGTCGCGGAATTCGAACGCAATCTTGTTGGTCTCCTGCATGCGTGCAGCTTGTGCTTGCCAGCTCAAGCTTGTCAGGCTGGCGCTGGGCAGCGCTTCGCCGGCGATGGAAATGCTTCATTGGCTTTCCAGCGCCTCGCCAGCTGTGTGCCGGGTTTCCATTCGGGCTCTTGCGGCTGTTCGGCGGGCTTGCGTTTGGCTGCCATCGGCGCTTCCTGATGCTTCAGTGGTCTGGCGGCTATAGCGCAGCCAGACGCTGCTGTAAAGCCTTACGCGTCTGATCGGCATCCCGGCATCGCGTGGAGAGGGTGCGAGTCCTGCCTCCCATCGCCCCAGGACTTGCACCCGCAGGCTCCACGCGATGCGAAGCCCATCCCAAGATTCCTCCATAGTGGCAAGGTGGACAAACCATCTGTCTAGCAACACAGGCCGGCGGCGGCGTATAAAGCGCGGGGCATATTAGCCCGTTGCTTGGGTCATGTGTTCGGCAAGGTCCAGCAGGTTGAAGGGCTGGCCGTCTTCCGCGCGCCGTTCGTGAAGGCAATAGCGGTCGTCCATGATAGGACGCTCGGCGCAGACATAATGCGTCGGCACGCGGCTTTGTGCCAGGCGTTGGATGTTCTCGCGGATCGCCTCGGCCGGCCAGCGGACCGGCCAGAGGACGATGTTATCAATGGCACGTCGTCAATCGGCTCCTCGTTGAAATGAGCAATGGTCAGCACGTAAGCAAGCTGGTGCAGCGATGGATAGAAGTGATTGATCAGGTTGGCGTTGACGTTCCAACTCACAGCCGGATGCTCTTTATCCAGAGCGAGATCGTACAGAAGCATGAACCAAAAGGGATGGGTTACAATGTCCATCAGGCCGAAGGTAAAGCCAGTGGGGATGCCGGGACCGTCGAGCAGCACGGGCGTATCCCGGCGGCGGCTTTCTTCGCTGTCCGGGACCGTTGAGGCTTTCTCAAAGGGCAGGATCAGGGAAAAAGACTCGGAGGAATCGGGTGGGCCGTCCAGGTAATTGAATTGCCCATTGTTCTTGCGTTCGTGTCCATCGAGCAAGAGGCGCGGTCCGAGGGCGGGCAGCAGTGACAAATCGACGATAAAAGTTTTCAGCGGGATGTATTCGTTGGCAGGGTCGATGGCAGGAATGTCGTCGTACATGAACGGGCTGCGTTTCGTGCGACGGCGGGGGCAAGACATGAAAAGGAGTCATAGCGGGTAGGAAGCGGTGCGTCAATTGCCGCCTCTTCTTCCTGCCGAGCTGGCGCCGCGTGAGCGGCGCCCTAGCCATATTCGTTGCGGCGGCGTGAGCCGCGCTCAGTTTGGCCTTGCCAGCGGGGGATGACAAGGGGGGAGATGAGCAAATCATCTCCCCTCTTATGAGAACCGATGTTTGCAGCCCGTTAGGGCTGCTCCGTTTCTATTACTGGGCGGGGAATTGAAACTGTGAGGGTGAAGTTATCCACAGGGGTAGAGTGTGTTATATATGGGTTAACCGTTTCAAAGGATGTACTCATGACTGTCTACTTGCCCTCTCCCAGCGAACGGCTCGCGTACGACGCAATATAATCATAGCTATATCATGTGCCGGACAGGCCCAATATACTTGTAGCCAAGCTACAATCTGTAATTTACTTAGGCACTAACGCTTCTGGCAGATACAAATAAAAGAGGTTGAGCCCTTGGCCGTTCTTCCGGCTTTCAGGTCAACCCCGACGTCTATTTATACCTTATTCAATGTATAGCATTATCTATTCTGGCTACTCGGCCGTACTGGCCACTTCCTCCTGAAAGTATTCATGCCCCTTCAGCTTCACTTCCGGCAGGAAGAACGTACCGATGAAGCAGAGAATCGCAAAACCAAGGCCAACTTCGAACAGATGCTGAATGCCATACGTCAATGATGTCTTGACCGCATCCATCAACTGCGTATACATGTGTTGACCAGCGACACCGAACGGCTTGAACTGCGCTTGAATCGATTGCTGAGCCTGTTTGGTCAACAGCTGCTGTGGATTTATGCCTGCCAGCTTGCTCTTGAACTGCTGCAATGAAGCAGGCAGTGTATTGCTCAGCTTGTGTGTAAACGCCTTGTTCAGGATTGAGCCAAAGATCGGCGAAGCAATAACGCCGCCCAGCGAGCCAACAAACTGCTGAGTCGAGTTCACCGTACCCATCATTCGATATGGGAACGCATTCTGTACTACGTTATTCATGAGCGGCATCAACGAACCGATTCCAAGCCCAAGGACAATCATGTTGAGTACGACCGTAGTCCACGTGGTATTTACGCCCATTTGATTGAGCAGTATCGATCCCACGACGATAACAGCGCCGCTTACCCAAGCCAGATACTTGTATCGGCCAGTTCGTGACATGACTTGACCCGATACCATACTGCCCACGATAAAGCCAATCATCATCGGCGACATGACCCAGCCGCTGTTCTGCGCGTTCAGACCGATTACGCCTTGTACGTAGACTGGCAGAAACATAATGCTGCCGAACATCGTCATGCCAACCAAAATCCCCAAGATGAGCGAAGTGCTGAAAATGCGGTTCTTAAACAGCACTGGGTTGAGCAGGGGATCGGCCGCTTTGCTCTCCCATAAAATAAACAGTACAAGCACAACCGCACCGCCGATAAACAGTGTCAATTCAGTTGGCGATCCCCACGCATATTTCGAACCTGCCCAAGTAAATCCGAGCAGAATCGGAATGAGGCCAATCACCAGCAGAACCGAACCAAACCAGTCAATCTTAACCTGATGATCCGTACGAACACGTGGCAATGCGAACAACACACCGATAATGGCCAATACAGCAAACGGCAGGTTAATGTAAAACACCCAGCGCCAGGAGAAGCTGTCCGTGATCCACCCGCCAAGCGCAGGACCGATGATACTGGAGACACCGAATACAGCCATCATGACGCCCATCCATTTGCCTCGTTCTTTTGGCGTAAAGATGTCACCGACAGTGGCACGCGGCATACTCATCATGGCGCCGGCACCAATACCCTGGAATGCCCGGGCCCAGACCAGTTCAATCATTGAGTGCGCTTGGCCCGAAATGGCTGAACCTAGCCCAAACATAATCAATCCGAACAGGTAAAACGGTTTGCGGCCAAACACATCAGACAGTTTCCCGTAAATCGGAACCGTCACGGAAGAAGCCATCATGTACGCCGTAAACACCCAGGCGTACAAGCTAAATCCTTTCAAATCACCGATAATGGTCGGCATCGCCGTCGATACGACGGTCTGGTCCATTGACGAAAAGAACATCGTTAACAGGACTGTGGCCAGCGCCCACCATTTGCGCTGTCCCGTTATTTGGTTCGTCGACTGTGCTACTGCTTCAGCCATCCTAACTCTCCACACCTTTCTCTTGTTCCAGTATCTTTTCAATTTCCATTGCAGCCGAGATGTCTGCGAGCTGTTCCAATGTGTTGATGAATCGATCCAGTTCTTCAGCGGGCAACTTGGAAAGACAGTGCTGTACGAGTCGCTGACGCACGCGCATAACGCGCAATAACGTCTCTGTTCCGGTCGAAGTTAATTCGGACATGACCACTCGCCGATCATTCGAGTCACGTTTTCGCTCGACATACCCATGGTTCTCTAATCGGTCGAGCATAATCGTGATGGCACTTGGACTCACTTCCATATGTTCAGCAAGCTTCGACTGACTGCACTGGCCTTCCTGTTGAATGAGATGCAGCATGAAAACCTGCCCCGGTGTCAACTCCAAGTGTGCACGCTTGATGAGCTGCGGTCCGAGGTTTTGCATTGTCACAAACAAGGCCTCATCGAAGCGAGCTGTATAATCTTCGATGTTTTGAGGCATCTATCCTCCACTCCTCATTTCTATTTAATTAATTAACCATTCATAGACAAAATAATTATACTGTTTAACATTGATATCATAAAAGTAAATGCCCGCCCTGTCAAGCAGGCTTCGCAAATGAATTCGGAGTATGCACATGGAAAACGAACCGCAGGAAATACTTTAATCTGAGGTGACATAGATGAGAAGTCGAGGCCTTTGGACCATTATTGGTGGCGCAGCGCTAGGTGCAGCCGTGGTCTATTTGACTGTATTCAGGTTTCTGCCATTCACGAGTGGCATAAACCGTTCGAGATCGTCCACAAATTCGCGGGCTGACAAAAATCAAAGTAAATACGATTGCTCGGAAACCCAGTAGTCGTAAGACGTCGTGCGAAAGCTTCTGTGCATAAAGGCGGGTATGCGTGTTGGACTGGGCGACCATAGCGATCGATTCGATCGCAAATCCACGTCGCCAGCAGCCCACTACCTAGGACATCACCCGTCCCGTAATTTTCGTGAATCGATTCTGCTACTGAGTAAGGAAGGTAATCTTCCTTAACTACGGAAAAATCGGCTAGATTTACGAATTTAGGAAATGTCGTATTCCTTAGATACTGTCGGCACAACCATTCCTCGGCTGACTAATGAAGATGACCTATCTTAGTCATAGGTCGTTGTGACTGATCGATCGCGAACATGCCCAGCAATCCCTCGCGCCAAACCTACAACTCCGCGAGACCGCTGCCGGGGCAAAAAGAACCTTCCGGGCGCGTACTCACGTTCACCGTTGACCAAGCAAATCTGCAAATCCTTGACCTCGGCATTTCTAATCAATCACCTAATTTGACAGCCCTCGGCAAGCCACTCGTATTCTTACCCCAGCTGTTGTCGCAACTCAGGAAGTCCAATTGAAACGGATCACGACTTCGCTGCCTGCCGCGCCGTAATGTTCACTCTCGCAATCATCGCAGTGACGATGACAGCGAAGACGATAGTGACTGGCAGCCATATCGCCTGCAGGTGTCGATGAACTTCGAGCAGACCACAGAGCAGGGCGCCGACTGAGTAAAAGACAATTACCGTCGTCCACATGATGAGCGACTGAACGGGCGTATTCACGCTTTTGGCCGGGGCCACCCTAGCCCCATTCTCCTCAACGGATGAAACCCCGTCCACGCGCGTCAACGAGCGAGAGCCAAACCTGGCTCCGATGTTCCACACAATTGATTCCATCAGTCCAGTCAGCGTGCTGGTGATGACTGTCGTGGTAACGCCGTTCACCCCAATTCGTCGCGCAGTGACTCCCTGAATGCCCATCGCAATGGCTAAGAGTAGAATTAACAAATGTGATTCCATACTTGAAGGTGTGGTCGTCGGCCAAATGGACGCGACGACCCCGAAGACAATCAGTACAAGCCATTCCAACGCGATTGCACCTGTAATGATTGGACTCCAGCCGGTCTCTGTTTGAACGCGTTTCAGAAAAATGGCGCCGCCCGCAGCTCCAGCAGCAAATCCCAGGACGGCTACCAAATAGCCAACGGCGGACAGCCCTCCAGCGTGCGCAATGGACAAACCGAACAAAACCGTATTGCCGGTCATCGCTGCGGTGAAGACCTGCCCTAACGCGAGAAAGCTAATTGCATCAACACATCCTGAGGTCATCGTCAACAAAATCAGCGGGACGTTCCGAACGGATGCTCCAATCATTTCTCCACTCCCAATATCAGATCTTCTCCACTGAAAGCTACCACACTGCAATCTGTCCATCAGCACGCGGCTCTGTCCCAGCTGCGAATGCACCATTCGGGAGGCGGACAATCATCTGACCACGTCCGAACGATCCCGATCCATTCGCGATCTCTATCTCATGCCCCTGCCGCGCAAGCCGCTCGGCAATATCATGAGGGACACTGCGTTCGAGCACAACCTTTTTGCCCTGGTGCTCACTGCCAACGGGGTGCGTCAAGCGCAGCTTGCGGATTCATGTGAAAGTCGATGAGATTGGTGACAACCTGTACATGTCCCTGCGGCTGCATGAATCCCCCCATGACGCCAAACGGTCCGATTGGCTGTCCGTCCTTGGTCAGGAAACCGGGAATAATCGTATGATAGGTTCGCTTCCCTGGCTGCAGTGCATTGGCATGTGCAGGATTGAGCGAGAATGTATGCCCTCGGTTTTGTAGTGCAATCCCTGTGCCTGGTACAACGAGACCAGAACCAAAGCCCATATAGTTGCTCTGGATGAAGGAAACCATGTTGCCATCCCCGTCAGCTGTACATAAATACACCGTACCACTCGCAGGCAGTGTACCAGGTGACGGCTGTATCGCCATATCCGATATCCATTTCCTGCGTTCGTCTGCGTACGCCGTGGAGAGTAAGTCTGTGACAGATACGTCCATCGAGTGCGGATCCGTTACATACTGCAGGCCGTCTGAGAAAGCGAGCTTGATTGCCTCGATTTGCCGGTGATATGTAAGCCAAGTTTCTCTCTCAGTGAAGGAAAATCCGCTGAGCAGATTCAGTGCCATCAGGGCGACAATCCCCTGCCCGTTCGGCGGAATTTCCCAGACATCGTACCCTCGGTACGATACAGAGATCGGTTCAACCCATTCCGGCTGGTAGGCTGCGAGATCTTCCTTACGGATAAATCCATCGTGCGCGCGTGAAAAAGCATCGATTCGATCCGCAAGTTCCCCCTCATAGAAGTCGCGCGCTTGTGAATTGGCGATAGCCGTGAGTGTACGTGCATGATCGGGCAAATGAACGATATCCCCCGCTTGCGGCACCTCGCCCATTGTGGGCAAAGGTCTCAAACCAAGCGCGATATTCTTCACCCTTGAGCTGACTTTTGAATCGTCCCACCGCCAAATTCCAGTAATGTGCAACCGTCGGCGCTACTGGATGGCCATCTTTTGCCAGGCTGATGGCGGGCGCCAATACCTCCTGCAGTTTCAGTCGACCAAAGCGATTCACCGCGGCTGCCCACGCTGAGGGGGCACCAGGAACGGTAACAGGTAGCAAACCGTGCGTCGGCATTTCGTGGACGCCAGATTGCTTCAGCGCCTCGATTGTCAGCCGCCTCGGCGCGGGGCAGGCTGGCGTTGAGGCCATAGAGCTTGCCATTCGTACAAATCAAAGTGAACGCATCACCGCCGATCCCGTTGGAGGTTGGTTCGACGACCGTCAGAGCCGCAGCCGTAGCCACGGCCGCATCAATCGCATTTCCACCTTGGCGGAGAACAGACAAACCAGCCTCTGCGGCGAGGGGATGACAGGTAGCAACCATACCACGCTTTGCGTAGACGACCGTCCGGCGAGAAGCATAGGGATATGTCAAGGAATCAAACTCCAAGTCGATTCTCCTTTCAACTGACGGTAGGCTGTTAACGTTGTTCTCATGCAGACAGGACGATGCTACCTCCGTTGACGGGGATCGAGCCAGATTTGCAGACCGTCACCTAGCAAATTAAATCCGAGCACAGCAAGCGCCAGAGAGACACCTGGGAATATTACCAGCCATGGTGCCTGGCCCAGATACCCCTGTGCATCCCGAAGCATAGAGCCCCAACTCGCCGTTGGCGGCTGAACGCCGAGGCCAAGATAACTGAGGCTCGCTTCCGCGACAATGCCGGAAGCCATGGCCATACTTGCCTGAATAATGAGTGGCGTCAGGATGTTGGGCAGGATATGGCGCCACATGATGTACCCGTCCTTCGCACCAACCATTCGCGCAGCTGCGATAAATTCCTTCTCCAGTTCGGCCAGCACCTGTCCGCGTACAATACGGGCGAAGAGCGGGATGTAGCCAATGCCTATGGCGATCATCGCATTTCCGGCACCGGGGCCCAACATCGCTGCCAGTACGAGCGCCAGAATGAGAAACGGAAACGCCTGCAAGGCATCAATGAACCGCATGATGAACCATTCATCGGCTATGCCTCTGTAATAGCCGGAAATAGAGACCAATCGGGACGCCAATGATGACACCGACAACCAGCGAGCCGCCGGCAACCACCATCGACGTTCTGGCGCCAATCAAGACCCGTGCCAGCTCGTCGCGTCCCAGTTCATCTGTACCGAATAAATGGTGGATGGAGGGAGCTTGCAAGACGGCTGTATAGTCGTTTGCGTTGGCGTTGTATGGGCTCAACCAAGGAGAGAGGATACCTGCCAGCAAAATGATGACGACAATCGCGCAGCCAATCCACAGCGCGCTATTGTGCGAGAGTCTGCGAAAGACACGGCGGCGCGGTCTGACTGCAATCAGTGATGTTCGGGTCTGCGATGGTTGTGGAGTGGTCATGTTACGATTCCCCCCTGTCCATACGAATCCGGGGGTCAGCCAATCCATAGGCGACATCCACCGCCAGGTTGACCACCACAACAATCAGTGCCGCAATCAGCGCTGATGCCTGTACGGTCGTATAGTCACGACTGAAGACGCTCTGTACAAGCAGGGAGCCAAAACCCGGAAGCGTGAAAATTGTTTCCGTGATGACCAGCCCGCCTAACAGACCCGCAATTTGCAATCCGCCGGTTGTGATGACCGGTATGAGTGCGTTCTTCAACGCGTGGTTGACAATGACAGCCCACCCCCGTAAGCCTTTTGCACGGGCCGTACGGATGAAATCAGCTTCGAGAACCTCCATCAGACTTGCCCGCAGCATCCGCAAGAGCACGGCAGCTTCGCGAATGCCGGTCGCAACCACAGGAAGAATCATGCTGCTGAGGTTCTGACCGATATTTTGCCAGACGGGTACATAGCCGGACGAAGGAAACAGGTGGATTTTAACCGTGAAGAACAGAAGGAACAAGAGCCCAATCCAAAATGGTGGAACCGCCAGCCCCACCGTTGAGGCAAACAGCGCTGCGATATCCGCCCACTTTCCCCGGTACGCGGTCGCCAGAATTCCGAGCGGAAACGCAATCAGAATAGCGACAATCACCGTTCCGATAGCCAGTTCGACCGTTACCGGCAAGCGCTGTGCAATCATCACCGATATTGGTTCGTGATTCAGCAGCGAATACCCTAAATTGCCATGGAACAGGTGGCTGATCCATTGGAAATATTGGACAGGCAGTGGCTGATTGAGCCCCAATTGCGCCTCCAGTGCAGCGACCGCGGAGGGTGTCGCATCTTGTCCAAGAATCGTCTGCGCGGGATTACCTGGAATCAGGTGAATCAGGCTGAACACGATGATACTGATGAAAAACAGCACCGGGATCATCAGCACAACCCGTTTAAGTACGTACGCCATTTGCTCCCCTCCTGTGATTCAATTCGATTTCCCAGGCAACTGTCTGCCACCTGGGAAATCAGAATCGATGGTATGACTATGAGAGCGACATCGGATACACCCGAAATACCCCATCCGGGTAAGACTGAAAGCCGTGCAGCTGATTGCTGTAAGCGTACGTATTGTTTTGGAAGTACAGGAAGATGTACGGATCCTGCTTGTGCAGCTCGTTCATGAACTGCTCGTAGGTTTGTTTTCGCGCCGACATGCTGGACTCTGAACGGGCTTGATTCAGCAGCTTGTCGACAAGCGGATCGCTGAAACTGGATGCGTTGTCCGGCGCACCCGTATACCAGAAGCTGTAGACGTTGCCATCCGGATCGATACGACCGGACCAGCCTAGCTGTTGAGCCTGGAACGAATGGCTGGTGTTGTTCGAGAGCAGCGTGTCAAAGTCGAGCTGCTGAATTTTCATGTTGATGTTGTATTGTTTCAACATGCTCTGAATGACCTGTGCCATTTCGACCGAAACGGGGCTGTTGGCGACCTGGAGGGTGAATGAAAATCCATTCGGTTGACCGCCCGCTTTCAGCAACTGTTTCACTTTCGCCGCGTTCGGTGTCGGCGGTACGCCCTGTGCTGCGTTGTAAACGGGTGAAACCGGACTGAATGGTCCCCATCCAGGAGACGCTTCGCCCCTAAAGACCACATTGACGAGTGTCTGGCGATTGATGGCCGCGTCAATGGCCTGACGCAGATAGATGTTCGTAAACGGCGCTTGTTTCACATTCAAATAAATACCCTCATACCCTAGGCCAGGTTTGTTGGAAACGGTAAAATTCGAGTTGCTCTCAAGGGATCTCAGCTGCTGCGCTGGCACTGTATCGATTAATTGCACCTGACCACTCTCTAGATTGGTCAGTTCCACGTTCGGATCCGTGAATATTTTGAAATCGACGCCCTGCAATTTGGGCGCACCCTTCCAGTAGTTCTTGTTGGCAACCAAGTCAATCGAACTGCCAGTGACCTCGGACTTGAATTCAAATGGACCTGTTCCGACCGGTGCCGTCGCATAGTTTGAACCTTCTTTCTTGACAGCTGCAGGTGAGACCATCATCCCCGCCCGATCCGTAAGCACCCCGAGCAATGGACTGTATGGCTCGGACAAATGCAAAACCACTGTGTATTGACCCACTGTATCAATCGACTTGATGGCACTGAGTTCAGACCGTCTGGCAGATGACGGCCCCAGATCGCGTTCGAGATTGAACTTGACTGCAGCCGCATTGAACGGAGTCCCATCCGTAAACTTGATGTTTTTGTGCAAATTGAACGTGTAGGTCAATCCATCCTTGGAGATGGAATAACTGGATACCAAGTCCGGAACAATTTTTCCCTGAGGTGTGAGAGCAAAGAGCGTGTCATAGATGTTGATCATCACATCGCGATCGACCTGTGCGCTGGACAACATCGGATCAAGCGTTGCCGGCGATGCATCCAGGCCAATGTTCAGTACGCCAGAAGCACTGCCGCTAGCCGACGATGACATGGTAACCGAACTCGTGGAATTGCCTGTTCCATTGCCCCCACTCGATCCGCAGGCGGAGACTGCGCTTGCAACGAGCATGGCGATACTGACCAGCGCGCCAAACTGCAGCTTGCTACTCATCTGATTACCCCCTTTTTTCGTTAGAGCCTCAACTGTGCTCGCTCATCCGAAGAACAGCAGATCTATTCACTCACCGCAAAGCTGGTAATACGCCAGCCTGCGACTGAATGACATCCAAATCGCGCTGAATATGCGATAGCATTCGCTGACGCGCTGCATCTGGCTGGTTCAGTACAATGGATTCGTAGATTCCCGAATGTTCCTGTAAGATATTGGTCTGTTTCTGATTGATTCCGAGCACAATGAGACAGTAGTACTGCATCAGATCCGAAATATTATCCAAAATTCGTACAAACCGCTGGTTTCCAGAGAGGTCCCAAATTGTGTGGTGGAAGCTGTGATTTAATCGAACCAGTTCCGAACGCTTCCCCTTCCAAACAGGCGCGTGTATCCTCGAGATTTTTTGCTAAAACAGCGATAACCGCCTGATTCGTTTCACATGCTGCAGCTTTGGCAGCCACAGCTGGTTCAATTGTCAGCCGTACTTCATAGAGCTCCAAAAAATCGTCCAGACTTGGCTTAAAGACTTGAATCATGCCATCCTTTTCGACCAGCAGCTGCTCTGTGGTCAACAAGCGAATCGCTTCCCTGACAGGACTTCGGCTTACTTTCAACTGCGCCGCGAGCTGTGTTTCGTTGATCTTTTCCCCTGGTTCAAGTTCGCCGGTTAAGATTGCAGACCGTAGGTGCTCATAAACCTGTACAACCAGTGGTTGTGCCCGCTGAATGGTCATAGCTTCGTCTCCTTGTTCGGATCATCGGCGTGGCGACGGTAGATGGTAGACGGTCGACCGTCGACTGTCTATGAATCAACGTTCTGCCAAAATCCTTATGCCTCGGCCACCCCATTTATTCTGTGAATTCAAACGATTTGGTTGGATAAAGTCTGTTTTCCGCATAAGTACCACAATGGTTGTTATCCCTAGGGTGCAGGTGAACCTGCGCGATGATTAAGTACCATGACAGTTACTATCCAGGCTTTCGGTGCAACCGCTTAAAAATCAGGCAATAGATACTATTCTGGTGGTTATTCTGTCAAAATTCACCCAATCATCGCCGAATAGACACCAATATACTCGCTATCGCTTGTGGCTATTACATTGAACCTCGAAAAAAATAGCGGTGGAATGAATCCACCGCTACTTGCCTTGCCGTATCAATGTGAATATACAGTTAGTCTTCAACCACAGTGTGTTCGTACACAACGTGCGTGTACTCATATCCATGCGTACAGTGTTCGCAGTGAACCCGCACAACGCGCTCTCCCTCTCGAACCCGGACGTGATTCACGTTTCCACACTGCGGGCATACGGAGTCGATTTCCCAATGTATGTGTGTCATATTCAGTCCCCTCCTCCAACGCCGCCTATGGGTGCACTTAAGTCTCTATGCCAACCATACAGTTTTTACTTCAAATCTGATTCAACTTTAGCCTGACCATTGCCGAGTTCAGCGACCGTGGAGGAATGTAAGAGTTCCAACGAATGGAGAAATATTGTGCAAATCTCCTATCACGGGTCAAAATTGAAGGTGATCGATTGTCCAAATTTGCTGGTGTTGCAGCAGAGTACATTGTCGCGCTGGCCGTAGTTCTCTTCTTTGCATGCTATGGTGGAAACCCTTCAATTATTGGTGCTGTGAACGAGAACGTAACGCTTGTGTTCCATACGATTGTGGGAAAGGAGATCTTCCAAAACTACTTTGAGATCTATCCGCCCGGAATTTGGTATTCAGCCCGGCTCGTCCTTCTGGCCACTACACTCGGTTCAGTCGGTGGCTTTTTGCTGTCGATTTGGCGAATCCAAATCCACAATCGGATCGCTCAGGGGATTACAAATGGGATCCTCACCGTGCTAGAATCTGTTCCAGACGATATGTATGTCATTATCACGACCATTCTCGTCCTGTATCTCTACGAACACTTCGGTATTGAACTGCCAATCTTCCCTGATACGCATGATCCAAGCTTCATCGATACCGTCGTACCGGCGGATCGCTGATGGCCCTGCCGTCGGTTTCTACAGAGCGCGTCTTGTATCTCTACCTCAATGACGAACAGTCTGCGCAATATGTCACCACTGCACTTTCGAAAGGCACATCCCGGCGCAGGGCATTCTACCGACATGTGCTCCCGAACGCCTATCCCGTCTTTCTTCGCAATCTGCCTGTGGTTGCCGGAATTGTCATTTCAGTCGCCATCTTTGCTGAATTCTTCTTTG